>PBMN01000073.1:0-35869 GCA_002722675.1 Opitutaceae bacterium
ATTCTCGAAGTGACCAGATTGCCCCTACGCCCGTATCAACATCAAGATGGCCTGAGCCTATCTGCTCTGCTAAAAGGAGAGACGGCGCTCGATCGCGAGAATCTCTTTTGGCACTACCCGCATTATAATCAGCACCCGCACAGCACTCCAGTTTCGATCATTCGGCGGGGCGCTTGGAAGCTCATCGAGTTCTTGGAAACCGGCGAAATCGAGCTATACAACCTGACCAATGATATTAGTGAAACGAAAAATCTCGTAGAAGCTCAACCCGAGCGCACGAAAAAATTGCTTGCAGAACTACATGAATGGCAGACCGAAGTCGGAGCAGAACCAATGCGAGCAAATCCTTATTATGAAGTTAGGTAGGGCAATGACTTCCGGGCGTGTCACTTCGGCTTGGCTCTATCTTCTTGTGCAGAACGCCCGGATGTCACTGTCCTGCCCTTCAAAAGCTAAGCACACCCTAAAATCTCCTCTCATTTTTCATTTTTCAATTTGCATTTTTCAATTTGGGGCCCGAAGTGCTCCAAACGCGCTCTTTATTGCCATAGAGGACTTACGGCCCGTCCTTAGAAGCTATGGCGATACAGTCGCGATCAGCCCAAATTTCGATCAGATTGCCTCGCAGGGTACCCTTTCAAGAACGAACTCTTTGGCAATCTAAGGAATCCTTAATTTTAACCAAAACAATTGTACCGTGAATTCGACCCCTATTTTGTTTAAGCATATCAAACTCTTCACTTTCATTTTTCTAATCACTGCTTTGGTGTCAACGAACGGCTATGGAGAGGAAATCGAATACGAAGGTGACTTCATGGACGTACGGACAATTCGCCGGATTGAGCAGCATCCGCACGCTTGGCGTGTCTGGCAACCATTCATCATAAAAGGGCAAAAGAAGAATCATTTGATTGTGGCCTTCGGAGCTATGGCCAACGGCAAGAAAGACATGGGGGACATATTGGCGACCGTTTCGAAAAATGATGGGGATACATGGGAAGAGCCGATTCCGATCTTCGATCATCGGCAGCGGAAGGGAGAGCTGCAATTCGCATATGCGAATCCCGTTCTCTACAAGATTCCAGGTCAGGAAGTGATTTGGTGTTACGCTATGCGTAATCCGATCGCTTCTGAAAATAGCGAAGAATCGCATCTGGTCGCAGCTTTTACTGCTGATGGGGGATTTTCATGGACACCCGTTGAAATGGCCATGCGCTACACGGGGCCGCTAATTCTGAACGCTGGGGTCGTCGAGACTCAGATAAAGGGGGAAAAACGATATCTCCTTCCGGCCCATCGCAATACCCTTGCAGCAGACCCGAGAGGATCGCGCGATCATTTTATTCTGAGCAGTAGCAGCTTGTTGGAGTGGAAGCTGGAAGCTTTTATTCCTCAACCGACCGAGGCTCGGGTCTTCCTGCACGAAGGGAATATTGCTCCTTGGGGGAAGAAGGGAGAACTCAAAATAGTGATGCGAACGGCTGACTATGACGACACGAGTCTCACCGCAAACCCGCCGCGTGCATATTCCAGTGTGAGCACCGATGGGGGTCGTAACTGGAGCGTCGCTCAACCGGAGCCGGATTTGCACAATGCAAAATCGAAAGGCTACTTTGGCCAGTCGTCAAACGGGACCCATATCTACGTCTATAATGACGGTCCTGCTCAGCGTGGCAAGGCGCCGGGATTCCCAAATGGGGGCCGTACTTCCTTGCGTTACAAGATAAAGCCCGCTGGGGAAGGCTGGAGCGACGAGATGACGTTTTACCACGCGGGTATCAAAAACTCCTATCCCACTCTTGCCGAAGTGGCGCCGGGAGATTTTCGCTGCGTATAGGATAGCGGCACAGCCAATACGCCACGAACTCACATCCATTTCGGAAAACTCAAACTCAAGCCATGACATCAACTCATTTACGTAACCAAATCGTCGCGGGAGAAACGGTCTTCGGCACGCTCATTGTATCGCCTTCGCCGCGGTGGCCCGAAGCTGTGTGCGATTGTGGGCTCGATTTCGTATTCATTGATACCGAGCATATCGCGATCGATAGAGCCGAATTGAGTTGGATGTGCCAGACATACGCGGCACTTGGTCTCCCTCCTATTGTGCGTATTCCATCCCCCGACCCCTACACGGCGACGATGGCACTCGATGCAGGAGCGGCAGGAATAGTCGCTCCCTATATGGAAACCGCAGAGCAGGTGCAGGCCCTGCGTGGTGCGGTCAAATGCCGTCCTATCAAAGGGCAGAAACTGCAGCGAATGCTCGATGGCACCAATGTCGAGGAGAAGCTCGAATCCTACGTAGCAAAGGGTGCGGAGCAGAGATTGATGTTCGTCAACATCGAGAGCAAGCCAGCAATAGAGGCCTTGGATGAAATTCTGGCCGTGCCTGGTTTGGATGCTTTGCTCATTGGCCCGCACGATCTCTCCTGTAGTCTCGGCGTACCCGAAGGATATGACGAGCCCATCTTTCTGGAAGCCTGCGAAACCATTTTCAAGAAAGGACGTGCTGCGGGTGTCGGGGCAGGAATCCACTTCTGGGGCAGCGTCGAGCAACAGAGAAGGTTCCTCGATATGGGAGCAAACCTCCTGATCCACAGCGCCGATATAAGTCTCTTCCAAAAACATCTTCGGATAGAACTCGAGGCAATTCGTAAAGCTGACGGACAAATGACTCCTACAATCGAGTCATCGACGGAAACCACTATCTAACATACGCTATGTGTAAATTGAAATAACGATATTGTTTAGAGCAGCGACCTCCGAGCGTGCCGCGATACAAGACAAAACTACCGCGGCACGTTCGGAGGTCTTTACCCTAATTTAAAAAAATGAAATTCTTTAAAATACTCCTCATTCTCCACTCGGCATTCGCTCTTCAATCCTTAGATGCGGCCACGCCCCGTCCAAACGTTCTCTTCATATCCGTTGATGATATGAACGATTGGGTGGGCTGTCTCGGTTCAGATAGAGTTCCAACGCCCAACATTGATGCCCTAGCTGAAAGAGGATTGCTCTTTACGAACGCCCACGCTCCAAGTCCGAAATGCGCCCCAAGTAGGGCGGCGATCCTTACAGGGAAACGTGCGTCAACAACGGGTTTGTACAGTAACGGTCATTGGTGGCGACCGGCGTATCCAGATTTGGTGACGCTACCCCATTATTTTAGAAATCATGGCTACACGTCGGCAGGTGCCGGCAAGGTCCATCACCACACGGTTGGCTTCAATCCACCGGATCAATGGGATGAATATTTCGATCTGGTTCAGGATAAGGATCTAATTGTGGATTATTTTAAAAGTCGTGGCGAAGATCGTCGTTTTCTCACGACTATGCCCCGCCACCCGAGCGATTCGCTCGATTGGGGGCCAATGGAAGTAGACGATAATGAAATGGGTGATGCTCGAACGGTGCGTTGGGCTAGTGAATTTCTTTCCCGGGATCACGAGAATCCATTTTTCCTGGCAGTTGGAATTTTCCAGCCTCATTTGCCATTCTACGCTCCGCAGAAATATTTTGATGTGTTACCGAAGGAAAAAGTCGAACTTCCTATCAATAAACCTGGGGACTTGGACGATATACCTGAAGGGGGTCAAATCATGGCTGAATACCGCCGCAACGATCTTCGAATGATCGAAGAATACGATGATCTTCGGCACTGTGTTCAGTCCTATTTAGCAAGTATTGCACACGCGGATACTATGGTGGGGGAATTGATGTATGCTTTCGACAAAAGTGCCTACCGGGAAAACACGATCGTCGTTCTCTGGTCCGACCATGGGTATGCATTCGGGGAAAAGGATCACTATGCGAAAAACACGCTTTGGGAGCGGTCGACCCATGTTCCCTTCATCATGGTCGTTCCAGGCGTAACGCAAGCCGGCTCGGAAACGGAAAGTCCAGTAGACCTGACTTGCCTATTCCCGACGCTTACGAAGCTGTGCGGATTGCCGGTACCCTCTGGTTTGGATGGCATCGACATTGGGCCTTTGCTGAAGAATCCGAAAGCTCAATGGAAACATCCTGCAATCATCGACTATTTGAAAGGCAACACGGCTATCCGTACCAGGGATTGGCGCTACATACAGTATGACGAAGGAAGAAAAGGGGAGGAGCTGTATGACCGGGTTAGCGACCCCCATGAATGGACAAACCTAATTGAAAAACACCCGGAGCTAGTGGGTCCCTTCAAAGCCTGGCTTCCTAATCACTACGCGGAGGAAGTGCCAACCAAAGGTGCCTACGATTTTGACCCCTCAAATTACAAGTGGAAGAAAAGGTGAGTTGGCTGAATATCATACCTCCTTCAAGATTACGCTATTACCCTCTCTAATTTGTCTCAAAATGCCCAATACTCTAACTTTGTTATGATATCTAGAATACGTTATAAATTACTAGTACTTATTTTCATGGGATCAGTGGTGACGATTGGAGAGCCATCTTGGGGCGAGGAGTCGAGTGATCCAAGCTATCTCAAATGGAAAGCAGTTGCGGAACTTCCACCTTCAGGTAACCAGTCAGAATCCTTAGGGGTTGCGGGTCCCTTTATCGGTGTCAGCAACGATACTCTCATCGTGGCGGGTGGAGCGAATTTCCCGAAACCCTACTGGGGAGAAGCCAAAATTTGGCATGACGATATCTGGGTGCTTGATAAAACCGGTGTCTGGCATAGCGGCGGAAAACTGCCGCGACCTATTGGATACGGAAGTTCCGTGACGACGGATTTGGGGGTGCTTTGCATGGGGGGAAATGATGCCTCGAGCACCTATGACGAAGTCTTTTTACTGACTTGGAATTCAGCAACTAAATCGGTTCAACGCGAAAACTTGCCGAATCTTCCGTCGACCTTGGTGTATGGAGCAGCCACTACGTTGGGTCAAAAAGTGTATCTTGCCGGTGGAAGCGAGACAAATGAGCTTTCAAAGGCAATGAAAAACTTCTGGGTCTTGGATCTAGATAAAAAGGGGAACGACTCGTTCGGGTGGCAGGAATTGCCTAGCTGGCCCGGACCTTCCCGTGCATTTAATATACTCGCTGCCCAGAACAATGGACGCGAGAACCAGATCTATATTTTCAGCGGTCGACGCGAAGGCGAAAATGGCGAGCTCGAATTTTTGAAAGACGCCTACGCCTATAGTTCGTCTAGCACTTCTTGGAAACGGCTCGCGGACTCGCCCGCATGCATGATGGCGGGCGAAGCGATCCCAGTTGGAGAAAATCACATTTTGATAATAGGTGGTGCGGATGGATCTCTATTTCACTCAGCGGACGAACTAAAGGATGAGCATCCCGGATTTCCAAAACAGGTCTGGGGGTACAACGCTCTAATCGATAGCTGGCAAAAGGCGGGGACGATGCCGCAGAACCATGTCACCACCCAGATCGCGAAATGGGACGACGACTTTATTGTAGCGTCGGGAGAAATCCGCCCCCGCGTACGCTCTCCTAAAATCTGGAAGCTCACCGCCACGCCAATCTCGGCCTCTTTTGGAGCTCTTAATTGGACGACACTGATAGCGTATCTTGGAGGCCTACTCGCAATCGGATTTGTCTGTGCCCGCAACACGCAGACGGCAGAGGATTTCTATTTGGGAGGAAGATTGATTCCTTGGTGGGCGGCGGGTATCAGTATATTCGGTACGACTTTAAGCGCGATTACTTATCTCGCCCTTCCCGCTCGTGTCTACGCGACAAGCTGGTCAGCGATAATATTAAACTTCGGTATTCTCATCGTCGCACCGCTCATCGCCTTGATCTACATTCCTCGACTTCGAAGAATCAACGCAGTCACCGCTTATCAATTTCTAGAACATAGATTCGATCTCGGCCTGCGCCTTTTTGGCAGTGCGTCCTTTATTATTTTCCAGCTGTTACGCATGGGGATTGTAGTATTTCTTCCCGCGCTTGCCTTGTCTGCCGTCACTGGATTCAACCTAACTCTCTGCATTCTCATGATGGGAATGATATCCACCGTGTATACCGCATTTGGAGGCATTAAAGCGGTTATTTGGACGGACGTTGTCCAAGTCGTAGTACTTATGGGAGGTGCTCTCCTCGCTCTTGGAATAGTCGTGTCTAATTTAGATGGGGGCTTATCAACTTTGGTTTCAATGGGGAAAGAAGCCGGAAAATTCGAACTGCCACCCATCGAATGGTCTTGGGCCACCGACTCATTCATGGTCCTGATGCTCGGAGGTATATTCTCTAACGCGCTCGTGCCCTACACGTCAGACCAAGCAGTGGTTCAACGCTACCTCACCACGAACTCCGAACGAGAGGCTAAGAAGGCCGTCTGGACCAATGCCTTGCTCGCCATTCCAGCGACGTTGATTTTCTCCTTAATGGGCATCGCTCTATTTGTTTTCTACAAATCCAATCCGGATCTTCTGGGTCCGCTCCAAAAAAACGATCAAGTCCTTCCTTGGTTCGTCGCTCATCAAATGCCCGCTGGTTTGGCTGGACTGGTTATCGCAGGTGTATTCGCCGCTGCCATGTCGAGTTTAGATAGCAGCATGCATTCCATATGCACTGCAGTTTCCAATGATTTTATAGGTAGATTCAAGTCCGTTTGGGACGACGAGAACCAGCTGCGACTCGCCCGCAAAATCGTTAGCGGCCTCGGAATATTGGGCACCACGATCGCCATTATTATGTCAAGTATGGACATTGGTCACATGTTCGACTTTCTCATCGGACTCATGGGACTAATCGCCAGTCCGCTAGCCGGACTATTTCTTCTCGGCCTCCTTACGAAAAAAGCCAATGCCACCCACGCCTGGATCGGCGTAATCTTTAGCCTGATCGCGATTGTATTCGTTAAGTACTTCACCGATCTCAATGGGCTGCTTTTTGGCTTTGTCGGAATCGGTATCTGTTTCGGCACTGGCTCATTGGCGTCACTTTTCGTATCCAGAGAAGTCTAAGGCCAACGAAAAGGATAAAGCCATGAGCCACAAAACATTGATAACTATATATTGCCTTTTGGTCTTCTTGGGGTCCGCTCACATGAAGGAAAGCCCGAATACCATTGCCGAATCCATTGTAATTCAAGATCGCGAGTTCAAAACGGACGCACTTCCACGGTCGTTAAAATTGGACCGTGAGCTAGGAATCGTTTTAGCTCCCTACTTAGAGGCCGAGATCATCCACCGAGCTCGTGATGCTAAGCGAGGCTTATATGAAATTCGAGGTACCGTTACGCCAAAAGGAGATTATCTGGTGATGTTTCCAGACGGCGGACATTATGGTGGCGCCGGTAAGCGCGGGGAAGGCAAGGTCAATGACATGCTGGCTTACCGATCTAGCAACAAAGGAAAAACGTGGGAGGGCCCAACGGTTGCCTTTGATATCGATTACAACCAACACGGTTTCATTCCGTTTATCCCCAAGAGCTCCGAACGTATCTATGCCTTCGGCACACAGCCGATTTGGGATATGTACGAACCTGAGACGCACGGATTGTCGGAAAACGCTCCCATCGGATATCGCTACTCCGACGATGATGGCCACACTTGGTCGGAAGTGAGAATCATTCGTCCTAAAAATGATCCTGAGTTTCGCGGTATGTCGGTTATGCGCATGACGGAAACAGATTCGGGTGCCTGGCTTCTTGGATCTCACGAGGCCGACTGGTCCTACAAGCCAATAATGACGCGACAGTATTTGTTGCGGAGCGAAGACCAAGGACAGACCTGGGAACTGCTGCCAGGTCAACGCCATGGGGGTTGGTATGCCAAAGGATTTAATCGCATGGATGAAGGCCGACCTATTAACCTAGGAAACGGTAATATCTTTTTCATGACGCGAACGGCGACGGGATATCTTTGGGGTTCATGGAGTGAGGATGATGGCAAATCGTGGACGTATCCAAAACCTACTCCTTTAGTGCATCCCGATGCACCGCCTATGCTTTTCATGTTGTCCGACGGCAAAACGCTCATCGCTTTCCATCACAATAGGAGTAAGATCCAAACCGCTGACCTTGCTGGCAACCGATCTCAGCATTACGACCGCTCCGAAATCTGGTTCGCTACCTCTGGGGACGGAGGTCGTAACTGGAGCGAACCGCAATTCGTGTTCGCGACAGCTCTCGAGCCCTTTTTCGACAATATCTGGCGAGACTACAACACGTCCTATTTAGATGCGTTTATCGATGATGGCGTCATCAATATCTTCTGTCCCCATCGCTGGGAACGGGTAGTTTTCCTGCAAATCCGGGAAGTTGATTTGGATAAATTCCCCACAAGGAAAGTATTCCTAGACTGATTGTTTTACCTGCTGGGCACCGTTGAATACACTTACATTCATATATAACTTAGAAGAATTCTGGAAACTATTCTATAGATGAGCTCAATGTATAAATTTATTCTTATCTTCCCCAAGATACTCTTCGCACAATTAGCTTTTGGAACGCTACTTTGGGGAGTAGAAAATACAATAGAGACCCAAGTCCTATTTCGCAAGGCATTGGATGGATACAATAACATCCGCATTCCCGCTATTTGCAAAACCAAAGACGGAACCCTTTTAGCTTTCGCCGAAGGGCGCGAGGCTGGCGACAAAGGCGATATCGATCTCATAATGCGTCGCTCGCTAGATGGCGGTAAAACGTGGAGCGGAATCGAAGTGATTTGGGACGACAAGTATAACACCTGTGGAAATCCATGTCCGGTTGTAGATTTGGATACAGGGACTATCTGGCTATTACTTACATGGAATCTAGGAAGCGATAGCGAGAATGCCATCATGACTGGGAAGAGCGAGCATCCCCGTTCACCGTGGGTCACTTACTCGAATGATGATGGCAAAACCTGGGCCAAGCCAAAAGAGCTTCCGCACCTTCGTAAGAAAGATTGGCGCTGGTATGCAACTGGTCCTGGAAACGGCATTCAACTGACGCGAGGTCCCCACAAAGGTCGCCTGGTCATTCCCGCAAATCATTCCGATCGGATCACTGCTGAGAGAGATTCGAAAACCTATCGCTCGCACATCATTTACTCCGACGATCACGGCGATAGCTGGGGCCTTGGTGCGATCCAGGAACCGCTTACAAACGAGTCTACCGTGGTCGAGCTCGCCGATGGCTCAGTGATGCAAAACATGCGCTCTTATCACGGGAAAGGGAATCGGGCGGTGGCCGTAAGCGAGGACGGCGGGATAAGTTTCGCTCCGGTTTATTTGGATGACGGACTTCAATCACCCGTTTGCCAGGCGAATATCCTTCGGTTCAGCTGGCCCGAAAAAAATCGCAGTCGCATTCTCTTTTCCAGTCCTACCGGTGACAAGCGCGAGGGTATTACGGCTCGCTTAAGCTACGACGAAGGAAAAACCTGGCCAGTCAGCAAAATGATACATGAAGGTCCCGGAGCCTACTCGAATATGGTCGGTCTCACCGATGGCACTGTTGGACTATTGGTCGAAGTTGGAGAGTCTAGCCCCTATGAATCGATAAGTTTTATCACGTTTGACATCAATTGGCTAGAACATTGAGTGTTAATCGTGGGAAAGTGCGATTAAGAATACGTTCTAATACTGATTTGAATTACCCATATGAAACAGAGTCGAGTTAAGGAAATTTGGAAGAAGGGAGGAGTCGCCATAGGCACTCTTGTCAAGTCTACGGACCCTGTGCACACGGAAGTACTGAGCCAATCTGGGCTGGATTTCCTTTGGTATGATTTAGAGCACGCTGACAAAAGCGTTGAAACCTTCGCTAGCCTCGCCCGGGCATCTCGGGTTGGCGACGTAGATGTACTCGCTCGCCCAGGACGCTGGGAATACATGCGAATGGGTCGTCTTCTTGAAGCTGGGGCCCTCGGCATAATGTATCCGCGATGTGAGTCCGCGGACGAAGCTCGCGAAGTTGTTCGTTGGTCGAAATTCTATCCGGTGGGCGAACGCGGATTTGACGGGGGAAGCCCCGATAATAATTACGGTCAGTATCAAGCCGAAGACTATACGAATAGAGCGAACGAAGACACCTGGGTTACCACGCAAATCGAATCGCCCAAGGCACTGGCAAACGTCTCGGAAATCGCCTCAGTCGCGGGAGTAGACTGCGTTTTCTTTGGTCCTGGTGACTATTCGGCTCTCATAGGAAGACCTGGTGATGTCAAAGGAGACGAGACGCTCGAAGCGGCTCGAATAATCGCTGAAAAAACGATCGCCGAAGGAAAAGTATTTGGGACGCTCGCCTTCGATATGGACCACGCCAAACACATGAAAGACCTCGGAGCCCAGTTGATTGTTCATAGTGCCGATATTGTATTTTATAAAAAGGCATACGAAGAGTTGGTGGAAGCCTATCGCGATTGGGCTTGATCCAACCAATGGTTAGCAGATGAGGAAGTGCTGATAAATCTTGGACTCAGGGTTTGACGAAGCGATCTGCAGTGCCTTCATCTACTGCGAGCTGAAATCCCCGAAGTATGCTTATTAATTTTTAACCTTCCGAATCGGATAGCCGTGCGGCGTTTGTCGGGGTTATTGGAACTGTCCCAGACAGCGAGCCACTCTCAAGGCGTATCTTCGACCAGAGTGGGGTAACTGGTTCGGTTGTCGTCGAAATAGAAGGTCTTTTCCTTCGATCAAACCTGCAATAATCTTCCTACCATCGTGGCGGGTGGCGGCTATCTTCATCGGGCCCATGCCGTAATCGAAAAGCCCAATCCAATGTGCAATCTCTGCCTGGAGCTACTCCACAAGTTCAAATATCGACCAAAGCCAATTCGACGTTAGCGATATAGATATGGACCTGTAGCCAGTCTCTAAGTGATCTATTTCGTTTGTTAGATCATCAGCGAATCAGAGTTTCCTATTGAATACCGCTTCTTGTCGCGAATATATCACTTGCTCCAGATCGAACACAGTTCTAATGCACCAAAACAGCACCACATGGAGCCTCTTCGCTGCTCTGCTCGCGCTCGGCTCAATCTCGCTTCTCGCCGTTCGTCCTAACATCATCGTCTTTCTCACGGACGACCAGGACAAGGAGTCCATCGACGCCTATGGCGGCCAGGTCTGGACGCCTAACTTGGATCGCATGGCTCGGGAAGGCATACTCTTCCATAACGGCTTTGTCACCAGCACCGTTTGCACGCCCTCGCGCTATTCCTTTCTCACCGGACGCTACGCGAGCCGATCAACGTCTGAGCCTTTCCGGCACGAAAACCCGGAAGGTCTCAAGGCCTTCCCTGCCTTCAACATGGGCCTCGAGGCGGACAACCTGAACGTCGCAGGCGTTCTGTCTAAGGCCGGCTATCGAACGGGATTTGTCGGCAAGTACCATGCCAGCGGTATTGAGAGTTTGCGTACCGATTCGGACTACAAGAAATGGGGCCTGAAATACATTCCTCGCGACGCCAAACGCTCTCCCGAATTGAGCGAAGCCTTTCGCTACAATGAACTCCAATACCGCAAGCTGCTCACATCGCGCGGATTCGATTGGGCCAAGAATATCTACTTGGGAAATATGGAAAGGCCCTACGCCGAGCACAACTTGGAGTGGACCATCGATGCCGGGCTGGAGTTCATCGAAGATAGCGTTCAATCAGGAAAAGGTGAGCCGTTTTACCTTCACCTCTGCACCACACTCGTTCATGGGCCAGACAGATCATGGAGCCGATCCATCGCCGAACCGCTTGTCTCTGGCTCCGGTCAAGAACAAGGGCCCATCCAGCCAGAGGGTATGCTAACGCGTGAAGCGATCCTGAGCGAACTTTTCAAGCGTGGACTCGATCCTAACAAAGGGCATGCTGGCTACTCCTGGATTGATGCCGGCTTGGGAGCAATCTTGAAGAAACTCGAGAAGCTCGGTATCGACGATAACACGCTGCTCGTTTTCACCGCCGATCATGGCTCCCGACAAAAAGGATCTCTATTCGATGACGACGGCGCTTCCGTACCCTTCATTATGCGTTGGCCAGGCAGGATCGCGGCAAATATTGAAAGCAACGCCCTCGTTCAGAGTATCGATATCGTGGCGACAGCCTTCGACCTCGGCAATGCGGATATTCCTGTAGCTTACGAACTGGACGGAAAAAGCCTTGCTCCTCTATTCGGGGGACAGGCTCCCGATAGCTGGAGAAATCATTTGTACCTAGAGCTAGGCTTCGGGCGGGCGATTCGCACCCAAGAGTACAAATACATCGCCGTGCGTTATCCCAATGAACATCTAAGTGTCATCCGAAATTCGAAGCCAGAGAACTTGCCCAAAGTCATGGCGCCCTTGAACCGGGCAGGCATAGGGACGCGCGGATCCGCGAATCCGAATTTCTATTACGAAGACGCGCTCTTCCGGATTGATCGAGATAGGAACGAGCGCAGGAACCTCATCGACGATCCTGAATCACGACGAGCCCTGGAGCACTTGCGATCGCTGCTCGCCCAAACGATCCAATTAACAGGGCGCCCCTATGGAGAAATCGTACCTGGCGGAAACGCCACTGCCCCCGGTCAAGTTGAAGCCCAGCAAACGCTCGTCCGAAAAATGAAGATTCAGGGAAAGAAGGTTTCGCTTCCCGAGTAATACCAATTACGAAAAAAAATGAGCAGATGGTGCAGGTTGGAGCCTCTGATTTCCTCGTAGGACCTCCGCTTGCGAAGCGCCGCGAATGAAGATCCGATATTATCAAAGCTGCGTCTATTCAATCCCCTGCTAGACGAGGGGCCGAATGACCGCGATTCCTGATTTCCGCCATTCGTTTGCGTAGGTTCTCGACCCTCTCCGGATATCGCGAAGCTAGGTTGTGTCGCTGTCCCAAGTCCTCCACTAGGTTGAAGAGTTCTGCCGATTGGTCGTCGTCTGCAGGGTATTTGTGTTTCGTTTCCCAGTCAGCGACGCGGCCGCTACGGTATCCATCTTCGTGGTCCACCAGAACCCAGTCTCCGTGGCGGATTGCCCATTGGCCCTCGTAGGTGTTGTGGATGTGGGTGTCCCGAATTCGGTCTACCTCACCCTTCAGAAGTGGCAGCAGATTGTGGGAGTCGTGAGCCTGGTCAGAGGGAAGTTCGAAATCCAGGGCATCGGCGAAGGTTGCCATAAGATCAATCTGGGAAACCAGGCTCTCGTTGGTGGTGCTCGCTTCGGTGACGCCTGGCCAGCGGATCAGGAATGGCACGCGGTGACCCCCTTCGTAGATGTCTCGCTTGAGGCCGCGAAGCGGGTAGGCCGACCAGTGGTCGAAATTCGCGTCCCGAGCGTAGGCGTATTTCTCCGGCCCGTTGTCCGCGCTGAAGACGACGATGGTGTTTTCTGCTTGGCCGGATTCTTCCAGGGCCTGGAGCAACTGGCCGGCGGACGCGTCCGTTTCGGTCACGAAGTCTCCGTAGGGGCCAGCCGCGGATGCGCGGTCAAATTCGTCATTCGGGATGATGGGCGCATGTGGCGATGGCCAGGCGAAGTAGAGAAAGAATGGCTCGTCCGTTTCGGCCTGAGCGTGGATGTATTCGACACCACGCTGCGTGGTGGTGGGGACGTTCGTGTAGGGATCCCAACCGTTGATCATAGGGCCTGGGCGAAACTCCCAGTTGCCCTCTTTGATGGGCTTGAACAGCTCCGTGTCCATGATCCTGTCCGGCGCCGCGGTGACGCGGTCGTCCTCGATCCAGCAGTAGGGTGGGAAGTTGATAACGGTATCGCCGAAGTAGTGATCGAAACCGTGCGCCAATGGTCCGTCGGGTATCGATTGAGACCAATCGAACGCTTCCGGCCCCCAGAATTTTCTTCGTCCCTCGCCGGTCTGCTGGGCGTCCGGTTTGCGAATGGCCGCCCAGTCCCAGCCGATGTGCCACTTGCCGATGGCCGCGGTGGTGTAGCCCTTTTCTCGGAGCATTTCCGGCATAGTCAGACGCTCGGCGTCAAAAGCGGATGCTCCGAACGCATTTACGATGCCATGGAATTTACGCCAATGGTGGCGACCGGTTAAGAGGGCGTAGCGACTGGGCGTGCAGATGCCAGAGGAAGAGTGGCCGTCCGTAAACCGAAGGCCCGTTGCGGCCAGTGCGTCTAGATTCGGGGTAGGGATCTTCGAATCCGGGTTGTAACAGCCCAGATCGCCGTAGCCGAGGTCATCAGCGTAGAGAATCAGGATGTTGGGCTGGTCGGCAGCCTTGGCAAAAGCGAGGCCGACTCCCAATGCGACTAGTGCGGCGAGGAGGTTTCGATGCATGGTGGGCATCGTTCCCATTGGATGGCAGAATGTCGAATTCGAAAAACGAAGTGGACATAGAGGCGGGTGGAGAAGATGGATCTCAATTGAATATTGATGGAATCTACAAATCGGCCCTAGTCTTAATCGACAGTGCCCTACTCACCATCGAGCGCGAGGAATATAGAGGCGAGGAGCTCAATCGTTTGGACTTGTCTACATGATTAGATCTGTATGCGGTTTCTCTTATGAGAAAGCTCTGAAATAAAAGAAGCTTAGGGGGAATTTCCTCCGAAATAGGCCGCTTCCAACGAACGTCTCCAAATCATTGAAATAAGACCCCCGTGAATATTCGCAGTCTACTAGTCATTTCACTCACAAGTATCCTCGCTGTTGGATCGCAGGCTCAGGATTCGAGTCCTCCCAATGTCCTAATGATCAGCATTGACGATCTCAACGACTGGACCGGTTTCCTCGATGGCCACCCGCAAGCGCTCACGCCTCATATGGACAAACTCGCCAAGCAGGGACGCGTTTTCGCCAACGCCCATTGTGCCATTCCGGTATGCTCTTCCTCACGTGTTAGCGTGATGTCGGGATTGGCGGCTACTACGCACGGCAGCTATGAGCTCGGAACCGCCTACGAGGAGCTGCCGGCCCTGGCCGATGTGCCCACGATTCAACGTCACTTTAAAGACAACGGCTACTATACTATGGTAGGGGGCAAAGTGTTGCACCACGATTTCCGTAATCGATTGGCGGGCGATGTTGATCGCTCGCTCGGCCGAAATAAAGGGGGCAGGCCGAAAGAGATGATGAATATTCCCGCCGGTTGGAGCAAAGCGTGGGATTGGGGAGAATATCCGGAAAACGACGCCGAGATGGGTGATTTTCAATTGGCGGAAAAAGCGGCCGCTGCTCTACACGAAAAATTCGAAAAGCCTTTCTTCATGTCGGTGGGGTTCTTTCGCCCGCACGTGCCGCTTTACGCACCCCCCAAATGGTTCGATCTCTACGATGTCGAACGGATCGCACTTCCCGATAATCCGGTTTCGGACCTCGATGATCTTCCGAAGAATTTTCTTAGCATCAATGACTATGCGGTGGCCCCGAAGCATGTCGAAGTGCTCGAGCATCGGAAGCAGCGAAGCATGACGCAGGCCTATCTGGCATCCATCAGTTTCGTCGACCATTGCGTAGGCATGGTTTTGGATGCTCTCGAATCCAGTCCGTATGCCGATAACACTATTGTCGTCCTATGGAGCGATCACGGGTTTCACCTCGGGGAGAAACAACACTGGGCCAAGCGTACGCTTTGGGAGGAGTCCACGCGCGTGCCGTTGCTCTTCGCTGGACCGGGCATCGACTCAGGAGTGGCGACTAAGGAACCCGCTAGTCTGATCGATATTTACCCAACCCTTGTCGAGCTGTGCCAACTTTCCGAAAACCACCATCTCGAAGGCATCTCGCTGGCCCCTCAGCTCGATAACCCCGAAACGCCGAGAGAGCAGCCAGCGATTACTTCATCCTATTTCGGCAATCATTCCATCCGCACGCGCGAATGGCGGCTGATCGTTTACGAAGACGGCGCAAAGGAACTCTACGATCATCGAAACGATCAAGACGAATTCGACAATCTAGCTACCGACCCTGCTTACCGGGAGACTATCGAACGGCTTTCCCAGTGGCTGCCGCAAAACGCCGCGCCAGAGTTCAAGAAAGTATCCGAACGAGCCAAGGCCCGCTCGAACTGAAGAGCTAGGGCGGCCAAGCCTCGCATCGGGAAGACAGGTCGCGCCTTCTTCGCCGTTGGTAGACTCACGTGCGTGTGGATACCGCTCGTCTCGAACGACAGCAGTCGAACTATTGCGTCGTGCTTATTAATAAAGTATATAAATAACCAATACAAAGAGGCGACGCACAATCGGTTGCCTATTCGCGTCCGCAGGTGATCTTCAATTGTTGCGATGCGTTTGCCAGTGAGCTGAGATACAGCGAATCGATCGTTTCGGGCATGAAAAACTAGCCCGCGTTTTTTGCCACTTCAGTCCGAGCGTTTGCTTTACTGTACGTGCTCGAATCCCATGCAAAGAGAGCTGTATCCTGCGATGCCGTCCCTATTGGGATCCTAGCCTTTTTAGTACCGCGACGATTTTTCGGCAAGGGATCTGTCCTATTCGCTGGCTGGAGGACGCTCGACTCTTACGAGGATTTTTTCGATTAGGTTTCGGGCAGTGGTCAGCTGAGAAGAGTCGTAGTAGACTTCGCCGCTTTGCTGGCTACTGCTGCCGCCGTGGCCCACGAATTCCATGAGGTAGTATTTTTGAGGGCTCTCGGGATCGATGTAGGCGCTGTAGAAGACGGAAGGCTGCCCAATGCCGGGAAGGGTGTAGCCAGCCTCCGTTTCCGCCTGTTTCGAGTGGTAGAACTCGTTGGTATCGCTGGGGACATTCGCTTCCACACTAATGTAGAATCCGTTTGGATCTTCATGCAGATTGTTGGCGATGGAGAAGCTGTGTTCAGGAGTGGCACCCGAGTAGGCGTCGATATCGCCATCGGGCTCGATGCCTGATGCCAACGTGAACTGGTGCCGCCAGATTGGAAGGATGTCGACGCGTCGCCGTTCGTTGCCCGCCCACTCAAAGGATTCGGAAAACGCACTTTCCTCGGACACGAAAAAGGTCTCGATGAGAGCCCCCACCGAGGATTCCGCCCAGATGGCGATTTGCGGGCGCACCCCAGTGAAGGGTGTTGGAAATTCGGCTACGGGGTCGTAGGTCGGTCCCCATTCGATCTCGATGAAGACCGACGCCTCCTGATCGGTTCGCCGCTTGAGTTGGGTGAATTTTTCAAGGGGTCGAATCGCGGTGCCAGATTCCGGGCGAAAGATGGTCGCCCGGTTTCTCGCCTCGTAGCCAAGCGCAATCAAGTGGGGAACGGGCCACCAGTTGAGAAAACAGGCAGCGAGAAGGTAGGCACAAGTTATCAAGGGCAATATGACTAGCCGTTTGGAGCTTAGCTGTTCCCCACTGGCGGCTTTCACGCCTTTGAGCCTGCGGGAAAAGTAGCCCATCCGGGAGGAGAGATGCAGTCCAACCAACAGAAGAACAAAGGCACCGAACAGGATGTGAATGCGGGTGGTTGCTAGGCTGAAGGGCTCGAAGAACCGTAGTAGGGCGCTCGCGACCAGAATGACGAACGCGAACAGAAGGGCGAAATTGACGTAGTGTTTCATGCAGGAGCTTACATTCCTACGGGCGTGCCACTTGAGTCAATTCGCATAGAGCGCGGATCGAGCAAGTCGTTAGGAGATGGCCGAGGGCTCTGGAATCGCTTCGCCGGCACGATCGATAAGAGGTGGCAATTCTCCTTCGTGTCCGCAAAGGCGACGCAGCTCTGTAATGTGCTTCTTACCAACCTGCCTGGGATCGATCCCGTATTTCTTGCAAAGGCCCGCTGCGTATCCAGTCGCGACACCCATTTGGCCGCATGTATTCATAACACGAGGACCGCCGAGACCGATGTGCGTGCAACTGAAGCAGCGTCCCGCCATCTGAAGATTGGGGACATCTCTGGCATAGAGCGAACGGTAAGGAATGTAGTAATACGTATTCTTGATCCTCTGGAAAATTGCTTCGGAAAGAAAATCCACGGGTTTGCCAAGAAGTTTCTCCTGATAATGGACATCGATCTTCCGCCTCTCGATTACTACTGCATCGGGGAATTCGATCGAGTCTCGAGCGTCAATGCCCGAGTAGATGTGGTCGCCCACAATGCGTCTGGACTCGCGCTTGCCGGCGAGGAAGGAAATCCAATCGAGTTCCAGATTGGCGTGCTGGCGGCGTTTAATGGCGTTGCTGTAGGAGCCGTAAATCGCCCGGAACATATGGTCCCGAATCGTTTCCGCGTCGTGAATCTGGTGCAGGTCGTTGTGGGAATACTCCCACTGCCATTCGCCCGCTGTTGCGACATGATTTTTTGCGACCGGCTTGGCCCAGGGAACTTTAGGAAAGCGGATCCGTTTTTCGCTAGCGCGAGTGTACCACATGACACTGGAGCCCATGACGCGGTTGTCGGGCTTTTCTGGAGACCAGAGTTCGCCATGCTCCTCCCACTCTTCGCCAAACTCGTGTTTCGATTCACGCCCATAACGGTATTCGCAACCTGACATGTGACCGAGCCAGCCGTCTCCGGTGCTGTCGATAAATTGTGTTCCGGTAAACCGTTTAAGCGTACCGTTGGCCGTTTCCATGGCCTGCACGGCGTGGATACGTCCGCCTTTCATTTCCACCGAATTCATGGTGTGGCTTAGGTAGTAATCGACGTTCTTGAGAGCCATCATGTTTTTCATGCGGTGCTTGTCGGCTTCCAGAGCCTGTGGATCCGAATTCGGATAGTGAGGCGTATCGATGAGATCTAGAATCTCGTTTGCTCGGCCATGGATTCCTTCAGTGTGGACCCGAATCTCTCCACTGGCATTGCCACCCAGTACAGGCCGGTTATGAATCATGGCAACCTTGACGCCTTGTGAGTTGGCAGCAATTGCGGCGGCACAGCCAGAAATGCCTCCGCCAACGATGATTAGGTCGTAGTGACCTTGGTCTACTGAGGAGGAAGGGAGACCGACTTTTTCGCGTCTCCATTGCGGCAGGGTCTCTTTGTCAATCGGTGGCACGTCGTTAGCATCGAGGCTAAAATAGACCGCGGAGCAGCGTCCCTCGAATCCAGTCAGGTCTTCTAGGGCTATGGTGGTGTAGAGTTGGTCTGCAGACACATCAACGGTACCACCTGATTGCCAGGTCCAGTCAGCTTTTGTACCAAAGGTCTCTTTCAGCGTCTGTTTTCCTAAACGAATGTTGAACTGTCCGGGAGCCTGCCATTCGCCGGGGCACCAGTCTTTGGTCAGGGCCCAGACATTGTAACGTCCCGCTTTCGGGAATCGCATTTCCGCTTGAGCATTCTCGACTGGTTTACCCAACCCATGGGCAATCAGGTAGCTGAAGCCGAGGTGTGGTTCGAACTGGTTGTCCAGCATCCACCCACCGAGGTTTGCAAAGTGGGCGGTTTCGACGAGGACGGACTTGTTATTCCCCGATTTAGCCGTCTTGCCGAAGAGCGGATGTGTCGCTAACAATGATAGGGAAGTTAGACTGAATTGGCTGATGAAATCTCTGCGTGGTATGCTCATGATATTTCTCTCGCTAGGTGTCTAAGAGGGTATCGTTTGAAACTTGTTTTTGCAATAGTGTCTCAAGCCGGACGCTACGATTCGAAGCCTTTGTGGGTCAATCGTTGACCTAGGTTAAGGATGAACCCTTTTGGCATCGGGTATTAGGCATTTTATGGAAGGGTAGAAGTTTTGTCAGGCGAGAAAGGCTAAAGAGCGTTGAAATTTAATTTAACCGAAAATAGCTTGAGATCCAATCCCCAAAAAAGCTCTATCTATGCCCATTAGTTTCATTAATTTAGTCATTCTCGCCGTCTCATTTTCAATTGTGAGCGCATCGTTTTTGAAGGCGCAGTCGCCCAATATCGTGCTCGTCTTGACGGATGACCAAGGCTGGGGAGCGACTTCGGTATTGATGGATGAAGACGTTCCTGAATCGAAAAGCGATTTCATCAAAACCCCCCATCTCGAAAAGCTAGCGAATCGCGGAGTCATATTTTCGCAAGGCTATGCCCCGCATCCGAATTGCTCGCCGTCTCGCTATTCGATCCTGACCGGGAAAAGCCCCGCATTGCTTCAGATGTCAGACATAGTCGACCGGCACGAGGGCCCCTTTTTTGAGGGAAACCGGATTACGCCACCACCGCATGTGAATGATATTGCGGATGAGGAGATCACAGTCGCAGAGTGGTTAAATCAGCATCGTCCCGAATACGCTGCGGCCCATTTTGGAAAGTGGCATATCAACGGGGGCGGTCCGGAGAGGCATGGATTTGACGCTAGCTCGGGAGCTACGGGAAATCGGGAAGGTGGAAGCGACGACCCGGATCCGAAGCGCATTTTTTCCATTACAAAGAGTGGCAATGATTGGATGGAAAAGCAGGTGAAATCGGGCAAGCCGTTTTACTTGCAACTCTCGCACTACGCCACGCACTTGGCGGTCTTCTCAAAGAAATCGACTTTAGACGAAACAGAGGCGCGAACGCCTGGAGAACGCCACAATCAGGCAGGCCACGCTGCCATGAGTCAAGATTTGGATACGGGGTTGGGTATGACTTTGTCGAAAATTAAAGAGCTTGGAATTGGGGACAACACCTACGTCATCTACCTTGGCGATAATGGAAGTTATCCTATCCCAAATCCTAGCAACACGAATGGACCTCTCCATGGCTGGAAAGCGACTTTGTGGGAAGGCGGGATTCGGGTTCCATTCATTGTTGCGGGTCCAGGAATTTTACCGGGAAGAAGCCGGGAGCCAGTGGTGGGTTACGATCTATTTCCGACGATTGCGGATTGGCTGGGAATCGGATCCGTGCCTGCAGATCAAGAAGGGGGTAGCTTGGCGAATATCCTTTCAGGGCAGTCCAATGCGAAGGTGAACCGAGCTAATCCGTTTCTCGTTTTTCACTTTCCACACTACCAGTTGCAAAAAGGTGGTCAGCCTTCCACGACGCTGCATCAAGGAGACTTCAAATTGGTCAAATTTTGGGAGACTGGCGACTATCACCTCTACAATTTGAAAGAGGATCTATCCGAGACTAGAAACCTGGCGAAAGTTGACACTAATACAACGGTGCGAATGAGCCAATTACTGGAGGATTATCTCAAGTCGATCCGGGCTGGTATCCCAACAACAAATGCACAGTTCGATCCCCAGAAAGATCCCGGTAAGAAATGGGCTGACATTAAGGTGCGGCTGGTGGAGGATCCTTATTTTATCGTTCCGTAAGGAGATCGCTCGCTACCTTGTGATATTCGGAACGGATTCGAAATCGAAATCCACAAGGGCTTCCGCGGATAGGGTGCCGATCTGGCGACGCAATTCCCGTACATCACCAGTTCCATCGGGGTGTATCCGATTGGTCATGAAAATCACGATAGTCTGCGAGAAGGGATCAATCCAAATACTCGGTCCGGCGAACCCCGTATGACCGAAGCCTCCAATAGGGAAAACCTCCCCCCTCTGACCCGAGTAACTCGAGTCGATATCCCAGCCGAGTCCTCTGAGAGAGGGCACACTCTCGGGAGACTGAATGGAAGTCATCAACTCAACATTTTCTGGCTGCAAAAGGCGAACGCCCTCCAGGTTTCCCTTATTAAGGATCATGCGAGCGAATTTCGCCATGTCAGGAGCCGTCGTGAATATCCCAGCATGTCCGTGAACGCCACCGGTTTTCCGACAAATAGGATTATTAGCGATTCCTCGGAGCATCTCACCATCTACCCACTTGGTTGGAGCGATTCGCTCCCGCAATTTCGGCGACGGGAGGTATCCCGTGTCACTCATTCCCAATGGTTTAAAGATTTCCTTGCGCGTAAATTCTTCCAATGGCATGCCTGAAATCTGTTCAATGATCTCGCCCAGAATAATGTAGTTGATATCGCTGTAGATAAACTGAGTTCCTGGCGGGTGTTGCGCTTTCTCCGCTTTGGCAAGGGCGATAGCGGTTTCGTATCCATTCCACTCTTCTTGGATGCCGTTTACTTCGACGGTATGATCAATTCCTGGACGTAGGCCGGATGTATGTGTTAAAAGGTGACGAATGGTGATGGATTCTTTCCCGCCGTTGTCGAAGTCCTCAAGGTACTGCTGGACCTGTGCATCCAATTCGATTTCCCCACGTTCCATTAATAGTAAGATCGCGGGAGCGGTTGCCATTACCTTAGTCAGGGATGCCGAATCATAAAGGGTATCGATCGAAGCGAAAGCGATCTGGGGTTGGAGAGCGGCGTAGCCGTAAGCCTTGGTATAGACTCCTCCCTTGTGCTCTAACCAGAAAACGCCACCAGGAGTTTTGCCCTGTCGAACCGCTTTCTCGATCGCTTGGTCTATTTTCTGCAGCTTGCTGGTTTTAAGGGGTCCCGTTGGCTCGGGTTCGCAAGAAATGAGCAGGGGCAGGAGGCAGAGAAGGAAGAGTGATAGCCTATGCCTATAAACGAAGAAGGTCCTGGATTGTCGAGAGCGGTTCTGCGAGAATCTTATCATGGGAAAAGCTTTAAGGGGCGTTTTGGTCGGCGTAAAGATCGTCTTTCCTCTTAGGCGTTGCCAAGTGCGGGATTAAACCTGATTATTCGAACTCCTCTCGGATCCCCTATGTCCCTATGAGCTCCTCGTCAGATTCTTCTCAACGCGAAATTATCGGCAGCCCGAGCCCGACAAATGTTCACAAGCTGATCTTCGTCATGGCGTCGGTCACGTCACTGATGCTGTACTTGCACCGTTACACATGGGCAGTTATCCGACCCGAACTCGCTCGTGAGTATGGATATACGAATACAGAGCTAGAACAGATTTTCACGTTTTTCAATATTACCTATGCTCTGGGTCAAATTCCGAGTGGTGTGGTGTGTGACTACTTTGGAGCAAGGTTTTTTCTGAGTTCGCTTATTGGGGGATGGTCGCTGAGTTTAGTATTATTTGCCTTAGGAGGCTCGTTTGTGACCTTTTGTATCGCACGGCTTATTTTTGGTGCCGCGCAAGCAGGAGCGTATCCTAGTTTGAATAGTGTATCCCGGAACTGGTTTCCACCTGCCAACCGGACGACCATGCAAGGGTTTGTGGCGAGTTTCGCGGGAAGAGCAGGTGGGGCTCTCGCTCCGATCATAATGGCGACCGTGCTAATGAGCTACTTCGGTTTTCATTGGAAGGTGGCGCTCATGATAATGGCGGGAGCGGGGATTTTCTTAGCGTTAGTCTTTTTTGCTCTTTACCGGAATAGCCCGGAAGATGACAAGCGGGTGAACGAAGCTGAGAGAAAGCTTTTTAGAGCGGAGAACCTAGCCCAAAAAACTCAATCGAAAGTCCTGAGTTTTAAGCAGGCATTGAAGCATCGAACATTGCAGATAATGGTCTTCGCCCAGGTATCGAATGCGGGAGCGGACATTATTTATACTTCGGTCCTCGGTAGCTATTTCCTTTCGAAGGGAATCTCTATCGCAGAGATGGGAATCTACGCGAGTTTTCCGCTCTTTGGCGGAGCCGTGGGAGGTTTTGTGGGAGGCTATCTAAATGATTATTGTATTCGTCTCACTGGGAGTCGAAAGACTGCTAGGCGAATAATGGGCTCCTCGGGAAAAATCATCGCAACGATATGCCTTTTCTTTGCGATTTCACAGACCAACGTCCTTGCTCTGGCGATTGGTTTGTTCGTTGTTAAGTTTTTCAGCGATTGGTCTCAGCCAACGGTTTGGGGTACGTGTACCGATATTGGGGGGCGGCACTCAGGGACGGTCTTCAGCATTGTTAATATGTCAGGAAATATTGGCGCGGTTCTGGTGCCGGTACTGCTCTTGGGGCCCTTGTTGGATGGGTTTGCCACTACGCAGGTGGTTGATGGTGTTTCAGAGGTCGTGACCAACTATTTCCCCATGTTTATTGTGGTTGCGGTCATGTATGTGATAACGGCGATTTGCTGGATGACGGTGGATCCCTCTAGGCCAATCGATCCGGGTCAAGAGAGCTGAAGGTGTCGCGAAGGAGTGAGGTCCTTGCCGTACCCTATCTAACATTCCGCGACAGATCCATCTCCATGGTGCCAGTCTCGATCGTTTCGCATGAAGCTTTCTTTGTCGGGCTCGATGACCGCGTCTTCGTCAATCTCTATACCTAAACCAGGCAATTGGGGCAGATTCAAATAACCTTCCGTAATCTTGAAAACGTCCAGATTGGGAAGTAATAATTTTGGATGCGAGTTGTAGCTGTGCTACCATTACAAGCCGTTGGCGATTGATTTCGCGAATGAGTGTTTTTATATGGACGCAGTCATTGGGTATCTCCTTCATGCCAATCTCCTAACCGTAAAAGTGAGAATCAACTTCGACAACACCTATGCGCGTTTACCCGAGCGATTCTATGCTAGGCTTGCTCCGGCGAGCCTTAGCGCGCCAAAATTAATTCGAGTTAATCGAGGACTCGCGGAGAGCTTATCCATTTCTAGGGATTGGCTGGAGTCCGAGGAAGGAGTTGCGATGCTCTCGGGCAATCAAGCTCCTGAAGGGGCAGAACCGATTGCCCAAGCCTATGCGGGACACCAGTTCGGCGGTTTCGTACCGCAGCTCGGTGACGGCCGAGCCTTATTGCTCGGTGAGATCGTCGATACCAAAGGAGATCGTTTTGATCTGCAGCTGAAGGGCTCGGGGCGTACGCCTTTTTCCCGCCAAGGAGATGGAAAATCTGCCATGGGACCGGTGATTCGGGAGTACATCGTCAGCGAAGCGATGGCGGCGCTGGGTGTTCCGACAACGCGGGCTTTGGCAGCGGTTGCTTCGGGCGAGAATGTTTTGCGAGCGGAGGGCTCTTTGCCGGGTGGCGTTTTTACTCGGATTGCAGCGAGTCATATTCGCGTCGGTACGTTTCAGTACTACTACGCTCGTAATGACCTTGAGGGGACCCGACTGCTGGCCGATTACGTGATCGCCAGGCATTATCCTGAAGCAGCCGATTCGTCGAATCCCTACAGTGCCCTGATAGGTTCGGTTGCGAAGGCTCAAGCGGATTTGATCGCCCAGTGGATGTCGCTTGGCTTTATTCACGGAGTAATGAACACCGACAATATGGCGGTGTCAGGCGAAACGATCGACTACGGTCCCTGTGCCTTTATGGACGCCTTTCATCCGCAATGCGTTTTTAGTTCGATCGATAGAGGCGCCCGTTACGCTTGGGGAAACCAGTCTGATATTGGATTATGGAATCTGACTCGATTTGCGGAGACCTTGTTGCCTCTGCTATCGGAGGATGCAGAGGAGGCTAAGAGCTTGGCTGAGAGCGCTCTCTCTCAATTTTCAGATCGATTCGCGGACCAGCACATCGGCCGTTTTCGGACAAAATTAGGGCTTCCTTCATCTGTGCCGGTAACACTCATTCAAGATAGCCTCGATCTTCTTGCGTCCGAGAAGATTGACTTCACGCTTTTCTTTCGGCGACTCACGCAAGTAGCCGGTGGGGATTCACACCAAGATCTCAGCGTGCTCTTTCCCGAAAAAGAGCCCTTTGAGAAGTGGTTTAGCAATTGGCGGAAGGAAGCGGATCCGGGTAACCGCTATTCGGAAATGAGGTTGGCCAATCCTATACTTATCCCGCGAAATCATCGCGTTGAGCAAGCGATTCAGGCAGCCTACCGCGGAGACTATTCTCTCTTCCATCGGCTTGTCGATGCATTGGCCAATCCATTTGATGAGCAGACTGAGTATGAAGATCTCGAATCACCACCGCTACCGGAAGAGGTTGTTCACGAGACGTTTTGTGGCACGTGATGGAACGCGGCATAAGATAGAGTCTAGTGGGTTGATTTCCTTAATGGACTTTGGCTGTGGGTCGGGTCGGTCTAACCGTCGCAGCCATGGCGAGGTCGGGATGACTCGCCATATTGGGGTGAATTTCGCCACAGCCCCTCGACTTTGCTTAGGATCTCCGACGAGACGACCTACAATATAATAATCAGTGGAAAATGGAACCATACGGAGGATTAATTGAGACCTTTCAGACGCTTTCTAAGATCGAGAGGTCGTTGGAAAAAAAATGTCGTTGATAATTTGATACAGAAATCCGATAAGATATCTCGAGATATACGAAAGCGTACTTGTGAGCCCTTCAGAATCCTTATATCTCCTGTTGCATATCGGATATGGTAACGCCGGAGATGGTTATCGAGAATACGTCGGTGGCGGGATTAAAGGTCGGCATACAGCAAATATAGAAGATCTGTTCGAGAGGGAAATCCGTTGTTTCGCAGGAGAGTAAGGGAATACGGGTTGCGAGAGGTCTTGATGGAACGGCATACGAGCGACCTGAAGAGGGGTGATAGGCCTCATTAAGATCTCATTTGTCTCGCGTCCTGATAGTGGTTATCCATAACTAAGGTTTCTGTTATCTCATTCTATGCGAACGTTGTTTCTTTTATTTCTTTTATCTGCATTCGGCTCGATCGGTTTATCCGATACAAGGCCCAATATGGTCTTTATCATCGTTGATGACCTCAACGACATGCCGCTGCAACCGAGTGGGAAGCCGCTGGTGCCGACGCCAAATATTGATCGGCTCAAAGCTCAAGGCGTTACATTCACTAATGCCCATACGAACGACCCGCTATGCGCCCCGTCGCGGGCGAGTATGCTTTTCGGTCTCTATCCGCAGACGACGAGTCTTTACTGGTTTGAAAACTGGCAAGATAACGGAATCTACAAGGGGAGCGTTTCGCTGCACGACAATCTCCGAAAGGGCGGGTATGGGGTCTATGGCACGGGTAAGGTCTACCACGGAAACCAGAATGGTTTGTTTGACGAATTTGGCCACTATGGCGACGTAGGCCCATGGCCATGGGATGGCCAGTCCGAGAATTTCCGACTCCCGCATCCGCAGCAGCTATTCTTGTACGAAGGCGAGGATGCGGACGTGGACTACAAGTGGGAACATGTGTTTGGACCGCTTTCCGACATACCCGACTGGCCAGCCGATCCGGCCAATGGTATTCCTGGATACAAGGGATGGCGACTTTTCGGGAAGCCCTATAGGTATGTAAACAGTGATGATAGGGATCCATTGGCGGATGAGCTCGGGGCCGCTTGGTCAGCCGAGGTAATCAAACGGCAGCATGATAAGCCCTTCGCGCTTTTTACAGGCCTTATTCGAACCCACACGCCGCTATACGCGCCCCAAAACTACTTTGACCGCTTTCCGTTGGAATCCATTGAATTGCCTGTAGTCGATCCGAATGATTTGGACGATGTGTCGATTGCGCTGGGGAATGAATCGCTGTATGGGTTTCGTCGCTACAAAATGCTCGTTCGCCACGAAGGGAAGGACCTGTTTCGCAAGTGGCTTCAGGCCTACATGGCCTGTGTGTCGTTTGTTGATGACCAGGTGGGAACGATCCTTGATGCGGTCGAGGACAGCCCGGAACGCAATAATACTATTATATTCTTCACGAGTGATCATGGATTTCATGTGGGCGAGAAAAACTTCCTTTACAAGGGCAGTCTTTGGGAGCCGTCTACTCGCATCCCGCTCATTGTTGCCGGGGTCGAAGGATCGGCAATGGGTGCTACTTGTGACCATCCGGTTTCATTGATCGACATTTACCCCACCTTTAATGAATTACTCGAATTAAATCGTAACCCAAATTCTGATACAAATGGATACGAACTAGAGGGACATAGCCTATTGCCTTTGATTCGAGATCCTGAGAATGGAGAATGGTCTGGACCTGATGTGGCCATTACTACGATTCCGGGGAAAAACCATATGCAGCATCGGATCTACGAAGGAACTCTGTATCCGCATTTTTCCGTTAGAGGGAAACGGTGGCGTTATTCGCTCGCTTCAAATGACGAGGAAGAGTTGTACGACTACAAGAACGATCCCTTTGAGTGGCGGAACCTCGCCGGAAATCCCGAATATGCCTTTATTAAAGCAGGCTTAAAGGAACAATTGATTGAATTGCGTGATGGCGATCGGTGGGAGGAACTAGACGACTTGAAGCGCTGGACGTCGGCGAAAAGGGTGACGCTTCGAGCGGGAGAAATTAACCTTACCAGTCGTGGTTCGGGGGCGATTTCGACGAAGGATTCGTTTGAGAATTTCGAATTCGAGGCGGATATGAAAGTGGAACCCAAGACACGGATGAAAATTCGTTATAGAAATGAGCCGGGCAGCGTTATGTATTCCCCCATTTTGGCGTCCGATGAAGCGAAGTACAGCAGCTTTCATGTGGGCGAATGGAATCGCTACCGAATCCGGGTGCACGATAGTCGCCATCAACTATGGATTAACAATCGGTTCGTCAGTGACGAGGTTTGTGATGCAACGAGCGAGTCTGGACCATTGATTATCGAGGCGATGGGGGTGCGGTCGTCCGATGTCCGTATACGAAACGCAAGGATACGTAAACTATAGATCGATTTCGAGTCGTTCCCACATCAGCGGGTATTCGGAATTCGGTACTATGGTCAAGAGGTCGATCTTTCCTCCTTCGGATTCAACCCTCTGCAATGCAGTAGATCCGGGCAGAAGTACGAATTAATAGACGATTACCTGCAATAGCCGGGGTCGCCATGCCCATGTCATCTTCGGCAAGTTGATTTACGTGGAGCAATTCGGGAGAGTTTCCTGCTTTGTAAACGAAGGTTTCGCTGTTCTCGTTCAAGTAGAACACCTTCCCATTGTAGGCCCACGGAGAAGCGGTAAATCCGGCTTTATTGCCAGGAATTCTCTCACGTTCGAAATGAAAGGCCCCGGTCTTGGGATCCATGCTGGAGAGCATGCCGCGGTCGAGGAGAACGTAGAGCTGATCTTCGTACAAAAGCGTGCTCGGATTGTACGGGGCGGCCCTCCATTCGCACCAGACAATGTAGTCATTGGATCGAAGTGTTTCATCAATGGAGATATCGCCCGTGGCTCCCGGACGAATAGCGTAAATCGGTTTGTGACGACTGCCCACGTAGCCCGAGCTTACGTATAGGAGTCCGTCATGGGAGTAGGGCGTTGCAATCGTAATACTCGACATGCCTTTGAACGACCACAGTTCGCTTCCGTCTAGATCATAAGAGGCGACTTTGTTTGTAGCGGGGACGATGATTTCAGTGCGCAGATCGTTCTCCCAAACATAGGGCGTTGACCAATTGCTTTCGGGTTCTCTTTCCACCTTCCAGATCTCTTCGCCTGAATTTTTGTCCAGCGCCTTGAGCCAAGACTCCTCGTCATTGTCATTGAGGAGATAGAGGCGGTTTCCGTGCAGAATGGGTGACGCCGCTGTTCCCCACCCATGCCGAGTTTGGCGAGGTTCAAACCGCTTTGACCACAGGGGTTTTCCGTCTAGGTCGAATGCAAAGACTCCCACGTTGCCAAAATAGAAATATACGTTCTTGCCGTCAGTGGTGGGTGTTTCCGAGGCGTAGCTGTTTTTCAAGTGGATCGAAGTTTCGGGATTGGCCTCGTGGACAGTCTGTTCCCAAAGAATCGCACCATCCTTTAGATCAAGGCAGTAGACTTTCCAGGTGTGAATCGTTTGCGGAATGTCAAGACGGTTGCCCCCAAAATAGAGACCTTTCTTGGGGTCCTCAGACTCGTTGGAATTGATCACTGTATTAACGAATACTTTGTTTCCCCAAACAACGGGGGAAGACCAGCCTCTCCCGGGAAGATCGACTTTCCAGGCGATATTCTGGTTGGCTGACCAATGTTCGGGTAATGAATCTCCGGTCCCTATTCCTCTTGCTCCCTCGCCTCGAAACTGGTGCCAGTTTGAATGGGAGTTGTCGGTCGCATCCAAGCTAGTGAGGCTGAAAACGAATGCTGCAAAGACTGTCAAAAGGGTAGAATAAGGAAGGCGTCTCATCATTGCTTTCAGGTTGATGGAAGGGGCGTGGAAGTGCGAGCTTGAATTTCTTGAGGAAGCAGATCTGACATTCACGTGCGGATTGTTTCCCCTTCCATCAATAAATTTGAGCCGACCAGAAAAGTTTAGATTGATCCTTAGCCGGTGGCTGACTTCACTGCGAGTATGACAATAATAGGTACCCCATTTACATCCACTGCAAAAAAGGCCCTGCTCTGTGGTTCCGGCGAATTAGGGAAAGAGGTCGTGATCGAATTGCAGCGCTATGGGGTAGAGGTCATCGCTTTGGACGCTTATGCCGATGCCCCTGCGATGCAGGTGGCAGATCGGTCCCATGTGGTATCGATGCTCGATGGAGCGGCACTCCGAGCGATTATCGAACAGGAGAAGCCGGATCTCGTGATCCCGGAGGTAGAGGCGATCGCCACGGATACCCTTGCGGAGCTGGAAGCGGAAGGATTGGCTACGATTATCCCGACTGCGCGCGCGACTCAGTTGACCATGAACCGAGAAGGCATTCGCCGGTTGGCCTCGGAGGAATTGGGACTCGCAACATCGCCGTACCGTTTCGCGGATACGTACGAAGATTATTGCGAGGCAATTTCTGAAATTGGAATGCCATGCGTGATCAAGCCAATCATGAGTTCCTCAGGAAAGGGACAGAGTGTGGTCAAGTCGGATGCCGACAGGGAAACTTCCTGGAATTATGCCCAAGAAGGGGGCCGGGCGGGAAAGGGGAAGGTAATTATAGAAGGCTTTGTGGACTTTGACTATGAGATTACGCTTTTGACGGTGAGGCATGTCGATGGGACGAGCTTTTGCGATCCAATTGGGCATATTCAGGTCGATGGTGACTATCGTGAATCTTGGCAGCCACAACCCATGAGCGATGCCGCGCTGGAGAACGCAAAACAAATTGCGGGAGCGGTTACAGCTAGTCTCGGTGGTTTTGGCCTCTTTGGCGTCGAGCTTTTCGTGAAGGGCGATTTGGTGTATTTCAGTGAAGTGTCTCCGCGTCCGCATGATACTGGTATGGTGACAATGATATCCCAGGACCTTCCCCAGTTCTCCTTGCATGCAAGAGCGATTCTCGGTTTGCCAATACCTTCTATCCGGCAGTTCGGACCGAGCGCGTCGGCAGTCGTACTGGTTGAGGGAAACTCTGACAAAGTTTCTTTTGGTAATCTCAGTGAGGCCTTGAGTGCGCCGGATACGCAATTGCGGCTCTTTGGTAAGCCAAAGGTTGTGGGAAAGCGCCGCATGGGAGTAACCCTCGCACTTGGAGCGGATATTGAAGAAGCGAGAGAGAAGGCTCGAAAGGCGTCTTCCTCGGTATCAATCGAGCTCTGAGAGGCTCGATTATTTCGTTGTTGGCCTAATAGTGCGTCGCCATCATGGTCCATATCCACAATAAAAAAAAGGTACCGAACCAAATTAGCCCGTAAAAGGCGGGTTTCATTTTGGGCATTACGAAAAACGTCAGCAATCCGAGCACAGACGAAGTAGCGACGGACGCTACGACTGATTTTCGAATTTTCCGCCTTCTTTCTTCTGGTTCCATAGTGTTGATGGCGGAGATAGAACGCAAACCAGTCTCTTCGCAATTCTAATTCACGATTTAACCGGTTTGAGGTTGCGGTTTTAACAGCCCTTATTAGAGATGTTAAAAATCCCCTGTATTCGCATATGCGATACCCTATGCCGATTAACCTCAGAATAGAAGCTTCATCATGACAACAATCCATCTTAACGGACAAGACCGCGAGGTCGATGCCCCTGAGGACATGCCATTGCTTTGGGCGATTCGAGATGTGCTCGGATTTACGGGAACGAAATTTGGCTGTGGTATGGGTTTATGCGGTGCATGCACGATGCATATGGATGGAGCGCCCATTCGATCCTGTGTGACGCCGATCAGCGCTGCAGCGGGGAAGAAGATAACGACGATAGAAGCTCTCGGGAGACAAAAGGTGGGAAAGGCGGTGCAGGAAGCCTGGGTTAAGGTGGGAGTGCCGCAGTGCGGGTACTGCCAGTGTGGACAAGTGATGAGCGCGACGGCTCTGCTAACCAGCAATCCCTCTCCCAATGAAGAAGAGATTGAGACATCGATGGCCGGAAACATATGTCGGTGTGGTACCTACAATCGAATAAAGACTGCGATACATACCGCATCCGATAGCCTGAAAGGAGGTGCCAAGTGAGTCCGATGTTTAGCGACTTTTCGATAGTGAATCATGGAACTGACCGACGTGGCTTCATAAAGAGTGTCGGCGCAACGGGGGCCTTGCTGTTTACGGCGAATTGGACTTGGGCCCAGGATAAACCGGCCAAAAAGTACGGTGGTGAGGGAATGCCCGGAGGTACAAAAAGCGACCCCAAGCTCTTTGTGGCGATTAATTACGATGGAACGATAGATATTACGGTCACGCGATCTGAGATGGGGCAAGGGATCCGGTCGAGTTTAGCATTGGTCGTAGCGGAGGAAATGGAAGCGGACTGGAATCGCTGCCGTGTCTTGCAGGCCGTCGGAGACGAGGCAAAATATGGAAACCAAAATACGGATGGATCGCGCAGTATGCGCCACTGGTATGAACCGATGCGCCAGTGCGGTGCTACGGTCAGGGCGATCATAGAAGCGGCTGCTGCCGCTGGATGGGGCGTTCCTATTCGGGAAGTCAGGGCTTCGAAGCATAGCGTAATCCATGCTCTGAGCCGACGGAAGGCTGACTTTGCCGAATTGGTAGGAGTGGTTGGCTCATTCGAATCTCCAGATCCGATTTCGATTCGGTATAAAAGCCCTAGAACCTATCGCTATATTGGCAAAGAGCATACGCATAGTGCAGATGCAGTGAGCATGGTTTCCGGAACGGCCATTTATGGAGGTGATACCCGGTCCGCAGGAATGGTCTATGCCGTAGTTGCACGGCCTCCCGTTTTGGGAAGCACGGTTGAGTCATTCGACGGCTCTGAGGCCCTCAAGGTCAAAGGAGTGCTGAAGGTGATGCCGATTGAAGGAGCCGCCGTTCCTTCTGGGTTCAAGCCAATTGGAGGTATTGCTGTGGTGGCAGAGAATACGTGGGCTGCGATTAAGGGGAGGGAAGTGCTCAAGGTGGATTGGAGTTCAAGCCCTCACGATTCTTATGAATCCGAAGCCCATCGCCAGAGCTTGGAAGAAGCTTCCAGTAAACCAGGGAAACTAGTCCGGTCGGTGGGTGATGTCGAAGCGGCCTTCTCTAAAGCGAAAAAGACGCATGTAGCGACTTACTACCTGCCGCATATCGCTCACGCTCCGATGGAGCCGCCTGTATCGACCGCTCTACTGAGAAACAACTTCCTGGAGATTTGGGCGCCAACGCAGGCACCGCAAGCGGCAAGAACAGAAGCTGCTGAGCGAGCAGGGATGCCTCTCGAAAAGACGCGTATCAATGTAACGCTACTAGGGGGAGGATTCGGGAGGAAGTCCAAGGCAGACTTTATCAATGAGGCGGTTGAAATCGCGAAAGCCTTTCCGGGACGAGCGGCTAGGGTGCAATGGACGCGCGAGGATGATATTCGTCATGACTATTTTCATACGGTATCAGGAGAGCATTTAGAAGCTAGTTTGGATCGGAGAGGCAAAGTGAGCGGCTGGCTTCATCGATCCGTGGCACCAACCATAGCGTCCCTATTCGGTCCGGATCCCAAGCACCAGCAAGCATTCGAAACCAATATGGGTCACAGTAATATCCCATTCGCGATACCCAATGTTCGTATCGAGAATCCGGAGGTCGCCGCCCACACCCGAATCGGCTGGTTTCGATCGGTTTCTAATATACCTCATGGATTTGCGGTTCAGAGTTTTATTGCTGAACTCGCAGAAGAGGCTGGAAGGGACCCCCTCCGGTTTTATCTGGATCTGTTAGGCGATGATCGCGAAATTAATCCGGACGAGTTTAAAGACGGATGGAATCATGGTGAAGACCCGAAAAAGTATCCGGTTGATACGGGGCGTCTGAAAAATGTTCTTAACGTCGCGACGAAGGAAGCCGGTTGGGGTAAGCGCCTTCCAAAGGGTAGGGGTATGGGTTTTGCCGTTCACTACAGTTTTGTTTCCTATGTCGCCGCCGTGCTGGAGGTCGAGGTGGAGAAGGACGGTAATCTAATCGTGCATAAAGCGACCATGGCGATCGACTGCGGACCTCGGATTAACCCTGATCGCATACGGTCCCAGATGGAAGGTTCCTGCGTAATGGGTATCGGTTTGGCAACTACTGGAGAAATCAGTTTCGAAAATGGAAGTGCGAAGCAGAGCAATTTTCATGATTATCAAGTTCCGCGGATCTCGTTAGCGCCAAAGTCGATATCCGTCCACCTCGTTGATCCGGAAAAGAAAGTGGAACTAGGAGGAGTGGGCGAACCCGGTGTTCCGCCTATTGCTCCGGCACTCTGTAATGCGATCTATGCTGCGACAGGCAAACGCATACGCCGCCTGCCGATTGGCGATCAGTTGGCGTAAGGGCATCGACCGTGAGCTTTAATAGGTAGGAGCGGTTTTACACCGCGATGCACGATTTTCAAATCGCAGCGTGTAACCGCTCCTGCATTTAGACTTCGTGTATTCATATAAATAGGAAAAGCCCTGGCACATGAGAGCCTGAGCCTGTGTTTCTACCCCCCCCCCCAATGCTTCCCTAAAACTTGGCGCTGGATCCTGTCGTTTTTATGAATGCCACAAAGGCGGATCCTGTTATTTTAGTTATAATATAGATTATCATGTTACCTCATCTAAATTGTGATTGTAACTCCCTACGAGTAGTTGGTTGATTCGCGGTTGAGCTTCATTCGCTCAGGAACTGTATTAGCGGTCTGTGGCCTATGACGAAGCTCTAAAAAGGCGTTAGTGTTCTACCTTTTCGGATCGGAAGGATATTGAGGTTAAGAAGATGTTTGTAGGTCTCTGCTTCATGATTTCGAAACATATGTGCTGTGGCTTCGTTCGGGACACGCTGATGGTTCGAATGTGACCTGAGCAGTACGCTAAGTGTTTGGCTGAAAAGTATGCACGGGCGATTGATTTTACCGGAAAGGCCCTCAAAGGAATGGTTTATGTAAAGGCGGAGGGAGTTGCAAAAGATGCGGATCTTCAAAAATGGGTTGATAGTTGCACGAAATTCATTTCGTCTTTTCTTCCAAGGGGTTCAGATTGAGATTCTCCTTAATTTGTCTTCATTTTCATGCTTAATTCTCCACAAGATGTACTCGCTGCCTGGCTCGATGGTGTAAATGACGGTGAAGCAGACCGGGTGTTAGCACTCTATGCTCAAGGGAGCGTACTCGTTCCCACTTTTTCCGAAAAGATCCTGAATGATAGGGTCGGGATTGAGGCATATTTTCTTGGTCTGTCGAAGCGTGGTGTTTCGAAGGTAACCTTAAAAGAGGGGACGCTGAATGTCTTGGAGCTTGCCAACGGTGTTTTCGCTTTGGCTGGTTTGTATGATTGGAAATTTCAGGATGGAGAACTGGTGGAGGCTCGGTTTACCTACACAGTGAACATTCACGAAGCCTCACCCATCACGCATCACCATTCCTCTGTCCTCCCGAGGTCCCATAGCTGATAACGGTCTACTGATTGACTGACAATAGCGGTCGCGCGAACTGTGAGTTTTCTTCCAAGCGGGTGGTAGTTCGGAAAGAATAATGCATGAGACCGTCAAAGATGCTTTCAGCATAGAGCATGGGAGTTAGGAGGTCGATTTCGACTAGGGGTGGTTCACCGGAGCTAGGATCATTCGCATCGGTCCGTGAAAGTAATTCGTAGGCGTTGATGATGCCGTCCTTGTCTGGATCGTCCGAGAATGCTCTTTGCTCGGCGGGGACTCCTTGAGCGATCAATGTATCGAGAAAACCAGGGATGACTTCGACTGTAGCAATCCCAGAGAGTGTGCTACCATTCGAATGAGAAACAGTGACGGTTTATGGACCGGCGTCCGACGGTTGGGTGTCTGCTATGGTAATTACCGGGCTTGTCGCATTTGGGATATCGATATTGTTGAATTTCCACTGGTAGGTTATGGGCAAGTCACTCACCGCCGTAACAGAAAGAATTGAGAGCAGTTCTCGTTTCAACTTTTCTGTTTGTCGGTTGAACGCGGATCAGAGGAGCATCGCCCAGGGCTACCCCAACAGAATCAATCACGGCTTTAAATGTTAGGATTGGCGCATTAAGACTGAAGTATCTGAAA
>PBMN01000074.1:0-23117 GCA_002722675.1 Opitutaceae bacterium
ATTTAGATGGGCCGGCATTCAATGCCGCTTTGAGAACATGGTTTCTAGGACTGCGGGAAAAAATGGGATTTAATACGGTGGGCGTGCACAGTGCGCTTAGTATCGTCAACCAGCCGAAGCCGGCAATGCCCTATATGCAGCCGATTCACTTTGTCGAAATCCCTCACTGGAGAACCGAGATACCAGATAGCAACTTCAGGGACGTTTTTTCTTCAGACTTTGAGGGTCATTGTGACGGTATGGCCAAGAAAATTGCTGTGCCGATTAAGGATGACCCCTTTCTGTTGGGCTATTCCATGACGGACTGCCCGCTGCTTACCGAGGAAGACTTGCGGGAGCGGCCTGATACCATTGGTGGCGCCCGCCGTCCGTCACGAATCGGTTGGCCGAGGAGACTCAGGAATTTAGGGAGCGCGGCTGCGGGGAAGCAGGCCTACGTTGATACGATGCAGGAATTTTACCGCGGTCGCATCAAAGATTTCAATACGACCTATGGCACCAAGTTCAAGTCCTTCGATGCCTTGGCGGGTGCTGAGAATTGGCGGCCAGACACACGTCTGTCCAATGCCAATGAGACGCGCGATAATATCGTATTCCTCAAACGCGTGGTGGGCAGATACTACGAAGTGACTCGCAACGCGATACGCCGGTACGACCCCAACCACATGTTTTTAGGCGACAAGCTCCATGCCAATACGGATTCGCTCGACACGGTACTTCCCGTCACCAGCAAATACACGGATATCATATTTTACCAGATGTACGCACGGTTCGAGGTCCAGAAGCCGGGACTGGATCGTTGGACCGAGCAGGTAGACAAGCCCTTTATTAATGGTGACTCGGCCTTCACCATGACGACGGATACGATGCCTAGACCTTATGGTCCGATTGCTGATGACTTAGCCCAGCGGGCTGAGTGGACGGAAGAGTTTTTCCGCAATGCGTTCGCTCGCCCGGAGTTCGTGGGCTGGCACTATTGCGGTTTGATTGACGCCTCGCTGCTTGTTCCGAGAAAATGGAGTCGACAGCATTCCGGTTTACTTGATGGATACGGAAATCCCTATCCAGCCCTGGAGAAAGTTCTCAAGACTTGTTCGAGCGAAATCTATTCGATCGCTCAAGCTTGATGAGAACAGAGAAATTCTCGGTAGACGATTCGAGAGGATTTATTAGACAGTCGCTTAGATCGATCCACTACCTTGCCGCAACTGCGATAATACTTCCGGATGCGATTACAACGAGCTTTGCCGTTTTAGAATCGCAACGTGGCGATCGACGAACTTGCCGGGTGTTGGCAGTTCTCGGGACATCTCGTTGGCTTCGGTAACCACGAGCTCGCCTCCCTGTTCCTTTATGACTTCAAGTGCTTGTTGATGCTCGCGGTCGAAGTAACTCGTGATGATGAGCCGACCATTTGGGGAGAGCTTCTCTAGGGCTTTGTGGTATATCTTTTCCCAATCGCTTTTACCGTTCCACAAATTCTGGTGGCGGACGAAGACGACGTCGAACTCGCTGGGCAGTTGTTGGTGGTTGTGAAGCTTGGTGGCGTCGCCTCGAAGGAATTCAAATTCTGCATTCGGATTTCCTCTGAATCGGGCGGCGGCATCCGCGATTTCTTGGGCTCGAATATCAAGACCAACGAATTTCAGTTTTCTGTTGTTGGCAGTTTCCTCACTAAACCGACCGAAAAAATTCGCTAGGGTACTCGCTTCGTTGCACGCTCCACAGGCCAAATTCAGCAGCTGCATATCGCCGCCACTCGCGAGGTAGCGGCTCAGCGCTTCGTCTGACTTGGTAACCCTTGACAGCATCTCATCGAGACGCTGCATATCTTCTGCGAGATATTGCTGATTCGTAGAGCGATCCATAAAAAAACCAACATCAGGGAGAAGACATTGTATGTCGATAGCTTTAGGGCTTTATGGATTTTAGGTATCTGGGATTCTATGCTGCTATTAATTTGCCTGAAGCGTATGTTGTGGGTTCACTCGCTGTTCCTCGAAAATGAATAAACGTCTATTTACCCTAATTCTTCTCAATTCTTTTGGGTTCCTTGCTCTTGATGCTTCCGATCGCCCAAATATTCTTCTGATCCTCTCAGATGATCATAGCGTACCTCACTTAGGAGCCTACGGGGACGCCAATTGCCGGCGATTTAACATAACGCCGCATTTGGATGCCTTAGCCGATGAGGGTATGCGTTTCGATCGTGTGTACACGGCGGCTCCGCAATGCGCTCCATCGAGGACCGCTATTTTTGCGGGCCGATCTCCAGTGGGATTGTCTGCGACCCGTTTTGCCCAGCCGGCACGTTCGGAAACGACTTTCTTTACAGATGTCTTGAGAGAAAGTGGCTATTGGGTTGGGCTGGCAGGGCGGCATCAGCATTTGGATGGGAAGAACCGAGACTTGGACCACGTGACGGATACGCTTGTGGAGCTAGATGTGCGGGACCGAGCGTTTACGCAGCGATTTGATCACTTTGTGAGGGGAGCCTCTACTAAAAACGAGGCGATTCATGATACAGACGAAGTGGTGGGTGCCATCTTAGATGGTGTTCCAGACGACCAACCTTTTTTTCTCTATTTCGGGTTTAACCAGCCCCATCGGAGATGGGGAGATGATCATGAAAAGATCGATCCTTCGAAATTAGTCTTACCGCCAGACTGGCCGGACTTGCCTGAAGTGCGCTTGGATTACGCGAAGTATCTAGCGGAGGTGCGGGATCTGGATATTGGATTCGGATTGATAGATAATGTATTGGAAGAACGGGGACTCAAGGAGAACACGTTGGTTATTTTCATGGGAGACAACGGGGAGGCACTTCTACGAGGTAAAGGAACTTTAGCTCAGCGTGGAACGCATGTCCCGCTTTTGGTTCGCTGGCCTGGCTATGTGAAACCGGGAACGGCCAGCTATTCTCTGGTAAGTGGGGTGGATCTTTCCGCGACAATTTTGGAAGCGGCAGGCTTGGAAACTGCTCCAGGCATGACCGGGGTCAGCTTTTTCGACGAATTGCGAGGCAAGCCCTTCGAAGGGCGTGAGATGGTTTTTGCTGAACGTGGCTGGCACTTCGGACCCATTGGCCGAAGCGATGGTTTCGATTTGTCCCGCTCTATTACGACCCGTCGCTATTTGTACCTATATAACGCAACTCCGGAAAAGATATTTTCCCCAGTAGACATGAGTCGGAATCCGGGATGGCTCGCCATACAGAAAATGCATGAAGAGGAGACGTTGTCCGCTTTGCACGAACGCCTCTACTTTCAGAATCCGCGGCCGTTGTTCGAACTGTACGATCTACAAGAGGATCCTTTTCAGTTGGAGAACCTAGCGGGTAAGGCTAGGGTCAAAGCGGTTGAGACGAAACTCCGGAGGGAGATGGATAAATGGATGGTAAGGGAAAGCGATTTCTTGCCGCTGCCCAGCCACATTCAACAGCAAGTCAATCGAAAGTAATTAGTGTGATTAGATTACTGATACTATCTTGTTCGGCTATCGCTTTGATCGCGACTGGTTGCGCGAGGAAAGAATCCTATTCCATTTTACTAGAAGCGAACGTTTCAAAAGCTCTCCTGTCAGCAAAGGGCAGACCCAATATCGTGATTATCCTAGCGGATGACCTTGGGGTGGGAAACATTCAGGCGCACTTTCCGGAAAACAAAATCGCTACGCCTTATTTGGATAGGTTTTCCGGCGAGTCGATGCGGTTTACAAATGCACACAGCGGTTCCGCTGTCTGTACCCCCACGAGATATGGTTTGCTTACCGGGCGATATGCTTGGCGCACGCGATTGCAGGAATGGGTTTTAGGGTGCTACGAACCACCATTGATCGCTGCAGATCGACTTACGCTTCCAGGATTTCTGAGCGAAAACGGCTACGCAACCGCGTGCATTGGCAAATGGCATCTCGGCTGGAATTGGCAAGGTCCCCAGCCAAGCGTTATGGATGAGAGAGCGAATATTCATCGAACAAAGCAATGGGACTACACGAAGCCTGTTCTCAATGGGCCAACGACCCGCGGGTTCGATTATTACTTTGGCACAGATGTGCCCAATATGCCTCCGTTTACTTTTATCGAAAACGACCGAGTGGTAGAGCAGCCGACGTCAAAATTTGTATACGTTCCTAACGATGGTAGATCTTTGCCTAGTCAGTTTGACGGTAACCCGATGGCGCCCGACTGGAAGTTCGACCAGATCCTGCCGGACATTACCCAAAGGGCCGTCGATTATATTCATGATCAAGCAACGCAAGAAGAGCCGTTCTTTTTGTATTTTCCCATGACGTCGCCGCATACGCCGATCGTGCCGACTACCCGGTTTAAAGGCAAAAGCGGCATTTCACTCGTAGCGGATTTTGTCATGGAAACTGATTGGTCAGCAGGGCAGGTGATCCAGGCGTTAGAAGAAGCGGGGATCGCGGAGGATACTTTAGTAATATTTACTTCCGACAATGGACATCTCCCAACAGAATGGAACGAGCTTGTCGATGCGGGGCATTTCCCGAGTGGCCCCTATCGGGGCCGCAAGGCGGATATCTGGGAGGGCGGGCATCGAGTGCCCTTCATGATCCGCTGGCCTGGACGAATCAAGGCCGGGGCCGTGAGCGACGATATCCTCAGTTTAAACGATATTTTTGCAACCTGCTCGGAACTATTGGGCGTGAAACTGCCTCCTGATGCGGGAGAGGACAGTATCAGCTTTCTGCCTACGGCTTTAGGGGAGAGCGACCAGCCGCATAGGGATCATGTGGTGAGCCACTCAGTCGGAGGCGAATTCGCCTACATGGAAGGCCCTTGGAAAGTCGTTTTCAGAAATGAAACCACGAATCGGAATCAATCCCGTGGAAAACCGCGTATTGTCGAGCTGTACAATTTGCAGAGCGATATTGACGAATCTGACAATCGGTATGAAGCGGAGCCGGAGATTGCTGAGCGTTTGAGCCAAAACCTCAGAAAAGTAATTGCTCGAGGTACAAGCCGCGAGGGCCCGGACCAATCGAATGATGCGGAAGTCGTACTGGATGTTACGCAAATGCTTCGCTGGGCTCCCAGTCTGGAAAAGAGCGAGCTATCTCGATGAGCGGGATAGATGAATATTCTCAACTAAAAATTTTCGGAGCAAACTTTCGGTTTCGTCGATTGATGAAAGGGCAGCGGGACATTTTGCGGAAATTCGCTACGGAGAGCGGCGACCAAGAAGCCCTCGAAATTTTGGGATTCTGAGTTTGATCATTGGCGCGTGACCGATCCCTACTTCGTGGGTATCGATTGATTGATTTTCTTTAGTGAAGAACCGCGCGATTCGAGCACGGTGATATCCTTCCCCGACCATATGTCGTTGATATCCTTCCCCGATCATATGTCGTTGATATCATTGACCTCTACCGATCTTCTCATTTAAACCTCAAATCCGATGAGAAAACACGAAGTTTTGTTAACGGGTAGGATCAGAGACATGATGAAGGCTGAGACGGATCGTCTCTTCCATACCTACACAGTTCACGCACTGCATCGGAGCGAAGATCCCGATGCCCTCGTAGAGGAGGTTAAGGATCGTATCACCGCGATCGCTACGAATGGCGTCTTGGGCGCGAGTGGGGAATTTATGGCCAGATTTCCAAATCTGAAGGCCGTGATATGCTTCGGCGCCGGTATTGACAATGTAGATCTGGCATACGCGAAGCAACAGGGTATTCAAGTATCCAACACTCGAGGGGTTTTAAATGACGATGTCGCGAATTTGGCTGTGGCGCTTCTGCTGGGAATTTCTAGGGAAATTGTGGAAGCGGACAAATACGTGCGAAGAGGTGATTGGATTAGGAAAGGAAAAATGGGCTTGCAGAAAAGCATTCGTGGTCGCCAGGTGGGTATTCTAGGCCTGGGAGGGATTGGCAGGGATTTCGCTAAAAAGCTAGAGGTATTTGGATGCCAATTGGCCTATCATAATAGGTGCGAAAACAAAAATATTCCCTATCGCTATTATTCGAATTTAACGGAAATGACGAGAGATTCAGAATACTTGGTCGTGATTTGCCCGGCGACCTCGGAGACCAGAAACTTAGTAGATAGCGAAGTCATTGACGCCTTGGGACCAGATGGAACCTTGATCAATATCGCGAGGGGATCTATTGTCGACGAGGAGGCCCTCGTTGAGGCCTTGCAAGACGGAAGACTGGGGGCGTTCGCTTCGGACGTGTTTTCCCACGAGCCCCATGTGCCGGAAGCCCTCTTGGAAATGCCAAATGTTATCTTTGCACCGCATATTGGTAGTGCAACGGTGGATACTCGTACAGCTATGGGTGAATTGATGTTGAAAAACCTGGAGCGGTTTTTTGCAGGAGAGCCACTAGAGACGCCGGTACGCCTTTAGGGAAGTGTCGTGGTGGCCTCATCTTTTTGACCTAATCGTTTCAAAAGCAGCCCTACCTCCCGACACGAATCGCCTTCTTCATTCAAAAGCCCTCAAGCAGGCCGCCTTTAGCAAATAACTCAGGATACTCAGTCGCAATGCGGGCACGAAGTTCAGGGCGGTTTTTGATGACTCGAGCCAGCTTCTTCACTTTTTCAGGATCAGAAAGGCCTCCGATTTCAGCATTGGCTGGCATAATTTGGCTGTTCCAGCCAGCCAGGTCGAGTGGTTTTACGCCAGCTAGGCCGACCCCGTTGTTGTAGGCGCTGGGGGTGAATTTCCCGACGATGCTAACATTCAGGTTCTGCTTGATCTTGTTTTCCCATCCGCCAGCCCAGAGACAGGCATTGATGAGAAACCGGCGGCCGTCTTCGCTGAGCAAGTCTTCCGATGCCCCATAGGACGCGTAGACGACCCGGGCGTTCTTTTTTGCACCAGAGGGGGCGATGTAGGAATCCCGGCTCCAGCCGGCGTTTACGACCGGTTTATCTGTATTCAGATCGTCACTAGCATGAAACGTATTGAGCACCTGCACGTCTAGCAGTGGCGTAGCGTCTCCAGGAGGCTGCGACTTGTAGGCGCCCGAGTAGGCGTGGATACTTTCGACTCCCATCAATATGGGATGAGCTGCCGCGGTGGCGTCTGGCGTTATGCGACAACCCATGACGTGGTTCGAGCCATAGTGCGACTGCCCTCGCTCTTTGTGCCAGGTGTTGCCAAAGATCTGCTCACCTAGACCGCCAAAATAATCATCGCCTGTGTAATTGTAATTGAGCTTCGCCCACTTTCCTTTCTGTCCATTGAATCCATGGGTAGAGGTGCGGACTCCCACCACAGGACCGCCTCGCTCGAAGTAGTCGACCATAAATCCCACTTGCTCATCCGGTAGATTCATGAAACGGGCATAGAAAAACAGCAAATCCGCATCCTCGAGAGCCTCCATTCCCGGCATGTTTCTGCCGCCCCCTTTGATGGCACCATTCTCGTCGAGACCAAAGATGACGGTGCAGCGAAATCCGTGTCGCATGGCTAGGATCTTCGCGAGAGCAGGACAGGTCTCCTCCGAGCGATATTCATGGTCGTTGGCAATGAAAACGATATGCTTCCCTGCACCGATTCCCCGGGTGCCTTCGTAGACGAGCGTCTCTGCTGCGACAGAGCAAATCAATAGGGTGGTGGCGGAAACCGCCGCGAGTAAGGTTGTTATTTTCATACGGAGCTTTTCTACTACCTGAGAATTGAACGATTTCAGAAATGAGCGAATTGATTTGTGGGCATTCGTCAAACTGGTTCGGTTCTCTCGGTCAGTATAGCAAATGAACCCCAGTTAGGGAATAGAGTGTTTTCGGGACGTGTTTGGGTAGATTGCCCCAGGTATTTCGAAAGCTTTATTCGCGTTGCTTGTTTGCGAATTTATCGCCAACCTTCATCCACCTTTTAATTCAACCCAATGGCTCCCCTATGAAAAAACGAACTCTAATAGTCTCTCTGTCGACCTTCCTCATGGTTGGTTCGATCCAAATGAATGCAGCTGAAGTTCCTGAAGGTGTGTGGGTTAGAGACGGCTACGAGTTGACGGTTGTTGAGGACACGATCAAGAAACCGCGTTTCATGGCACTGGATAAGGATGGCGTTTTGTATGTCAGCGTGATCGCAGAGGGAAAGATACTCGCGTGCCGGGACAAGGATGGCGATGGGAGTTATGAGTCTGTAACGCCTTTCATTGAGGGCAAGGATCCCAAAAGCAGGCTTCAAGGGGTTCAGTTTCGCAATGGCTGGCTATATTTTGCCCAGCTGAACGCGATTTCCCGGGCCAAGGATACCAACGGGGATGGCAAGGCAGACAAGGTTCAGGAGATTCTGGGGGCTGGCGATCTCCCTACCGGCAAAGCAACCGGGCATCGATGGCGGGCTCTTTTGATACACAAAGGGCGGGTCTACACGCACGTGGGCGACCAGGGCAATGCTACCGATGAACCGATCGACGCTTCGGAGCGGAAAAAAATCTGGTCCTTCGCCGTGGATGGGACGGACAAGAAGCTTTTTGCCTCGGGGATTCGCAATACCGAGAAGCTAGTGGTCCGTCCGGGAACCGACGAGATCTGGGGAGTGGATCACGACGTCGACATGATGGGTTGGGAAATGGAAGGAAAACGCGAAAGGAATTCGGAGGAAGGCCAGCCAATAACCGACCACAATCCGCCGGCTGAGTTGAACCATTACGAGGAAGGCAAGTTTTACGGTCACCCTTGGATCGTAGGGAAGATGATGCCGAATCTAATGTTCATCGACCACCCCGATTTGATGAAGCACGCCCGCATGACGACCATTCCCGAATGGACCATGGCGGCTCACAGCTCGGCCAACTCGTTGACATTCTACAGGGGTAATAAGATTCCCAAAGGACATGGGGATGCATTTGTTGCCCAAAAGGGAGGCTGGAACGCCACCCAGAAGGTGGGCTATTGCCTTTCGCGCATTCTATTCGAAGACGGCCACCCTTACGGAGAGCAAAAGATGGTCAACTTCCTCAAGGATGGTGAAGAAGTCCTAGGGCGCCCAACCGACTGCATTCAGGCTCCTGACGGCACCATCCTCTTTAGCGACGATACCGGCAATAGGATCTACCGCTTGCGGTACGTAGGAAAGAAAAACTAGTTTCGGCACGGGTCGGAGGCTGAGACGGTGGTTTCTGTGAGTCGTTTCGGTGAGGCAGTTGGCCTGTAAATTGATTGAAGGACAGGTCGCTGACATGTCGATTTGGAAGGGGTTTTCACCTTAACGAGACGGTCTACATTTTGATTTCTCGATTGGCTGAGATGACTTTCTCGCGCACTTTAGTCGATAGCTGAAGTGTGCTTCCAAAAAGGACAAATTCTGATTGGAGGGCCAGGTCAAAGGAAATGTTTCAATTGAAGTTTAAGAGTATCCGATTAGTGATGACGGTTCCGGTATTGGTTCGGGTTGCGGCTCTCGCTTTTATATTCCAAGCAGATATAACAGCTTTCGCTCAAGAGACGCTTGCCTTCCCCTCAGCCGAAGGATTTGGAGCTTATGCGAAAGGAGGACGTGGGGGCGATGTGTATACGGTTACGAATGTCGAGGACGCGGGGCCGGGTTCGCTGCGTGAGGGAATCCGCTCGGCAAACGGACCGTGCACAATCGTGTTTGGCGTGTCGGGTTTGATTCGTCTCAAGTCGAAGTTGATCGTGGATAGCGACTACCTTACGATTGCCGGGCAAACGGCCCCAGGGGACGGTATTTGCCTGCGGGACTATGCTTTTGAAATCCGAGCGAGTCATGTGATTGTACGCTACATTCGCTCTCGCTTGGGGGATGAGGCGGGACAGGTTTCAGATTCTGTATCTATAAAATCAGGACAAAATATTATTGTGGACCATTGCTCGGCAAGCTGGTCGGTGGACGAAGCCTTTTCCTGCCAGAGCGGCGAGGTCGATTTGCTGACGGTTCAATGGTGTATGATTTCGGAGAGCCTCCGCGATTCGATTCATGACAAAGGGCCTCATGGTTATGGAGGAATCATTGGAAGTCTTCGTCAGAGCTTTCATCATAACCTGTTTGCTCATCACAGTACTCGAAATCCGAAAATAACAGGACGGAGGCACTGCAAGGTCGATTTCAGAAACAACGTAATTTATAATTGGGGTTATAACAGTTGTTATGATGCGACGGCGTCGCACGTGAACTGGGTCAATAATTATTACAAGGCGGGACCTGCGACGGAACCTAGAGTCAGCGGACGGATATTTCAGTTGAGCGACAAGGATATTGAACCCGGAGGACCGAATCGCCTGGGAGATTCCCAAGCCTACGAAACTTCATTTTTTGCAAAAGGAAATTTTGTATATGGGCATGAGAAGGTGACCGAGGATAATTGGGATGGGGGCATCGTTTTTATGGACGGCGCGACTGAGGCGGCAAATCGAGCGGCGGTCGCGTTTGAATTTCCTGCTATAATCGAGCAAACTGCTGAGGAAACGCTTCCATTGGTTCTAGCAGGGGCAGGGGCTTCTTTAGCTCGGGATCGAATCGATTTGCGGATCGCTCACGAGGTCTCAACCGGAGAAGCTCGGTTAGGAGAAAACGGACTGATAAACACTCATACAGATGTTGGGAGCTGGCCTCTTTATCGATCGAAAGAGGCTCCAAAGGATACGGATGATGACGGTATGCCCGATGCTTGGGAAACGGCACAAGGCCTGGATTTAAATCGTGCCTCGGATCGGAATGGATTCGATCTGTCATCAGACTACACCAACCTCGAAGTTTATTTGAATGGGATTGTGGATAACAGGAAAAAGGTTGCCCAGTAGATATTGGAATGGGCGAGACACTCGTGATCTATGTATCACGGGCTTTTTTAGATTAAGCTAATGATCGTCTAATCCTACCAAAATAGCTTCGGTGGAATTCGTTTTCTCAAATGCTCATTGGTTCAGGGATCCCGTTTCTATCCAAAGCACTAACTCATGTCCCCTTTAGCTATTCGAAAGCAATCGTGCTGAACCGTCAAAACATACAAAAAATTCTGATTACGATACTAGACGCCGATTGAGGTTTAATATACACTGTTTTCGCTTTGATGAAATCTCGAACCTTGATAACCTTTCTTTGGGGCATCCTAGCAACCGTTTCACTGAAGTCTTCGGGCGACACATTGTCGTTCAATGAAGATATTCGTCCGATTCTCTCGGACCGCTGCTTCAAGTGTCATGGTCCAGACGCCGACAACCAGAAATCGGAGTTTCGATTAGACACGCGGGAGCATGCCATTGCGGATTTGGGGGACGACTTTTTTGGAATCGTTCCGGGTGATATCGAGGCGAGCGACTTGCACTGGCGGATTTGGGATGAAGAAGACGAGGACCGAATGCCACCGCCCGGCTCGAACTTGTCTCTAAACGAAGCGGAGAAGAAACTCCTCGATCGTTGGATTGCGAAAGGGGCTACCTATGACACCCATTGGTCCTTCAAGCCGTTGCCGAAAAGCGTGGAGGTTCCGAACTCGAAATCCAATTGGGCTCGCAACGAGATTGACCGCTTTATTGAGCATGGCTTTGCGGAAGCGTCGGTGGTTCCAGCAGAGGAAATCTCGCGCGAGAAATGGATGCGTCGAGTGAGTTTTGATCTTACGGGCCTACCTCCCTCGATTGAAGACATCGAAGGGTTTTTGGCAGACGATTCAGAAAACGCTTACGAAACCGTGGTGGATCGGCTGCTCTCATCCGTTGCCTACGCCGAACGTATGACCAGTGAATGGCTGGATGTGGCACGGTATTCAGATTCCAATGGCTACCAGCGCGATCACGAAAGACGGGTTTGGCCTTGGCGTGATTGGGTGATCGATGCCTTTCGCCAAAACATGTCCTATGACCAGTTTGTAACGACTCAATTGGCGGGAGACCTTTTCCCCAACGCCACTCAGGATGACATTCTCGCGACGGCTTTTAACCGATTGCATGGCCATCTCATGGAAGGCGGTATCGTACCGGAGGAGTATCGTGTCGAGTATGTGGCAGATCGGACGCATACGTTTGGTTCTGCGTTTCTTGGATTGACGATGGAATGTGCCCGGTGCCACGACCACAAATACGATCCGCTGCCCACAAAAGAATACTATTCACTCAGCTCGTTTTTTGCCAACATTGAAGAATACGGTCTCATCGCCTTTTTCTCAGACGCGGTCCCGACACCCGCGCTGTCCCTATCGAGCGAAAAGGCAAACAAAGGCTTAGCAGAGGCCGAGGAAAAGATGGATACGCTTTCCGGGAAATTGGCGTCGGTTAACACAACCTCCGAGGCTAAGGCAGCGTTTGAGAAGTGGCTGGAAACGCAGCCGAAACTCGACTGGCCAGGACGTGTGGCATGGATCTCCTTTGATGAACGCGATGGTGAGAGCATTGCGAACGCCTCCGCTCCCGATGTACCTGCTAAGACAACAGAGCTCAACGTCCTTGTTCCTGGCGTAACCGGTAAGGCAATACAATTCACTGGTGACGATAAGATGGAGGTCTTCGATGTGGGCCACTTCCCGCGCGAGCACCCCTTTTCGGCTTCGGTATGGGTCCGTCCGAATGAGCACGCCCCTCGTGAAAGCCTTTTCAGCCGAGGAGGAGGAGCCGACGATGCGGCGAGTATGGGATACGAGTTCATGCTGATGAACGGTAGACCGACTGCGTCGCTGATTCATTTTTGGCCTGGCAACGCCATGCGTGTGCAAGCGAAGCAAGCCGTGCCAGTCGGCGAGTGGTCTCATCTGGTAGTGACCTATGATGGTTCCAGCAAGGCGTCGGGAGTGAAGGTTTTTCTGAATGGGGAACCGATGAAATTAGAGGTGATCAAGGATCATCTTACAAAAACAATTACGGATTGGCATACTCCAAACGGGGGACGGGTTCGTGAGCATCTAGTTTTGGGCGAGCGCTATCGGGATCGCGGTTTCGTGAAAGGGCAAATGGATGAATTCCAGATGTTCAACCGGGAAATCTCCGGACTCGAAGCGCGGCTGCTTCACAAGATGACTCCAATGTCTCCACTTTTTGAAACGGTGGCAGATGCGGCAGTGGGGAGTGGAAACGAGGAACTTTACGATCACTTTCTGGCCACCGCTTATCTTCCTTCCATGCGGTTGAGATCAGAGTTACAGTCAGCCCGGTACGACTGGAACAGTACGATGGACGGACTGACTGAGATCAGCGTGATGCGGGAAATGAAAGAACCACGACCGGCTTACGTACTGACCCGAGGTGCCTACGACTCCCGAGGGGAAGAGGTTAATGCGAATACCCCGTCAGCGCTCCCCCCCTTCCTAGACGACCAGCCACGCAATCGTCTGGGCCTGGCTCGCTGGCTAACGGACTCCGACCACCCATTGACGGCCCGCGTGGCGGTAAACCGATATTGGCAGATGATCTTTGGGGCAGGACTGGTACGAACTCCAGAGGACTTTGGCCTGCAGGGAAGTAACCCGACTCACCCAGAGTTGCTCGATTGGTTGGCCCGAGACTTCGTCGACAACGGTTGGGATTTGCATCACTTCATGCGGGGGATCGTGCTTTCTGCGACTTATCGCCAAAGCACCTTCGGTGACGCGGCGAGCGTTACCAAGGATCCCGAAAACCTCACTCTCTGTCGCAGCAACCCAAATCGTTTGGAGGCGGAAATGATTCGCGACAACGCTCTCGCGGTGAGCGGATTGCTGGTTGACAAAGTTGGCGGTCCCCCGGTTAAGCCATATGAGGTAGCGGTATCGTTTAAGCCGATGGAGCCAGATACCGATGAGGGCTTGTATCGAAGAAGCTTGTACACACTATGGAAACGAAACTCACCCGCGCCAATGATGGTCACTTTCGATGCTCCTAAGCGCGATGTATGCAGTCTGGAGCGCGAGCCGACATTTTCGCCCCTTCAGCCATTGGTGATTTTGAATGGGCCCCAGTTCGTAGAAGCGGCTCGTGTCCTGGGAGATAAGCTACTGGCTAAGCACAGGGGCGATCGAGCGGCGGTCATCGAAGAAGCGTATTATCTTCTCACCAGCCGGCAACCGGAGTCCCAGGAAGTGGCGATTCTCTCGAATCTCTACACCGCCCAGAGCAAAGAATTTGACGCTAACCCAGCCGATGCCAATGCACTCTTAGAGGTCGGGAATTCACCTGTTTCGCTTTATGAAAACCCAAGAGAACATGCGGCGGCCGCAGTCGTTATAAATGCGATTATGAACATCAATGAATCTCTGATAAAACGATGAAAAATCCACTCTGTACCGGTTTTGAAAATCCGCTCGGCATGACGAGGCGCTCGTTCCTAAATCAAATGGGAATGGGCTTGGGAGGACTCGCCTTGGGTAGCATGATGAATCCTCTGCAAGGACGTATCAATGAGGGCCCGGCCTTGGCGGGCACTCACTTCTCGGCTAAAGCGAAACGGGTCATTTACCTGTTTCAATCGGGCGGACCTTCCCAGATGGATTTGTTCGACTACAAGCCGCGGCTCAATGAGGAGCATGGTCAGGAGTTGCCCGATTCCGTTCGCAGGGGTCAACGTCTGACTGGCATGTCCACAAGCCAGGCTAGTTTCCCATTAGCGGGCTCTCCATTCGAGTTCAAACAACATGGGAACAGTGGGGCTTGGTTTAGCGAGACGCTGCCCCATATGGCGTCCATCGCGGACAAATTGTGCTTTGTTAAGTCGATGTATACAGAGGCGATCAACCACGGTCCTGCGATGACTATGATGATGTCTGGTTCGCAGATACCGGGGCGCCCTACAGCGGGTTCTTGGTTGTCTTATGGCTTGGGGAGTGAGAATAAGGATCTCCCTTCGTATGTGGTTCTCACACCTAAAGCGGCGAAAGGACAGCCACTTACCTCCCGGTATTGGGGGAGTGGATTTCTTCCGAGTCGCCATGACGGCGTCCGATTTCGGCCAGATAAAGATGCCGTATTGTATCTAAACAATCCTGACGGTGTTAGCCGTTCCAGTCGCAGTAAGACCATTGATCACTTGAAGGAATTGCACGAGTACCAAGTGAGTCAGCAGAGTGATCCGGTTTTAGAAGGCCAGATTGAGCAGTACGAAATGGCGTTTCGCATGCAGGCTTCGGTGCCTGAGGTGTCCAATATTAGCGGCGAGTCCAAAGCAACGCTGGATCTCTATGGCGAAGGCGTAACCGAGCCGGGTACCTACGCGGCCAATTGCCTTATGGCTCGAAGACTCGCGGAACGCGGGGTGCCGTTTGTCCAGGTTTTCCATACGGGATGGGACGCCCACGGAAATTGTCCCGGCAATGTGAGAGACAACTCTAAAAAGACCGACCAAGCTTCGGTGGCATTGGTCAAGGACTTGGAATCTCGCGGTCTTCTGGATGACACGCTCGTTATTTGGGGAGGTGAATTTGGACGTACCAACTATTGCCAAGGCAAGATGACTAAAACGAATTTTGGTAGGGATCATCACCCTCGTTGCTTTACTACGTGGATGGCCGGCGGGGGTGTGAACGCAGGCTACGGCCATGGCGTTACGGATGAATATGGATACAACCTAGAGCAGGACGGGGTGCATGTGCATGACTTTCACGCCACTTTGATGCATCTTCTCGGCATCGACCATAAGCGACTGACCTATAAATATCAAGGTAGGTACTTCCGACTAACCGATGTGCATGGGCACGTGGTCAAAGAGCTTATAGCTTAGGGTGGGAGCATTTTAGTTCAGTTTATATAGAGGATACTCGAGAACGGCGCCAGCATTATGAGAAAGCTTTGGCATGAGCAAGAGACGCGTCCAGCCCTGACCCTATCGTGTGATGGAGCAGGTTTGTCTCCGTTTTAAAAAGCCGAAATCCTGTCTCTAAAATACGCCTTTGCTCAGAATCCCTGAGGAGACTACCTATACGATTTACGAGACGCAAATTCTTGATCTATGCACGATTCACCTACGTTTTTATCGGCTGGATATTTGCCTGGGTATCAGCTTCGCGGTTCTGATATAGTATGATGGAAAGCAGAATGACTGCGCCACAGACGTGATAGTAAATCGGCAAAGGGGTCCACATCAGCAAACTCGCGCTGAGAAGCAGCAATGCTGCGATCAATGAATTGATACGGGCTTCAAGATGCCACTCCAGCAATCCGGCTAAAGCGTAGAGTCCCATGCTCGCCCAGAGGAAAACTTCAAAACGTTCGGGCCAGGTCCCTGAAACCAATGGTGAATAGGCAAACAAGACCGGAACGAGGTACAGGCCTTTGGCGATTTTCCAACTTGTGAGTCCGGTTGGGATCGGACGCGTACCGGCAATTCCTGCGGCTGCGAAGGAGGCGAGGCAAACGGGTGGGGTCACGTTACTGTCCTGGGATAGCCAGAAAATTATCAAGTGCGCACTGAGCAGCATGCCAGTCAGCAATTCCGGCTCTAGCAATTCCTGCCGTAAAAGCTGCTTCATTTCCAGGGGCATCTCCTTTAGTGCCAGCACCGGATCGCCCCCGAACAGGCTCAGTGTGGCGGCTACATTGCTGGGCAGATTGCCAGCCTGCAGCACGGTTAGGAGTTGGGACTGGCTGATGAGGTCGAAAATCAAGGGAGCACATAAGGTGGCCAGTACGATATAGGAGGCAGTCACAGGTAGTCCCATTCCAAGGACGAGAGAGGCCAGTGCCACTAAGACCAGAGTTATCAGCAGGCTGCCTTGGGCCCATTCCAAAATCATTAATGAAAAGGCGTTACCGACCCCTGTGGTGGTAACGACGTTGACCACAATACCTACGGCCACGAGCAATAAGGCGGTGGCTACCATGTTCTGTACGCCATCCACAGTGGCATCGAATATATCCCTTAGGCGCATAGGCTTTGTGGATAGCCACGAGGCCGCGATCACACTGATTATAGCGAAGGCAGCTGAACTGGTGGGGGTGCGACCGGCCACTAGGAATCCGACGAGCGTTGCCAGTGGAATGATGAAATGCCAGCCCTCTTTTAATATGGCGGAGAATTTTTCTGCATCCTCGGCGGTTGTCGGTTTCAGCCCAAGACGTTTGGCCTGAATGCGGACAAAGAAGGACACAGTCAAAAAGTATAGCAAGGCGGGCAGAGCCGAGGCTGCGATGACAGTGAGATAGGGTATCTGGGTGTAGCTTGCCAGCACGAACGCCCCTGCGCCCATCACCGGTGGCATCAGAGCTCCGCCGGTTGATGCAGCGGCCTCCACACCAGCAGCAAATCGACTGGAGAATCCGGACTTCTTCATAATGGGAATGGTGATGACGCCAATGGAGACTGTGTTGGCCACCGCAGAACCGGTAACCGAACCCATCAGCCCGGAGCCGATCACTGACATCTGCCCAGCCCCGCCAGCAACCCGTCCGGTCAGGCAACGGGCTAGACGGACCATGAAATCGCCGGCTCCCGAACGCAGTAGAAAAGCTCCGAAAATAATAAACATGAATACAAAGGTAGCAGAGATATTGGCGATCATCCCAAACATGCCTTCACTGGTGAAAAAGGAGCGATAGAGTACCGTCTCGAGACTAAGTCCCGGAAATGAAAATATTCCTGAAATATATCGGCCTAGGAACAGAATATAGGACAGGCTGATCAGAATCAGTATGGGCATGAACCAGCCTGAGGTGCGGCGCGTGAATTCAATGGCCAGTCCGAGTCCCAGAGCGGAAAACACATAGTCGCTGAGAATGTATTCAGTTTCTCTAGCATAAAGGGCGTTCTCAAATAGAACCAGGTAGGCAGACGTGATCGCTGCAGTGATCGCTAGCGCAATATTAACCCAATACTGCGTGGTAAATTGCCGCACTCCTCTAGACTCATTTACAGTCAGAGCGCAGATAGCGCTGAACCCCCCAAAGTGTATCGCGGACAGCCACAGTTCGGAAATACTCGCAAATACGTTGGAATAGATATGAAACAGGGCGAAGATGAAAGCGGCCCATCTGAGGTATGGTGATTTCATAGTCGGCTTGCGGCTCTAGCGGTTGGGTCACTGAGCGCCTCATCTATAATCAACCGGTCTGGTATTTCCAGGCCCATTTCCCGATAGTAGCGCAAGGCGCCCGCATGCAGGGGAGCTCCGAGGCCCTTCACTGCAATCTCCAGTCGCATGCTCTTGGTCGCACCATGGATTTCCTGCAAGGTGGCAAGGTTTTCCCAGATGACTTTCGTAATTTCGTAAACCGCTTCTTCTGGAATATCAACCCGAGTTACCAGCACATTGGGTGATGCAATGGTGTGAATCGTTTCTTTTTGGTTAGGATAAGTATTTGGAAGAAACTCGTACCAATCCCACAAGGGGTAGCGTGCGTTGAGCTTGTCCAGCGATTCTTGGGTCCAGTTGAGAATGGTCATGCGATCCCCCATCCGCGCGTAGGTCTGGGTGATGGAACTCACCGGTGCCCCAGCAGGCATGTTCATTCCGACAATATTGCCGTCTTGAAAGGCTCCGGCGCTGGCTCCGTAACCGAGGTATGCGAGCTTGAATTTCTCCTCATAATCGATCCCTAGTGTCTCGAGAATGAAGCGGCCGGTTTTCTCGGCACCGGAATTGCGCCCGCCGAGTACAAAGCGTTCCCCATCGAGATTTGAAAGGTCCATCATGGTCCCCGTCTCTGCCAAGCGGGTTAGCAAGACGAAATGCTCGACATTTTGCCACAAGGCGCTGACGCTGCGCATGTGGTTTTGCGGTTTGCTGACCGGCCCTTCGCCACTCCAAGACCAAGCGCCAAACGGTCCTTGCAGGATACCGAACTGGGCCTGATTATCCCGCAACAGCTTAACGTTTTCCAGAGAGCCCGCGGAGCTTATAGCGGTCATGGAAATACCTTTGGTTTGCGAGAGTTGAGAATGGGCGATGGTGGCAATGGCCACGCCTACGGGGTAGTAAGTGCCACCCGTAGTCGCGGTTGTGAGGACATAGGGCCGTGGCCGGCTCAACTCATCGCTGCAGGCACTGAAAAAAATAGTCAGGAGTATACTAAGCGCGATTTTTATCATGGGCAATCCAGTATCGCAGTATGGGGGCTCGTCTCAATCAAGGTAGTTATAATATTAAGTCACAGAAAATTTGTGAGGGCAGTTGCCCTGATGTGATCCGATAGAAGCATAGTTTCACTGAAACCACAATCAGCTGATAAGAATTTGCGGGAAGGCTGTAGTCTCAACCACCTCCCAGTCGGGATCTTTGACTAGGCTACCTGCACTGTGGCCTTGTAGATTGGGTGAAAATGAATTTAACAGGGCAATTGAAACAGGTGCATAATGATTAAAATTGCTATTATTGGTGCGGGTAGGCGCGGAACTGGATTCTCCAAAATTATCGGCGATAATCCTCATTTGGCAACCGTTGTTGCGGTTGCCTAACCGCGCGACGCGTGCCGCAAAGCGATACAAGAGAAGCATGGGATACCTGAGGCGAATTGCTTTTCCGGATGGAGGGAATTCGTTGCAGCGGACAGGCTCTGCGATGCGGTGGTAATAGCTACTATGGATCAGGATCATGTCGAACCGGCTGTGGCGTGCATGGACAAAGGGTATCATATGCTCTTGGAAAAACCGATGGCGGTCCGGCTCGAGGATTGTCAGAAAATCGCCGCGGCCCAAGCTCGCAATGGAGTCATCACCAGCGTATGTCATTCCATGCGTTATCACAAAGGATTCGCCACTGTGAAAGCCATTATTGATAGCGGTCGTATTGGCACTATCCAGACAGTCGATCAGTTGGAACAGGTCGCTTTTTGGCATCAAGCTCACAGTTATGTTCGTGGAAACTGGGGGAACGAGGAAAAGTCCTCCTTTATGCTGATAGCCAAGAGCTGCCATGACATAGATTATCTAACTCACTTGATAGGTAAGAACTGTCTTCGGATTAGCTCCTTTGGAAGCTTGGGACACTTCCGTAAAGAGAATGCTCCGGAAGGAGCGACGGCACGTTGTACGGATGGCTGTCCTGTCGAACAGAGTTGTGCCTATTCCGCTGTTAAGGCGTATGTTCACGTGGATCGAACTGCGTGGCCTGCCAATGTGTGTAGTCATGATCATAGTGCTGAGTCTCACTTGGAGGCGATTAAGACCGGTCCTTATGGGCGTTGCGTCTACGCTTGCGACAATGACGTCGTGGATCATCAAGTCGTCGCCATGGAGTATGAAGATGATATAACGGTTACCTTTACCATGACGGCTTTCACGCAAAAAGGTGGCCGTCGGCTACGGGTCCATGGCAGTGCCGGCGAACTTTATTTCGACGAGTCCACCATCGTCATTCGCGAATTCGCCACGGGTAATATGGAGACTATTGAGGTGGGAGTGGAAACCGGCGGACATGGAGGAGGGGACAGTCGCCTCACTCTAGACTGGCTTTCTGCTTTGGCGGTCAATAGCGGCGAGAGTATTAAGACAGATGTACACCAGTCTTTGCGTACGCATAGCATTGTGTTTGCTGCCGAAGCCTCTCGAAAAGAACGGCGAGTGATCGATATCGCCTCGTTTTCGAAAATTTAAAGACTTCGCCTATCTACGGTAGCCTAATATGGAATTATGGTATTGGAGTTTGCCAAAAATTAGAGAGCGTCTCTCCCTCGGATTCGGTCGGACATTTGTCTGCGCCAAGATTCGTATTGTTTTTTTAGCGACGCCATTTTCTCCGGTTGACTGTAGCTAAGATTGTTGGTTTCGCCGGGGTCTTCTCGAAGGTTGTAGAGCTGCAGTCCATTGGGAATGGGGACGTTGCGAAACTCTGTTTTCACCAACCCATTGTCATCAAGCTGATACGCTTGATAGGTCTTCGCTTCTTCTCGATAGACGAGTTTCCAATCTCCTTGTCGTGCAACCCAGTTTTTCTGTGTTTCACCAGAGTCCCAGAACAGCGTCTCGTTATCGTGTAGTTGATCTGCGGATCCAGAAATCAGCGGCATTAGACTTTTACCATCCAGTGGTTTGCTTGGGGCGATCCCCAATATTTCTGAAAGGCTGGCGAATATATCACGATGGGTAACGGTAGCGTCAACGTGACGGCCTTCCGGTATCTGGTCGGGCCATGACATGACCATGGGCACTTTAATTCCGCCGTCCATGAGGCAATATTTGTACGCGTTCAAGTTGCCATTGTTGGCGTATGACTGGTCGGAGCCTCCATTGTCGACGGTGAATATCACGATCGTATTTTGAGCCAATCCGTCCTCCTTCAAAGTTTGCAAGATCTCACCGATCGCTGTATCCATCAATTCAAGATGGCCCAAATAGATTTTACGGCCATAGGGGTCTGGCACGACAAGGTGGCAGGTGTCGCTATACCAGGCATTGTGGTCAGGCTGGGCTATCGGGTCCCAGTGAGGGTACTCCCAAACAGCGGCGTTTCGATCGAAGGCGCGCTCGGGGACTTCGTACTTTGCGGCGAGACGTTTGGGCAGCCGGTAGAGCGGTGTGTGGACGGCATTGAATTCGAGCTGCAGGTAAAAGGGCTTCTCGCTTTTCGTTTTAATGAACTGGATAGACTCGCGACCAAAAACTTTAGTCGTAGTGGTATTTTCAAAGGACTGTTCCTGATCTATGTTTCGGGTGAGAGGTCCGATACCGATCTTTCGGCTGGCGATGGCGATGCTTCCCTTGGATTTGCTTTCGTAGGCATCCACATCTTTTTGGCTGAGCAAATTGAAGTCCCAGGAGTGTTGCTCGAAGCCGAGATAGCCCTCGAATCCGTGCGTCATAGGGTGCTCCTTGGGGCCAAAGTTGAGATGGGTCTTGCCCACCTTCATCGTACGGTACCCCGCCTCTTGCATCATTTCAGCAATGGTGCTCTCGGAAGTCGGCAGGCCGCCATCCCCATAGTAGTAAGCTCCCCAGCGCTGCTGGTACCGTCCTGTGGAAATAGCCAAGCGAGAGTTACTGCAAATAGGAGATGAGGCGTAGGCGTTTTTGAAAATGACACCAGACTTTGCCAGTTTATCCAAGTGCGGTGTCCTTACTCCGTCAGCCACCACGTCATGGAATCCCACATCCGCATAGCCGAGGTCGTCCGCCACAATTACAATTACGTTTGGCTTCGGGGGGTCCGCAATTGGCGAATTTTCCTGGGCACTTGCCCAATGAGTGAAGCCCGAGCAAAAACAGAGTACTAATAGGGTCTTTTTCATCTTTAAGGGACTATCCTTGTCTATGCGTGAATGTCTGCAAGCGGATTAGCCACTCGGAGGAAGATTGCCAACTTTGGCCAAGCTCGGAATAGCATTTATGGAAAGGCTAACGGTCTAGCTCGCCAAGAAGAATGAGCTTAACAATGCAGAAGCTCTTTTTGTCTTTCTTGCTGTTTTATAAATGATATAGCTTTCAGCTACCATGAAGACAAACCGGCTGATTTTACAGGTAGTCTTTTTACTGATCACCCCCTATTCGAACGCCGCCGAAACGAGACCTTACAATGGCACGGTACATGCCATTCCCGGGTTGATTGAAGCCGAACACTGGGACGAAGGTAAAGCGGGGATTGCCTACTACGATATCGATGCGGAGAACCACGGCGAAAATTACCGGGAGAAAACACAAGTGGATATCGAGAAACGTCCGGATGCCTCCAATGGACGCGGCATCGGTTGGACCAAAAAGGGGGAATGGCTGGTTTACACGGTGGAGGTTAAGGAAAGAGGAACTTACCACATCGAGATGCCGGTCGCTTCCAAAAAGAAAGGCGGCGTGTTCCATATCGAAATGAATGACAAGGATGTTACAGGGCCCATCAATGTGCTCGATACCGGCAGTTGGCAGTCCTTGAAGCTAATCATTCACAAGAATGTTGTACTTGAAAAGGGTGGGTACCGAATGAAAGTCCTGATGGATAGCGTAGGGGATTCAAACAGCATCGGCGACATCGACTACTTCAAATTTGTGAAACAATGAGATGAAATCATGAAAGATTATTCATTCTATCAGCCGTTTTATATGGGTAAAATGCTGATGAAGAGATATTAAAAGGATTATATCTCATTTTCATTCTACCTCATTCTTCTCTAAAATAGCTTGTAATCGCCCGTTTTAGTGGCAGCTTAGTGGCAGTCATGCCAAGAAGACCTAATCTAAAACCCAAGAGAAATAAGCAGGGGGAGTGGTTCATTGATCTGCCTCCGAGCGTTTCCCGCACAGGTAAACGTCAACGTCTCCACTTCCCATCAGAGGCAAAGGCCCACGCCG
>PBMN01000050.1:0-36957 GCA_002722675.1 Opitutaceae bacterium
GAGCAGGTCGAAGTTCCTCTCGATCCTGCGCTCGCGATTGCCAACCGATTCGGGAAGCTCGCTTTTGTCTAAAAGTCTGTCTAATAAATCAGATTACATATCGTTGCTCACCAGATGGTCCTGCCGCAAGGTGGGTGCGGGGTGGGGTATCCATGAAATGGCTATTCCTTACGCTACCAAAGCGGAGCCAGGCCCTCTTGGCGGGCAAACCATTAAGCAGCGACCTTTTTCGCTTCTGGCGGCGTTTTGCCCGATCGCCAAGGCCCTACGGGCATTGGCGCCTCGACCACGCCTTGCCAAAAACTAAACAATACCTGCTGTGATACATCTTCTTATTTATCAAACAGTCGCCAAGAGGTCTTGGGAATACTGGGTGACTGGAAGGGTTCTCACAGCAGTTGAATCTGAGCGCTTGCAATCGGGGCATTTGGCCTTAATTCGAGTGGATAATGAGCTATCAGCCGAGCGAAGAGTTATTGGAAAAATACGCGGATGTTATGATCAACTTCGCGTTGAATGGTGGAGAAGGCGTCAAAAATGGCGAAGTCGTTCAACTTCGGGTCTCAGAAGTGGCCAAACCACTACTGGTTGCGTTGCGACGAGCCGTATTGAAAGCGGGTGCCCATCCGATCATATTTTACACGCCGGACGAATTTGCCCGGGAGCATTACGAATTGGCGAGCGATGAGCAACTGAGCTTCTTCCCGAAGAAGTTCCTTAAAGGTCTTGTCGATGAGATAGACCACACGGTTGCCGTGCTCTCGGAAACCGATAAAAAGGAGCTCGATGGAATCGACAGTGGCAAAATTATGGCCGCTCAGAAGGCGTTGAAGCCTTACATGGATTGGCGGCGCGAAAAAGAAGGTGCGGGCGAGTATACCTGGACGCTTTGCATGTATGGAACCCAGGCGATGGCGGATGAGGTGGATCTGAGCTTGGAGGAATATTGGGATGAGATTGTCAAAGCATGCTACCTTGATGATCCCCAGCCCGCCGAAAAGTGGAAAGCGCTTTATAAGGACTTGTACGAGTACAAGGATCGGCTGGACGTTCTACCGATAGAAAAGCTCCATATCGAGGCACCAGATACGGATCTGTGGATCACGATCGGTGATAATCGAAAATGGCTGGGTGGCTCGGGTCGAAACGTTCCCAGCTTTGAATTGTTTATTTCCCCGGATTGGCGGGGTACAGAAGGTAAAATCCAGTTTACCGAGCCGCTTTATCGTTACGGTAATCTGATAAAGGATGCGTATTTGGAGTTTAAGGACGGACGGGTTGTCAAGGCTACGGCTTCTGCAGGCGAAGACATTCTGAAAGAAATGATCGCCGTTGAGAACGCGGACAAATTGGGCGAGTTCTCGCTTACGGATCGCCGTTTTTCCAGAATCACAAAATTCATGGGAGAAACGCTTTTTGACGAGAATGTGGGCGGAGAGAATGGTAATACTCACATTGCAGTGGGGGCTGCCTACCGAGATTCCTACACCGGGGATCAATCAAACGTTTCTGAAAAAGAATGGGAGTCTATGGGGTACAATAATTCCGTTGTCCACACCGACATCGTGGCAACTTCCAATAGAGTGGTGACTGCTTACTTGAAAGACGGCTCGAACCGGGTGATCTACAAAGACGGAGAGTATCAGGTATAGGAATCTGGCCCGCGGACCGCGCGAATGATTGGGAAATTCGAAGGTGTTGCGAGACGTCCTCGGCTCGCGATTCTTAACTGAGCGGTTTGTTTTTGCGTACGGGGAAAATGCCTTTGGGAAGCGGTATCTGACTTGAAGTGACGAAAAAAGCCCGACGGCGTAGTCGGGCTTGGAGAAAGTCAATCGTGTCTTCAGGTTGATTTATTCTATCACGGTTGCTTTCACGATCTTCTGCTCCTCGATGGGTTTGTCTCCACCATCGGTGGCAACCCCTTCGATAGCCTGTACGAAATTATAGCCTTCAATGACCTCGCCAAAAATCGTGTGGCGCATATTGAGCCAAGGAGTTTTAGCCGTTGTGATGAAAAACTGGCTGCCGTTTGTTCCGGGACCAGCGTTGGCCATGGCTAGAATGCCAGTTTTGTCGAAGCGCAGGTCTGTCGTGCATTCATCTTCAAAAGGCTTAGCCCAGATTGATTCACCGCCTCGTCCTGTTCCTGTGGGGTCACCACATTGAACCATGAATTCCGGTATGACTCGGTGAAAAATGATTCCATCGTAGTAGCCGTTTTCGACGTGTGTGGTAAAATTCTCACACGCTTTCGGAGCGAAGTCCGGATAGAGTTTGAACTCGATTGTTCCCTGATTCGTTTCGAATTTAACGCGGGTTTTGCTCATAGGAAGGTCGTTCTGAATTTAAGCTATCTGAGTGGCAAGGAGAAAACGGAATATGGGATCGAGCGGAAAGTGATCCTGTGGAGCGATAAATTAAACTCGTGAAGGAAGCGGACTCCTGCGGCATTTGAGAGTTGTCAAGGGGCAGAAAGCTTCCTTCACTGCGCGACTGATGGGCAAAGACTGGCTAGAAGGGGTCGAGGACGAGTACGATGTCGTAGTGATCGGCAGCGGACTGGGTGGGTTGACGAGTGCCAATGTCCTCGCGAAATGCGGGCATTCTGTCCTGTTGCTCGAGCACCATTACCAGTACGGGGGGCTTGCGACCTGGTTCAAACGTCCCGGAAGGCACATTTTCGATATTTCGCTTCACGGATTTCCCTACGGAATGGTTAAGTCCTGCCGTAAATACTGGACTCGGGAAATCGCAGACTCGATCCACCAATTGAAGGATGTGCGGTTCATAAACCCTCAGTTTGATGTTTGGACCACTTTTGACCGGGAAGATTTTACGAACATATTGGTAGACAATTTTGAGCTTTCACGGGCTGAGGTAGAGGCGTTTTACGTTCATTTGCGGCAGATGAACTTCTACGATGACGACCAACGAACGACCGGTGAAATGTTTGAAGAGTTCTTTCCCGGCAGGGACGATGTTCATCGTCTTTTACTAGAGCCGATTGCTTATGCCAATGGTTCTACTTTGGATGACCCGGCCATCACCTTTGGCATCGTTTTCTCGAACTTTATGAGCAAGGGCGTCTTCACTTTCCAAGGGGGAACGGATGTCCTGATCGGGAAGATGGTGGAAGAGATGAAGCGCAATGGTGTCGAGCTCCGTAAGAATGTGCTTGTCTCAGAGGTTCTCACCGAAGACGGGCCAAGCGGAACCTCAGTTACGGGAGCAGTTGTTTCTGGCAGAGAGCGAAGTGGTGAGTTTGGCAATCGTCGTACGATTCGCTGCAAGGCCGTCGTTTCGAACGCAAATATCGTCAGTACGGTCAAGCGCCTCGTCGGGGAAAATAGATTTTCGAAAGAATACATTGATGAATTGGACGCGGTCCGCATCAACTCCAGCTCTTGCCAAGTTTACTTGGGTATAAAAGCGGGCGAAACGATTCCCAACATTGGAGATCTTGTATTCACTTCGGATGCGGAACGCTTTTCGAGCGAGGAGCTAGTTGACTTCAAAACGACTAGCCGAACGTTTTCCGTTTATTACCCAGAGACTCGCCCTGGGTCGGGGCGTTATACGGTCGTCGCGTCATTGAATGGTAAATACGCTGATTGGAACCGGTTGTCAGAGGATGAATACCAAGCCCATAAGAAGCGATTGATCGAGGAGTCGATTGTCGCCTTGGAGAGGTATATCCCGGATGTTCGATCTAAGATTGACTTTCTCGACGCAGCGACCCCTCGGACCATTCACTACTACACACGACATCCTGGAGGTACTTCGTTTGGAACGAAATTTGAAGGATTGAGGTGCTCAATGGAATTGCCCGACCAGATTCATGGGTTGTACCACGCGGGCTCGGTTGGAATTATTATGTCTGGCTGGCTAGGCACCATGAACTACGGGGTAATCATCGCCAACAAAGTGGATAAACAACTCGTAACGGCCAGAAATCGGGACAAAGTCAAAGAAGTGCACGTTGCTTAATTCGAGCGTGACTGAGAAACTGGTATTGACATGGCAACAGACGAAATTCTGCAAGCGATCCCGCACCGACCTCCTTTTCTCTTTGTTGACGAGGTTGTCGAGCAGTCTGTGGATTCGTTGACCGCGAAAAAGCATGTCGATGCGAGTGAGGCTTTTTTTGAAGGGCACTACCCGGGCAACCCGATTATGCCGGGAGTTTTGATTTCGGAAGCCGTCTTCCAAACGGGAGCGATATTCCTGACTCGTTTGCTGGCGGAGGAACCAGAGGGCGATTCGGATATGGTGCCGGTATTGACGAAGATTGTGGATGCTCGTTTCAGGAGCATCGTGCGTCCGGGGGACGATCTTTATATTACCGTCAAGCTCAAAGAGAAAGCAGGACGTTTCATTTTCATGGCCGGAGGCGTTAAGAACGGAGAAGGAAAGCGCGTGATGAATGTGACCTTCAGCGTCGCTTTAGCCAAGGCGGAGCAAAAGGAATGAGTCGATGAGCTTTCTTGGACTAGAAAATAAGACTGTGCTCGTCATGGGTGTCGCAAACCGGAAGAGTGTTGCTTGGTTTGCGGCGAAAACTCTGGAGGAAGCAGGGGCGACAGTTATTTATTCGGTCCGTTCCCAAGCCCGCAAAGAAACTTCGGCGAAACTTTTGAGCGGCAAGTCGGTTTACGTTTGCGATGTTGAGAACTCAGAAGAAGTTGAAGCCTTGGCCGCAGACGTGGGTCGAGACCATGGGAAGATTGATGGAATAGTCCATTCGATTGCCTTCGCGAACTACAGTGATGGGTTTAAGCCTTTTCACGAAACGAAGCGTGAGGACTATCTTCAAGCGACCGCGATATCCAGTTTTTCATTGGTTGAGATATCGAAAGCGTTTAAACCCGTTCTTACTGACGACGCTTCAGTAGTGGCGATTAGTATATCATCACTAACGATCACAGCAGAAAATTATGGATACATGTCTCCGATTAAGGCATCCCTAGATTCCTCGGTGCGCTACCTGGCCAAATCCTTTAGCAAGGATACGCGAGTCCGTTTTAACTCGGTCAATCCGGGCACGCTTAAGACGAGTGCTTCCGCGGGAATACCGGGTTATCTGGAAAGTTATCTCTACAGCGAAAAACTGACCTTTCGCAAAGAGGCGCTCCACACCCAGGAAGTCGCGAATGCAGTGGCGTTTTTGATCAGTAATCGCTCAAGTGGAATGAACGGCGCCAGCTTGGTCATGGATGCGGGAATGGGGATCAACTATTTTGATGAAGAGGTCGTTAGGTTGACGATGAGACCGGAAGAAAAAGGGAAAGTATCGAATGGGGAATGAAGAATCATATTGGTATTTAGTTATGGTTGCTGAAAACGGGATCGGTGGTAAAGTGCGGTTCTCCATTCCCTATTCTTTTTTCTTCCTATAGGTCGTGCACATTAAATCGACAGTTATTGATTCTCTTGCCTACGTGGCGCCGCCTGAAGTTTGGACTAGCACGGATATTGAGGAGAAACTGAAGCCGCTTTACGACAGGCTGCACCTCCCAGAGGGGCGATTGGAGTTGATGACGGGTATACGGGAGCGCCGTTTTTGGAATCATGCGATTAGGCCTTCCGACGCCAGTGCGGAGGCGGGAAAAAAGGCTTTAAAGAAGAGCCGAATTCCTCCAGACCAGATTGAAGTTTGTATCCATAGTTCTGTGAGCCGTGACATGCTCGAACCGGCTACCGCATCTTTTGCCCATCGTTTAATGGGGCTGAGTCCTAATGTGCAGGTGATGGATGTCTCGAACGCCTGTCTTGGGTTTTTGAATTCGTTAACGTTGCTATCAGCGATGATCGATTCGGGTCAGGTCAAGAGCGGGATCGTGGTATCTGGGGAAAATGGAAAACCGCTGCTTGAGAGAACTATTCAGTTGTTGCTTGAACGTGAGCTAACCAGAAAGACGATTAAGCCCTATTTTGCCAACTTGACGATTGGGGCAGGGGCGGTGGCCGCGGTGGTTTGTCATGAATCGCTCTCGCCTAACGGACACCGTTTGCTGGGCGGCGCTTGTTTGGCGGATAGCTCTAGCAACGACCTTTGCCAAGGTGATTCCAACGCGGAAGGGCTTGGCTATGAGATGCAGACAGATTCGGAGGAAATGCTCCATGCGGGCGTAAACTTGGCAAAGCGTACCTGGGAGTCGTTCAAGTCGGAGTTGAATTGGGAAAATGACAATGCAGATCGGGTCATCTGTCACCAAGTGGGAAGTGCTCATCAAAAATTGCTTTTAGATACTCTTGGTCTGGACAAGAAAGACTATTCTTCCTTCCAGACTTTTGGAAATACGGGATCAGCGGCGCTTCCGATCACCTTGGCGAAGGCGGAGGAAGATGGCTTTGTCAAAAAAGGTGACCAAGTTGCGATGCTAGGCATTGGCAGTGGACTTAATTGCCTCATGTTAGGAGCGGAATGGTAGTCGAAAAGTGAGCTGTCAAACCACAGAGCTTCCTTCCAATATCGCTGCTCACTATCCGTTTATTGCAAAACGGAAACGTTTGTCCTGCGGATTTGAAATGAGCTATCTCGATGAGGGTGAGGGACATCCCGTAATTATGGTTCATGGCAACCCGACCTGGTCCTTCTTTTACCGAGATGTGGTACAGACGCTGAAAGTAAATTTTCGTTGCATTGTTCCCGATCATATAGGCTGTGGACTTTCCGAAAAACCAAAACGTGGATACCACTACACCTTGGACCAGCGGATAAGGGATCTTAATGAATTGGTTGAATACCTAGGAGTCGATCGATTTGATTTGGTGGTTCATGACTGGGGTGGAGCGATTGGAATCGGAATGGCGTTGCAGCGGATATCTAGCCTGAGGCGATTGGCTGTTCTCAATACCGCTGCTTTTGTTGACTCGAGAATTCCAAGAAGTATCTCGGTGTGCCGATTTCCTGTACTGGGCAAGCTGATCGTGCAGGGATTCAATGGTTTCGCGGGACCGGCTACAAGAATGGCGGTTTCAAAGAAGGCCCTAGCAGAATCAGTCAAGCGTGGATATTTGTTCCCCTATCGAAGTTGGTCGAGCCGCAAGGCAGTCTACGAATTTGTGAAGGACATACCCACGCACATAACCCATCGGAGTTTCAGCCGTCTGGTCGAGATCGAGAATGGCCTATTGAAATTGAGGGATATTCCGGTCGCTCTCTTTTGGGGAGGAAAGGACTTTTGTTTCCATGATCATTTTATGAATCGTTGGAAACGGTTTTTGCCTCAAGCGACGCTGATTCACTATTCGAATGCTGGTCACTATATTCTTGAAGACGAAAAAGAAAGCGTCTGCGTTGGTATTCAGGAGTTTGTTTCCTATGATGAGGACGGGATTCCGGATACGCCGTTAGCGTGATTTAATCACGTGGTTTCGGTTTCTTAAGGTTTACTTCGTTTGTGTTTCGACTGAGTCCCCGATGCTAAGGTTTCCTTCTCTAAAGGAGAGCTGGCCAGCACTCGCCGCTGTGAGGGTGATCTATTAATATATTTGTAATCATTCTTTATCCAAGCGTATGGCATGAGGAGTTTCGTCCGGCCCTAGTTTTTGCACCGCCGCCATCTGGTGTACCAAGACTGTCAAGTCAGCATCGGAGGCTCCATAGGTTCGGTTTCTGATTCGGTGCCGCAGTTTGGATTCTGGGAAACTGAATTCAAGGATCGTACAGGGGATGCATTTGATTGACGCAAGCGCCCGGAAGCCCGCTCGCTGCTCCGCCTTAAGGCACGCGGCATCGATGATCACTGGATACCCGCCTTCAATAGGGCGACAATTGGATGTGGGTGATGATCGTGGTCTGACATCATTGCCCGACGGCTCGTTCAGTCTTTATCCGCGTTCACAGCCGGGGCGCCTTCTCGGTAGTAGAGTTGGGCAAGGGTTCTCAGGTAATCCGAAGTGCCTCCCTTGAGCAATTTGAGTTGTTCGGCTTGGTAGCGCCATTGCCAGTTGCCTTGGGCTTCGCCGGGTGTGTTGAACCGCGCTTCGCTGCCAAGGCTCATCAGGTCTTGCATTGGAATGATGGCAAGGTTCGCGACGGACTTGTACGAGGCGCGAATCAGGTCCCACCCGATATTGTCACCGCTTACTTCGAAATACCGCCTGACGTGGTCCTGAGTTTTCTCATCGACTGTATTATACCAGCTAAGGCTTGTATCGTTGTCATGGGTGCCCGGGTACAAGACGGTATTTGAATTCAAATTGTGGGGAAGATAGTAGTTGTTGCCTTCTCCACCAAAGGCGAACTGGAGGATAGACATTCCCGGTAATCCGGTATCTATCCGTAATTTTCGAACGCTATCGGTTAACTCACCTAAATCCTCTGCAATTAATTTGCAGTTCTTGATCTTCTTTTTGACTGTTTTAAAAAAGTCTATTCCTGGGCCATTAATCCACTTGCCTTTGCGTGCGGTTTTTGATCCATACGGTATTTTCCAGTACGAATCGAATCCAAGAAAATGGTCGATCCGAACGACATCGTGCATTTCGAAACTAGCCTTAAGCCTATCGATCCACCACGTATATCCGTCTGCTTTGAGGGCACTCCAATCGTAGAGGGGATTTCCCCACAATTGACCGTCCTTGGAAAAATAGTCGGGTGGACATCCGGCAACGGCGATCGGCTCACCCGTTTCCGGGTTTAACTGGAAGAATTGCTGGTTCTGCCAAACATCAGCGGAATCGAGAGCGACGAAAATGGGGATGTCGCCAATAATCTGTATGTTCCTGAGTTTTGCGTGATCACGGATTTTACCCCATTGACCGTAAAAGAGATACTGGAAAAACTTTTGGGCATTCACATCCCGTTCGAGTTCCTTTCTGAGGGGACTTTTGCGGGCTTTTTCAAAACAGAGGTACTCCTTTGGCCATTGGTACCATGGTTTTCCGTCGAAGTGCTTTTTTAGAGTTTGGAAATATGCGAATGGCTCGAGCCATTTTTGATGCCTTTTTTTAAAGGCGGTAAAGCTGCCGTAAGGCTGGATTTTTTTACTACTGTTGACGAAGGCCTCATAGACCGCATCCAAGACGGGCCACTTCGTATTATACAAGGCCCCGTAGTCCACAAAAGATTGTGGAAGCGAGGAAAGGTCTTCGAGAATCTGTTTGTCGAGAAGATCTTTCGCATTGAGCTCTCGAAGCGAGATCAGGTGCGGGTTCCCTGCGAATGAAGAGAACGACTGGTAGGGGGAGTCTCCGAATCCGGTGGGTCCCAACGGGCAAATCTGCCAGTATTTAAACCCCGCATGGGCGAGGAAGTCTATGAAATCGACGCAATGGTCGTTTAAGGTGCCAATCCCGTAGTCTCCTGGAAGGGATGTAGGGTGTAGAAGAACGCCGGAGGCTCGATGGTTTAGCCAGTTGAAGATTGGTTCAGTCACTTTTAAGGAGATTGTTTTTTGATTAATCCTTGGAAAAATTTCGGCTTGGCCTGAGCTAAGACGGCTTAGTTAAGCAATTTCAATAGCAGATGCATTCACGATGGAAAATAGCAAGTGTTTCACTCTTTTGTCTCTGTGGTAAAGGAGAGAGATTCTTTTGGTAAAACTTCGGATTTGGCACGATTGTGACAATACTTACCTTAGTCGCTCCTATATCTTCTTCATTGCTAAAAACGGAATACCGACACATCTTCATTCGTGAAAAATAGAATCGAAAAAAGCTAAGGCCTTCCTGAAGGTCTCAGCTTTGTTATTCATAGTTTCTAGTTGATTATTGAATACGAATTAGGATAGTATCTCTTCCCGAAGGCTTTTGGAAAGCCCTTCGGAGTTAATTCCCTCTGCGTCTTGTTGACAGTGCGCCCTCTGGATCTGCTGGAGGGTATTCGAATGTATTAGAGGTTAGAATACGTAATTTTTATTTTTTCGTTTACCTTTGGATTTTAATGGACATCGTTGCGGTGGGCGGTCAGTAGAGAATCCAAATGGATATAGTATTGGTAATTTTGCGCCCTGTCCTGGGAATCGGCCTTCTGCTGTTGTTTTGCTATTTCCTGAGTGAGCGAAAAGACAAAATTCGCTGGTCATTGGTTGCCTACGGAGTGGTTCTGCAGATTTTGCTGGCGGTGTTGATATTGAAATTGCCGTTCGCCCACGAAGCAATACGTTCCGTATCCCAATTGTTTAACGCGTTGGTAGGATTCAGCAACGAATCGGCCGCTTTCGTATTTGGAACCTTGGCCAGCGATTCGCAGGGAACTTACGGGTTCGCTTTCACCGTGCTTCCCACGATCATTTTCTTTTCCGCGTTTTCCGCAATCCTGTACTATTTAAGGGTGCTACCTTGTTTCGTTTACGCTTTTGCATGGATGTTGAACCGGACGTTGCGTTTGACTGGCGCGGAGAGTTTGGCGGCGGCGGCGAACATATTTGTGGGGCAAACAGAGGCGCCTCTGGTGGTTAAGCCCTATCTGAAGTCGATGAACCGATCCGAGATTATGGCACTCATGACCGGTGGAATGGCGACCATAGCGGGAGGAGTGCTGGTCGCCTACATGGCTATTCTAGGGGGAGGGGATGAGGCTGGTTCCATTGTGTTTGGACAGCATTTGCTTACCGCTTCAATTCTCAGTGCACCCGCCGCAATGGTTGCATCCAAAATACTCATACCGCAAACGGAGCCAGTTAGCGAGAAACTAGTGTATCTGGAGGTTGCTGGTAGCGGTGGAATCCTGGATGCGGTTACTAAAGGTACGACTGATGGAATGAAGCTAGCTCTCAATGTGGGTGGAATGCTCTTGGCATTTACTGCGTTGGTGGCGGTCGCTAACTGGGCGGTCGCCAATGGAGTCGGAAAATGGACCGGTTTGAACGATTGGGTGTCTGCCATAACTGACGGACGGTTTCGAGAGTTTAATTTCTCTTTCTTGGCAGGCGTTTTGTGTGCTCCTTTTGCTTGGGTGATCGGTGTGTCTTGGGGCGACTGCCTGATTGTGGGACAATTGCTTGGCGAGCGCCTTGTGCTGAACGAGTTCATTTCCTACCTGAATCTAGCCAAATACCAGGAGTCAGGGGCCTTTATGGATCCGAAAACTCCGATTATCGCAACCTATGCGCTTTGCGGATTCGCCAATTTAACTTCAATAGGAATTCAAGTGGGGGGAATCAGCACATTGGAAAAGTCGCAGCGACCGAATCTACTGAAGTGCGCTTTCAAGGCTTTGTTGGGCGGGATGATCGCTTGCTATATGACCGCGATCATTGCGACTTCAATGCTGTGAATAGGAGGTACCGCTTCGATTTATCTCCAAACGCCCGTTGCCAGTTGGTGACCTGCTTTAAAGACCCGCGATGGAAAGCGCACGATTGACTTGGGGAATTTGGTGTGTTGATTCGTAACTATGGCAAGCACGGTTATAGAAAAGCGCCTAGTAAACGAAGGGGTGAAGTTTTGCGAAGAACGTATCGATCAGAAGGGTACGGTGATTACGGTAGATGATATCAAATCCCTAAAGGTGAGGACCTTTTCGCCTGTGCTCCAATCGGTTTACGTAATACTGGGAACTCTACTTTTTGTATTTGGTATATGGTTTCAGTTTGAGAATGGCAATATGGCGGTTTCCTTGGGGCTTGTGATGATCGGTTTTCTGAACGTGGCATATGGGATCCACGGGAGGCCTAAACCTGCCAGCAGCTTGAATGCTCTCAACTACGCGGACCTAACGGCAGAGATCACGAAGGCCTCTATTGAGAGGGATAATCAGTCGAGAGAATAATCGGACTTTCCTTATTTCTTTGCATGGGCCATAAATAGTCGTCAGAGAGACAGGTTTTTTAGCGGTAAGCCCATATGAAAGTAGTATCGATTGAAATCGCAGAGGCGATTGAGAATGAGATCGTCAAATTTCTCGAAGAAAATGGCGAAACAGGATCCATGCAGTTTACTCGCTTCATTGACTTGGGTGGCAAGAAAGTGGAGCTGTTTCTCTATCCACCGCAAATGGGGGCCTCTGTTTGGTGCATCATCAATGTGAAAGCGGTTTTCAAGACGGAAGAAGGCGATTGCGTTATCTATTCCGTCAAGATCCCGTCATTAGAGAAAGGATTCGAGGATGTTCTTGTGAATCCAGAACGAGCAAAGCTCGCGGCGATGAATGAAAAGGTTTTGAAGTTTCTCAAAGATGATTTGCTTCAGAAGGCGAGAGAGAATGGGACGGCTCTCGAAGGTGGGGGATTAGCCTTGGAATCCGATTTGAATGGCAATCCTGAACTAGACAAGAAGGACGGTGAAAGCGGCGAGTGGGAAACGCCGCTTGGAGCGATTTCCGATGCAAAGGTTGAAGAAAAGTCGCCGGAGGCGAAATCGGAAAAGGGCGGGGCAGAGAAAAAAGAAGACTCGTGAGGCCGCAGTAGGTTTGAGCGTATAATCGGTGGCTTCATGGCGAATCAATCTACGACGCTAGTCAGGATCGCTTCCAGTCGAGGGTGTCCTCGATATCTTCCGCCGTTAGTCCTAGTTCTTCAGAGTGCTCTTCGAAGCTAATCCAGTAATTGGACTCCCCATGCAATGGCCGGCCCAGCTCGGCCACTGATCCGGCTAGGTTTAGGACTATCGCGGCCTCGTTTTCTGGTGAGGACGGATTTGTCCCATACTGTGGTTGGATCGCTGGGGCGGTCTCTGGAGAAAAATTCCAAGTGGAAGGGAGGAAATCGGCTAAGGCTGGATTTGTAATGCCAAAGCTATCCTGTTCCCATTGGAGCAGTGGAGGCCGTTTAGCGATTGGATAGCGGCAAGATTCTGATTCCTGTTGGGCACAGACATTGATGAAGGTTTTGCCCATGGAGCGAAGGAGGCCCAGGGTGCAGTATTCCTGCGCTTCGCGCCCGATTTTCTGGGCGATCGACTACCTCGCGAGCCCGCAGCTCAAGGCGTTTTCCCACATTGTGGAAATGTTGATGCGGTAGGTGCTGTTTCGGGACGAAAATAAGTCCGATGCGGCCGCCACCCCCACCAGTTTGAAAACCTCTCGAAATCCTACCCGGTTGATGGCGTCATCCGAGGGTTCGATTGCGTGGTCTTGAGCTAATGCAGTGCTGTTGCTGAGGCCAAGCACACGCGTGGTTAGCGAGGCGTCCGGATGTGCAAGGTCCGTTATATCGGTAAGGCTAGTATTTTGGTTGTGCAAAAGTTTTCCCAGTTTTCCAAAAACTTTGGGGTAAAGGGGGAAGCTCTTTTGCCGCTAGTTTGGGGTTGTCGGGTGTGAGAGAGCTTACAGTTTGGTTTTGGGAATCACCCAGCTTCATCTAGATAATATCGACCAAAGGAGAATCGGCCGTTACTCATATTATCATAGAATTCGGAAGAGGGATCTACTCTAGGGCGTCGGAATGGGGGTGATACTGGGTGCTTTTTCTAAATCTTGTATTTCGTGTTTATTCTGTGGATAACCAAACGAATGTTGGACGCAACCGATTCGAGGGCAGGAGAGCAAGGACCTACCCCGGGCCGCAGCCGGAGTGCTTTTCATGTACTTTCTCTCTTAAATGGATGGAGCCTTTTTGTTGTGGGGACGCTTTCGCTGGGAATTTCGGCCTATGCGGGCGGCTGGGCGGGAGTGATTGTTTCAATGGCCTTAATTTTGCATGGAACCCTTGAAATTGTCCTAAGCAATTGGTCGGTAGCAGATGGCTTGAAGTCCTGCTCAAGGCGGATGGCGTTCAACCAAATCGGTTTGGCAACGAGCTTGAGCCTTTATTTCGCCTACCAGATGAGTGTGCTAGAACCGAATGTTCTAATCGCGAGTCTACTCGAAACGCCTCTTTACGATGCTCTACTCATGTATCCGGAAGATCTGAGGCTGAAATTGCTCGACGGGCTTCCCAAGATGCTGGGGGTCTTTTATATAATCGTTGCGGCCGTTACGTGGATCTTCTGTGGCGGAACGGCCCTCTACTATTGGATCCAGGGAAGGTAGGCTAGACTTTGTCTCCGCGTGCACGGATTATCCGCATTTGCTTCTTCTGCATCTTCCCTCTCTGGAATTTATTTTCGGCGAGCACGTTCAGCTTGTCCCAGTCCTCTTCACTAGGGGTGAAGGCCTCCCACTGCTCGAATCGCCCGGACTGTCGATAGAAGGTCAATGCCGGACCGAAGAATCGGGCTTCGATCTTCAGTTTTCCTAGTTCGGGGTCGCGTTTGTTCCATCCAATGGGCCTGGGCATGTTTTTCTACTAAGAAGGTTGTTCAACTATGCAACTTTCGCTTTAGTCGTGCGTAAATTTTCGGGGAATGATAACAATAGAAGCGATTGTCGATGGTGGAGGTTGGACAGGTTGGATGAACGTGGTGATCGAGTGGGCGATTGGGGTCTGGCCTTACATCTGGGCAAGCGTTGCCTGGGGAGTTCTGTTGGCAGCGATTTTTCTTGGGCTCATCGGTGTATTCGTGCCGGTGATCCCCGGCGGAATTGTGTTTTTTTTGGGAGGACTTATCCACAAGCTGATTCTTCCGGATGTTTTTACTTGGTGGGCGATTGGAATTTTAGGGGCCTTAATGGTTTTGGACCGTTTGGTAGACTTTTTTGCGACCGCCGTGGGAACCAAGTTGTTTGGTGGGACCAAATGGGGTATCATTGGGGCAATGGTAGGAGGGTTCCTTGGCTTGTTTTTTGGGATTTTTGGAATCCTGATAGGTCCGGTTATCGGTGCCGTGGCCTTTGAGATGATTTGGGCGAAGCGTCATCCGAAAGAGGCGGCACGGTCTGGAGTCGGCGCTGGAGTCGGATTGGGTTTATCTGCTGTCGGACGAATGATCGTCTGCTTTATGATGATGGGTCTATTGATAGTCGACTTCGTCGTGGAGGATGAGGTGCACGAATCGTCGGATGCGCTGGAGGCACTGTCACTTGATCTGGCAGATTAGGAAAGTAGCCAGCCAAAGATTGAGTTGAGGCGATTCTCGTAAGATTGGGTCTCGGTTGGTAGTGTCGAAGGTCCCCATCCATTGGTTTTCGGTGTCTGAAAAAACCGTCCGGTTGGGGACGGTGGTTCGGTGAAATGGCTGCCTCGGTTGGATTGGCTGCGGCTCGGTACCTCGCCTTCGGGGCGGTCGCTCTCATGCAATGCATGCCCCCTCTCCGCTCGCGGGCTAGCTCTTCGTCGAACCAACGCGTTGATTCAAATCCAATACGACGTCGTTGTCTGTATATGAAAAAACCGTCAGAGTGGAGACGGTGGTTCGGTGAAATGGCTGCCCCGGTTGGATTCGAACCAACGACCAAGTGATTAACAGTCACCTGCTCTACCACTGAGCTACAGGGCAACGATGGGGGAGGAAAAAGCCGTTTTGTTTCGCCCTTGTCAACTCTTAGATTGAGCTTTTCTGAGAAAAGTGGACCTGATCGAAACTTTTGATTGATTTCCAAAGAACGGGTCTTACGTTTCTCCGCTCCTCTAATAGGCGTGACGCCCTAGAGTGGACAGATTTCGGCAAAATGAAACAGCTTACAATCAACGCAACAACTCGTAAAGAAGGGGGCTCCGCTGCCTCAGGACGCCTGCGCAAAGAAGGCAAGATCCCTGCGATAGCATACGGTAAATCCAAAAACCCGACGAAGCTTTTCGTAGACTCCAGCGAACTACGGGTTGCCCTTCGAGAGATTGGCAACTCGACTCCAATCGTAAAAGTGAAGGAGGGAAAGGGTGCGGTACGTACTTCGATTATACAAGAAGTTCAGCGCCATGCCATCACTGACAAGTACTTGCATGTGGACTTTCGCGAAATCGCTGATGACGAAGTTGTTCAGCTTGAAGTCCCGGTACACGCCGTCGGTGAGCCTTGGGGTGTCAAAAACGAAGGGGGTACTTTAGAGTACGTGGCTCACTCAGTAGCCATTCGCTCTCTGCCCAAGAACATCCCAGACTATGTCGATAGTGATGTCAGCGAATTGAAAGTGGGTGACCTGATCCACATTAAGGAGTTGCCTGTGATCGATGGCGTAGAATACATGGACCATGCTGAGCAACCCGTATTCACAGTCATTAAGTAATTTACTATTTTTCCCAGCGAGTTCCGGCAGCTGTCGGCAACTCGCTTTTTGTTCTTTCAAACAATCCCAATTTTTTCTCCATGAGCTATCGGCTTATTGTCGGCCTTGGTAATCCTGGTAGCGAGTACGAACAGACTCGCCACAACATTGGATTTCAAGTTCTCGACACCTTCGCATCGAAGCAAGGCGCCAGTGCGTGGTCGAAAAACCGGAATTTAAAAGGAGACCTTTCTGTTTTCGTTCCTGAATTGGATGCGAAGATCTATTTGCTAAAACCACTCACGTTTATGAATGAGAGTGGTGTCAGCATCCAGAAGGTGAGCAGCTTCTATAGGATACCGCCTGAAGAAGTCATCGTCATGTACGACGAAATCAACCTAGGTTTAGGCGAGGTAAAGGTGAGCACCTCAGTGGGTACCGGGGGCCACAACGGCCTCAGTGATATCGTATCTCGTATTAAGCCGACCTTTACGCGCTTTAGAATAGGCATTGGCCAAAAGACGCCAAAGGAAATGAGTCTTGCGGATTACGTATTGGGAAAATTTAGTAAGGAGGACGAAACCTTAATTGGCGCTTCAATGGAGCGTTATCTCGATTGCCTCGACAGGTTGATACGAGAGGGAGCCGACAAGGCGATGATTCACATAAACCGAAAACCGAAAACCAAACACAGAGAAGATGGCCAACTATAAGGCAACTTTTATACTCGATACTCGCGGTCGCGAAGAAAACGCTGACGAACTCGTTGAAGGGCTCAAAGGCGAACTTGAGGGTGCGGGAGCCGAGGTCACCTCGACCCAAAATCTTGGAAAGCACGACTTTGCTCGCGCCGCTGACCGGCGCTACGAGACGGGCTTGTATGCTCAGTTCAAGCTGACAGGTGATGCGAGCATGCACAAAAACGTGCTGGAAAAACTTCGCTTGAACAAACTGGTGTCACACAAGATAATCCAGAAAATATAATTGATTCTCTCACCCTGACCCCCTTTTCATCCCATGCCAAATTTCAATAAAGTCCTATTGATGGGAAATCTTACCCGCGAGCCAGAATTGCGGGCCACTCCCTCAGGCACTGCCGTGTGCCAATTTGGTCTCGCGGTTAATCGGATCTACAACAATCCGAACGGGGAGCGGCAGGAAGAGACCACGTTTGTCGACGTAGAGGCTTGGGGCCGTCAGGCAGAAACGATTTCTAAATACGTAACTAAAGGAAACCCTCTTTTCATTGAGGGCCGCCTCAAACTCGACACTTGGGAGAACAAGGAAGGGGAGAAGCGTAGTAAGATGAAGGTAGTTCTGGAGAACATGCAACTGATCAGCCAGCGGGGCGAAGGGGGTGGATACAGCCAGTCTGACTCCGCCCCTCCTGCCAAGGAAAGCTCTCCTGCAAGTGGTTCTGCGAACAAGAGCGAAGACATTGAGGAAGATGTTCCCTTTTAAACAACCCATCACTGAATAAATATTTTAAATCATACAAGGCCATGGCTACAAGCGAAGTACTACTCATTCAGCCCGTTGAAAATTTGGGCGCGGAAGGCGATCAGGTTAAAGTAAAGGCAGGTTTTGCCCGTAATTTCCTGCTCCGTCACAAATACGCGGTTCCTCTCACCCGGGCAAACCGCAAGCAGATCGAGGCTCTAAAGGTTCGTCGCGCTGAGCGGGAAGCGAAAAACCTTGAAGATGCGAAGGTCCAAGCCGCAAAGATCTCGGAGACGCATTTTGCGATCGCAGTAAAAACGGGCGATTCAGGAAAAATGTTCGGAGCGGTTACCTCGATCCACATTCACGAGAAGCTGGTTGAGGCAGGATTCGAGAAGATCGTTCGCAAACAGGTACTGCTGAGCGAGCCAATCAAAGAAATTGGGCAGCACTCGGTGACGATCAAGGTTTTCCAGGATATTGAAGCGGAACTGAAGTTCGACGTTGTATCAGAAAATCCGATTGTTGAAGATGTAGCGGAAGAGGAATCAGCTTCTTCGGAAGACTGAAGGTTTCGTAGGCTAAACAGGTCATGCCGTTTAAGCCTTCGAGCACCGAAACGCTAAACGCCCCCGTCGATTTAGTAACGGCGGGGCGGACTTTGCCTCACAGTATCGACGCTGAAAAAGGTTTGCTTGCAGCTTGTCTGATAGATCCAGCGGAAGTCATCTCTCGGTGTCTCGCGATGAAGTTGCCTCAAGAGGCATTCCACAGCCAGGCCCATCAGACCATTTACAATACCTGCGTCGAAGTATTCGAAACAAAGTCGATACTCGATGCCAAAGTGCTGGCGGAAGAGCTCAACACTCGCGGACAGTTGAACGAGGTCGGTGGGCCCGTTTATGTGGCCGAACTCGCCACCCAAATTGAGACGACTGCTCACGCTTCCTACTTTCTCGACATTGTTCGAGAGAAATACCTTTTGCGGCGGCTGATTTACACGGCTACCAAAACCGTAAAGAGCTGCTTTGAACCGCAACTCGATGGGGGCCTGGAAAACTTTATCGACGATATCGAAAAGGAGATATTCGCGATCAGCGATGACCGAGTTGCCGATACCTCCCAGCCGATTAAGGAATCGGTCGATGATGCTGTGAAGCTGGTTCAGAAGCTTATCGCGGGACGCGGTGAATTGTCGGGGCTGTCGTCCGGGTTCGACGACCTGGATAAGATGACCTTTGGGCTCCATCCTCAGGAAATGATGGTTCTGGCCGCTCGCCCTTCGATGGGTAAGACAAGCCTGGCGATGAACATTGCTGAAGCGGTTGCGTTGCCGATGAAGCCTGGGAGGCAAAGTGCGGGCGTTCTCATCTTCAGTTTGGAAATGAGCGCGGAGCAGCTTGCCATGCGTTTGCTGACCAGTCGGGCGAAAGTGAGTTCGCAACGATTGAGGGAAGGCTTCGTGAATAAGGAGGAGCAACAAGAGTTAGCTCAAGCGGCAAAGGAGCTCAAGAACGCTCGTTTGTGGATAGACGATTCGGGGCATGTGACGATTAATCAGCTGCGAGCGAAAGCCCGCCGCATCTGGGCTCGCAACGATAATATGGGTTTAATTGTGATCGACTATCTTCAGCTCCTCACTGGTACGGACCCTAAAATTCAGCGCGAACAGCAAATTTCTGAAATTTCTCGAGGATTAAAAACCCTTGCCAAGGAACTCAACGTTCCTGTGATTGTTCTAAGCCAGCTTAACCGTGATTCCGAGAAAGAAAAACGACAACCGAAACTCTCAGACCTCCGCGAATCGGGATCCATTGAGCAAGATGCTGATGTGGTCTTGCTTTTGGCTCGACCTAAAGACGCGGGTGACGAGCATTCGGTAGCAGCAGACACAGCCGACCTAATCATCGCCAAGCAACGAAATGGTCCGGTTGGGGAAATTAAATTAACCTTTCGAAAAGAATACACCCGCTTTGAAAACCACACGGAATAGCTCCGCAAGATATCTTCTTCTCCCGCTTCTGGCATTCGCCAGTCTCTTTTCGGCAGGCCAAGCGCAGGTCGTTGACTCTCCTGAGAACGTTGAACCACCAACGATTCGGAAGCTCATCATCAATTTCACTGGCTTGTCCAATGTGAACGAAGAAGTAGCCCGGGCCAATATGTCTTTGAGAGAGGGTGAGCTCTATGACCAGATAGCGATCGATCGTGATATCCGAACACTTTACCGCACTCAGCTCTTCGAGCATATCGAAGTGCGTTTGCAGCCGATTGGAGATGAAGAGGTCGACTTGTTTTTTGATATACGTCCTAAGTTCCGTATCGCCTCAATCAGTTTCGATGGAAACGAGAAGATCCGGGATCGCCGTTTGGAAAATGAGTTAGAGATTCAAGCGAACAATATTTTGAATGAGCGCCGGGTGAAAGAGGGCGGGCACACTCTCAAGGATTATTACTTGAAGCGCGGGTATTCTCAAGCTCGTGTCGAATACGAGATCGACCGAAACCCGGCGACTGGATTTGGGAATGTTATCTACAGGATTCGGGAAGGCGGAAAGTACAAGATCAGCAAGGTTAAGTTTACTGGAAACGAGAATGTGAAATCTCGGAAGCTGCGTCGGAATATAAAGACCAAAAAGAGGGGATTCTTCTCTCTCTTCACAGGATCAGGAAAGTTTGATGCGGACCAGTTTGAGGACGATCTGGAAAAACTGAAAGACGTCTACATGGAGGAAGGTCATCTGGATATCGACATCGACCCTTCTCAGGTACAGTTTTCTTATCCTTCGAAGCGGCGGATGGTCATCGTGATCGGGGTCGACGAAGGCAAGGAATACAAGGTTGGCAGCGTCAATTTCGAAGGCAACGAGCTCTACAAGGACGACATACTTCGTTTGATGCTGAGAGTTAAACCTGGTGACCGATACCGGCCCGAACGCCTGGATGAAGACCTCGAGCGTATAGAAGATTTTTATGGGCAATTTGGATACATGGAGACGCGCGTTCGTCTCACTCGAGTTCCCAACGTCACTACTGGCAACATTGATATCGAGTACGAAATTTACGAAAGTGAAAAGTACCAGGTAGAGTCGATCGAAATCGAAGGAAACACCAAAACTAAGAGCACCGTTGTGATACGCGAGTTGGCTCTTGGACCCGGAAGCACCTTTGACAGTGTACGCATGGATGCCTCGCGAATGCGTCTGGAGAATACGCGGTATTTTGAGGACGTCAACGTGACTCCGCAGGTAAATCAGATCCCAGGACGCCGCGACTTGAAGATCACGTTTCGCGAAGGTCGTACCGGCAACTTTTCTTTCGGAGCCGGTTTTAGCTCTCTCGAAAAAGGGACTTTTTTTGTGGAGCTGACTCAGTCGAATTTTGATATATTCAATTGGCGGGGGGCATTCCAGGGAGATGGTCAGAAGTTTCGTTTGAGAGCTCAAATTGGTTCTCTCTCTTCCCAGATCGTGCTCGCATTTGAGGAGCCATGGTTATTCGAGAAGCGACTGGCTTTCGGCTTCAACCTTTTCGATACCAGCAATAGTTACTCGAGGCTTTACGAAGTGGGCCAGACAGGATTTGATGTTTATATTCGTAAGCGTCTGATCGAGCTGATTGAGGCTCGACTGTCTTACTCGCTTGTTTCTTACGGATACTCAGGCTTCAGCTCAGAGCTCGATCAATCGCAGCGAGAATTGTTTGATCAGAGTAATGGTGAAATATCCAAGGTGAATTTACTGCTACTTCGCGACCGCCGAGATCGGATTATCAACACGTTTAGCGGATCCCGCTACGAATTGGATTTAACGACTGCGGGCGGACCATTAGGGGGTGTATTCCAGTATAACAAGATCGAAAGTCGCAATCTGTTCCATTTGCCGCTTTCTACCTGGCACTCTCAAACGATCGCGTTCTTATTGCGGGCAGGCGTGGTCAAAGAGTCGGGAGACAGCACGTTCGTGCCTTTCGAAGAGCGTTTCTATCTTGGAGGGCCCAATACCTTGCGCGGTTTCGAGTTTCGCGACGTTTCTCCCAAGGAAAGTGGCTTCATTCCGCTGGATCCCAATTTGAGAGGTACTAGTCCCTTGGAGCGCAGGCCTTATGAAGTGGGAGGAAAGACCTATGGCCTGTTCAGTGCAGAGTACACGATCGGGTTCACTGATGGTTTCCATGGAGCGATTTTCTATGATGGCGGTTTCGTGAATAAGGCCGCGGGCGATTTTAGCCTCGATCGAGAGCAGGCAACCGCTTTGTATGGAGGCCAGGGAGTGACCCTTGGATATAACAATAGCGGCTGGAATGACAATTTCGGGGTTGGCATCCGAATTTCCGTTATGGGAACACCTCTGCGCCTAGATTATGCGATTCCTATCACGACTTCAGGGACCCCGGATATCGGAGGAAATGACAATGGCGCTCAATTCAACTTTACATTTGGTGGAAGATTATAGTTTGTAGGTCCACCAAAAGACTTTCCCTATGAAATCAATGAAAACTTTTATCTCATCCCTAACCTTGCTTGCAATGACTGGCTTTGGTTCGGTATTGGCTCAGGCTGAGACCGTGATACTCACAATCAGCGTGAACGGTGCTGCGGAGCAGTATTACAAGGTACAGGAATTTTTGGAGCAAATCCAAGCTACTCAGGAGCAGGCACAAGAACGTGTTGCTTCGATTAACGAGGAAGGCAAGACCCTCGAGCAAGAGTACCAAGAACTGGTGGAGCAAGCGGGAAGCGATATCCTCACGGAGCAGGCTCGTAACGACGCCAAAGAGGATGCTCGTGTAAAATACCAGGAAATTGCCCAAAAGCAAAACGAACTGCGCCAATTTGCAGAGAACGTCCAGCGCCAGCTCGCTGCGCGTCAAAACACCCAGATGAGCCTGTTCACTAAGGAAATCATGGAAGTGGTGACTGAGTTGGCAAAAGAGCGTAGCGCATCGCTCGTTCTAGATACGTCCGGAGCCTCTCAAAACGGTATGCCTACAGTATACACGTTTGATGATTCGATGGATATCACCGCTGAGGTAGTTACGCGAATCAACGCGAGCAAAAGTGAAGAAGAACCCGCGGCTGCAGCTGAATAGCGGTAAAGAAACTTTATATTTTGAAACCCTGCCTTGATTGGCAGGGTTTTTTCGTTTCCAAATGGTCACTGGAAATCGGTTCTTCCACAATTATCCCAACCAAACCAAATGCGATTTGAGCTAAGCATCAATGAAATCAGAGCCAGTGCGGAATCAGTTGAGGAAGCGGGCGCTTTCGAAGGGCAATGCGTCCATGGCGTTGCGACTCTCAAAGAAGCAATAGATGGGGACCTCTCCTTTTTGAGTCTGGCGAAGCACGTGCCGGATTTGGAGAAAACGAAAGCGAGCGTTGTTTTTGTGCCAGAAGATTGCCAGCTTAGCCCGCAGCAGAACCAGCTTTTCCTCAAAGTTAAGCACCCGAATTTAGCTCTAGCTCGGGCTTGTGAGTCGATCGCCCAATCCCTCTGGCCTCGCAAGCAAGGCGGCCTACACGCCTCGTCGATCGTTGATTCCACAGCCGAAGTCGACGAGACCGCCTACCTAGGACCCTTCTGTGTGGTTGGTGGCGGTGTCAAAGTCGGCCCGAACACGCAGATACATGCGGGTACCGTGATAGACGATGGCGCAAGTATTGGAGCAGATTGCTGGATTTCCTCAAATGTCAGTATTCTGCGGGACACTAAAATTGGAGACCGTGTTCGTTTACATTCAGGGGTGGTTCTAGGCGCGGATGGGTTTGGCTATGAATTCAATGGTCAAGAGCACGAGAAAATTCCTCACCTAGGTTGGGTAGAATTGGATTCCGATGTAGAAATTGGGGCCAATTCGTCGATCGATCGTGGTAGGTTGGGGGCCACTTTTGTGGGGCAAGGTACCAAAATCGACAATCATGTGCAGGTCGGGCACAATGTTAGCATCGGGAAGCACTGTATTCTTTGCGCCCAGGTTGGTATCGCCGGCAGTACGACGATTGAAGACTTTGTCGTCTTTGGCGGTCGTGCGGGAGCTTCGGGCCACCTCACGATTGGGCAAGGATCCAAACTTGCCGGTTGCGCGGCAGCCTTCTCGGATCTTCCCCCAAACAGTGTATCTGGAGGCACACCTGCTATTCCACTGAACGCATATCAGCGTATTACCGTGGTGCAGCGCAAGTTGCCGGAGCTTTTCAAGCGGGTTCAGCGCTTGGAATCACAATTGGGGCAATTATCCTCATAGATTATTCGTTGTATGCTCGGAAACCATTGGCACAGTTATGTGTCAAAGTCAGAAATTATGGAAATAAGATCTAAGAATATGAAAAGTATTCGCCTGGCGACTATGACCGCTATTGGTGTTTCACTTGTCTCAACCCTATTTGGAGAGGACTCGATTGCCGATAAGGTGAAGATCAATCTTGAGCCACTCGATCGAAGCTCAACGAGCGCTGTAGTGAGCTATTCGGACTCCTTGTCGAAAGCCCGTCCTGCCGTTGTTAATATTTCATCGACTCGCGTGATGGACACAAGCAGCCAATTGCAAAACGATCCCTTCTGGAGATTCTTCGGGGAAGGCCAGATGCCGAGGCAAAGGGAAGTTCAAGGTCAGGGGTCCGGTGTCATTGTTTCAAATGATGGATACATCCTTACAAATAATCATGTAGTAGAGGATGCGAGTGAGGTTACGGTCAGCCTGCAGGGTGGTCGAGTGCTTGAGGCGAAAGTAGTGGGGACCGATCCGCAAACAGACGTCGCTGTACTCAAAGTGGAGAGCAAAGAGGAACTCCCTTTTGCAGTACTGGCGGATAGCGATCAGATAGAAGTGGGGGACGTCGTTTTCGCGATCGGCAACCCACTTGGAGTCGGCCAAACAGTGACTATGGGTATCGTGTCTGCCAAAGGTCGGGACGGATTGGGTATGATCGAGGATGGATTCGAGAATTTTATACAAACGGATGCGTCGATCAACCAGGGAAACTCCGGTGGAGCATTGGTTGATGCCCAAGGGAGGCTAATCGGAATTAATACGCTAATCCTAACGGATGGAAGAAGCAGCGGAAACATAGGGATCGGATTTGCGATTCCAACGGTTTTGGCCCACAATGTGATGGTTAGCCTAGTTGAAGAGGGTTCCGTGTCTCGTGGGTTCTTGGGGGTTGGTATCCAGCCATTAGATAGTGATTTGGTTGAAGCGATGGGGCTTTCGGACACAAAAGGAGCCTTGGTAAACCATGTGATCCTAGGATCTCCAGCCGACGAGGCTGGTTTGCAAGTGGGCGACGTCGTTGTGAAGATTATTGAGGACGAAGTGCAGTCTGCGAGTGATTTGCGCCTGAAGATTGCTGCCAAATCTCCAGGGTCTTCGGTTGAGCTTACGGTATATCGAGATGAAAAATACTTTAAGACGGATGTGGTGCTCGGTGAAAGGAAGCCACAAGGACAAGCCTCCGTTGGTGGATCTCGAGACCGGGAACTGCTGGAAGGTATAGAGGCCGCGCCGTTAAGCGATGAACTGAAACAGAAGTACCAGATCGGCGATGAAGTTGAGAGCGGGCTCGTCGTCACAAGCGTTTCGCCCGAAAGCCCATACACCCGCCAGCTAGTCGCTGGTATGCTGATCGAAAAGATTAAAGGGGAAGCGGTGTATACCGTGAGGGACGCGAAAAAGCTCCTCGAGTCTGGAACGAAAGTCGCTCTCTTCGTCTACATCGAAGGATTCTACCGGTACATGGCCATCGAAATAGAGTAGCTGTGTGCCAGTTAGCCTCATTGTAAAGGAGGTATCCTATTTGATTTTCGGCCGTCTCAGGGCTAGGTGTGAGGCGGCTGTCTGACAGGGACGATTACGCGAGCACTCGCCTAGATTGCTGGGCTTCGGGACTTGACGAATTCCAGGACGCCGTGGTCGTTATCCCAGTTTGCCCAAACAACGCGCAAGAATTCGGATGGATGGACATCGTGCGTTTCCAGAAAGTGTCTATCGCCGCCACAGCAGTACATGATCTCGTTTGGCAGCTCGCCTAGAAGCTTGCCGCGGGCTTTACGTAGGATCCTTGGTAGCCAAGTGATACCTCCGAGCGAATCAGACCTTGCGGGAAGTTCAGATACAGAGACTTGGTTCGATGAGGATTTTCCATCCAGCTTGTGCAGGAAGTACTCTCGACGGACTTGCTCGATCGACTGAGCGATCTCATAGGTAGGCTCTCCCCATTGGTTGAGGTCTTCAGCGTAGTCGAAAAAATCTTGAATTCGCCAGCCATTCGCTGCGATTTGTGACTGTTCGTCATTGGAGAAGTAGGAGCTTTTATCCCTATTGCCTCTCTCGAATTGGGAAACCGCCGTTTCGAATAGCTGCTTGAACGTATCCTGATAGTTATAGTGCTGCACACGCAGAAAAACTGTTGAGGTTCCTTTTTGATTGCGAGTTCGAATCATCTAAAAACGCCGGGAGAAAACTGTCACTGGAGTAAGGTCTCGTTTCAAAAGGTCGCTCAGAGATGACATCACGGCGAAATGGATCAGCCGGAAATTCGGAAGTCAACCTGCCGCTTAAATCGGTCTACTCGATGCACGAGCACGTTCACTTTTTGTCCGACCCGGTATTTTTTCCGGGTCCTTCTCCCGATGATAGCTGTGCCGCTGTTGTCCACCCGGTATAAATCGTCTTTTAGCGTGGAGATATGGACCATGCCGAAAGCGTTGGACTCTACAAGTTCGATGAACATCCCGTGATTTCTAACCTCAGTGATAACTGCGGTGAATTGGGATTTTTTCGGTTTTTCGATTTCTTGTTCAAAGAACTCCAGCAGCTTGACCTTCACGGATTCCCGTTCCGCTTCGGTGCTGTTTACTTCTGTTAGACTCAAGTGTTCAGCGAGGGCGTTGGCTCGAGCTATATTTGTTTGGGGTAGTGCTCCTACCAAGGATTCATGACCTTTTACTTTCACTAGAAAGTAGTTGAAGACCCGATGTACGACTAGATCTGAATAGCGGCGAATAGGGGAGGTGAAGTGGCAATAGTTCTTTTTGTTAAGTCCATAGTGCCCATCTGGAGTCGAGCGATAGCAAGCTTTTTTCAAGGACCTAAGAAGTTGGGTTTTCAGTATATGCCCTTGAGAGTGAGTATCCAGGATTTGGATTAGCTTCACTACCTCCGAACGTACATTTAGATTGGCCACTGTTACACCAAAGGTTGCGAGATATTCGCGAAGCTCATTTAGCCTTTCTTCGTCAGGATCGTCGTGCGTTCGATAGAGACAGGGCAGGTTCGCATCGCGCATGGCTTTCGCTACCGCTTCGTTAGCCGCAAGCATGAACTCTTCAATGAGTTGGTGGCTCTCGTCGTTGACAACCTTCTCCAGCCGGTCTGCAAATCCGTCTTTGTCGACGAAGATTTTAGTTTCACTCATATCGAGATCAAGGCTGCCCGCTCGCATTCTCTCATAACGCATTTTGGATGCGACATTCCAGAGTGATCGAATCGAGCTTTGAAGTTGAGCAAGCTCAGATTGTTTCAGTTCCGAAAGAGCTCTTCCTGTAGATCCCGTCTGATGGGCGGGTGGGAGCTTTAGATTCCGGGCTACTGTGAGGTCATCATTGAACAATAGAGTGTAGGCTTGTTTGTAGGTTAGCCTTTTGTTGCTTCGGATTACAGTATTGGAAAATTCGGTACTCTTGAGCTTTCCTCCTTTAGTGAAGGTTAGAAAGACAGATTTTGTTAGGCGGTCGACATCTTCTTTTAGACTGCAAACCCCATTGGAAAGCGCGTGCGGGAGCATGGGTATAACCGTCCCCACTAGATAAGTGGAGTTTCCTCTTTTGTGCGCCTCTTTATCCAATTGCGAGTTTGGCTGTACGTAAGCGCCCACGTCCGCGATGTGGATTCCGATACGGAGCAGGCTGCCTGATACGGTCTCTAGCGACAGAGCATCGTCGAAGTCCTTGGCGTCATCGGGGTCGATCGTGAAAGTGAATACGTCCCTCAGATCCTCCCGCCCTTTCAATTGGCTTTTGCCAACTGTTTGGGGTATGGCCTTGGCCTCATTCATGACGCTTTGAGGGAAATCTGGATTGAGATCGTATTTGTGGAGGATCGACATGAGTTCGGCCTGTGGCTCATGAGTTCCGCCGAGATTAAGGATGATTTCACCTTCCGGGTTTACGTGTCTTTGCGTCCATTCATGAAGTTTAACCACGACCTTGCTACCTACTTTGGGTTTAGGCTTAATCTTTGAATTTTTAGGATCGGGAACACAGATATCGTGGAAGAGTCGAGGATCATCTGGAGCGACGTAGTAGGAAAAGCGCGTCTTTTGTAGATTTCCTACAATCGTATCTCTCGCCCGTTCTTGGACACGAATTATACGGCCTCTCAGCCTGTCTGGATACAGCGTAGGCTTCTGTTTTCGACGACCCTTGATTTTGGGCGGTGTATGCTGGTCGTATATCCGAATTACCACACGATCCCCATGCATGGAGACGCCTGTATCCGTAGCGTCGACCTCAATCGGATCGATTGGATCTCCGCCCAAAATCTTGTCAGGAAGGACAAATGCGTTTCCTTTCTGGCGAAATCGAATCGAGCCCGTTAGCAGATTGGCATCGCTGGGAATACAGTAGCGGTCGCCCTTGATAATTATGATGTCTCCGCGGCCAAGAAGGCCTCGAAGTTCGAAGTCTAACTTGCGTCGGTCTTTCTTTGCGAGGCCTAGGGCTTGGGAGATTTCGTTTTTGCCTTTAGGAATGTAGTCCCCATCTTTTAACAGTGCTATTATTTGTTCTCTCAGTTTCATTTATTGGGTGTAGAATTAGATTGGATTCGCCCGTACTTCATTTAAAAATTCTCGAACGATGAAAATTGTTCATGCGGCAAGCGAGATGTTTCCCTATTTAAAGACGGGAGGACTGGCTGACGTAACGGGTGCTCTTTGCAAGTCTCTGTCTCGTTTTGGTCACGACATCTCTTTTTTTATTCCAGGATATCGAAAGATCCTGGAGTCCCCGGTGTTTTCGAAAGCCAAGCTCAAGGTGGTTCTTCAGGTTGAGCTGGGTGACGAATTTCTCAGGGGAGAAGTATACGCGGTGCCAATCGGAAAACGCCAGACATTGTATATTATTCGTCGTGACGAGTTCTTCGACCGTTCAAATCTCTACGGGATTGCGAACCGCGACTATAGCGACAACGATAGGCGTTTTATTTGGTTTTGCAAGGCAATTGTAGAAGCAATGCATATCCTCGAGCTTAAGGCGGATATATTTCACTGCCACGATTGGCAAACAGGCTTGGCGCCTCTCTTTCTACGAATAGCGGAGCAGGAGCATGGTATTTCACTCGCGCTTAAGACGTTCTTTTCGATTCACAACCTTGCGTTTCAGGGCTTGTTTCCCAGGGGCTCGTTTCGATTCACTAATCTTCCTGATGAATTCAACGAGTTAGACGGAATTGAGTTTTACGAACAGATCAGCATGATTAAGGGAGGTATCTTTTTCGCTGATAAGATTCTGACCGTAAGTCCAAACTACGCTAAAGAGATATTAACTTCAGATTTCGGAAGCGGAATGGAGGGGGCCTTAACAGTGCGTAAGGAGGACCTTGTGGGAATCACCAATGGAATTGATTACGATGTGTGGAATCCAGAGACGGATGGGTTCCTGCCGACCAATTATTCGTCGAAGAATCTCGCTGGGAAGAAAGTATGCCGTAAAAAGCTGCTGGATACAGTTGGACTGCCAGATACGGAAAAACCGGTTTACGGAATTGTCTGTCGGTTAACCCAGCAAAAGGGCTTGGACTTCATCCTAAAGCAGATGAGCTTCTTTGTCGAAAATGATTGTCGGCTCGTGGTGCTCGGAATGGGGGATCCGTTTTATGAGCGGGCTTTGAAACGGTGGGCCAAGTCGCATCCGAAAATAATTGGAGTTTGCATGGTTCTTGACGAGGGATTGTCCCATCTAGTCGAGGCGGGCTCTGATTTCTATCTAATGCCATCGATTTTCGAACCCTGCGGACTCAACCAGATGTACAGCCAGCGGTATGGAACGCCACCTTTGGCTTCGGATGTAGGCGGGTTGCACGATACGGTGGTGGATATTCGCAAGAATGAAGAAGCGGGAACGGGATTGCTCTTTCAGCCTGAATTAGAAGAATTTAACAAAGCTCTGAATTACTCACTTGAGCTCTTCTCTTCAAATGACACCATGGAAAAAATTAGACGGAAAGGCATGTTGAAGGACTTTTCCTGGAAAAATGCGGTGAAGGGATACGAGAACTTGTATCTGGAATCTCTATAAATTCGGCATTGGCTCGGTTCATAGGAAAAGAAAGGCGATGGCCCAATACCAGAAGACAACCACAATTCCTTGCACGGCAGAAGAGCTGTACCGATGGCATGGGCGTGACGGAGCCTTTGAACGACTGATTCCTCCGTGGCAGTCAATGGATATCTTATCCCGTAGAGGAGGAATTGAGAAAGGAGCCAATATACATATTCGCTTGAGGCGTTTGGGCATCTCTACCGATTGGATCGCTCAGATTACAGAGGGGCTTGAGGACTCTTTCTTTGTTGATTCCCAATTGAAGGGACCCTTTGAAAAATGGATACACCGGCATGAGTTTTCGGAAGTCGATTCCCATCAATGTCGCCTGACTGACTCTATCGATTATTCATTGCCCGCTGGGAAATTGGGAGCGTTGTTTGGAGGGCGGTTTGTAGCATCGGACCTGGAGCGAGTCTTTCGTTATCGGCATGACGTTACCAGAAATGATCTAGCGGCATGGAATGAGTATCGCAGCTATCCAAAATTCAATGTCCTCATCTCGGGTGGGTATGGGTTCATCGGGAGTCGGTTAGCAAACTTTCTTAAAGGCCAAGGTCATTCAGTATCCGTGTTGTCAAGAAACCCTCGCCAGGGTGATTTCGGTTGGGATCCCGAAAATGGGAGCATTGATCCAAACGGCTTGAATGGTTTTGATGCCGTCATACATCTAGCGGGGGAAAACCTTGGAGCGGGTAGATGGAACGATGCCCTTAAAAAACAGATTCGTGCCAGCCGGATTAATTCCACGAAATTGCTGGTGGGCGCGATGAAGAAAATGGATCGACCTGCAAAGGTTTTCATTTCCGGGTCGGCCGTTGGGTACTACGGTGATTGCGGAGACCGGGTGGTCAATGAAGCCGATGGCTCGGGTAACGGTTTCCTAGCAGAAGTGTGTAAGGACTGGGAGGCGGAGGCCTGTTTGGGCAGCGAGTTTGTCGATCGTGTAATCGGTCTTCGGACTGGAATTGTTTTGGATGCCGGAGATGGGGCGTTACGGAAAATGCTTCCTCCTTTTAAACTTGGGCTAGGAGGGTCTTTTGGCTCAGGGGATCAATGGATGTCATGGATCGCTTTGGAAGATTGGATTGCGGCCGTACATCATCTGATGCTAAAAGGCGAATCGGGCTCGTATAATTTGGTGTCCCCGAATCCAGAGCGGAACAGGTCCTTTGGCAAGACACTGGCCTCAGTGTTGCGAAGGCCAGCCTTTTTTAATGTCCCTGCTCCATTGCTCAAGGCTGCGATTGGCGAATTTGCCGAAGAAGGACTCCTGTCCAGTTGCCGTGCAGAACCGAAAGGTCTCTCAGACGCAGGATATCGATTTATGTATCCCAAACTTGGAGACGCTTTAAAACTGGTTTTAGGGTACATTTGAGGCCGCGAAAGAGTAGTGTAGGGGGCCTCGGTTCGGGTTCAAAATTCTAGCTCTAGAAGATTGACTTACTTAGGTAAGAAGCAGATAAACGGAAGAAACATGGCAAAGATGTACCCGAATGTTACGGCGGCTATAGGCAACACGCCCTTGATAAAACTGAACGCGTTAGCGGAAGGTCTGGACGCGGAGATTTACGTTAAATGCGAATATTTCAACCCACTCTCAAGCGTTAAGGACCGAATCGGAAACGCCATGATAGAAGCGGCCGAAAAAGCGGGAAAGCTCACCCAGGGTGGAGTGATCATCGAGCCCACTTCGGGGAACACAGGGATTGCCCTGGCGTTCATCGCCGCCGCAAAAGGCTATCGACTCATCCTCACCATGCCAGAGACGATGTCGATGGAACGTCGTATTCTGCTCAACATGTTAGGTGCAGAACTTGTTTTGACTGCGGGGCCGAAAGGAATGCCGGGAGCTATCGCTCGAGCCCAAGAGCTAGTCGCGGAAATTGGAGACAAGGCGTGTATGCCACAGCAGTTCGAGAACCCGGCTAACCCAGAGATTCACCGTCGTACAACCGCTGAAGAAATTTGGGACGCGACGGGTGGAGAGATAGATGCGTTTGTTTCGGGTGTTGGAACCGGAGGAACGATCACCGGAGTTTCAGAGGTAATAAAAAGTCGGCGAAGTATGATGGCGGTGGGGGTCGAGCCGGTAAACAGCCCCGTCATATCAGGCGGCAATCCGGGACCCCACAAAATTCAGGGAATCGGCGCGGGCTTTATCCCGAGAAATTGCAATACGGGTATCATAGACGATGTCATTAAAGTAGAAAACGATGATGCGTTTGCCACCGCTCGGGCCGCAGCATTGAAGGACGGGCTCAGCGTTGGTATTTCTTCTGGGGCGACGATTTGGGCGGCAATAGAATTAGCGAAGAGACCAGAAATGGCGGGGAAGCGAATTGTAACGGTTGCCGCGAGTAGCGCCGAGCGTTACATAAGCACGCCTTTAGGAGAATCCGCGCGAGAAGCTGCTAGCGGGGCAGTCGCCTCGTAAAATCGAGCCATAGCAGATTAAATGATTTTGGCGGGTACCTTTTTGAGGGTACTCGCTTTTTTGGTCGTTGTCGGATGGAAATCTGTTAGTATAATGAATTTATAACCTAAAAGTAAAGGTTTAGGCCTAAGGGTTATAAATTAATAGTTTTCAGTTATGATTTTCAATACGCGGCCTGATTTGGATGTTAATAAAAAATCGATATTGATTTACAATGTTGATAGACAGGTTTTTGCAGATACCTTGCACGCAAATGATTGTGATGAACTGGTTCTTATCACTCAAGGAAGCGGAAATTTTCAAATTGGCTCCTCAGAGGCTACATTTGGACCCGGAACGATCGTCTATGTAAGGGCTGGTACGTTGAGGTTTTGGAAAGCGGAAACTAGGGGAGGGCAATCGGTTCCTATTTCGGGTCTTGTCATTCAGATTCCGATCCAAGCACTTTCCACTGACTTTCTAGAACTCGAGGAGGCGGCGGGTGTGCGAGCATATCTGAAGAGGATAGGTCAAGGGGGTCACGTTCGCCTTCAGGCGTATCAGCGCATCGAAGCACGATTTAAGACAATTCTCGGCGCGAAGGGAATGCTCCGGATCGCTCGAACCCACGCCTTGCTAGACCTTCTTTCGAATGTGGATGGCTGGCAAGTATTTGGAGAAGAGAAGCTAGCTGGTAGAAGTGCTAAGGATTGGGCCCGATTAAAACGAGTTTATCACTATCTAGAGGATCATTTTAGTTCAAGGGTTGAACGAAACGCTCTCGCCCAGCTTGTGGGGATGGAGCCGAACTCGTTTTCAAGGTTCTTCCGAAGAGCAAGCGGGCAGAAACTGGCGGACTATTTGGCGGTGATTCGAGTGCGGCACGCCGAGGCTTTACTAGGGACGCGTCGGAGCATGCCCGTTTCTCAAATAGCCAGCGAGAGCGGTTTTCGAAACGTAAGCGCATTCAATCGGCAGTTTAAAAAGAGGCTTGGCGTTACGCCTCGTTCCTATCGAAAAGAGCTCAATTCCGAGCCTGTGCAGCCCTAGTTCGTCGATGTCGGAGAACTGAGAATCTAACTTGCCTGAAAGTGCGACACGGTGGATCGTTTAGGAAATTCAATCTTTAGTTTTAAAAAATGAGCCAGTCATTATTCGAAAAAGTATGGGACTCGCATGCGGTCAAAACGCTGTCGAACGGTCAAACGCAATTGCTTATCGGAACTCATCTCATCCATGAGGTGACCAGCCCGCAGGCCTTTGGCATGTTGCGAGATCTCAATTTGAAGGTCGCCTATCCGCATCGTACGTTCGCTACGGTAGACCATATCGTACCGACGGACCAACGCCAGGAGCCATTCGCGGATCCGCTTGCCGATGCGATGATCCGGGAGTTGCGCCGCAATTGCGAGCAAACCGGAGTGACTTTCTTTGACCTGCCGAGCGGAAAGCAAGGGATCGTGCACGTGGTGGGACCCGAGCAAGGCATAACGCAGCCCGGGACCACGATTGCTTGTGGCGATTCGCATACATCGACTCACGGTGCTTTTGGAGCTATTGCTTTAGGGATCGGAACGACGCAGATCCGCGATTTGTTGGCCACGCAGACAATGGCTTTGGCGAAATTAAAAGTTCGTCGTATCAATGTTTACGGCAAGCTTCGTCCGGGCGTTTATGCCAAAGATGTAATCTTGCACATTATTCGTCAGCTTGGCGTGAAGGGCGGGACGGGTTATGCTTACGAGTATGCTGGAGATGTTTTCGACGGATTCTCGATGGAAGAGCGCATGACGGTCTGCAACATGTCTATCGAAGGTGGAGCACGTGTAGGTTATGTAAATCCGGATGAGAAAACGTTCGAGTATTTGAAGGGCCGTCCGTATTCGCCTGTCGGAGATGCTTGGGATGCTGCGGTTGAAAATTGGAAATCATTTGTGAGCGATCCAGATTGCGATTTCGATGATGAAGTCGATTTTGATGCATCGACAATTGCTCCGACTGTCACTTGGGGGATTAATCCTGAGCAGGCCATATCGATCGTGGAAAACGTTCCGACTGTTGAAGGGGCTGATGAAAAAGATAAGGCGGTGATCGCTGAAGCACTTGAATATATGAAGTTGCCCGCTGGTTCTCCGATTGCGGGGACAAAGGTTGATGTTTGCTTTATAGGCTCTTGCACCAACGGACGTTTGTCGGATTTCGAGGAAGCAGCGAAGTATTTGAAGGGTCACAAGGTTGCGGATAGCGTTAAGGCTATCGTAGTCCCGGGGTCTCAGGTTGTGGATGTCATCTGTCGTGAAAAGGGATTGCATACAGTGTTTGAAGAAGCTGGTTTCGAATGGCGCGGAGCGGGTTGCTCCATGTGTTTGGCGATGAATCCTGACAAATTGATAGGCGATCAGCTAAGCGCGAGTTCAAGCAATCGTAACTTTAAGGGTCGCCAAGGAAGTCCCATTGGTCGGACGGTATTGATGAGTCCTGTGATGGTCGCGGCTGCGGCTGTAACAGGTAAAATAGCCGATGCCCGAGAGGTGTTCAGAGTGAATGAATTAGTAGAAGCCTAAACCTAGGCGATTGATATAATGGCTTTAGAAAAAATCACAGAAGTTAAGGGACAAGGCGTTTACGTAGCTGGCAACGAAATCGACACTGACCGGATTATTCCCGCTCGTTTTATGAAATGCGTTACATTCGATAGTATGGGCGAGTACCTTTTCTACGATGTTCGCAAAACCGAAGACGGTAGTTTGAAGGAGCACCCTCTCAATGATGAGCGATTCGCGAACGCGACGATTTTGCTTTCGGGTGAGAACTTCGGATGTGGCAGCTCGCGCGAGCATGCTCCGCAGGCACTTTACCGTTATGGATTCCGTGGACTTATTGCCGAGAGTTACGCAGAGATTTTCTTCGGTAATTGCACGACCTTGGGAATCCCATGCTTTTGTGCGACGAAGGAGGATATCCAGTCGATTGCGGCTGCAGTAGAGGCGAATCCGTCGATTGAAGTGAAGCTTGATGTAGAGAACAAACGTATTCATTTCGGCGAACAGTGCGTGACCGCTGTCGTCCGCGAAAGCGCTCGAATGGCACTTTGTGAAGGTAAGTGGGATATGATAGGTGAGTTGAAGGAAGCTGAAGACCTGATCAGGGAAGTCGCCGGAGCACTGCCTTACATGGCGAAGTAGTCGTCTTTTCGAAATTACCAGAAATTTCAAAGACGCTAGCTTTGTGTAAGGTTGGACGTATTTCCTGCGAATACGCGCCTCATTTGTCTAAGCCTTTCATAAATCGACTGGACACTGGTTTTACAAGATCAGCTTATGGGATACTGATTGGCCAATGCGGATAAGGTTTAAAGATAGTTTGAAAGGTCTAGAAGGCGGCTTAAAGTGTGTAGCCTTTGACGACTTTGACCATTGCTTCTGGTGGAAATCTTGCTTTAATACAGCCAATGTTAAGTTAAAGTAATGTATAGGATACGTGCTCAATACTCTGTAGGAGATTGGCAGTAAAAAAGTTACAGGGTTTTGTTTAGAGGTTTTTGAGGCTGTGGGGTTAAGTAAAACCGTTTGAAAGAGCGGAGTTAGCGAAGTAAGACAATGCCGCTATGAGTATTTGCGACGCAACACATCCGCGTGGATTCTTAATTGGAAACAATCGTTTAGATCGAAGCATCGTATGGGACTGTCCTTACTAGATAAGGCGTAGTGTAAGTGTTTTAAAGCTATTGAAAATCGAAACCATAGTTTAGGTTCGTTCGAATTGGACTTAGGGGAAACTTGCGTTCAAACAAGTTTCGTCCATATGGGTCAGGTAGTTTGCTAAAAATCACCCTTATCACTATTTGAAAGCATGTTAGATATTCTTAAAGGAGCTGGCATATTCGTTTATCCGCTTGCGGTATGTTCCATCGTTGGAGCCTTCATTATATTCGAACGTTTGTTTGCGTTAAGACGTGCGGCCATCATCCCTGCCCACGTAGCCGAAGGAGTTGTTGAAGGCAGTCCTGATGATGGAGGAGGGCGTTCGGCCCTAGGACGGGTAATAGCTTACTGGAAACGGCACTCTCAGGATGATGGAGCAGTCAAAGCGTACGCTCGATTAGAGGTGAATCGGATGGAGCGCGGTTTGGTCTTTCTGGAAATCATCATAGGAGCGGCTCCTTTGTTGGGTTTGTTGGGAACGGTAACGGGCCTTGTCCAAGTATTTGGAAATGTTTCTCTGGATACGGGAATGCCCGACCCTTCTGCATTCACCCAGGGGATTGCCTTGGCCCTCACCACAACTGTGATTGGACTCGCCGTAGCAATTCCCTGTCTAATCGCAAACGGTTACTTGCAGCGGCGCGTCGAAACTTATGCCGTGCAGTTCGAGTCTTTGCTCGAGCAAATGGGCTTGGAGAGTTCATGAGTTTAATCGCTCGCAGACGGAGTAAGGCGAATATCAATATCATTCCCTTGATGGATGTATTGACAATATTGATATTCTTTTTCCTCGTTAGCATGCAGTTCAAGGAAATGACGACCTTGAATTTGACCCTTCCGAAGATCGAATCTGCCGGTCGCAATGATTATCCAGAACGTATTTTGGTGGGTATAGACGAGAGCGGTCAGATATTTTTGGAAAACCAGCCAGTGCCGATGGACGAGCTTCAGGCTGTGTTTGCTAGGGTTTCGGAGATCTCAAATGATGTCCCGGTGCTTATTAAGGCTCACAACATGACTCCCTTGCAGACGATCACGGATGTTATGGATGCCTGCCGGCTAAATGGACTGAGTAAGATCCGGATACAATCGAGATAAGGAGCC
>PBMN01000051.1:0-23056 GCA_002722675.1 Opitutaceae bacterium
CGTTCTCGCAGGGCTGAAGGAAAATGGGCTCTGGGAAAACACGATCGTGGTCTACGTTTCGGATCACGGCGCCAACCAGCTGGTCCGCCACAAGCAGATGCCGACGGAGGGAGGGCTGCATGTGCCATTCATAGTGCGTGGTCCGAAGCAATTTGTACCGAAAAAGCAAGTACGGGATGATCTTGTGGATATCTTGGATCTTTCCGCTACCACGCTCGCCTGGGCTGGGCTGGACCGACCTGATTGGTACGAAGGACAGGATTTGTTTGGCGAGGATTTTTCTCCTAGAGCATTTGTCGCGGCAGCGAAGGATCGCTTGGATCACACGATCGACCGGGTGCGGACCATTCGCACGGACCGCTTTCGCTACACCCGGAACTACAAGCTCGATCGCATTCTGCTGCAACCCCAGTACCGGGATCAGCAGCCCTACACACAAAATTTGCACGAGCTATACAATACGGGCAAACTGTCGTCGAAGTTAACCGAGATCTATTTTGGGGAGCGACGTCCAGAGGAGTTGTATGATATCAGCAAGGACCCTCACCAGTTGTACAATCTAGCGAATGACCCGAAGTATGCCAATGAGCTTGAAGCGCATCGGGTCATGCTTGATGAGTGGCTAGAAAAAGGGGACTTGGGAGCCTCCGAAGAGCCGGATGAGGAAATCGCCTTCCAAGACGATGGTCCAGCAAAGTGGAGGAAAGTGAATCCTGAATACGAACACCTGCGCAAGGATAGTGACGGAGATGGGTTATCAGATGACTGGGAAGGCTACAACGAACGCGATCCCATGGATGGTAAACTCCTCTTTACCTTCGATTGCGGGGGATGGCAGACAGAAGGCTGGCTCCCTAATCCTGGGATCTCAAATATTGCCGGATTCAAAGGCTATCTCGATTTTGATTTGCCTCGAGGGCAGGGATCACTGGTTCGAAGTGGCTTGAATGCCGATTTAGCTAGGCAAGGAGGCCTGTTTTCGGTGGCTATGAGTGTTTCCAAGCCGACGCTCGTTTGGCTATCATTGAATAGCGGCGACGGAGTCATGCGGAAAATGGCTGGACCGGTGACAGTGCTGCCTGGAAAATCCTACAAGGATGCTAAGTTCCGTATCCCGGAAGTGGGAATGGTGAAAGCCATGCGTATCGATTTCCAGAGCGAAGAGGGCACAATCGTCGAAATTGAGTCGATGAGGGCGAACTCAGGGTAAAGGTGTAAGGGTGATTCGGGGTTGGCTCGTGTAGGGCCGGCGTTTGCCCTGTGCCGTATTTTTCGATCCACATTAGGGTGGGGAAGATCGGCCCCGGTCCTCAAATTACTTAGGGCGATTTTCGACCGATGCGGACTGCCTGGCAGTCCCTACCTAGCTAATTTTACAAAGTAGCCAGGTACTTGATACTCTGGTTGATACTGGCGATTGGGTCGGGAGACTGGTCCTGCTCAACGTGGCAATGGGCGACCCCCGCTTTCTGAGCGGCTTGGATGATCGGCTCCAGGGGGATGACACCTTCACCGAGCTCCTGAAACGCGTCTTTGGGTACGCTACCGAATTCAGGAAGATCCATCCCTTTTTTGAGGTCCTTTAAGTGCAGTTGAGAGACGCGACCTTTCAGCTTTTTAATGAGTTTAACCGGGTCTACTCCTCCAACCTCCACCCAGAAGACATCGACCTCAAATTGCATTTCGGGGGAAAACTCGTCCATCAGAACTTGATAGCCCGTAGTGCCTTCAACCGGCTCGAATTCAAAGGCGTGATTGTGGTAGGCGAGTTGAATGCCGACTTTCTTTGCTTGGGCGGCCGCTCTATTACAGTTTTCAGCCAGTCGCTTGTACGCGTCAGGACCCCCCCTTTCGTGGTCATGCAGGTAGGGCACGACGAGGTGGGATAGACCCGTTTCCTTGGCGGTATCGAGAATCTTGGCGAATGGGGGGACGCCTTCCTTGGTCGGATTGGTCACGGATTCCCAGGCAAAATGGGAGGAATTGACCGCGAGGCCAAAATCCTTGGCCGCTTCGATCATTGAACTGGCATAGGGGAATCCGTAGGGCTCGACTTGTTTGTAGCCCGCTTCCGCGACTGCTTTCAGAGTGCCGACGGGATCCTCCGCGATCTGATTTCGCAAGGTGTAGAGTTGGATGCCAATGTTCTTACGATAGCGGTTGCTCTTTCCGAGGGCCATGGCTTGAAAGGCGGCTGATGAGGCTAATGAAGAAGCGAGGGCAGTTTTAAGAAAATTTCGTCGTAGCATAGTAATGTTTTCTTGGGTTAGGTAGGGAGTGAATCGGAAGGGTTCCCTAATTGGCAAGTGCGATTCGACTTATTCTTATAAGTAGTACGGTTCTTGCAGAAAATGCCTTCGTCTGCCAGCCTTGGTTTCGAAATTGATATGAGAAGGAAATTCGTCTTTTCATTGTTCTGTCTCCTTTTTTCATCTTCCTTCTTTGATGCACCTTTTTTTCCGGATTTCGTGCGGAGACAATCGCGGAAGGAATCAATGCGGGTACGGCGTTAGCGACCAGTCCGGATGGTCTGGTCTATGTTGCCGAGCAAAAGGGATATGTTCGAATTGTTGAAGATGGAGTAGCTCGTGGGCACCCGTTGCCTGATCTGTCTTAAAAAGTGAATACAAATTGGGGGTGGAGGCTCGTAGGTATTCAATTTGATCCAGAATATCCATTGAAGCCATACTTGTTCGTGGTGTATATTGGAAGTAATCCCTATGTCCATATTTTACGGGCCGGTTCGCCATTGTAGGCGGTGTTGCTGACCCCTATAGCGAGGTAATATTGTAGGAGGGGATTGATCAGGCAACGCCCGTTTTTAGATGGATCAGAAACGTGTTCAAGCCGTACTGTAAATAGTCTCAAGTTACTCAAATTCGTTGACCGCGATTGAGGTAGCGGATTTCTTTCCTTCGTCTATCCCTATCGAAATTAACAAGCTCCAATAAACTAGCACCAAAATGAAACGTCGTACCTTCGTTAAAACCTCTATCACTGCGGCGGCCAGCGCCGCAATGGTACCGAACCTAATTTCTGCGGAGAGAGAATCCTCCAAAAAACCGAATCTTCTCATCATTCAGTGCGATGAGCTCAATTTTCGGACAATCGGCAGCTACCGTGATACGCTCTCAGATGAGCAAGCTTTCATGTGGGGCAAAAAAATGGTCGTGGACACACCGCATATTGACAGCCTCGCTGCGGAGGGAACGCTTTGTACGAAATTCTATGCGGCAACCCCGGTCTGCTCACCCTCCCGCTCCTCTTTTATTTCCGGCCGTTTCCCACAAAACACCGGGGTCCCAAAAAACGATTTGCCGATTGAAGATTCGATCGCAACGTTTGCGCATCTCCTGAGTGACGCCGGCTATGCCACCGGTTACGCAGGCAAGTGGCATCTCGATGGAGATGGAAAGCCGCAGTGGGATCCCCAACGAAATTTTGGTTTCGAGGACAATCGATACATGTTCAATCGGGGTCATTGGAAGCAGTTCGAAGACACGGAAAATGGACCTAGGATAAAGGCGCGTGATGGGGAAGGGAGGCCCACCTACAGCGTAGAAGGTGCGGACGAAGAGTCTTTTGCGACCGACTGGCTTTCGAACAAAGCCATCGATTTCATTGAGGAGCATAAGAGCGAGCCGTTCTGCTACATGTTGGCGATACCGGATCCACATGGACCGGATACTGTTCGGGCACCTTACGACACAATGCTCGACGACAGCGATTCCGAGATGCCTCGGACCTTTGATAAGTCGGCGAAAGATGTGCCGTCTTGGGCGGAACCAGCGGATAAATGCAACTATAAAATGGCGGCCTATTTGGGTATGATGAAATGCATCGATGACAATGTGGGCCGTATTCTTGGCACGTTGCGTGAACGTAATCTTATTGATGATACAATCGTTATCTTTACCGCCGATCATGGAGATCTTCGAGGGGAACATCATCGGCAAAACAAAGGCGTCCCGTTGGAGGCTTCGGCTAAAGTACCCTTTATCATCCGTTATCCGAAAAAAATCGCAGCGGCGCGGCGGATTGACAATGTGCTGAACACGGTCGATTTCCAGCCCACGATCCTCTCCGTTATGGGGATCAAAACATCAGGCAATGAAGAAGGTCGAGACGCATCCCAAATTCTAACTACAGGTAAAGGGCCTGAAGGCTGGAGCGACGTAACCTTTATGCGAAGCACGGGTGTGATTGGGGCGACGAATGGTTGGGTTGCGGCGGTAACGCCTCGTCATAAACTGATACTTTCGGACAAGGATGAGCCTTGGCTTCTTGATCTCGATGAAGACCCCGACGAGCTCACTAATTTCGTCCATGACGAAAAGCAACGTGGGACCGCTCGCGATCTTGCGAAGGAAATTGAAGCCTACGGTAAGCGTCTCAACGATCCCTACACGACGAACGCGAAGACCCGCAAAGCTCTCGAAGAATTGGCGGGTTAAACGGGGTAACTGGTGAGAGTGGGATCCGCAAAATCCTCTAAAAAAGATGATCGGTCCAAGGGAATCGTTATTCGATACTCGCAACTGTAGTACGGTATTTCAGTTTATCGATGCAATGAATTCCTCGGTATTTAGTTGGAATACGAAAGGGTGCAATTGGAGTACTGCGGTTCGCCCTCGATCATAAAAGAGATGGACTTGGTAATTGGAGGGAATATAAAAATGCTCTTCCTTGCAGTATTGTTATAACCTTAGCGAATTATGCCTCCCGGATATTCAGAGCAATCGGATTGGTTTACCACCGAATTAGAGCCGCACGAACCGATGCTGCGTGCGTGGTTGCGAAGTCGTTTCTCTAATGAAAGGGATTTAGACGATATTATTCAGGAAGCTTACGGTCGCGTACTGAAAGCGCAAAAAACGACGGAAATTGGGTCTCCGAAAGCGTTTCTTTTCGCGACGGCCCGCAACTTGGCCTTGGGAAAAATTCGCAAACAAACCTCTAGGGGAGAAATTTCTTTGGCGGATATCGATGTATTATGTGTCTTGGATGAGAGCGAGGAAGTAAGTCAGGCCATTTCTCGCTCGGAGGAACTCGAACTTTTGACCGAAGCCATACAGTCTTTGCCAACACGCTGCCGCCAGATCATCACGCTGCGGAAGATCTATGGTATGTCCCAAAAGGACATCGCCAATGAGCTGGGTATCTCCGTTCACACGGTGGATTCGCAAGGAACCATTGGTATGCGCAAATTGACCGAATTTTTTGACCGCGTGGAGAGTCGCACCGAGTTTTCACGATGACCCAATCTTACGGATCCGAAAAGAATCGCCAGGATGCCGGAAATGAAGCGGCCGCTTGGGCATGGCGATTGGATCGCGGATTGTCCGCGAAAGAGCAGGACGAGTTGTTTGATTGGATCGGTGCGGATCCGATTCACGCGGATTTACTAAGCCGACAACGGCAAGACTGGAAGCGATTGGATCATCTTTCTGCTTGGGGACCGGAGCACAGTTCGCGGCCTAATCCAGATTTACTCGCTCCCAAACCGAATCGCCGATTGGGCCGAGTATTCTGGGGAGCTATGGCTGCGGCTGCTACGTTGGCGGTTGCCTTCGTCGTCTTTCAGGAAGGATCGTCCCGCTCCGCCTATGCGGTTTCCGAAGCGATTGCCGAGGCAAAGCCAGAGATTCGCAACCAGCTTGAGGACGGCTCCACCATCAAATTGAAAGAGGGAGCTGAATTGACGATGCATTTCACGGCTTCAGAGCGTCGCGTTCGAATGGAAAAGGGTGAGGCCTTCTTCATTGTGGCCAAAGACGCTAGTCGGCCCTTCGTGGTAGAGGTTCACGGAGTAGACGTGAGTGCGGTCGGGACCGCGTTCAATGTGAGATTGGATGAAGACGCTTTGGAAGTTCTCGTTGCCGAAGGGATTGTGGAGGTGGCATCGTCTGCAGTTGACGGTGTATCACCCGAACTTAATGAAGCGCCACGTCTTGAAGCACACGAGCGGGCAATCATCTCGTTGTCTTCACACTTAGGGGTTCCTCAAGTGGCAGTGCTCTCGAAAGCGGAGATACAGCGCGTTCTCGCTTGGCAGCACGGGGCCATGACCTTCGCGGCGAAACCCCTGGCTGAGATTATTGATGAATTGAATCGGCTGAATGATACCCAGCTTACCATCGAGGATCCTGATTTGGCTTCCGAGCGGTTTACAGGGACGTTTCTTTCAAGTAATGTCGAAGGTTTCGTTTCTGTTCTCAAAAATGGTTATGGAGTGGATGCGAGAATGCGTGGTGGCTCTGAGATTCTACTGAGTAAGGCCGTTGACTAAAGTCGCACAAGAACTAGATTTCTCGGATCGAGGAAACTTTTTTAGAAAAACTTCGTTATTCTTTTAGCGGAAACTGATTGTCCGCGCATCTAAGCAGCAAGGATGATCTTGCCGTGACCTTTTCAAACCCCGACCGACTACTAATACCCAATGCCCTTCGGCATTTATCCATTCTTAAAACGATTGGTCCTCCCGGCTCTCGCTGTGGGGTATTTGTTGGTGTGTCAGAATCCCGTTGCCTACGCATCCGAGAAAAAGCTGAAGATCAATTTGCCCGCTGGAGAGTCCTCGGAATCTCTTCAAGAATTCGCCAAGCAATCCCGATTGCAGATCATCTACCCTTCCGATCTTTTGGCCGGGATCCGTGCCCCTAAGATCAAGGGGCGGTATGCTCCGGACGAAGTATTCGCGTTGATCCTCGAAAATACGGATTTAACGAGCCTTCGGGACGGGGAGAGTGGCGCCTATTTTATCATACGAAAGATTACCGATCCGAACAGCGTAGCAGGAAAGGAGGTAATCGAAGAAACGCTTTCAGAAACTAAACTACAAAAAAATAAAACCACTACTATGAATTCGAAAATACAGGAAAAACCAAGGTTGGCCCGCAAGGTGTTCAGCGGATTGCTTTCAATGGCCCTCTTAGGAGGTGCGAACAGCATTTATGCTCAGGATGATGAACCCGCTTACGTGCTGGAAAAGCTGGAGGTGTTCAGTTCTACTCAGGAATCATCGGTTAAAAAGCAGCGAGATTCCGATATCATTGGAACTTATCTGAGCGGCGATGCGCTAGGAAATCTGCCAGATACAAATCTAGGGGAAGCGCTTTCCCGTTTGGCGGGCATCAATGTGGTCGATGGAGGTTCCGTGACCGTCCGTGGTGCGGAAGGGCAGTACAACTCCATCCGTATTAACGGTGCTGCTCAGGCCAATGCGCAGCTAGGCTCCCGTAATTTCGACGTAACCCAAATCCCTTCTGAAATGGTTGCGGGTGTAGAGGTAATCAAGAGTCTCACTGCAGAGCATCCGGGCGATTCGATTGGCGGCTACGTGAACGTAATTACGGCTAACGCCTTTGATCGGGGCGACAATCTAACCACCTACAAGCTCTCGACACGCTACCGCGACCAAGGCGATAAGTCGGGTTATGGAGCGAATATCATCAATTCGAATATTTTCAGTGCCTTTGGTGGGGAAGACAATTTGGGCGTGCTGGTTAATTTTAACTACGTGGACGAAGATCAGGTTGGATGGTCGACCCAGAATCGCTTTTTGACCAATGCGGGTCGCTTGTCCGGAGCAGATCCGAATCAAATTTCGCTAAACGAAAGCCAAGATGCTAGCAATCCGATTTGGAATCGGTTCGACCCGAATGAAGTTCGCAGAACAAACGATAACCTCACTCTCGATTTGAGCTTCGATTTGAAGGTTTCGGACAGTACCTCTCTCTACTTCCGTCCCTTGTATCAAAAGTTTAATGACGATCGCGACTCGTTCGCGTTTCGTGTTGACCGACTGGAGCGTGCGGTTTCCCGTACCTTCTGGTTCTTGGACGACGCGGGCAACGCCCTGGGAACGTTTGAAGAGGACGATGACGATCCCGTCTTAGGGAGCGCAGGCGATAATTTCATCAATGATGTGGACGCTAGTGGCAATTTGATCGTAACGCCGAACTTTGAGGGATCCGCTGACGGGCGTATATCACGAATAGTTACTGGCGACAATCGAAGCGGAGATACCTACACGTTCGATTTCGGGGGAGAGACCCAACTGGAGAATGGTTCTCTTGAATATCGCGCACTTTTCTCTACAGACGACTCCCTTCGTTACCGCCGTCAGTGGCGGTTCGAAGACCGCTTCAGAGATGGAGATCGCGACGGTTCCGGAAAAAGCTTCCTGAGAGCTAGGATAACCGATGGCGTAACACCGCTACCTGAGTTTTCGATTTTCGAAGTTACATCGGATAGAGGGCATGTCCCATTGAACAACAAGGTAAATGTATTTTCTGACCTGAACCGATACAACTCCGATGGAGGAGCTCGTTTCCTTTTGGAAGACGTCCATGAAGATGTTCAGTTGTTCAACGTGGAGTATGATCACGATATCGATGAAGACTTCTCCATTAAGTCGGGCCTGAGACTCCGCAAGGCGCATCGGGACAACAAAACGAACGAGATCTTCACCGCTGCCTCTGCAGGCGCTCGCCGCGTTTTTCCGATCGGACAATTTGCAGCAGCGAGTGACGCCGGAAATGTCACGCTCTTTGACGGGAAGTATGCAGATACTGCCGGAGCATTTGTGACCGCCGATCCGATGTACGACTTTTTCTTCCAAGATCTCGCGGCTAATCCGGACAACTGGAAATTCGATCGTTCCGACCTTCGCGATGCTGCCGATACGGGCGAACTCAACGAAGATATTTTCGCAGCTTATGTTCAGGGGACCAAACGCTGGGGAGACTTTACCTTGGTTGCCGGTGTTCGTTACGAAGAAACGAGCTTGGACACCACTTGGAAACCTTCTAACTTCAATGTCGATGCCGATGCCTTTCCGGGAATAGCGGATACGGATAAAGCAAATCTCGGACAGCTCATTCAGGATGGCGTAGAAGATATCGGTTTCACGGGGCCAAGCGGCAGCTTTTCGTTTGGGGATATCGTCGACGACATTAACGCGAAAAGCAGCTACGACAATCTGTTGCCTAGTGTGGTCGGAACCTACCGTGTTGGTGAAACCGGGCACGTACTCCGTTTTGCCTATGGAAATTCGCTTACTCGTCCCGATTATCGCGAATTGGTACCCTTTAATCTCGGGGAAGCGAATCGCCAACTGCAAGCCGCAGGTGTTCTTAATCTGACTAGGCGCGACGATGAATTTGACTTGGGAAATCCCAATCTGCGGGAACAAACGTCTGAAAATATCGACCTAGCTTGGGAGTATTATTTCGGGCCGCGTAACGCGAATACCATTTCTGTTTCGCTCTTTTCGAAGGATCTCGAAGATTTTCTGCAAGAGGATATCTATACGAGAGATATCGAGGTGCTAGTGGATGCTGAAGATCCTAGCCAAGGCACCGAAATGGTCCGAGCGGATACCAAATTCTGGTCGAACGCCTCGAAGCGTCACATCGAAGGTTTCGAGGTAAGTGGTTACTTTAGTTTTGCCGATCTGCTTCCAGATGTGAGGTGGCTCGGTGGGTTTAAGCTGGTTCCGAACTATTCGTACATTGTAGGCGATCAAACCGACCCTATCTTTGATACGGATGAATTGGAAAATGGCAATTTTGTCGTAACTGACTTCGAGTTCATTCCAAGCTTAAGAAACCAGGCGAAAGAAATCTACAATATGCAGGTCATTTACGAATGGCAGCGTCTCAGCGTTCGCGCGTCTTACAACTATATTTCCGAATTGCAGGTGACGGCTTCAACGGCCGCGATTTCGGATATAACCTTTGATGTAGAACGGGAGAATGTGGATATGTCAGTGCAGTATCGGCTAGCCAAGGACAACGATATTCGCCTCTTCATTGAAGGTGATAACCTAACCGATTCGCCAGACGACGAAAAGTACGTTGGAAATAACCCGGGTCTTTTCACGACCTCGTACGCGACCGTTGGCCGTCGCTTCGTTGCGGGTATTCGTGGTTCTTTCTAAGGACGACCGACCGTTTAGTCGAATAGATTGAATTTTTTAAAGGGCGACCTGCTTAGGTCGCTCTTTTTTTGTTAGGATAGGCTTCCAGCCTGTTGTGGCAGACCCCGACCTGTCGGTGGCTTCGTTGCAGACATTGGTAGCAGGCGATCTCCGAGCGCCCATTGCTTTATCTATCGGGTGGGCGCCCGGAGACCGCCCGCTGCCTTAAAATAAAGCAGATAGCCGATGAGTTGCGGGCAATTACCGATGCGGATTTCTTTCCGAAGAGGATGCACTTGCCCCATTTTGTTGAGAGGCAAAGCCGTTACCTTTTCGCGCCATTTGGCATTACCGAAGAGACTGTTAAATACGTCGAAATCCGTTGGGCCGGCCGCGATCCGCATTCTTGTCTAGAATCTTTCCTTGTCCTTCATCGCGTTTCGATCTTTAAGAATAGGGCCCCATCGATGATTAATGCCCGAACCAGATTCGCTTCTGCCCTCTTTACTGTGCTTGTCGCCGCTGCAGGGTTGGAGGGTAGGCCGACGGAAAACGGAGTATTCGATACCCAAATCCAGCCCTTGCTCGAGCAGTACTGCATTAATTGCCACGGAGGCGAGAAGGTCAAAGGTGAGGTGGACTTTACGGAGATAGTCCGTTCCCAAGATATCGATTCGAGATTCGAGCTTTGGGAAACGGTAGCAGATGTGCTCGCCTCCGATGAAATGCCGCCTGAGGAAGAGGATAATCGCCCGGATCCCACCGAAACCCAGCAGATTCTCGATTGGTACGAGGAACGATTCGTTAACTCAGTGGAAGCCCGCCCGGGAACCTTTCAAGCCCGCCGTCTCTCAGCAAACGAATACCGCAACACCCTGCGCTCACTCTTCGGATTTGAACTCGAAAACCAGATCATCGCCGCCGAGCAAACCTTTGTCGAAAAATCCCTCGTTATCAAACTCCTGCCCACCGATCCACCTGGGCCGAGCGAATTCGTCAACGACACCAGCGATGCCCGCTTATCGAGTTTCATCTGGGAGCAGTATGCCTACATGGCAGATCGGGCCCTTCAGGAACTCTTCTCCAAAGAGCGGAGCGACGTGCTCGAGACTCTTGTCGGTCAGCCGCTTCCCCATTATTCCGAATCCATCAAACTCACCCCAGCTCAAGCGGAATCCCTGCTTCGCTCCTTCGCCCCACGGGCTCTCCGCCGTCCTATAGCTCGGAAGGAGCTAGAACGAATGCTCGCCTCTCTGATGGGATTGAAGGGAGGGGAGCTCCTCAGAGCCACCCGGGACGAAATGAAGGCCCTTCTCGTCTCACCATCCTTCCTCTACCGAGGTCTCCTGATCGAAGCTACGCCTGGAAAACAACAACTTGTCGACTCCTACGAACTTGCGGAACGTCTCTCGTATTTCCTCTGGGAGGATATGCCGGACACGCAGCTATTTGAGGCGGCAGCGAGGGGTGACCTTGAACATGCCGACGAAATCGCAAAGCAGGTGGACCGCATGCTCGCCTCGCCCTTGGCCCGCAATCTGGCCGAGAGCTTCGGCCACCAATGGCTCGGACTCGCCGACATAGATAACGCGCGAGACGACGTATTGAGTCGACAAGCACTCCGCAGTCAGCCCTTCGATTTTTTGAACTACCTTTTTACCGAAAATCGTCCTGTCATCGAATTGATCGACTCGAATGTCGCCTTCGCTAGTCACAATACCGCTTCCTTCTATCCCGAAAATAATCATCAGTTGGAAAAATACGTTAGGCCCAAGGGTATCGAACGAAAGCTAGTTCCGAATCAGCGAATGAGTCTGGATCCGCCTGAGGGGCGCGGCGGTATTCTTACCATGCCTGGCATTCTGGCCATGAATCGAGGTCCTATTCTCCGCGGCACCTGGATGCTCCGACGTATTCTTGGTGAACGGCTCGGCGAGCCGCCCGCGGACATTCCGCCGGTCGAAGCCGCTGCTCCAAATGTCGATTTCAGCTTTCGCGAACGTTTCGAAGTCCATCGCAGTGACTCAACCTGCGCCCGTTGTCATGATCGGATCGATCCACTCGGATTCGCTCTTCAGATGTACGACGACGAGGGGTCCTATAAGCTCGCTTTAGACTATAAGCCTCCGAGGAGAAGAGCCGGACACGATGACGACCCCGATAGGATCGATACCGCCGGTCATCTCCCTGATGGGGAAGCCTTCCAAAATTTCGATGAATTGAAGTCCATTCTTCTGGGGAGCAAGCGACGCGACATCATTCGGAACGCAGTCGAGCGAACCTTGGCCTACGCTCTCTGCCGAAAACTTGAGGCTTTCGACCGCCCAACCATCGACGCGATTACAGAGAAGATTGACGAAACGAACGGAACATGGCGCGATCTCTTCGTAGAAGTGTCCCAAAGCCTGCCTTTCCGGGAAACCTTTATTGCCCCTAACCCCCAAACTAATTCATGAGCAGAAGCTGGAAAATTGACCGCCGCACCTTCTTGCGAGGCGCTGCCGGAGCCTTTTTGCCGCTTCCTTTCCTCAATTTGATGGAAGGTAAGGTGAGCAATGGATTGGGCAAAGGCTCGGCAACGGAATCTCCGCCGCTCAGATTCCTAACCCTCTTCAAGCCCAACGGCGTCCATCCGCCTTCATGGAATATCAATGGTGGGACGGAATTCGACTTTCGAATGTCGCCGCTCATGGCTCCCTTCGCCAAACACAAGGACGATCTGCTCATTCTCGATAACATGGGAGATTTTGGGTTTTCGTCTCACGCCAATTCCACTCGCCGCTTTCTCGCCGGTCACCATGAGAACAAGGATACTGCTTCCGTCGATCAGATTATAGCGGATAAGATTGGGGGAGACACGGCCCATCGATCTCTCGAACTAACCACGGAAGGGCTTTTCACCGGGCAATTCGGCTGTAGCTACATTTCTTACGACAAAGACGGAGGAGCCATTCCGCGCGAAAGTGATCCTCAGCTCGTTTTCGATCGCCTTTTCCGCAATCCGATGAGTGATCCGGACCAGCGGCAATCCATGTCGAGCTTGTTGGACCGAGTCAAAGGCGATGCAAATGCTCTCTCTCGCAGATCGGGCTACGAGGATCGCCAGACATTGGATGAGTACTTGACCGTTGTTCGTGAAACCGAACGCCGTATCCAGAATATGGAGCAAGCAAAGACCCAGCCGAGAATCGACTTCGGGAGCCTCCAGCGGCCTCCCGTCGGGGCGAACCTAAACGAGCAAGTGGAGGCCATGATCGACCTGATCGCTCTTGCCCTCTGGACCGACTCCACCCGCTGTATCACCTATATGTTGGGCAATAGCAACAGTCGCATGGTATTCGACTTTCTTGGTATTCCAGAGCAGCACCATTACCTGTCTCATTTTTTCCGAAATTTCAGCCGCAAGAACCTGGATTCCTTGCTTAAGATCAGTCTTTGGCATATGGAGAAGTTCGATTATCTCTTGACAAAGCTCAAGTCCTACAAGGATCATAATGGCAGGCTTCTCGATCATAGCGTGGTACTCTTCGGATCCGGGATGGGCCATAGCGACAATCATACTGCGCAACGAATTCCAATCGTGCTGGCGGGGGGTGGAAGCGGACGTATAAAAACGGGGCGCTACGTTCGGTATTCAGAAAACCAGGAACTTAGCAGCCTGCACCTTTCCCTGCTGAAAGTATTTGGGATTGAAGCGGAATCCTATTCCGCATCGGATACCCCGCTTCATGGAATCGACGGTGGCTACTTTCCCGAATTTCAAGAACGTCCCTTTGATAGTTGGGTTACGCGCCAGGGCGGATCCATCACTGCTCAAGGTCGGCTCCGCATGTCCGACAACCTCGACGAGGCGAAGGTCTTCTACATCGATATCGAAGGAAGGTTGCCGGTACGTATCGAGATCGAGTTCAGGGACTTTCATGATTTTAATCTCGCTTATCATGTTGGAACACCCATCACGCTTACCGGAGACGGAAGCGAGAGTAGTAACCAACTACTCATTACAAAAATTAAGGATATAAAAAGTCTCTTCGGCAATAGCAAGCCAGGCACTCAGAGGGGATAGGACCCAGTCGCTTTCTATGGCTCAGAGCTCTCCAAACGATTGACTCTTAAGGATCTTCTAAGTCTTGTTTCCCAATATTTCTAGTGCACTGTCTCAGTAATATCTGGCACAATTGAAAAAAGGAAGCGGTCGTTGCTCTCGTGGATGAATAAGGTGGTGCTGAATGCCTGATTTTGCCGCATGCAGGAGGTTTCGCTGCCTACTTGGGATTTGCCGGATAGGGACGTGGCGTATCCGGCTGAGCGAAGAAAAGAAGTCCTGATTGGTTAATCGGATTGCCGCCCGAGCCCATTGCTTGCTAGCTTCTGCGTCAACAGTTGCTTTCAGCCCTATGAAGATCCCACCTCTATTCACATTTATGATTCTATGGTCCGCCGTTTTTTCGGGACCATGTTTGATGAGCCAGACGGCTGCTGAAAGGCCGCTGGCTGTGACGCCCGTGTCGAGGTTGGATCAGGATTGGTGGAAGACTCGTCATCAGGAAAAGCTGGAGGAAGCGAAAAACCGGGGAGGCGAAGTGGAACTACTGTTTATTGGGGACTCCATTACGCACGGTTGGGATGCGGGCCTGTGGGCGGAGAACTTTGCTCAATATGGAGCATTCAATCTGGGTTTCAGCGGAGACCGGACCGAACACGTGCTCTGGAGATTTCAGAATGGGGCGTTGGACAATCTTTCACCCAAAGTAACGGTACTGATGATTGGTACCAACAACACGGGTCAGAGTGAGGGCCAACCTGCTTCCGAAACCATTCAGGGAATCGAGTCGATTATCGACGAAATAAATACGAGACTACCGGAAACCAAGTTGATTGTTCATGCTGTATTTCCAAGAGGGGCTTCAAAGGACGACCCGCTTCGAATGGTGAATGCGCAAATCAATAAGGAGCTTCCAGTGCTCGCTGCTAAGAAAGGTGCTGAGTTTCTGGATATAAACGATTTTTTCTTGGAGAAAGATGGGACATTACCCCGCAATATTATGCCCGACCTTCTCCATCCAAAAAAGGAGGGCTATCGGTTGTGGGCTCATGGACTCAAGCCATCACTCGATCGGCGCTTTGGTAAGACCAAAGAAGCGCCTAGGCCGAATGTAGTTACACTTTGGCCGAAAGGGGTTCCGGCTCCGCATGACGCGAGCATAGTAGAAAAAAGCGAGGTGGGGGATCCGAGACGAGGGGGCGCGGTGGTTCGTATTACGAATGTTGCTGAGCCGAGTATCACCGTTTATAAAGCCCGTAGTCGTCGACCCTCTGCGGGAGTGCTGGTGTGTCCAGGTGGTGCATACAATATTTTGGCGTGGAATTTAGAAGGGGAGGAAATTGCAGAGTGGTTGAATTCCATTGGAATCACGGCTGCGGTCTTGAAGTACCGCGTGCCGAAAAACCGCGAAGGAGCGTTGCAAGACGCGCAGCGAGCCCTCGGTTTGATGCGAAGTAATGCGGAGGACTGGAATCTGGATCCGGAGAATATCGGTGTATTTGGATTTTCTGCGGGAGGTCACCTTTCCGCTTCCTTGAGCAATCACTGGCGATCTCGAAATTATCCTAAAGTGGATGCTGCGGATGCCGTTTCCTGTCGCCCTGATTTCACTGTGTTGATTTATCCGGCTTACATTGGTACCTCCGGTTTCGAGCTTTCGCCGGATTTCACAATCGACGCAGATGCGCCTCCCGTCTTCATCGTGCAAACGCAGGATGACAAGAAGCACTTCCCTAGTGCGATTGTGTACAACCATGAGCTTGTTAAGCGGGGAATTAGTTCGGAATTACACACCTCTCCCGAGGGGGGGCATGGCTATGGGCTTCGACCCAGCGCGTATCCAGTATCTGGATGGACGGATTTGTGTCGCGACTGGCTATGGAGGCAGTGAGATTCTCGGCGTCTTTCGCGAGGATTGGTAAAATGGGTGGGAAGGGCCGGGCCATTCCTCCCTACGATATGCCATTAGTAATCCTAAGGTAGCGGTGATTGAGAGCGATCCGCGGCACGGTCGTTCGAGCACTTTGATCTTGGTATTAGAAGAAGAATGGCTTCTATGTAGAAATGGCCCCGGGTTTGAAAATACTTTCGTTTCTTCTTATTTCGTTTTCCTCCATTCACCTTGCGAATGCGTCCACACCGAACGTGGTTTATGTTCTAGCGGATGACTTAGGCTGGGGAGACCTGAGTTGCAACAACGAGGATTCAAAAATTAAGACGCCTCATTTGGATCGCATTGCATTGCAAGGCATGCGGTTTACCGATGCCCATTCAGGCTCCGGTGTTTGCACGCCGACTCGGTACGGGATCATTACCGGCCGCTACAGCTGGCGGACGCGGTTAAAGCGTGGGGTTCTCGGCGGTTCGTCCACACACTTAATTGATACCAATCGCTACACCGTAGGGGATCTGCTGCAGGATAAGGGCTATCACACCGCCATGATCGGAAAATGGCATCTCGGTTGGGATTTCCATTTCTTAGAAGGTACTCCAAGTGACCGGTTTGATTTGAAGAACGGGGAGGTTATCGATTATAGCAAACCGGTGTTGAACGGTCCCGACGCGATCGGTTTCGACTACTATTATGGCCACTGCGGGTCTCTTGATATGGCACCTTATGTCTATGTGGAAAATGGCCGCGTGACGGCTCCACCCAATCGGGTGACGGTCAATGCAGATTACAAGGGCTTTTGGCGGGAAGGGCCAACGGCCTCTGATTTCGCCCATGAAGGGGTGACACCAAATTTTATCGAGCGGGGTATCCAATATATTGAGAACCGTGCCAAAACCGGGGGGCCATTCTTTTTATATCTGCCGCTGCCTAGCCCTCACACGCCAATTCTGCCCATCGAAAAATTTAAGGGACGAAGCGGGACGAACTACTATGGCGATTTCGTGCAGCAGGTAGACTGGCACATGGGTCAAATAATGGACGCTTTGGAGGAAAACGGGGTCGCTGAAAATACCATCTTCATTTTCACCAGCGACAACGGATGTTCGCCTCGAGCCGTATTCGATGAGCTCGACGCGGTGGGACATAAGCCGGGAGGCATCTACCGCGGAAACAAGGCAGACGCGTACGAGGCGGGGCACCGCGTACCTTTCATCGTGCATTGGCCAGCTGGATTAAAAGCAGGGAAAGTCTCCGATACTACGATCTGCCTTACTGATTTATTCGCAACGATCGCGGACATAACTAAAGCTAAAATTCCGAGTAATGCCGCGGAAGACAGTGTGAGCTTTCTTAGGGCTTTGAAAGGAGAGCAGGTCCAAGTTCGTGAGGGAACGGTTCATCATTCGATCAATGGATCGTTTGCCATTCGCAAAGGAGACTGGAAGCTTTTGCTTTGTCCAGGCTCTGGCGGTTGGAGCTCGCCGACTCCGGCTGAGACGAAAAAGATGGATCTCCCGCCAATACAATTGTTTAACCTCGCGAAGGATCCTTCGGAAAAGAATAACGTGTTTAAGCAAAACAAGGACAAGGTTAGGGAGCTTTACAGCCTCCTAAGCTCCTATGTGGCCAACGGTCGCAGCACTCCCGGTCCCAAACAGAAAAACGAAGGCGGTACGCCTTTTGACCCAGCGGGATTCGCAAAACTGAAAGCGGAACTGGGGATTTAGGAAACTATTTCGTGACCCTAAAATTGTAGGGGTGTAGCTCTTGACGAGCGTAGCTTTGGCGAAGACTGTTGTATCGACCGTTTTTTTGGTAGGAGCCCCGACGCGTCCGGGCGATCTACGTAAGGGTCTTTCTCACGCGTTCCGGCGAACCAGGCGGCGACCAGTCCCGTTGGTGTTTCGACAATAGTCAACGCATGGCATTCCTTAGTTGGCTTGTGTTCGATGGTAAAAATTTGCTCGGCGAGTAGGATCGTTCCCTCGCCAGGTTTGGCCAGAGGAGGAAGCCCATCATGAGAAATGACTTCTGATGCGATTGTTTGCGAAACGGATAGCGTCAGCCAGCAGGAGACAAGTTTAAGCATGTGTTGAGGTTGTCTCATTGGAATTTGGGTTTAGCTTTTCTAGAATTGCCGCCACTTTGGTGCGATCTTCAGGGTAAAACCGGTTAAACGGTTCCGCCATAAAGTCGTTACACAGTCCCAGTAAGGAGGCGGCGCACTTGGTGCCTTTAATGAAGCGGGACGGATATTGGCCGATCGCGTAGATTTCGCCCAGCGCTTCAATCTTTCTCTGAAGTAGAGAAGTCCGTAATTGGTCTTTCGATACGGCGGCGTTGTAAGCATCGACGAAAAGGCGTGGAAAGAGGTTTGCTCCGCCATTGACCCCACCATTGCCACCTAAGGAGATTGACCGGATCAGCTTATCTTCCGGACCGATGAGAAAGGACCAATCGGATCTAAGGGAGCGGAGACTGCATAATTCGGAGTAGTACTCTAGGTCGTCGCTGCTGTCTTTAACTCCGAGGATTCGCTCTTGTCCGGCGAGCGACTTTAGAGTCTCCACCTCGAACCACACCTTCGTGAGAGACGGCATATTGTAGAGCACGGTCGGTATTGCGAGTTCGGCTACAATGTTTTCGACGTACTGGATAAGTTCCGTTTGACCGGCAGGGAAGTAGTAGGGTGTCGCTAAAACGACGGCATCGGCGCCCGCCTCTGCAGCCACTTGTGACATTTTCAGTGACTCTTCGAAAGCGGTATCGGTTACCGATACGAGAATCGGTACGCGACCTTTCACAATTTGACAGAGACGTTGGACCAGTTCCGCTCGTAGGCGATAGCTCAAATTCGGTCCTTCACCCGTTGAGCCCAGCGCAAATAGTCCATGGATACCGCCCGCAATCATGTGTTCGACCAAGCACTCGAGTCCTTCCACATCCAAGCGATCCCTCGCGAGAAGAGGAGTGATGAGTGGAGTAATGATACCCTCAAGTTTCATGAGAGGAATACGAGTTTGTCTGGGACCCAAAAAAACGAGAAACTAGGACACCCACGACGAGAATGCTCAAGGTGCCGATGACAGGAATTATAGGCAAAAAGAAAGGCTAAAAAGGGAGCAATCAAGACTAAATTGAATCGGCAGGCTGGAAAGCTCGCTGAAAGTCCCCCTTTTCTAAATGTGCTCCGTGTTTTTGATGTGCCCGATATTTTGGGTCAGCCCGCCCCACGGCCCTTTTTATTCCGAGATGTTGAGGGAAGCGATCTCCTAAAAGTAACGCAGATTTACGAGAGCGCTCAAGCGGGTGGGAAGCTGAGGCTCGATTAGCGGATAATCATTGGCAGAGTTTGTCTTGATAGGGGATTAACGTGTAAACGAATCACTCAAACGTCGCGATTTTATGGGCACCTGGTTTGAAGATTATGGAAATTTATCTGAAAGCTCAATATGGAAGGTTCAATGGAATTAGTATTTAAGCTTTTACGAGTATCTCTGATTCGCTCAGGATGGACGTTATCCCATTTCTTAGTTGTATTGTTGCGAAGGGGCTGAAATTCTGCTGCTTGAATCTCAATTGGAAGTTATTACCTACTTGTCTCTCGCGTATCCAAAATGAAATCCCCTCTAACTTTGTTCGTGGCGTTGGTCGTTAGCTCATTGCTGTCAGCCGAAAAACCTAATATACTTTTCATTTTTGCGGATGATCAGTGCTATGAGACGATAGGGGCTCTCGGGCACACTGACATTGATACTCCCAACCTCGACCGACTGGCCAATCAAGGAACTGCGTTTACCCACACCTACAATATGGGAGGTTGGCACGGAGCGATTTGCGTCGCGAGTCGAACGATGCTCAATACGGGCCGTTTCCTTTGGAGAGCTCGGGATCTAGAGCCGAATCTGGACCGAGAAATAAGCGATAATCGGATGTGGTCTCAATTGATGCACAATGCGGGTTACGAAACATTTTTTACCGGCAAGTGGCATGTGAAAGCCGATACCGGAGCCATTTTTGACCATGTTTCCCATGTACGTCCGGGAATGCCGGGGCCGGTTTTCTACCCAGAGGCTTATGATCGGCCGATCGAAGGACAGCCGGACCCCTGGTCTCCGACGGATCCAAAGTTCGAGGGATTCTGGGTGGGAGGCAAACATTGGAGCGAAGTAGTGGCGGATAACGCCGAAAACTTCATGAACATCACCAGCGAGTCCGATAAACCCTTCTTTATGTATCTCGCCTTCAATGCGCCGCATGATCCCAGGCAGGCACCGCAAGAGTATCTCGATCGATATCCTTTGGATCGAATTAAGGTACCGGGGAATTTTGCCTCGGAGTATCCCTACACCAAAGGGGCCAATGCGGCAGAGATACGTGACGAAGTGCTGGCTCCGTATCCACGTACGGAATATGCAGTCAAAGTACACCGTCGGGAATACTATGCCATCATCACCCATATGGACGACCAGATTGGGCGAATTTTAGATGCGTTGGAGGCAAGCGGCAAGTCGGACAATACGTATATCTTTTTCACCGCAGATCATGGATTGGCTGTGGGTCACCATGGTTTTATCGGGAAGCAAAACATGTACGAGCACAGCTTGCGTACGCCGTTGCTTGTGATGGGGCCGAAGATTCCTCAAGGAAAGAGGATTGATACTCCAGTCTATTTACAGGATGTCATGGCTACCTCGCTGGAGCTTGCCAGTGTTCCGCAGCCAGAGTATGTGGAATTTAAGAGCCTAATTCCTTTGATTGAAGGGAAACGGGACGAGCAGTATGACTACATATACGGAGCTTATGAACCGGATAGCCAGAGAGCGTTTATCGCTAGGGGCTTTAAGATGATTTACTACCCTAGAATAGATACCTATCGTCTTTATAAATTGGATACGGATCCCATGGAAATGAATGACTTGGCCGGTGATCCAAAGCATGAGGGAACCCTGATGACCTTGAAGTCCGAGTTTGCCTGGTTCAAGGGCCGAATGGCGGATCCTCTTAAATGAGGAGGTCTATCTGTTTGAAAATCTATGGGCTTGCCAATTGCTCAGAAATCCAAGGTAAAATCGCTTTTGTCCAGCGACGGTATCCATCTTCCGATAGGTGGAGGAAGTCGGGCATAACCTCTTTGGACAAAGACTCGTCAGGTTCCAGCAGTGCAGAAGTGATGTCGAGATAGGTGACCCAGTCCCTCGATTCGAGCTGCGAAATGATCCAGTTGATACGATCGATTCCGGGACGAAACATTTGGCGGTTTTGACTACACTAGAGCCGACTGCGTGTCATGGATGAAGAAGGTAGGTTACAAAGAGAGGAGAGTAGAGCACTTGGTGGGTCCCGACTCCATGGTCATAGGGATCGAGTAGTGGATTCGTCACCATCTCTTGTTAGCCGCTAGCTGTTTAGCTATTTCGAAACAGAAGGATCCTCGAATGCCTGGGGAACGAGGAGCCTTTGGGAATCGATGCGAAAATTACAAATTAATCTTTTTAATCGCAACGAAGATCAATCGCGACTAGATCCTAGGCCATGCTCAAAAAAGCCTCGCTATATCTTCTGTCCCTAATGCTTTGCGCGTTTTCCAGTTTCGCCGGTGGCAAGCAAACATGGACAAAGCCGGGGAAGCTCCTCCTGGAAGAGAACTTCGATTCATCTGAGCTCCCGGAATTGTTTACCGTAGGAGTGGGTGATTGGAGTATTGTGGATGGAGCCCTGCGTGGGCGTCAACTAGCGGCGGATAAGCACACGGCATTTCGCAAAATCTATTTGGATCACAAGGACGTTATATACGAATACGACATGAAGCTTGTGGGGGACGGCTTTCATCAACTACTCATCAATTGGGGCCTCGCCCATATTGCTAAGTGCGTGGTACGCTATGACAGTGTGGCTGTTTTTAAGATTCGCGAGAAAGGAAAGCGTGAGCAAATGGCGAGGTTGAAGCATGACCAAGGTTTGGATCCATTGAAGGGCGAATGGGATGAAAAGACCTTTGCCATGAATGAAACTGAGATATCGATTGAAGAAGGCAAATGGCATCATGTGGTAATCGAATTGGTAAATAATACATTGAGCCTGACAGTGGATAGTAAGACAGTCCGAGGGAAACATGTGGGGTTGTCCGAAAAGAAGAACAATTTTGGCTTTCAGGCAGGAGGTTTTGAAAGTTATACCTACATTGATAATGTTCGCGTTTACGAAGCGGAACCAAAGACGCACTAATGAGCAGAGATTGTGTTTAAAAAAATTGAATCAATGACAATTGTGGGGCACCTTATCCTTATGCAGCCTCGATTTCGTGCCTCTTTTTCGGCTGCTAAAGGACAAGCAGCCTTACCTGAACAAACAAATAGAAAGAAAACACCAACATGCCTTTTCGATTTACTGGATTTACCGACGAAGCAGAACGCTCTCTTGACGGACAAATATCGACTCTTCGCGAAGTCGGATGGTCTGGCATCGAGCTACGGCTGATTGACGGAAAAAATATCTGTGATTTCACTGATGAAGACTGGAAGCGAACCTGGGACCGCTTGCAAAAAGAGCAGATTCAGGTGGTCGGCTTTGGCGGGCAGATTGGGAATTGGGCGAGGCCTATTGATTCGGACTTCAGTCTAGACATTGATGAATTGAAACGCGTGGCCCCTCGCATGCGTCAAGCGGGAACGAAGTTTCTGCGGATTATGTCCTATCCCAATTCCGAATCCAATCCCTTGAGCCGAAGCGAGTGGCGAATCGAAGCCGTTAGACGATTGAAGGAATTGGCGAAAATTGCGGAAGGCGAAGGAATTATTCTGGGGCACGAGAATTGTAGTGGGTATGGGGAGACGCCTGAAGGCTACCTAGATCTGGTGGAAGCTGTGAATAGTCCGGCCCTCCAGTTGATTTTCGACACCGGAAACAATAGTTTGCACGATAACAACACGGAAGTGACCTGGGACTATTACCAGAAATGCCGTGAGCAGATTACCCACGTTCATATTAAGTGCGCCAAGCCGGGAGAGAATGGGGATGACTTTGTGACCTGTTATGTGGACGAGGATCCCGTGCAAGAGCGGATTTTAAAAGACCTCGAAGCGACTGGTTACGATGGCTGGCTCTCGATCGAGCCGCACATCAAAGCGGCCATACATGCGGGACAGGATGTGGATGATTCCGGAGAAGGGCGGGTCGTTTGGGTGAACTTCGC
>PBMN01000075.1:0-23444 GCA_002722675.1 Opitutaceae bacterium
ATCGTTGGATTGTCGCGTCCCCAAACCAGTCGGAAGATTTTGCAAGAGGCCACTACGGTTGGAGCACGAAGCCTAACCTTTGTCTCTACCGAAAGGGGTGAACCCTCCTACGCAAACTCGAAGTTGTGGAAGACAGGAGAATGGAGGCGGCATGTTGTCGCGGGTGCGGCCCAGGCGTTCAGCACTCGTATCCCATCCGTTGTATTCGGAATCTCCTTTGAAGAGGCAATCACTCAATTGGACTGCGGTGGCGAAAGGATTGCCTTAGATAACTATGAAGCGAAGCACCACCTGGCAGACATTCCATTTTCTCAAAGCTCTGTTGTTGTTGCCATAGGTTCCGAGCGCGGTTGGACGAGTTCGGAAAGAAAGGCGCTGAGAGCTGGGGAATTTGAATTGGCCCATATTGGCGATCGGCCGCTTCGCACCGAAACCGCTGTAGTCGCAGGTCTCACACTTTTGAACCACCGATTGCGAAGCTAGAGTTCGATTTGGAGATTTACTATTACGAGCCGGCTGTTTCGATAATATTGATCAAGCCCTTTTGTAAAGGCATGCAGTTGGCTGGTTGTTTCCCTTCCCGAGTCGCTTTTTCAAAATCCAGCCTTCGGGAATGATTTCTAGGTTCCCGGGCATTTCAAATACAACGAGGCCATCATCACTCAATGCATGATCCAACGCGTCGAAGAGTTTTGGGGCTGAATGTGTAATTGTATCGTAAGGAGGATCCACGAAAATGATGTCGTAATTTTCGCCTATCTGCCCAACGGTCTTCACCGCGTCTCCCTGAATCACTTTTGCGATTAAAGTAGGCTCCCCCATACTCTTGGCGACAATCCGCAAATTATTCTTGATCATAGTGCAGGCGTCTCGGCTCAGCTCGATAAAGCAGCAGGAGCCACTACCGCGGCTTAGGGCTTCGAGACCATATGAACCGGTACCGGCATAAAGATCGCAAACGCTAGCATCGACTATGGTTTGTCCTAAGCTCGAAAAAATCCCCTGGCGCAATCGATCCATCGAAGGACGATGAACAGATTTTTTGGATACACGAAGTTCAACCCCTCGAGCTTTGCCGCCAGAAATACGCATTGAGACGCTAGCGAGGGGGGCTCAACAAGCTTTCGCAAATGCCGTTGGCTCGTTGAGCGTTTTCTACGAGCTGGTTATTTAGACGATTGTTGAGATAGGAGTGAGCAATCATCGCAGGAATACCAATACATAGACCGGTAGCGGTTGTAATCAGAGCCTCTCCAATGTCACCTGCTAGTAGCTCCGGCCGACCCATGCCGCCAGCGGACATTGTTTGAAAAGCCCCAATCATTCCGCTAACCGTTCCGAGCAGCCCTATCATGGGGGAAACCGTTGCAATCACATTAATGTAGTGTATCCACTGTCCAATGCTGTGCTCTTCCAGTTCAAAATATTCCTGAATAGTCTCCTCTACCTTCTCGCGGTTTTCCGCGTTTAGTTTTGGGAGTGCCGCGGTGAATGCTTTCCCTAGAAGAGTAGGTTCCTGTTTGGCTGCAGCGAGCGCTGCTTCGAGCTTCCCGCTTCCGCACAATGATTGCATTCGGGTCCCGAAAAATTCTGTGCCAAAACGTGAGGGATTGGTCTCTCGTAGGCTGTGGATTATAAGATAGGTTAGAGCCAATGAACAGATCCCAAGAGGAATCATCGCCCAGCCGCCTTGCTCTATCATATTCCAAAGAGTCGAGCTCTTAACCTTGGTGGCATTGTCATCTTGCCCCAATAGCTCTGAGCTAAGAAGTAGAGAGCCAGAAAGGACTAGTGTTTGTGTTATGGATGTGCGCATGGTTTGGATTCCGAGTTCAAGGTGCGCCGACTACTTTGAGTAGTTCGTTTGATGCGTTGGAAGACGAATTCTCTTCAAACCAAGGGTTGGAAGATTGAATCGTATCGTGGTTTTCAAGTTTGGTTAGGATATCAGCTTTGTCTGAATCAATTGGCCAATTCAGTTTTCTCAATTTCATGTCGGTGTAAAGTTGGAGAGCGTATTTGTAGTTATTGAGTTGATAGGCCGAGAATACAGCAATTTCGTAGGCGCTTTCAATGAATCTAGGGGTGTTTGGATTTGTAAAGACGATCGGATTTAGGGCAAGCCAAAGAGCATCCTCTGTTTGACCCTCTCTCAAGGATTTTTCCGCGAGAACGCACCAGGGCAATGCGGTTTGACTAGCAGACTTTCCTGAGTCGATCCATCGCTTGCTGTAAAACACTGCTTCATCCAATTCGCCAACGTTTTTAGCCGCCACAATTTGAAGTTCATCAAGTTGGTCTATAACTTCGTTCTCACGGAGTTTGGTTCTCCATAGTTTAGCTCGATCGAGAGCATCGGAAGCCCTTCCAGATTGGATGTAGGACTCCAGTAGCATAGCGAAAAGCGTTTCGTCGGAATGTGAAAGAAGTTCCAGGTAGGGTAGACGTTTTCTCACTAGGCTTTCTAGGAGAATAGTCGTTTGATAGGGGTCGCTGGCCGGGTATTGCTTGATGGCTTCGTATTTCTGATCGGAATCCGAAAAGTGGATACACACTATTTCATCCGGATTAAGGCGTATTTCTGCTTTGCTCTGGCCTTCAGAAATAGTGAGAGCAACATAGGTTGACTGTCGGCCAGACAATACACCATGGACGGTCTTCCCATTCGCTAGTTCAATTGAGTCGGTTTCCGGAAAAGCCGTGGAGAGAAAGGTTAGTAGTATGGAGGCCCAAGTGAACGTTTTCATAGTTTTTGTTCCTTTCCCTGAGTTTCGTTAAGTCGTGAGTAAAGGCCTTTAGCTATCTTGAATTGCTCGGTCTGTCTGTATTCCTGAATTCCTAGAAATTCGTCCAGGATCTCGATGGCTTTTGCATTTTCCTCGATCTGGACCAAATATTCGGCACTGGCCAGATAGCCCTTTGCAGCTGCATCCGTAATTCCTGGGTAAAGAGTGAAAACGCGCTGGCAGTAGGCAACGGCCTGTTTGGGGTGACCCTGCAAATCCTTAAGCCTGGCGAGAGAAAGCAGGCTTGTCGCCTTTTGTTTGCTGCTCGCCCACCTAAACGAGAGAATGGTATTGAAAGCGACTTGCGCAGCAGCGTATTCGGAGAGATGCATCCTTAATGAGCCTTCTAGTTGAAGCGTATCAACATAAATGGGAGAGTTGATGTCGCGAGTTCCTATGCGATTGAGCCACCCTAAGGCTGCCCCCAATTGGCCTGCCGCTTCTTCCGATATAGCGAACCCGTAGTAAGCGAATGCTGCGTAATTGCTATTCGGGTACTTAACGAGAAGGCTCTCTAAGAGCCGAGGGCCATTTTCAAATTCCAGTTTGACGAGTTCCAAACCAATATGGGCGAGGCATTCGGGAGGAAGCTCTTCAATCGGAATTTCGTTGGCTAATTCCAAAAACGCCTCGTTACTCTGAAACAGAAGGTCCTTATCTCGCAAATCGAGCGCTCTTAGCAATCCCAATCGCGCCGCCAACCTGTACCTCCGTTGATCCAAAGCAAAGTTGTAGAGCACCGCGTAGTTGTCTTTCTTTAGAATAGCGAGCTGCTTGATGGCCTCGAGCATATTCTCGGTGTTTAAGCTGTTGCCGTGTTTGGCAACCGCCAGGTCCAACGCGTCGAGGGCATCGTTTTGGGTACCCTGCTTTAGTTGTATTTCGGCACAGACCAGTTGGACTTCTGTAAAGTTGTAGGGATCGTGTTCCAGTCTGGAGCGTCTTTCCAGTGTACGAATGGCGTCCTCGTATTGGTTTAATTGCTCGTAGGCAAATGCAGTTTGAACGGCAGCGAGATGGGCTAGATCAGGAACATCTAAAGGGATGGTCTGGTAGCGGGAAATGGCGTCCTCAATTCTGTTTAGGGCATGGTAGCTATCTCCAAGAAGCAGTTGGGCCTCAAATTCTCTGGCATGCCCTGCGAAATGATTGGAATACTCGACGAGGATCTTGATTGCTTCTTCGTATGAATAAAGAAAATACTTGCAGCATGCGGCCCGATAGAGGGCTTCTCCCTTTAATTCTCTACTTCCGGTTTTGGCGTAAAGATCGTTGAAAGTTGACAGGGCTTCTTCAAAGTCGCTCTCAAGAAACTGACTTATTCCTGACCAGAGTTTTGCTCGTTGTGCAAGTATCGGTTCAAAAGCCTTGAGGGCGACATTGTCGAAATCGGCTTTAGCCACGGGGTAATTGCCTAACCGCATGTGGCATTGTCCACGCTGATAGAGCGATGAGATTCTGTAGTCTTGGTTCGCAGCATTCTCGGACAGTTCGGTAAGGGCTTTGACCGCTTCATCATATTGTTGCGAATCTATTAGCGAGCTAGCGATCAACATTAGTGCATCATCCACAGAATCAGATCCTGGATACAGTTGGAGATAGTTTTTGGCGATTGAGATTGCGGCGTTGAATCTATGGATTCCCTTGGCGGCGAGTATCCAATTTAAATGGCCTTGCTCCATGTAATTGCTAGACGAGTCATGGGCCAAGCGCTCGAAGAGGAGCCAAGACTCGAATGGACGTCCCGCCAGAAGCGATGCTCTACCACGACGAAGCAATAGCTGGTCGGTATAGTCAGGAGCCTCTTTTAGAGCCTTAAGCTGGTATGCGGCTGATTGAATCACTTGTTCATAAAAGTTAGTCCACATGAATCCGCCCATGCCGACATCACCTCTACGTTTTTCAAATACGTTCTTCAGTTCGGCTAGTTTCTGAATTTGCTTTTCAAGCAAGACACTTTTTGAAGGAACGAGTTGGTAAGCTTGGAGAGCTTCATTATACAATTCGTTTTTGAAAAAAGCGTCACCCGATTCGATGGCCAGGAATGCGAGAAGTGCCAGTTCGGGCATCGTATCCGATTGCCAAGGACTCTCGAGTAGCGTTTTTGCGGCTTCATTGAGCTCTCCTAATTTAATCTGTTCTTGAAGCAGCCGTAGTCGGGCCTGTGTTTGCACTCGAATAGCCACCCCACTCTCGAAAACCCTATGTAGCAAGCGGATCGCGACCGAGGGTTGGCCGGATTTAAGGTGAATATCCGCTTCGTGGATCAGAGCAATTCCCTGCTGCGATGCTGAAGAGGTGCATTCCCTAAATTCTGCAAAGGCCTTTAGCGCCTCCTCATGCGCGCCTTTTTTTTTCAGTGTGAGGGCTAGTGTATACTTAGCGAAAATCTCCTGACTGTGAGCGGGGCTTTCCTGATCCAAAAAGGTGCCGAGAGAGTCAATGGCTTGGTCGTAGAGCCCTGCTCGCAGAGCGGCGTATCCAGCGATTGGCATTAGCTTTTCGCTAAGTCGTGCTTCCTGCCATTCAGGTTCTTTTGAATAGATAGATTGAAGCTTCTGAAAAGCCGTTGCGGCCTCCGAATAATCACCTCGGGAGAAGGCGGTCGTCCCTCGTTCAATCAATTCCGGCATCGTCTCGTACACGATGTTTTGGGACATTATGCAATTGGGATTCAGGACCATGAATCCGATCAGCATTTTGGATAGAAATGCGGACGACGCTTTAGGTATTTTAAGCGATCGAGAAATAGTTGGAATTTCCTGGAATGCTTGAGAACGCACGGGTTTTGGGCGTTATGCCTCCCAATTTGATCTGTTTTAAATCAACATGGAGAAGAGGTTTTGGCGATCATTGAATTCAAATCGAATATCGTCCATGAGGCTAGGAACGTCGCTGCTATCGATGTTGAGCTCTTTCAGGGCCCAAGTGATGTTTTTTGGGAGCGTAGCTTCACTGTCGTAAGCCCTGAAATTGTCTTTCCCCCAGAGGGCGAGGGTGAGAATCGCGGTCTGACGTATGTAGTTCGTTGCTCGCACAGGATCGTTCTGCTGTCTTATTGGCAGCCAGATTTCCGATTCAAACTGCCAATGCTTCAGCAGTTCCGAGCCGGCCTTTAAGCTTGTAATTCCAAACGTGTTTCTCTCCTCGCGATGTATGACCTCTCGGTTCTTGGTCTCGATCAACCGAGATGATTTGCCGAGCTTTTCGATGTAGAGGTTGATCGCGAGTTTTCCAATTCCATGGAGAAGGCCCGTGATATACGGAGCATTTATATCCATCCCGACTTTCTTTGAAATCACCTCTGATGCGACTGCAATGGCAATGCATTCATCTGCATACTCTGTCGCAGTCACCCCGTAGATAGGTAGGGCTTGATAAAAGGAATCGTGAGCTATTACGACGCTCAGCACTTTGTGGACTTCGTTAAACCCTATTCTTCCAATGGCCGACTCTATGTCGTTGAGCTTAATGGCACTCCCATAGTAGGCGCTGTTGGTGACCCTCAAAATATGTGCGACGAGACTGGGGTCCATTTTTACAATTGAAGCTACGTAATCAAGACCCGTGTCTTCATTTTCGATGAGCTTCGATAGTCGAGCAAATATTCGGGGAGAGGCAGATAGGTTCGAGGAGAACTCTAGTAACAATGGGACCGAGATCTGAATTTCTTCGCTAGACATTTTCGTACTGAGAGAGAACAACGGATTACTGTGCTTTTGCAACCCGCGACTTTGACAGTTTTTAGTGCTGAAAGCCTTGGAGGATCCTTTTCATGCATTCGGACCTAAGGTAATTCAGTCGGTGACTGGGAAAATAGGATCCAAGTTGTTAAGAAATGCTCTGTGTACCGATCACTGATTTAGTCGGCAACATCTTATGCGGAGCTCATTTTTGTGGCAGAAGACCAGATCTCTCCATTTAATAATCGGCTGGGGCGAAAGGATCTGCTGGGCGTCGCCCGAGCTCTCCTGACCTTGGGTTCGTAAGCCCCTCCTTTGCTAACCGGCTCGCTTCGTCCGACTTTTCTCGTTCCGGAGCCTTTTGTGCGGGGACTCCGTAAGGGAAGGGGCGTCCGATTTGCGGTGCGACCATCTTCAGTAGTGAAAATGGTCGGGGCGAAAGGATTCGAACCTTCGACCTCCTGGTCCCAAACCAGGCGCTCTACCAGGCTAAGCTACGCCCCGCTAAAACGAGGCGTCAAAAGACGTCGAATTAGGATTGCTGTCAAGAATATCTTGAAATCCATAGCTATTGAAAGAACAAGTATAGGAGTAACATTTGCAGACGCCCATCGAATAGCCTAAAAGCTGACTCGTTTGTGGTGAAACTTAACGCTTATACAAAATGGATAATCTATCATCTGCCGACCTGGATGCCTCCTCAAAAACGCCATTGTTTATCGGAATTGCGGCTGTAATCATTGCAGTGATCGGTTTTTGGCTTGGTTGGCTTGGCTTTTCGAAAGCGAATGATTTAGAGGCTCGAATTGCGGAAATATCCGGGGCTGCTGAATCCCTTTCCAAACTGGAGTCTAACGTGCATGACAACTCTGAGATGTTGCGCAAAGCTGCTGGGAAAATCGCTTCAGTAGAGTCAAATTTGGGCACTGTGACCACCGCGATCGAAAAGGACGTCGCCGATGTGAAACGGAGCATGCGTTCGTTGGCGATGCAGGCGGGGACTGCATTGAAGAAAGCCGAGGCACTTGAGAAGGAAGGGGTTCAAGTAGCGGCTTCACCGGTGCCTTCTCCTTCGGCTCAGACAAGGAAGGGTGACACATCGAGTTCTTCTTCAGCCATATCGCACACGATTGCCGCAGGCGACACCTATGGAAAATTGAGCACCAAGTACAAAGTTGGCGTGAATGCTTTGCTCGATGCTAATCCTGGGGTTGATCCTCGCAGGCTTCGCATTGGGCAGAAAATCATAGTTCCCAGTGCCCAATAGGTTCCAATCCCAATGTGCAGGCCTGCGTTCCCTTTGTGGGATAAGCCGATTTAGAAGAGGACCGGTAGATTTTTGATGACTGGCCCTATGCTAAGTGAATCAGAGAGTGGGGTTTCCCATTGGGATGAGCTCGGTGGTGAGAAAGTAGCTGATTGCCGCATTTTCAACATAGTATCTAAGCGATTCCGGCATCCTAAAAGAAAGACTGAGGGGGATTTCTACGTCATTCAGACGCGTGACTGGGTAAACATTGTCCCTATCACTCCAAATTATGAGATGATTCTCGTTAACCAATTTCGATTTGGAGTCAAAAGGACATCATGGGAGATACCCGGTGGGGTAATGGATGCGGGAGAGGACCCGATTGCTGCAGGCTTGAGAGAAATGAGGGAAGAAACCGGATATACCTCGAGCAAAGTGAGTCTGCTCGGTTCAGTCCGGCCGAATCCGGCGATCCAAGACAATACTTGCCATATGGTTCTAGCAGAACAGGCCCGATTGACCGATACGTTGGAATGGGACGAACATGAGGAAATTGTTACTCGGGCCGTTCCCGTGCAAAAGGTTTACGAAATGGCGGCCAATGGAGAGATCTTCCATTCGCTTGCCCTAAATGCACTGCTCATGTTTTACCCGAAATGGGAGAAGCTCAAGTCTCGGCAGCGATTTGTTTAGCGGCCTATTCTTAGCTCAGAGCTCGCCACTTTGCTATACCTAGACTAATACTAGATATATCATGGGCTAATCTCTTTGATTAACGGAGGATAACCTGTGCATAACGCATTGACCTTGAGGGGCGTAAGGATAATTTCTAGCTAACAATCGTTCGTATGGGGGCAGACACGGCTATTTTCTTCATCGTGGATGCGATATCCTAAAAAGGCTATTCGATGAAAGTTATTCACGTACTCTTCCGTTCGTCCATTGGTAAGAAATTCACAATGGCAATTTCGGGCTTCATGCTGTTTGGCTTTGTGATTAGTCATTTATCAGGTAATCTTCAGATCTTTGCTCATCCGGACAAGATTAATGCCTACGCCCATTTTATTGAGTCTTTGGGGCCCGCATTGTGGGTGATTCGTCTATTCCTGCTCGCAACGCTGGTGGTGCACGTCTGGGTAGCCGCCCAGCTCACAATTGAAAACAAGCGAGCCCGCCAAAAGAACTACGAAAAGCAGGTGACGCTCCGGGCAACAATGGCCTCACGGTACATGCGGGTTTCTGGCGTTATCGTATTATCATTTATTATATACCATTTGCTCCATTTCACGGTGCGAGTCACGCACGGAGCGGAAGCGTATCCGACAACAATTTTGGCGGATGGAACTGAGGTTCGAGACGTTCACTCGATGATTATCTTAGGGTTCAAGAGTCCGGTCATAGCGATCTTTTACCTACTGTCGGTGGGCCTCCTCAGCTGGCACTTGGCTCATGGGCTCGTGAGCATGTTTCAAACAGTAGGATTGAGGACGAGAACTTGGTCACGCTTTCTGGAAAGAGTTACCACTGCGGTATGCGTTTTGTATTTTCTTGGGAATGCTCTGATTGTGGCTGCAGCGATGAGTGGTAAAGTTCGGATACAGAATCCGAGTGTAATTGGGTTTGCTTGCCGCGATGATTGTGAAATCTGCGGATCCCGAAATGCTGAAGCGATCGTCGGAAACGTAGATGTCGCGGAAGATAACCAGTCTTAACCCAACTCGACTTAGATGATACTCGATTCCAAAATCCCAGAAGGCCCACTAGCGGAAAAGTGGAAGAATCACGTAGACCGCGGCAAACTCGTTAACCCTTCCAATAAGCGTAAGTATGAAATCATTATAGTAGGTTCTGGTCTGGCAGGTGCGTCGGCTGCCGCTACGCTAGGCGAGCTTGGCTACAGCGTGAAGTGTTTTTCTTTCCATGATAGCCCGCGACGTGCACACTCGATTGCGGCACAGGGAGGCATCAACGCGGCTAAGAATTACCAGAACGATGGAGATAGCGTTTATAGACTTTTTTACGATACCATTAAAGGGGGTGATTACCGTTCTCGCGAAGCTAATGTTCACCGTCTGGCGGAAGTAAGTACGAACATTATTGATCAATGCGTGGCTCAAGGTGTGCCATTCGCTCGCGAATACGGAGGAACGCTTTCGAACCGTTCATTTGGCGGTGCTCAGGTATCCCGAACGTTTTACGCTCGTGGTCAAACGGGGCAACAGCTTTTGCTCGGAGCTTACTCGGCACTTAGCCGCCAAATTGGCCTCGGAACGGTTGAAATGTTTTGTAACCAAGAGATGCTCGAGGTGGTTGTCGTAGACGGCGAAGCAAAGGGAATTATTACCCGAAATGTGAATACGGGCAAAATCCAAAGGCATTCGGCACATGCTGTTGTATTGGGGACAGGTGGTTATGGAAACGTATTCAATCTTTCAACCTATGCAAGAAATTCTAATGCTACTGCTGCTTGGAGAGCGTACAGAAAGGGAGCCACTTTCGCGAATCCTTGCTATACGCAGATCCACCCGACTTGCATTCCAGTTTCTGGTGATTATCAATCGAAGCTGACCCTTATGTCTGAATCGCTTCGCAATGATGGACGTATCTGGGCACCTAAGAAAGTGGGCGACAAGCGTCCGCCAAACGAGATTCCTGAAGAGGAGCGCGATTATTACCTAGAGCGTAAATATCCGAGTTTCGGTAATCTTGCTCCACGTGATATTTCATCCCGTGCTGCAAAAGAAGCTTGCGACGAAGGCCGTGGAGTCGGCGAGACGGGCTTAGGCGTGTATTTGGATTTCAGCGACGCAATCGAGCGTCTGGGAGAAGAGACGATTCGTGAACGTTATGGCAATCTTTTCGCGATCTACAAAGAGATCACCAACGAAAGTGCATACGAAACGCCAATGCGTATCTATCCTGCGGTCCACTATACGATGGGTGGTCTTTGGGTGGATTACGATTTGATGAGCAACCTCCCTGGGTTGTTCGTGATGGGTGAAGCGAATTTCTCCGATCACGGAGCCAATCGTTTAGGAGCTTCGGCCCTGATGCAAGGTCTGGCGGACGGCTATTTTGTCTTGCCGAACACGATTCCTCATTACCTGGCAGATGTCTCGCGCGAAGCGGCTCCCTCGATTGATGGGCCGGAGTTTGCCGCTGCGGAATTAGAGGTGAGGGAACGCACAAACAAGCTCCTTAACAACAATGGGACGAAGTCGGTGAAGAGTTTTCACAAGCGCCTTGGCGAAATTATGTGGAACTACTGTGGAATGGCCCGTACCAAGGAGGGCCTCGAAAAGGCACTCGAGCTAATTCCGCAGCTTCGTGAAGAATTTTGGAGAGACGTTCGCGTTCCTGGTGAAGGTAAGGAACTCAATCAGGCACTCGAGCAAGCGGGCCGTGTGGCGGACTTCTTGGAATTGGGCGAGTTAATGTGTCGGGATGCTCTCGCTCGTGAAGAGTCCTGCGGCGGACATTTCCGCGAGGAGCATCAGTACCCCGATGGCGAAGCTATGCGTGATGACGAATCGTTCGCTCATGTAGCGGCGTGGGAGTTTAAAGGCGAAGACAAGGTACCTGAGAGGCATGTCGAGCCGTTGGAATACGAGGAAACAAAGTTCACAACGCGCAGCTACAAGTAATTTAAAAGAGGAGACTTTAATGAACGTAAAACTGCGAGTTTGGCGCCAAAAAAACAGTGAAACCAAAGGCAGCTTCGAAAATTACGAAGCAAGGGATTTGAATCCGAACATGTCCTTCTTGGAAATGCTTGATGTGGTAAACGAGAATTTGACCAATGACGGTGCAGAACCTATCGCATTTGCTCACGATTGTCGCGAAGGCATTTGCGGGACTTGTTCCTGCATGATCGACGGTAAGCCGCACGGGCCTGAAACGGGTGTGGCTACATGCCAGACCTATATGCGTAGTTTCGAGGATGGCGATACAATCACAATTGAACCTTTCAAGGCAAACGCCTTTCCAATCGTGAAGGATCTTGTAACGGATCGTAAAGCCTTCGACAAGATTCAACGGTCAGGAGGTTTCGTATCGGTTCGCACGGGAGCCGCACCGGATGCGAATGCCATCCCAATCGGCAAGGACATTGCGGATCTCGCTATGGATGCAGCGGCTTGCATCGGATGCGGAGCTTGTGTTGCGGCCTGTAAGAATTCTTCTGCGATGCTTTTTGTTTCAGCCAAAGCGGGCCAGCTCAATTTATTACCGCAAGGACAGCCGGAGAAAGACAAACGGGTGTTGAACATGGTCGCGACCATGGATGAAGCGGGATTCGGCAATTGCACTAACCAGTACGAGTGCTCGGCGGCTTGTCCAAAGCTGATCAGCGAAGAGTTTATATCTAAATTGAATCGCGACTACATGTCCGCGAGCGTAAAGAAACTTTTCAAAGCGAAAGCTCTTTAGGGAAGAGTCGGTGGTTCCCAATTAAGCAAGTCGCTGGTTGCCATGCTCAGAAACGCTCAAGTGCTTGGGCACTTTCAACAACGACCCACAGTACGCCACCGAAAATAATCCAGCAGAATGCTACGGCTACAAATTTCTTGAAACGTCTAACTCTTTCGTGCCGGTCTAGTTGCCGTTTTCGGAAACCACTCTTTTGAAGGAAGCTTACGAACTGGGCGTTTTGCATTCTAGAATCTTCTGAACTGCTATCGAGAAGTGCATCGTTTTTGACACGCCTTTTCCGAAGCAAATAAGACAGGAAATTGAACATTGGTTGATCGCAGAGAGCTAGTGTACTGTTAAGAAGACGTTAATCAGTTGTTTACGTTCAAAATTAAGGTTAATTAGCGTCGATCTGGGTCAAAAGTACTTATATTGAGTTGGATTCTTTATGAAGAGATGGAGGGTCCACCCTTTTGAAAGGGGCTTTTTGCTCGAGATATCCATGGCTCAAAAATGTAATGTTAGTGTTTCGCTGGTTGCCATCGGCTCAAGTCGATTGGTAGAAACTCAACAATGTCGGAAGAATCTAAAGTCGCGATCTGCGGTGCGGGTGCATGGGGGACGGCCATGGCATTCCATTTATCGCGGCAGGGTCACGCGGTATCTCTACTGCCGCGGCGGAGCGAGCAAGCGGATCTCATGCGGGAATCAAGAGAGAATCGCGACTATCTGCCAGGTTTTAAATTGCCGGAGAATGTGAGCGTGACATCTTCCGACGAGGATGCGCTTGGGGGTGCCCGATTGGTATTTCTAGGTGTGCCTTCCAATGGAGTTCGTGACTGGATGGATCGAATTCGCGGGTTGGTAGCATCAGGGGAACGACGTTTTTTTGTGTCTTTGGCAAAGGGGCTGGAGATGAATTCAGGTAAGACGCCCTGTGAGATCATTAAGGAAGCCTTGCCCGATCAACTTGTTGGTTGTCTTTCGGGGCCTACGTTTGCGGGAGAAGTAGCGGAAGGAAAACCTGCCGCAATGACGCTTGCATCGGAATCGCTAGAGCCGATTGTTCAGTCGACCCAAGAGGCTCTCAGCGGAAAGAGCATGCGGATTTATCGAAGTGAGGATTTGAAAGGGGTTGAACTCGGGGGCTGTATGAAGAATGTCTACGCCATCGCGGCAGGGTGCTGTCAGGGTTTGAATCTCGGTGACAATGCGCTCGCGGCTCTTCTCACCCGTTCCCTTGCGGAAATGGTGCGAGTCGGGAGCACTTTTGGAGCCAGAGCCGATACGTTTTACGGACTGAGTGGATTTGGCGACTTGGTGGCGACATGCCATGGTTCCTGGAGCCGAAACCGTAAGTTCGGGGAATCGATTGGCCTGGGAGGCTCGGCTGGCAGGATTCTCGAAAATCAGAAAACAGCAGTGGAGGGGTACCGAACATCCCGATCATTTCATCAGCTTCTGCAAAGCAATGGTATCGAGGCCCCAATTTTGGAGCAGGTGTATCGCATTCTTTATGAAAACAAGGTGCCTCTGGAAGCGCTGAACGACTTAATGAACCGAGATCTTAAGCGAGAAAGCGAATAGGCCAGTCCCTCGAATGTGTGGATGCTGATCAAAGTTACGCTGCAACCCCAGGCAGGTATTTCGAGTTGAGCGGCTGCTTTCAAGAGTCAGTTTTCTAGTAACTGATCCCAGGGAGCCAAGTGACGAGTTTCGGGAAAGCCACAACAAGACCTAGCGCTATCAGTTGTATTACAATAAAGGGTACGACCCCTTTGTAAATGTGCCTCAGAGTGATTCCTTCCGGGCAGACACCTTTAATGTAGAATAGAGCAAATCCGACCGGTGGCGTGAGAAAGGAAGTTTGCAAGGCCACGGCACAGAGGATCGCAAACCAGATCAATGCAGGCTTAGAAGTGGCGTCCATACCGCTGTCGGCCAACCAAGCCAAATCCATGCCTGCGACAATCGGTGCGACAATAGGAAGCATGATCATGGTAATTTCGATCCACTCCAAAAAGAATCCAAGAGCGAAAATTATCAGCAGAATAACGAAAATTGTGCCATAGTCTCCAGAACCAATTCCAAGTATGGCATTAGCTATCATTTCGTCCCCTCCGAGCCTTCTCAGAACGAGGGAAAAGCAAGTTGCCCCAATGAATATGGCCGCAAGAAATCCCATTGTACTGAGGGTCCCATGAAGCGACTTTCGGAATTCGCGAATATTCAGGCGCTTATTAAAAAGGGCCAAAAACAGTGCTCCCAGTGCTCCCATGCCACTCGATTCGGTAGGGGTTGCAATGCCGAAGAAAATCGAACCTAGCACTAGCATAATCAGAAATGCTGCTGGCAGTATCGCTTTGGCGAGGCCGATCCAGTCGGCGAGGGTCAACGAACTCGTATCCTTTGGTTTTGGTGCGGCCGATGGATTGACTCGCGCGTAGACAAAAATGTATAGAAGGTACAAACCCGAAAGGAGTAGACCCGGAATCACGGCCCCCATGAATAAGTCTCCTGTGGATACATCCAGCTGCGTTGACATGAGGATGAGCATGATGCTCGGAGGGATGAGTATTCCGAGCGTGCCGGCACTGCAAACGGTTCCTGCAGCGAACGAAGGAGAGTACTTGACGTGCATCATTGCGGGAAGCGCGAGCGTTCCAAGGAGCACTACAGAAGCCCCAATGATACCGGTTGAAGCGGCGAGAAGTATTCCCATGAGGGTTACGCCAAAAGCGAGGCCACCAGGTACGTGGCCGAGCAGCTTTTGCTGGGCTTGCATCATCTTCTCAGCGACTCCAGATTGATCGAGTATATTGCCCATTAGAATAAACATGGGCAGAGCTACCAGGACTTCGCTTTTCATGATACCGAAGATACGATCGACCACGATCGAGAAACGGAGGAAGCTCAAGCCGGCGTAGAGCCCGAATACTTGATCCAGCAAAACAGCCACTGCGGTCGTAGCGATCGCTGAACCACCGAGCGAAAAGCCTACGGGGACTCCGAGAAAAAGTAGGCCGATAAATAGACCCATCAATACGAAGATGAGGGCTGTGCTAGGATCCATTTACTTCGGTTGAAAGGGTTCGCCGGTTGTTTAAAATGAGAACGATTCGAGCTACTGATTCGATTAAGAGGAGCAAGCTGCTGAAGGGTAGTAGTCCCTTTATTATCCATAGCCAAGGCATTCCACTCGGGTTGGGGGAGCTTTCATTGATAGACATCGAATTTTTGGTGTAGTCCCATCCATGCCACAAAAGAAAAGCGTACAACGGAATGACAAAAAGGGCAATCCCCAAGACATCGACAATGGCCTTCCTTTTGAGGGAATAGTGTTGATAGAGAAAATCCACTCGAACGTGACCGTCGAGTGTCATTGTATAGGACAACCCTAGGGCCAGGGTTATTGCAAAGAGGTACCAGAGCGAATCCTCCAGCATGGTGTTAGTCAGTCCAAGCGCATATCGCATCAAGACTTGAAATACGATAGCTACCAACAGTACTGCTATTGACCATGAAACTAATTTTCCGAATGCTGTTATGATATTTTCAATACGGCTTGCAAAGGATTTCATCTGGAATGTGAGCTGCGAAAGTGAGAATAAGATTGGGCGAGAATGGATTCTCGCGATCTATTTCAAGAATGCCCGATCCGCCCAAGTTGCGTAGTCTGCTCGAAAAGCCGTCAAGTCTTCCCAGACCTTTTTGAAAAACGGATTCTTTGCAGACTCTTCTGCAGCCACTTCTTTCCAAGTGGCTTTGTAGAGTTCGAGCATTTCAGGAGACCAGGCTTTCACGTTCACGCCGCGTTCTATATTTCTCTTAAGAGCAGCCGACTGTAAGGCCTCACTGTATGCAATGGAATGGACGATACTCGATTTACAAGCTGATTCAATTTGAGCTTTTTGAGTGGGCGTCAGCCTCTTCCAGAATTGCTTGTTGAAGATGAGTTCGTGGGTCGTTGCCTGTTGGTGCCAACCGGGAAAGTAGTTGAAATTGACGAGCTTGTGAAAACCTTGGCTTTCGTCGATGGACGGGAGGGAGTACTCGGTTGCGTCGATCACCCCCTTCTCAAGTGCAGGAAAGATCTCGCCGCCTGGTAGTACCGAAACTGATACGCCCAGCTTTCCCATGACGACTCCGCCGAGGCCAAAGAATCGCATTTTTAAATCCTTCAAGTCGTCGGCAGATTTTATCTCGCTCGCGAACCACCCACTGGTTTCGGGTGGAAGCATTGCACAAACAAGGACTTTAACATCGAAGCCAGATGAGTCGTACATTTCTTGGTACAGCTTCATACCGTTGCCCTGGTAAAGCCAGGACAGAAACTCCGAAGTGTCTGGTCCAAATGGTATCGAGCAAAAAAGAGGAGCGGCGGAAAGTTTTCCGGCCCAAAAGCCAGAAGCGCCGTATCCAGCGTCCACTTTCCCGCCTGATACGGCGTCCAGGATTTCCAAGGCTCCTACAAGTGCACCTGGCTCGAAGATTTCTAGCTCGACATTGCCACCGCTGATGGCTTTCAGCTCTTCTGTGATATGGGTGATCTGCTCACCTAGGACATTGACCGAGAGGGGTATGAAAGAAGCGACCTCAATGCGAATTTTGCGTCCCGACGGCTGGCTGGAACCAGACTCACTCGATTTCGGGCCTGAGCACCCGGAAAGTAAAATCAACGCGGCTAATAAACTTGGCAGGAAACGAATCATTGCGATGGGATAGGACTAATGTTGGGGAAATTGCTGAGAGTTTCAGAAAATTGCGAAGCATCCTTATTCTGTGGAGGTGTCACCGCAACTCCTTTTTCCATGACTTTTCTGGGGTTGCACCGAAGGTTTTGCAGCCACTCGAAGTGACTAAGCTGATCCGTAGTTTTCGGTGTTTCTTATCGCGTAGCCTTCCCTTAATGCTCTTCTGGATATGCTTATTGGATTTGGGAGTAAGATTTATTTACGCTACCTAAGAACAGTTAAGCAATAGAATGTAAATGCGATGCGAGATAATCAGCAGGTCTGGATCGAAGCTGGCCCAGAGACACCTCGGACGGGCTTTTTGATACCGAACCTGATGAGGTCATTCGACCTTGGGAAAATCATGATTACTTTCGACGAAAGCATGCTTTTTACGTGTCAGTTCCGCTCAGCGGTCGCTTTAGTTTAGATAAATCCGGCCGGTGACATCCCAGGGGGATAGATTAACCTAACTTAAGAAACGTTAAGAAATAGTGAGGGCAAAATTCAAAATAGGGACGCGGGTAGCTGCTGTTTTTCTGATGTCAGCATCATTCGGCTCAATGTGGCAGGATTATGATGACTTGGGGGATTTCGATGGAGAATGGTAGTCCCATACTGGCCAGTATAGCATCACATCAGGTGCCAATGGATACGATCAGAATCTGCACGAATTGACCCGTGCTCGTGTTGGTTTATCGTTTTCCGACGGGTATTGGTCGGGGGACTCCGGAAGGGAATAGGTGGATGTATGGCTCGTGTTCCCCCACGTTTGGATCCACCTTGAGGTGGATGGGACGCATCGACACGGGTTTGACTGGATTTGGTGCGGGCTAAACGGCACAATGCTAACGGACCTCCAAGATGGAGTCACTAGTTACGCGGTTAGGGTCGAGAATCGTAGTGACAGAAGGTACAACGATGTCTGGTTTAAGGAAGCCAAGCTCAATGCTTGGGGAAACGAGATTCCAGATAGTCATGGTATCCCAGATGCCGCAGCATCTGTTTTAATGCTTAGAATCGGAATTTTGAACATCCTCCTGCTAAGACAGCGAACAGCAAAAGCTCCAATCCAGTCATAGCATTTTTTGTTTAGCGGGTGGCTATAAAGATAGCCCGTTTAGGTGCGGGATACCCTTCGATCGTCTTGGAAGAGTCTTCGGAGTTTAAAAAAGTATCCAGCGAATCAAAGGTCATCCAATCTGTGCTCCTCTGTTCCTCAGAGGTCGTTGTTGACAGGTTCGCCAGTCGGATGTTTTGGAAACCGCATCGCCCCAGCCAACGCTCAAGCGCGAGACAGGAGGGTATGAGCCAAGTGTTTCTCATTTTGGCGTAGCGCCCTTTAGGAAGCAGAGTTTGTCCCTCATCGCCATCGATCACGAGTGTTTCCAAGACGAGCTCTCCGTTTTCGTGTAGAAGGCCTCTTAGCTCGAGTAAATGGTCGAGGGGAGATCTCCGGTGATAGAGAACCCCCATTGACAGTACCGTATCGAAGAAAGGTAGATTGGAGGGTAGAATTTCTACTCCGAGGGGAACGACAAACGCTGGGCAGCTAGAGGGGAGGTAGTGCCGGGCCAATAGCGACTGGAGGACGTATAGCAGAAACGGGTCGGCTCCCAGAGCCAGTTTTGCTTCCTCACCCGCGATTCGGTAACTATAGTAGCCGTTGCCACTACCCACATCCAACACGAGCCGATCTTTTAGAGGGCTGATCGATTGCTTGATCCGGTTCCATTTCAAGTCGGAGCGCCATTCGGTATCAATATCCATCCCAAAGTAGTTCCAAGGGCCCTTTCGCCATGGATGGAAGGCCATAAGATTCTGCCGCAATCGCTTCGCTTGACTGTCAGAGAGATCGCTCGACTTGCCAATCGTTATGGCGTTGGACTTTAGGTCTAAGAAGCTTGGGTTTGCCTCTGGCATTGAGTGCAAGGCGTCCCGCCACAAAGGCAAGTGTCCATTGCCTGAATGATCAAAGCGGCTCTTAACTTGCTGAGGTAACCGATCCAGCCAGGGCCCGAGGTCGGTGTCGGCGATGACCTCGTAGAGAGGTTTAAAGTTCGATTCGAACATGGTTTTGGTACGATAGAGTATTCGACTGTAACTTTTAGTCAGAAGCCTTGATCGCAAGGAGCGATGCAAAATTGAAGCACTGAAGCCAGACTTCGCTGTGGTCGAATCCTGCCTGGTTTAGGCGTTGCCTGTGCTCATGGATCGATTCTGGAATAAGCACATTTTCTATGGCGGCCCGCTTTTGGCTAACCTCTAGATCGCTGTAGCCATTTGCTTTTTTGAAATCGTGGTGGAGGTCGGTTAGGCCCTGCTGAGTATTCTCGTCTTCGAAGCGAATTTTTTCTGACAAGAGTAATACGCCACCCGGCTCCAGGCCCTTTGCGATTCTACTCAAGAGGGGTAACCGGCTTTCGAGCGGGATAAATTGGAGCGTGAAGTTTAGGATTACGACGCTGGCGTTTGTGATATCCAAATCCAATATGTCGCTACATTTAAGCGACCATTTTTTTTCTGGAATAGCGTCTTGCAGATTGATTTGGCAGCGATTCAGCATGGACTGGGAATTGTCTACGCCAACCAGAGATGTTCCCTTTGGAAGACTTCTAGCAATCGCCGCCAATCCTGCTCCGAGAGAGCAACCAAGGTCGTAGATGGTGCTGTTCTTTTGTGCGTAGCGTTGTGCGATGAGCGGCATCAATGATAGCGTCATCGCATAGCAAGGGACGGATCTTCGGATCATGTCGTCAAAAACGTGGGCTACAGACTCGTCAAAAACAAAGCCGCCGACTTTTGACAAAGGATCAGCGTAGATTCGGTCTTTGCGGGCGTATTCTTCTTTCACTGGATGAGCCAAGCTACGATGTTGGGTCTCGGCAAGTGGATTTACGGCTTGTCGGAATCGAGGAAATCTGCGGTTAAAGAGGCCATGGCTAAAAAGAACGGAAAGTGGGTAGTAGGAGCGATTTTTGGGCTGGTTCTGTTAATGGCGTTCTTTTCAGTGCAGCTGAAAAAGGATATCAACCGTCGATCTGAAGCCGAAAAGCCCGCAGAAGAGATACCTGACTAGCAATGGGTCGGATAAGGGCGGTTTGGTTCTTGTTTGACGTATCAGCAGCGGCCCGTATCCCGTTTTGACTCCTACTCCGCCATGAATCGCGTTTATATCAAAACTTACGGATGTCAGATGAATGAGCGGGACAGCGAGCAAGTCGCTTCGTCCCTGCGAGATCGCGGCTATTCGGTGGTAGATAACGAGTTTGATGCGGATGTAGTCTTACTCAATACCTGTAGCGTCCGTGATCAGGCAGAGCAGAAAGCCATCGGGAAAGCCGGTTACCTGGCGAAGCGAAAGCGTTCGAACCCGAAATTCATGATTGGCGTCTTGGGTTGTATGGCTCAAAACCGTGGGTTTGAGCTCGTTGACCGATTGCCTGATCTGGATTTGATCGTGGGGACGCAGAAGTTTCATGCGGTTCCCGATCATGTGGATCAGCTAATTAAGAGCTATGCGGCTCAGGGACCTAGGCCAGCCACCATTTTGGATTTGGAGGAGGAGGAAGGTTCCCAGAATACAATCAAGGACCATCTACCCAAAAAGGACCAGGTCTGCGCGTTCGTTTCAATTATGCAGGGCTGCAATATGAACTGTGCGTTCTGCATCGTTCCAAAGACCCGTGGCCGCGAGCGTGCTCGCCCGATGGACCAGATTGTAGAAGAGGTGCATGAGCTGGCCGAGCAAGGGGTCAAGGAAATCACTTTGCTTGGGCAAATAGTGACTAGTTATGGGCGGCGCGATTTTCCTGTTGTTGGTGGGAAGTCGCCGTTTGTTCAGTTAATCGAGAGAATAAACGACATCGACGGAATCGATCGGATTCGTTTCACCTCACCTCACCCGCGTGGATTCAAGCAGGATTTGGTCGAGGCCTACCGGGATGTGCCGAAGTTGTGTGAATACGTCCACATACCCCTGCAAGCTGGCTGCAACAAGACCCTTCGGGCGATGAACCGGCCCTACACGAAGGAACGTTACCGTGAAATTGTGGACTCATTGCGCGCGGTGGTTCCTGATATGTACTTTTCCACGGACATAATTGTGGGGTTCCCTGGCGAAACGGAGGAGAATTTTGATGAATCGGCCGCTTTTTTCGAGGATATAGGATTCGATATGTCCTATATTTTCAAATACAGTATCCGAACTGGCACGCCTGCGAAAAACATGGATGACCAGGTTTCGACTGAAGAGAAGGAACGGCGGAATCACGTCCTTCTCGATATACTGGCTAAGCGGTCGCTGTGGCGCAACGAACAGCTTTTAGGTACGGTCCAAGAGGTTCTTGTGGAAGGCCCTGCCAAAAAAGGGTACAAGTTTGTCGGGAAGACTCGAGGCTATCGTAATTCCATTTTCGATGGGGATGAGCGTCTGATCGGCCAATTGGTGCAAATGAAAGTGGACCGGGCTACCGCAAGCACTATTTATGGTGATCTTGTTTTAGCTGGAGTGGATACAATTTGATATTAATATGGAACTCACTCTTTTTCAATCGACCCTGTTTGCGGGAATTCTCTTTGTCCTGATAGGAGCTTTGTTTGTGATGACGAACAAACCTATCATTGCGATGGTCAAAGGGTTTCCTCGTTCACGCACTGCCGCCTATGTTACAATGACAGTGGGAGGGATTTGGACTTTGTACAAGGTTGCTCATTTGGGCGAGGCTAACTATGGGGATTTCAAGCATTACATCTTTATAGGATTCGCGATCATAGGATTGCTCTCGTTCAAGTACGCGCCCGATTTTCTCTCAGTCCGTGGGGCGTGCATACTGTATTTGCTAATGGCGAACTCATTGCTGAATGGAGCGTTTGGCCACTATGAGGAACCACTGCGTTTATTCATGGTTGCCCCGGTCTATGTCGGAGCGGCCGTAGCTCTTTATCTTGGTTATTCGCCATTTCGCGTGCGTGATTTCTTCACTTGGTTGTTTGGAACTGCCTCTCGTCCGAAAACGTTTGGATTAGTTTTCCTGATCTATGGGGGTCTTGTGGCTGCGATAGCCTTTGCTTATTAGTTTGATGGATACGCTGCCCGAAAAAGAAATCGCTCTGCTTCTAATATTGGCGGGACCCGCGGGGAGCGGAAAAACGACGCTTTGCGACCGTCTTGTGGCAGAAAATACGAATACTGAACGAGTGGTAACTTGCACAACGCGGCCACCCCGTGAAGGCGAGGTGAACGGAATCGACTACCACTTTCTGTCTGACGAGCAATTTGATGCGAATGTGGAAAATGGCGAATTCCTGGAATGGGCAAAGGTGCACGCTAACCGTTATGGAACGCTAAAGCCGATTATCGAGAATAAGCTGTCAGAGTACATCGACCTCGTGATGAATATCGATGTGCAGGGAGTCGCTGCAGTTCAGAAAGCAGCCAGGGATCACTCTGCCATAGGGCAACGGCTGGTTACTGTATTCATTATGCCTGACAGTTTTGAGGAGCTTCGCCGTCGGCTACGTGAGCGGGGAAAGGATGACGAAGCGGAAATCGATCGTCGCATACATTCGGCCCAGAAAGAGATTGCGGCATGGAAGTCGTTTGATTATGCTTTCCGGTCTCATTCGAAAGAGGCTGATTTTGACACGATTCGTAGTATTTGGCAGGCTGAAAAACGCCGGGTTGTCCGTATGGCCTAGGAATCTGTCAGACTAGGAGCGGGGCATTTTAAAGCGGCGCAAAGAGATCGAATTTGCAGGAGTTCACGGTCGCCCAGTTTCTGGTCATGCGTGATAATATTGGTAGCTGCAATGAGAATGGTTTTGCGAACTGCCATGATACTTTAGCTGGTTGAAGTGATCGCTTCGTTGAGAGAATCAGGTTCCCGCACTTGGTTGAATCGAGCCCGGAGTTGGGCTTCAAATGCGTTGAGGGTATTTGACCCATGGTCGAAAGCGATGCTCGCCTGGATCTCATCTTCGCTTCCGGATAGAGCGATTGCTGACAAGACGATTTCGATTGCTTACGCGCCTTGGGAAAAGGGCGATGCCCAAATTTTGAATTGGTGTGAAAAGACCGAATGCTTTTTTCCGCAAAAAATTCAAAAAACTGGAAGGATTCCAAACCACGCTTTTCACCGATTAAAAATGAATTGTAACTCATTTAAAAGCAGAAGGTTAGAAATTTTTCCTTCTCTTGGGAAAACGTTGAAAAACTCTGGATGAGCCGTCAAAGTTGCGCAAAGGTTTGGGAATATTGGAGAAGGGAGCGGTTCCCTCTCCTGGGGAAGTCGTGAAAGACGAGCAATCAATGGGTAAAAGCCACCGTTGTTCAAAAGTAGTGGCTCGATTGCGGGCGGAGATGACAGCACAATTTGTAGTTAACAATCCCTAGTTTCCCTCGCGCTTTGGATAATCAGCAGAAAAGGAATTTGAATATGAGTGCATTAGCGGTTTCCATTACGGACGAATACTCGAAATCTCAGACTATGACTTCCGAAAAGCCCAAGACTCAGCGATACATTAGCGATGCAGAGCTGGTGCAGGCGGGCTATCGCTATGCGCTGTCGATCGCAAGACACCA
>PBMN01000076.1:0-30821 GCA_002722675.1 Opitutaceae bacterium
GGGAAGTTGTCTGCACGATTCAACTTCTATGAATCTTCCGTGGTCAATAATCGTTACGAAAATGGTGCACTCTATCAACCGGCAGCGATCCTGACGGGTCTGGCCCACGAAGTGAACAACCCTGCTAACGCCGGTTACAGTGTTGCGGATGTACAGGCAGTGATGCCTCCCGATGGTGTGATCGGCTCCAGTGGCTTTCAAGTAGACTGGAGTAACCCTGAAGCTGCGACCTCCAACCGGAATTCTTCCGACACTGGAACGCAGGACTTCACGGCCAAGGGTATGGAAATCGAAATCGCCTACAATCCGATCGCTCAATGGACTATACTCCTAACGGCGGGCGAGCAAGAGACGGTTGCCGATAACACCTACCCGGAGATGCGGCGTTTTGTCGACGAATTCGTCCGCGACAACTGGGTGAACAGCAGCTTCGCCCAAAACTACTACATTGATGCGGGTGCTACCCAGACTCTCGCTGAAAAGGCGGAGACTGGCATCGTTGAAGCTGTCGCGCGTGCAGCCTTGCTAGACGGAAGCCCTTCGAAAGAACAGGCCAGATGGCGTTACGCCCTCAACACGGCCTACCAATTCGGGGGCGAAAGTGACATCATTCCGAGCTGGTTGGGTGACCTGACCGTTGGTGGCGGCTATCGCTGGATTGACAGAACAGGCATTGGCTTCCGGTTGGACACAAACGAACTAGGTGACCTCGCGTTGGATGTAAACCAACCATTTAATGCTGCAAGGAAGGATTATGTCGATCTGTTCGCTCGGACGTCTTACGAGCTGGGTAATGATCTCTCCCTCGACTTGCAGCTCAACATTAAGGATCTGTTTAACAATGACGGTCTGGTTCCGTTCGTTGCAAATCCGGATGGCAGTAAGTTCTACCGTATTGAAGAGGGCCGTTTGATCTCGGCTTCGGCTACGATCAATTTCTAAGTTCTTAAAAACTGAATTTAGTCTTTAATTTCAAAGCCGGCTTCCATTTAGGGAGTCGGCTTTTTTTGACTCTCCCTGTCCAGTACCCCACTTCTTTCATGCTTTCTATTTAATGACATCGCGGATTTCTCACTTTCATCGCTGTCTGCCGATTTATTTTCGACCCTCGTTGGCTCTTGGACATTCGACGCTACGCGCAACACCGGCTTTAGCCCGATCAGATCATGACAGCTTACGATCGCACAGGACAGAACCAAAACGTTGAAAAGCAACTAGATTGTGAAAGAAACTCAAGCGGTAGTTCAACGCTACAAAGATTCTTGGAAACTATGTCTGTATGGCGAGTGCATGACTAGTCATTCCAGGTGCGTTACTCCTGAATTTGTAGCATTCCAAAACAATACTTTCGCCTACTAGACACTCGGGTCGCTTCGCGGGAAAAGCATAGCAAATTGTCGAAGTAGAAAAGGCCTCGCATTGGGCATTGGGTAGGCAAAGAACACTGGTTACGAAGGCCAGAGCTTCAAAGGGCGAAGCAGCCTAACATGTAAATATTGCCCCTCAGACCCCTATAGGTTGCTCACTCAGCAATTAATACCAGGGACGCGCCACATGTAATCGGGGTCGACATGTGGTTCGTCGTTCTCGCGTCCTTCCATAAGGGCGATCTTTTTCCGAATTAGAGCGGCGATATTGTCCCCATAGACAAAAGTTGTTTCTCCCAGCTCGGACTGGATCATCCAATCGGTGGTGGCGCTCTCGACATGCTCGAGAAGTTTCTGGGCATTCTCCCTCTCATCAAGGATGGTTTCTCGGACAAGTTTCTTGCAGCGGTCCTTCTTCGCTGGATCTTTAGATTCGATGTATCCGTGAACGCTTTCGATCCACGCGGAGATGTTTCTTTGAGATCGAAACCATGACTGACTCCCCCTAAGGCGATCCAAATGGTGTGTCCACACCTTGGATGCGTCTCCGTTTTCCTTGGATAATCCAGACTCCGCTAGTTCGATCGCTTTGGTAATTGCCGGCAGGGTGTGTTCGGTTATCCCCGCACGGCACTTACCCGCGTATTCGGGAGTGCAAAACTCAAAATTGATTTCCCGCCTGAAATCGGTACGAACCCGATTGTTGACGTGCCCCAGATGAAAATCCTCATAGTAGGCACGATCTTCCTCGCTTAACGCTTCGAAGTTGGGAACGAATGGCCTAACCAAGATACGGTACCACGTGCTCCAGATTGCGAGTACGTTTACGGGTGCGGGGAAACTGCGATAAGCTTCGTCGGCTTGAAGCCACAGTTCGATGAGGCAATCGGCATTTGCTTCGCCCACCCATTTATCGGCTTTCCGTTGCAGTATTTTTTCGAAAGCCAGGTTGGGCTCATTTTGGAAAGTCTGAATTATCTCTTGGTTAATATTGTAGGGCGCCAGGGTTGCCGGAGTGGAGCCACACAGCCCGGCTATGTGAGAAGCCTCCTGAGTATGCAAGTCGCGGAGTTTTTCCCATAGGAGGCGTGGGTAGATGGGGGCTTTTACTGGTTCCATGTTCCAGAAGGAGCCGGGACTGAAATACAAGTGGGCGTTCGAGCCCTTCGACTCGAGCAGCTCTTTCCTCGGTTTTTCTCTAGCGTCGAACTGGTTGAATAGCCCCGAAAAAGTGAACTCCTTGGCCCAGTCGTATTTTGGATGCCTATAGTCGGCGTCGAAGCCCTTGCTAACCAAAGTGTTGGTTTCGAGTTCAATCCCGTCTTCCACCTGTTCCCAAAGATGGTCCTGCTCAGCGTAGAACATTTCACTCCGAAGCATGCATTTGAAATCGGGATTAAGGCAACGTCCGGCATCACGGATAGTTTTCATAAAGCGGATAATGTTTTCCGCGGCTGCTTTGGCGATTTCGTCATCGTTCTTGAATTCGCGGATAACGTATCCACCGCCATTGCGGCCTACATACAAGGAGCTCGTATATTCGAATCCAGCCCCGCTGTCGTTCGACCAAATCGCCATGTAGTCGATGTTAGGTGCAGCCTCAATGATCTTGGTAAGCATCTCCGCATAATGGTCCAGGACGACGGGATGGGCAGTTGTCAAATTATAGCGAGGGCGAAAACTCCGAAGGGGGTGATCCACTCGAGCTCCCCTGAGCATTGGGTATTTTTGTAGAAGCTCTTCTGGGACGGAACGGGGCTCGAAAGAGAGGATGCCAGCTCGAAGACCATACTTTTCTGCCAATTGGGCAGAATGAACCAGTTTCCTTAGATTGGCTTGCAAATAGTCATACGGATAAATGCCCTTATTTAATTTGCTGTAAACGAATTGATCGAGTGCGGGGCAGTATGTATAAAACAGATACAGTAGCTCGCCGGGAGCCGCTTTTTCGTAGGGGAAATTGGCTGCATATCCGTTTACTTCTACGTGCGTGTACCCTTGGCGAGCCATTTCACGTATGTGGTCCTCGGGATCGAACCCCTTAGCGGTTCGAGCATGGTTGTTGAGGAGAGAATCATAGGCCGGCCGCAGACACTTGAAAGCGGGTTGAAACATTCTACCACCGGAGAAAACGTCTATGTCATCGTTCAACCATTCGTCTACCAGTCGGCATGTAAGACGATAGAGGAACCAAGTGTGCGAAACGTACATTTCGATCCCTTCTGGTTGAGACGATCGAACGTACATCCACTCCTCTTGGCGGGAAACGGGCACCTTGCGTTCTAAGGCCTCTTCGGGCGTCAATACACCGAGAGTGATCCTAGTTTTTGGGTGGGCGCCTTGGTCTGAATCATGGGGATCGATTGCATTGATGGCAGCTTGGATGTGCTCCGCTGCTGTTGCCTCAACTTGTATTGTGTCGTGAAGACGAGTGATGGTGAGATTGGATCTTAGAAACTGGGCTATTCTCATAATTTGTTCTATGCGGCTAGCATTTCGAAAACCGCGCTACAGATTTAAAATATGGCAAAGTGTCACTGAGCTGAGCAAAGAGTATCGATTTTCTTTTAGGTTTACGATAAATTTCGGGCGAGTTGTTTCTTGGTCTGAGATTTGAGGGTTGCTGAATATGAGCCTTTGCAACATAGATCGGAGAAGCTCCCTGAAGGGGATTACCACGATGGCATTGGGAGGTTGGAGCAGGGAATTGGGAGGAGCTTGATCTTTGGCTCAGGCGAAAGTTCCCGCCCAACGTCACCATATTTTTATTACATAAGAGTAGATCGATCAATTGCGGCCGGTAGCCGGAGTAAGAGAGTCGATTAAATCTGAAATATCGAAGGATATTTGGGATAAGATCTAGGCTGAGTACGATCGCGAACGAGGGGTCCCGGAACTCGCGGCACGAACCCGGATCGAAGGTCGGGCTGAGGCAACGACGCGGCATAATAATTCGGACTACACGATCTGGAAAGTGGCGGAACAGCGGATATTACGTAATGCCTTGGCCATGCTTCTAACCGAAGAGGAGCTCTACAAGAAGACCGCCTTGGGTTAGATTGCGGCCTTGCTTGACTAATCGGTTTGGCATGAATGGAGAATCCGATGCAAAATTTTGATATTCGTGCAGAATTGACCCGTAATCAACTTGTGGTATCAAACACTCCTCACTGGAGTCTATCCGTGTGAGACTTTAGAATAGACGGTTTGATCGCTTTAGGAAAATAATAGAAAAAGCATTGGTTCGGTTTCGGACTACCTAGATAGCAACTGGGGGACGGGATCCTCCTGGCTGATAATGTATCGCCCCGGCTGGAGGTTTCCCAATTCAGTTGGTGTTTGATTATCCCCTGGCCATTGTATTTCAACTTTAGTGGCGTAGGTCGCGGCACCCAAGCCAACGTGAATGATCGTTTCGTTTTGTTTGCCTGAATGCCCCCCGGCCCCCAGCAATTGCCGACTTTGGACCGATTCGGGGGTGTTGGAATCTCCGTCAGTATCAGCAGTCACTCGAACGATTGCTCCGATGGCTGAAGAGGATACTCCTTTTTTTTTATCACCTATGAGATGGAGTATAAGGGAAAGACGACCTTGGCTTGATTCGTTTAAGTAAAGGCGTGCTTGGGGCTCTGGCATAGTGCCGTCGGCTGAGTCGTTGCGCAGAGCACCGCTCGCCAAGGCAGCCTTAACGCGCTGCTCTTTTAGAAGCCTGTTGAAACTCTGACCAATGAGCAAGTCGAGGTCCCCGTCAAGATCGACATCTGCGAGCGAAGGCATTCCCGCTCCGATGTGATTTAGTCCTAGGTCTTTGGTTACATCGAGAAAGTGCCCGTCTCCCTGTTGGAAATAAATACGTAAGCGTTCATCGTGCGGTGGCGGATCCGGGTAGTCGGAAGAGCATAGAACAAGGTCAAGACGGCCATCGTGATTGAGATCCGCAAGCTCCGCGTATATGTCGCCTTGATTGTAAGACGTGTTCTCCTTGTTCAACGGGATGCCGGGCGCTGGAAGGTCTGGAATGCGGTCGACGGAAAGATGAGCGAACGATTGGAACTGAAGGTTGCCGGTTTCATTCATTTGATTCACGAGAAAGCGCGATCGATCCGAGGACTCACCCGCCCAGGAGTGAATTATGGTGGATACAAAAAGATCGAAATCTCCATCGTTGTCGATATCGCCAATTGCACAGTCGAAGGTATTACCATTGGCCCGAAACGGCGGTTCGTCAGGACGTCGCGAACGAGGTTGAGCCTCGGCATGTTCGCGAGGCCATTTCGGATGACGCCCGTGACGTATGAGGTCACCGTCGATTTTGGCAAGAGCCGCGATGTCCTCTCCGACGAGTTGTCGGATGAGATGATCAGCAATCTCATTGTCATCTTGCGGTATCAAGGCACTGGGGGATTCTTCATTCGATAGAATCTCCTTTAAGGGTGCACGGCGTGTCATGCGATAGAGACGATTCCAGCGTCGACCGTAATTTAGCTCCAGCACCATTGGCAGTCCGTCGTTAAAGCGCGGAAGTGCCACTCCGTAAGTGGGACGTCCTCCCAGATCATCATGAAAGTCAGTAGGTGAGGTTTCATGGGGAATCGGCCAACGAGCAAATTCAGGAACACCTTCTGTAGTGGAATATTGGATAAGGAGATCGTTTGAAAAGGCTTCGTACCCGTTGAAGTAACGTTGGTACCAGTTCCCCATCAGGCAGTCGAGCAAACCATCCTGATTGACGTCGCCCACTGCGATAGCCCGCGTCGTGACCATAGGGGCCTCTTTAAACACTGTACCTTCATTGAACGATCCGTCGCCATTACCGAGAAACCATGCAGAGCGCTGTGGATAATATTCTGGCGGAGCGTAGTCGTCTTGATAGATGTCGTTGTAGCGACCGAGGATAGCGTCTTTTATGCCATCATTATTAAGATCGGCGAAGACCAATGTGTCGGCTGTCCTCACTAGAGGTAGGTTCGTCTCGGTTTTGGCCTTTAGTCGGAAGCCGATTTCCCCGTCCGATCCTTCAGATCTGTTCAGGAAAACCCGAGGCAAAGTCCCTTGTTTGGATTTGGGAAGCAGAATGGCGTCTGGACGTCGGTCACCATTGAGATCTGCAAACTTTAGTCGGGAGAGAGACTGGCCTTGGATTCCCGCGGGCACGGTGGCATCGATCCATGGAGTGGCAGCAGACGGATTGACGTCGCCTGTGAGGGAGGCTACCAAAAACGAAACGAAAGTTTTATAGCGGTAAACGATCATACTTCAGTGGCAAGGAGATCGGGTACCATTTCAATTGTCCGTTACCTATAATGAGTTCGCAACTTGCTCGAGTGCCGCTTTGTCGACACTCATCAGGACAGTTATCTCCCGGTCGCCAAAATCGTCTGTATTGCACCAGAAATCGATGGCGCGAACGCCTGGATTGGGCGTATCCCAATAATTGGGAGGGGGATCGACCGACTGGGCTCTAAAGACATACTTCGAAGGCCCCACGACTTTGAGAAAAAGGGTTTTGCCCTCTTGCTTCAGAATGGCCTCGTTGTTTTCGATTTCCACTGCAGCCTCGGTTAGCATTCGCCAGCGCAAGGTCGCACTTTGTCTGCCTTGTTGCTCGGTTCGCTGGCGGGCTCCCGCAATGCGATCGTTTATGCTCAGGACTTTGTATTGCTGCACAGTGAATGTACGTTCGTATGAATCTGCCTGGCCTGAGTAAATATCCGAAAGAACGACAGTTCCTTGAACGGTATTGGTTGTATCCGAAAATTGAGTGATTGAGGCGGAGCCTTCCACGTTTTGCAGCCTTTGATCGATTAGGAGTTGATTGTGACTGTAGGGACCCAGTCTAAAGATCCGCCATCGGTCCGAATGTTGCCGACGATCCCAAATCCCAAGGCCCTTGGATTCGAGGCTGAGGTAGTTCTGTGCACCAAGATCGATTGCCCATCGGACACCTTCGTCTTCAAAAATAAAGCTGCCAGCGTCCATATGGGCATGGCTGATCTGTCCATTGCCTCCTTTGAAAGCGAGGTAGAAAGAATTGGGGTCATCCCAGCTTTCCCGAGCAAAGGCGAGTGGGTTGGGCCCGTTGCCTTTCCAGTTTTTCGGAAGCGACGAAGTCGAGGTGCTCTCGCTACCGGTGTTCTCAGGGTACCATAGGGCGAGCATAGCCAGATTGCGACTTCTGATATCTTCCGGGTTCCACGTATTGCTTTCCAGATAGATTTTAAGACTGCGCTTCAGTTCGTACATTCCTGTTGGATCATCGTACCGAGAGGCGAACCAGGCGGTTACCGGTTGAAAGCGAACCAGCGTGCCGCCGTCATAGAAATTATAATACTGGCCACTTGGGGCGATGGCCAGGCTGTGAAACAGGATAGACTGCCGAAAAGACTGATGCTCTGATAGTCCAAACGAGCTATTTGTGGCGTTTTCCAGAAGGTCTATCAGAACGGCTGAAAAATGAGTACCGTATCCCCAGTAGATAGGGCCTTCCGGGTAGATTCCGTCGGGATCGGTAGCGTCCATGGCGATTGGAACGGAGCGGATTGCTCGCCGGATAACCCTTTCCGCCAACGCCGCGTCACTGTCCACAATAAGTAAGGCGCTGGCGACGAGCCCAGCGTGGCAGACAGGATTCCAGTTGTTAATACTCTCGACCCACCAATTGTAAGGATCGCCTTCGTCCAGGGAGGGATTGATGGCTTTGCTGATAAGCGTATCTAGAAAACGCTCTCTTTGTTCGCCCGACAATTCCTTCCAAAGCCAATCGGTCCCGATCGCAAAACCGAGGGCCATCTCGCCGACGTCTAAATAGTGCTGAGGATTCCAATCCGGAAAGCGAGAGACGTTTTCCAATTCTCTTATCACTCTGTCACGATAAGACACGTCGCCAAAAACACGATACAGTAGAGCCCAGGTCGAAACTCGTTTCAGAAATCTTTGCGACTGGTGCAGGAGCCGCTTTCCATCGAGTTTGTATTCGATTGGTGGTTGATCGAGCAGTTCGTGTCCTGTTTGTTTGAGGAAGGACAGGTACTGCATTCCGAGCGAATCCCAGTCGGGGTCTCGGATTCGTTGGAAGTCGTCCTCCGAAGCCAAGATTCGGGGATGGTTTAGTCGGATTGAATCTACATCAAACAAGTCTGGCGGGACTTGGGCCTGAATGGGCAAAAGAGTGGCAATGCCAATGGTCAGAAAAAGTAAGAAAGCTTTTGCGAAACCCTTAGTCATTGAACCCATCGATGGCGTCGAAGAGGACGCGGAGTCGTCTTACATCTTCGCGAGTGGACTCGAGAACGGGGAATACATGCGTTTCTAGCGTAATGTGACCGACAGGTTTGTCTTTGAGGATAGCACGCAATTGCCCAAGCCAGTTAACACCTCCGTCACCGACCAATCGATTCTCCCATTTGTCGGGTGGAATTGGTATGGCGTCTTTAATATGGATATTCTGGATAAGGGGCAAAACCGCTTCGTAGCCTATGGGATAAGCGACTTCGCCCGCCACCAAAGCGTTAGCGCAATCCCAGTTGATGCCCACATTTTTTGCTCCTATGGATTCAACGAGTGCAGCCGTTCTCAAACCCGTATCGCAAAAGAATCCGGGCTCATTCTCGACAGACAATTGCAGGCCAAACTGTTCGGCGACTTGCCCGGCCTCTTTAACACGTTCGACAGCATCTTTAGGACTGCCGCCTTCATTCGTCATGAAGCTAAACGCGATAATGCGCGGCACTCCCAGCTGCACTGCGAGCTCGCAGGTTTTAGGGAGCGTAACTTCCAACTCTTCCTTGATTTTTGCGGTATCCGAAAGGCCGATTTTGAATAATCCCGGTGTCAAAGCCGTTATCTCGATCTCCTTTTGTTCCACCTCCTTCAAAATGCGGGATTCCGCCTTTGAATTCAGATAAGGGACCCGGTGTTCGTAGGAATCCGCGCAGCGCAGCTCGAATTTTCGGAAGCCGAGCGCTTTCCCCTCCTCAAGGGCTTCGTTGATATCGAGCGATATTTCGTCTGTAAGGATTGCGAGGTCCACAAGGGTGCTGGTTTTGGGAAACGAATTGTCTAGGTCATCGCCGATTGCAGTGTTTTCGAGCGATTGGGCTTGTATTGACAGTGAGGTTTGAGTGCAGCTTAAAACTCGTTTCAGTTCGATCTCTACGTCATTTTTCGGTAAACTAGCGTCTTTTATAGTACTCTCGGATTTTTAGGATTAGAATAGTCATCGTGCTAGTACAAGCAGGCTGCCCATTAAATAGGGCTCATGATCGGCAAAAGTCCTATTCTGCTTCATTTCCATTTGGTCTGATGCTCAAAACTTGTCGCAGAATCCGACAGGCGGGTGGGATCGTTGATGTCTTTGGTAGCGGGCGACCTTTGGGCACTCATTAAAAGTAGAACAGGTATCCTGCCTGTTTACTGTCAATTGAAACGGGCTGGATACCTGTGCTACTCTTTCACTGTGGGCGCTCGGAGACAGACCGCGACCTGAAAACAAGACGGGGATGTTTTAATGGATTCCCGCCTAGAGCCCTTTCAACCCTCGTCATTGTCCCTATAAAATAATCGACTTAGCTATTACCCTCCGCTTCAACCAGCTCGTTCCAAATCGACTGTATTTCATTTTTGGCGACGATGGCATCGTCCCATACGTTGGGGAAGCAGTTAAGCGCATAGCCCGATCCTTTCGGCCCCAATTCCACCACGGCCCAAAGCGTTTGATCCGGTTGGGCGTCCTCGAGCCATGTGGCGAGCGCGGGTCGCAGAAAGGAATCGCGCCAAGCGATGAAATCCAGATCGAGCTTCCCTCTGCCGTCGGTGACCGGAGTTTGGCAGTGTGAGCCCGTAAAGGGGCGAAAGTGAACGAGCTGGCTCTGCTTGAAAAGGTCGACGCGGTATTCGGAAAGCCGCTCCCAGAAATTGTCGGGAGACAGGTGCTTGACAACGCCGGGGTGAGAATAGTCAAAGTTGACTCTTAGCGTTTCCCCGTAGCGAAGCTGGTATTCATCGATCAAGGCCAGTCCCTTTTCGGGAGTTTCGGTGCAAGTGTCGCGATGCCATTCGATCGCGGGCTTCAATCCTAGCGACTCGCCATATTGCAGGGCTGCACGGGCGATTGACACCGCGGTTTCGGTAGGTGTATCGTGATCGCACAGTTGTACGTTTATATGCACAGCTCCCGTTCCCTTAAAGCGATCCAGCTTAGCCCCCACTTCTTGAGCGCTGCCGATGTCAACCATGCCGACTAGCTCCATCCCCCATTTGGCACAGGCTTGAGCAACTTCGGAACTAGGGCCGGCGCTGAACCCGTAGAATCCAGCCTCCCTTACCTCCTTTAACTTGCAATCCATGGACCATTCTTTTTCTGCCGAAGGGTGCCTCATGAGCGTCCATTCAGCGGCACAGAGTTTGAGCTGGGGAGCGTCTTTCTGTTCGTTCTCTGACATTTATTTTTAAAGTAGCATCAAATTGAGATAGGGCTTTCAAAACTGAGACAGTAATGCAAAAGGGCACGTTATTTGCCTCATCGAAATTTGCGAGAAGGTTGGAAGCTACAATTCATTTTGCGAATTCATTTTCAATTGCCAAGATTCAAACGGATAATTACAAGGGCTCCTTGAAAGTCACCTTGCGAACCCAAATCATCCTCCGCGTTTTCGTCATTCTTTATGGGAGTTTGTATTGGGTTGCTCTCCAAGGGCTCGCTTTCGGTATACTGAGGGTGGTTCGCCGGTGATTTGGCGGAAGGCTTTCGAAAAATGGAAGACGTCGCAGAAGCCGAGCTGGTCGGCGAGCTGTTGGAAGGTGAGTGCATTCTGGTAGATTGCGGCGCAGGCATGCTCGATGCGGCGCCGCTTTTGGAAATGGGCAGGGGATTCACCCAAGCGCTTTGCGAATCGCTTGCGGAAACTCTCGTAGCTGATGCCAAGCTTTTGAGCGACCAATTGAGGAGAAAGCCAGGTCCCTTCGAAGGGCTCCGATAGCAAAGTCGAGCTCTCGTCGATACGGGTATCATCGGAGTGCTGGCGCGTTTCGAAGTGGGTGGCGGCCATATCGGCCAGCAGGTGAGAAAATTGGGCGATTGATTTTAGAGAGGAAGGCTGGTTGGCTCCCGGTGCGGCCTGGACTAGTTCCTTCAGCCGCTGTTTCCAGAAGGCGACCGGCTGAAGGCGCCAGATGGGATTGTTGGGATCGAGGACGCCCGTCTGTCGCAGCAGATCGAATTGGGAGCCTTCGAAGACGATGTAGGCATGCTTCCAGCAGCCGTTTTTGCGTGGGCCATAGGCATGCGCGATTTCGGGAAATACAAGGACCACATCTCCAGGTTCGATATCCGTGGACGTGTTTTGATTGTCCTTGTAGAAGCCCGATCCGCCGAGAATCAGAACGAGGGCATATTTCCCCAAAATACGCATAGATAGGGGATCGATTCCCGGATTATTCTCCAGCTCTCCCGCCAAGGATAGTGTTCCTAGTCGGGATCGAATAGGGGTATTGAGCCAAGAATCAGCTTTCCGTTTATTCGGCGACATAAATTTCCCAAATTATACATGCATAAGACCAATTCAGCCATTTAAAACTAGTTCCAAGTTGGCTACAATAAGAATTTGGATTCGTAATTCTCAACCCGATGAACGCCACTACTGCATTGCCTCAATTCTACTCCTACGACCGTGCCTTGGATATGGACGCGGACAAGTTTGGCGCTTTGCGAAGCTCGACTGACGCGGCGAACGACATGCCCGAGTTGAGGCGACGCTTGGCGGAAGACGGCTATTTGTACATGAAAGGGTACTTGGACCGGGATCAGGTGCTGGGAGCTAGAACAAGTATCCTGTCGCATTTGGAAGGTAAAAATTTGCTCAATCCGGCGTATCCTGTAGAGGATGCCATTTGTCGGCCGGGAACGGAGGGAGTGGCCTTCATCCCGGAAATCGCAGATAAGGTTCCGGAAGTGCAGCAACTCCTCTACTCCGGAACGCTGGTCGAGTTTTACCGCCATTTGTACGGAGAACAAATTCGGCATTACGATTTTACCTGGCTCAGGGCGATGCCTCCAGGGAAAGGGACGAACCCTCATTCCGATTTGCCCTACATGGGGCGCGGGACGGACAAGCACATGACTTGCTGGATTCCGTATGGTGATATCCCTTACAAGTTGGGAGGGCTTATGGTATTGGAAGGGTCTCACAAGCGTATGGATTTGTTGAAGAATTATGCGCACCGAGACGTAGACAGCTACTGCGTAAACAGCCCCATACAGAAGCGCCGAGCTGAGGAAGGGAAATGGAGCTTTACCGGCACGCTTTCCCGCAACCCTCCTCGTTTGAGGGACCAGTTTGGCGGCCGTTGGCTAACCACGGAGTTCGAAGCGGGCGATTTTATTACCTTCGGCATGTTCCTCGTACACGCGGCAGTTGACAATAAGACGGAAAACCAGTTTCGCATTTCCAGCGATAGCCGCTACCAAAAAGCGAGCGAGCCCATCGACGAACGTTGGATTGGGCCGAATCCTCTAGGGCATTCTACTGCTGGAAAGAGAGGGCGCGTGTGTTGAGAAGCGGATACCGATACAACAGTCGTCAATTCTTAAAATGAGTGCTTTCGTATCTTTAGTCCAAAAGCCGACCAGGGGAACTGGGCGCATGGCGGCAGTCAGGGAATTGGTTCAGCTTCTGCGGATGCTTTTCGAAGTCGAGCGGGAGTTTGTCAGAACGGTAACCGTACTCATCCCTCGCGTCGGCAACATAGAACTCAAGTATTTACTCTGCCAGCACGTATGGGAATCGGTTGGCCACGCCCGCTTCATTCGCGAGCGCGGGGGCGAACTGAGTGGTTTCGGGAAAGACGATGCGGCAAGGGAGTCCTATCGGTCGATTTTTGAAGAGGCGATTAGAATGGAGGATCCGATGGTAGGACTAACTGGATTCTACGAGGTTCTAAAACCGGCCTTGCTCGATGCGTATCGTCATTATCTAGAGTCCACGCATCATTTGGCCGACTGGCCGTCGCGTAAACTAGTGGAAGAATTTATCGTCGATGAGGAACGTCACCTCCGCGAGATGGACCCATACCTTTCGCAGACTAAAGATCGAGACTGGAAGCAGCATCTTTCGACTGCCCTCGATGGGCTTGGGGGCTGGCTAGGTGAGCGCGAGCAGAAAGCGCTTCCAGAAGGTTTCGACTGGAATTGGGAGGAGCTGCCTTACCGGCATCCTGACATCTGCAATAGGGGCGAGTATCCGGTGTGCTCAAGTGTTTTTGGAAACGATCAGGAATCGGATCCTATTGTGAGGGAATGGCTGGAGGATCCGAAAACGGATGCGCGGGTCGTTCGTTTGATGGTATTCATTTGGCTCATGATGGAGTTGGACGCGGTCGATTATTTGTCGCCGATGTTCTACGACACGACGGACGCTCCCTTTGACCTTCACTACGATTTGGCGCGGCATTTGTGGGACGAATCACGGCACAGTGCGTTTGGGTACCGGCAACTACCAAAGCTAAAGGTTGACTTGGGTACGCTCGAGCACTCCTTGGATCTCTACAATATACTCATCCAGATGTCACCACCCGAGCGGTACGCCATGATGACTATGGAGTTTGAAGCGGGCAGCTTCGCCACTAAGGCTCATGTGATGGATCGAGTTCGCGAGCTGAGCGATTTCGAGGCAGACACCTTGCTGGCCTTTGACCGGAATGACGAGCAGCAGCATGTTCGCTTTGGGCATCGTTGGCTTCCTGAAATCATGCGGCTTTTTGGGGAAAAGGGATCCGTGAAGGAGTTCGTCGAATCGTCACGAAAGCGATTCAGGGCGCTGGAAAAGGAGTTTGGAGGAAAGACGCCCCATAGCCTGAGTCCGGAAGTTAGGCTGACCGGAAAAAAATTGCGGGCTATCGCTGAAGTGGCCTAAGATTCGAAAAGTAACTGGGATACGGGTCCTCCTATGTCGCAAGTTTCATCTTCCGAAAAAACGAACGCTCTACTATCGGGCCGCTATGGCGACTTACGGCCAAAGGCGATCGAGGCAATCTTGAAAAGAACACCCGTTGCTTTTGTTCCCTGGGGTGCCCTGGAGTGGCATTGTTTACACGCCCCGATTGGTTTAGATTCGGCCAAGGCGGAAGGCATTTGCCTGGCTATCGCAGAGAAAACCGGGGGAGTGGTGTTGCCCGCAATACCGCTAGGGGTGAATACGATAAAGCCTTTTAAGGGCTTCGCTCACTCCATCGACATCTCGGCAGAATTGGCTTCAAAAGTGGCTGAAGAAATATGTATTCAATTAGCGGATGAAGAATTCGAGATCGTAATATTGATGACGGGCCATTATCCACCAGAGCAGATCAATGCCCTGGAGGAAGGCGTGCGTCGAGCGCGAGATGTGGTGGCGCATACCCGTTTCGAAGTTTGGGCCGACAATCAGTTGATGGGCGACCATTTTGTTGGGGATCACGCTGGGGCGACCGAGACTTCTTTTCAAATGCTTTTCTCACCTGATACAATCGACTTGTCGGCGCTACCCGATCGGAAACTGTCTCTGGATGGGGACGGTGTGATGGGAGATGATCCGCGGGAAGCGTCGCCGGAGAGGGGGCAGAGGCAATTGGAAGTCTTATTGCAAGTAGCCATTCCGAAAGTGAATGCTTTGCTAGCGGATCGGAAGCGTTTGCAATGAAGAAAAGAAAGCTAGGGGAAACGGATCTCGAGTGTTCAGAGATCGGGCTCGGGACCTGGGCCTTAGGAAGCAGCGTTTATGGAGAGGTAGAGGCGTGCGAAGCGGATCGACTCATTGGTGAATCGCTCGATGCGGGAATCAACTTTTTCGACACGGCTCCTTTGTACGGTAACAAGAAAGAGAATGGTGTGGCAGAAAGCGTCTTGGGCAAAGGCCTCGGATCGCGGAAAGACGAGGTCATCGTATCCACGAAGTTCGGGCGTACTGCCATGGCTGTAATGCCCCCGCGCTTCAATCGCAAGGAAGCCCGCGAATCGTGTGAGGCCAGTCTGAAGCGAATCGGGCGGGAGTGGGTCGATCTTTTCTTTTTTCATTCACCCTTCGAGCCTAGCGAAATTGAAGACGAAGTTTGGGAGGAATTAGCCTGTTTGAAGTCGGAAGGGAAAATCCGTTTCATCGGTCACTCCGTTTCCATGTATGAGGAAACACACGAACTGTCGGCCCAGTGGATCCGGGAAAGAAAAATCGAGGCGATACAAGTCGTTTTGAGCCCTTTCAATCGAGAAACGCTTCCTCTGATCGCTATCGCCGAAAAAGAGGGTTGCGGCGTAATCGCACGCGAATGCATGGCGAATGGCTTTCTAAGCGGATGTATCAAAAAAAACACGATATTTCCGAAAGGAACCTTGAATGCCCGCTATTCGCAAGAGGAGATCGCGGAACGCGTGGATTATGCCGAGCAGCTCAAGTTAGATTTGATACACGGCGATGTTAAAACTCTGCCACAAGCATCGTACCGGTGGGTCCTCGATCAAAAAGGCGTTACTCTAGCGCTTTCGGGACCTCGGGCCCCAAAAGAGATCCAAGACGCGGTTCGATCTTCTGAAATCGCATCCTACTCCAAGGAAACGCTTGCAGATGTAGACGCAATTCATTCCAGGGATTTTTGCCCGGCCTGAATAGAGGTTAGAGAGGATGCGTCGGTCCTCTTAGAGGGGTTGAATACGTCGAGAACCAGTAGACGCGGTCACCGATCGCGTCCACCAGATTGGCCCGCGACCAAAATCAGTAGTACAGGCCGTTAGCCTGTCTTGCGACACCCTATTGCACAATCAGGATGCCTAATCTACTTTTCCAACGGCCCCTCGACTCCGTAGCTGCATCGAAGGAGAGAGATTGCATGTTTGCTGCCAATAAACCGGAGGAATTGTCGCCTGGGCCAAACGACCTACATTGAAGACGTTTATGAAGAGCTCCGTCATGAGATAGGAGGTATTAAACCCGAAGAGATGGATCCCAATTCTGGCGGCGATCTAACCGAAGGGGATGCGCTCACGGGCAGGTAGATCAAACGCGATTATAAAATCGTTTAAGTCATTGAAAGAAAGGGGTTAAGTCAAAATTGGCCGTTACTTGTTTTAAGGAAAAATTGGCAGTTAGCTTTACCGGAAAAAGAGCTTTTTGATGACGGATTGAATCTTCAAGCAGAGAGTACTTTAGTTCAAAAGCCAAACGCTTGCCCACATCCGCTAGGACGGCTGGATTTCTGATCAATACCAGTCGATACAATGCTCGCCAATATGATTTCTGAGAACACCAAACCCACACCCATCAGACCCAAGCCGCCCTACAGGGTAGGCTTGATTGGTGTTACCGGCTACGCTCATGACTATTTCAGATCGCTCAATGCACTTGTAGCACAAGGTCGCATCGAATGGGGAGCAGTTACAATTATCAACCCGGATGAAGCCAAAGAGCAAATCGCGATCTTAGACGCTCTTGGGGTTCCGATCTACCAAGACTACCAGTCGATGCTTGAAGCTGAGAAACGCGCGTTGGATTGGGTGTGTATCCCGACGGGAATCGGAAGCCACACGCGCATGACCATAGAGTGTCTAAATCTTGGATTGCAGGTGCTAGTTGAAAAGCCGCTGGCTCCGACATTGCAGGATGTTGCGGCGATCCAAGCGGCGGAGCGAGCCTCTGGGGTATCGGTTGCTGTGGGTTTTCAACATAAATACATAAAGGATACGTGGCACATAAAACAAAGTTTGCTGGATGGTGAGATTGGAGAGATTCAGAAGGTAGACTGCTTAGGAATGTGGCCGCGTTCGCAGAATTACTATCATCGCAATGAATGGAGCGGGCATTTGTACGATGGAGATTCATGGGTATTGGATTCCCCGCTACACAATGGACTTTCGCACATGGTCAATCTCATCTTGTTTTGGTTGGGGGATTCCCTGGATACTCGAGCCGAGTTAATTCGCGTGAGCGCAGAGTTGTATCGGGCGAAGCCGATCGAAGGATTCGACACCGTTCGTACGGTGGGTGTTATGGAAAGCGGCGTTGAAGCGGCGATTATATTGACCCACGCGTCATTGCATCAAATGGATCCGGAAATTTTAATAACCGGTTCCAACGGCACCTTGCGGTGGCGATTTTGCGGGAACCATACCATTGCTTCGAAGGATCAGGTTCGCACGATTGGATCTCCCAGTCAGTTGAAAGTCAGAGAACTCATGTTTGAGGGGGTGCTTGATCACATCGCTGGAAATACGAACCAGCTCTGTACAACCGAGCAGGCGAAGGGAACCTGCAAGTGGGTGAATGCGGTGCATGACATTTGCCCGATCCAGAACATCCCAGCCCAATACCGGGATGAGGTCGTAGTGGAGGAAGGGGAAATATTCGACGTGGTTGACGATTTGGAGAACTACGCGATTCGCTCTTACTACGATCGTTGCCCTTTCCGCGAAGCAGGAGCGCCGTGGGCAATCCTTCCCCATGAGCGGGACGTGAGGAACTATACCGCCTTCGAAGGAAAATTTTGCGAGGTTCCGGAGAGAGAAGACCCCTTGGCACGGGCGAGTTTGTAGCGAATTTGAAGAGCCCTTTAGTTATCGAATCGGCATGGCAATTTGGAAAAATCAGCGTTATCCATTTGCCAGAACGAAGAGAGTTTTGCGAAATAGACCATGCCAATGAACAGGAAGGACTTCGTTGCGACTCTCGGACTGGGCTCGTCAGCGTTTTGGGCCACCGGATGCGGGAGTAGTAGGCAAAATAAGGATGAACTCCCCGTTTTTGATTCCAATGCCCCTTATCGGTTTTGGGCCTCTATTAGAAAATTCTATTCTCTCACTCCTGATAGGGTGTATTTAAATTGTGGAGGACTTGGACCTGCTCCGAAGATCGTTATGGATGCCGTGGCGGAGAAATCCGCGGAGCTTCAGTGCATCTCAGAAACCGGGCACGCCCTGATGGATGTGGCTAGGGAAGTGGTGGCCCGCTACTTGGGAATTGGATTGGATTCGATCTGCTTTACTCGAAACGCAACAGAGTCAAATTCAATCATTGCGGCCGGGCTTGACCTGAAGCGTGGGGACGAGGTGATTTTTGAATCGCACGCTCACCCTGGCGGTTCTCTCCCTTGGTTAAGCCGGAGTAAGCACGATGGTATTCGAGTCCGGGTGTTCGAACCGGACCCGCACTCCCAGGAAGGTAACCTTAATCGAATTGAATCACTGATTACGCCTCGCACGCGAGTGATTCAGGTCAGCCACATTACCGCCCCAACCGGAATTTTGATGGATGTGAAAGCGATCGCTAGATTGGCGCGATCAAAGGGCATATGGTTTCACATTGACGGTGCTCAGAGTGCGGGAATGATCCCGATCAAACTGGCCGAAATTGGGTGCGATTCTTACGCTACCAGTGGTCATAAGTGGATGGGAGGACCGCGCGGAACCGGGATATTATGCATCGACCCGGAGCGAGTCGACGAGGTCGATGCAACCCATGTGGGCGGCCATTCTTCGGCCTCTTACACTTTACCGGACAATATCGTGTTCCACCCCGGGGCGCGTCGCTACGAGTATGGGACGCGCAATACCGAGTTAGTCGAAGGATTGCGGGTGGCGGTTGACTTCCAAACTAGAATCGGGTTTGAACGCATAGAAGCATATGGATCGTCGCTTGTAGACCAGCTCTACAGGGAGCTTGAGGCAATCGACAGTATTTCGGTGCTGACCCCGTCCGATCCTAAAATGAGACGTTCTATCATTACGTTCAAAAGCTCGAAGGTGTCATTTGATCCCCTTAATGATGCTCTGTCTCGTGATTACAAGTTGCGTTGCCGCAGAGTGACAGAGCAGGGTCTCAACGCCGTTCGCGTTTCTCCGCACATATATAATTCCTCAGAAGAATGTGCCCGCGTGGTGGAGGCAGTGAAAGAGATCGTGTCGAAAGCCTGAATCGATGTACCCGGATTCTGAGCTATTCAAAAAATTTCTTTCCCATTAAACTAAGCGGCACGGACCCAATTACCAATACCTGTTCCCATCCGAATCTCATGGGTGACGGGAGGCCGCTGTCAGAGGTTTTACAGTATTGCGATATAGGTATGCGTATCGGCATAGGCCGCTTCAAAATTCCAGAGGCGAATAATTGGATGCAAGTTCGGCCAAACATCGTCTCTTGCGTATTAATTAGGCTGGGGATAAAAGGACACGTTTGTAAACCGTGAGGTAGAGTCGAAGTGCGAATAATTGGATTTAAAATAACGATGAGAGAGATAAAGGGGAATGCGTGGATTGTCTGAAAAAGTAGTGATCATTGCGGGAGGACTAGGTGATTTGGGATTTGCCTCGGGAAAGCGGGTCGCGGAAGAAGGCTTTTCGGCTGCATTGCTGGATCGAAAATTGATCGAGGTAGGGCATTGTCGATTGGTCGCTTGAGTTGGAAGGTTGATATATTGGATGAATCGGCGATCCAGAATGTGTGCGAAAGTATCATGGAAAGATTGGGACCGATTAGCATCTTGGTAAATGCGACGGCTCCATTTGTCCTGAAGGGAATCGATGCAATGCCGGAGGATTGGGATAAGATGACTGTCGTGAATGGACTAGTGGGTTGGTGAGGTGTTTTTATGGTAAAGCGCGTTTTGCATCGATCTGATCTTGGGTCACTGTCATCTTCATAGCATTAGAACTTATGAAAGGGCCCCTTTTCAAATTTATACTAGCATGGTCAGTGTTTCCGTTTGTGGTGTCCTTGGCGGATTCCGACTGGAATGGCCGTTGGCGGCTTGATGTGGAGCGTAGTTCCGCACTAGATGGCTGGACGAACATGGACATTGGAATCCAGACGAGTGGGTCTGAGATATCCATCACGCACGACATGCGTTGGCGCTCGACGCGGGTTTTCAAGACGAATGTCGTGAACACGCGCCGGACGGTTAAGATACCGGATTTCTTTCGCATCGAGGCCCGTCACATGGCGATTTACGCGCCGAAGACATTCTCGGCGACGGTTAGTTCGGAATGGCTGGACGGTAGTCGTGCGTTGCGGGTGGAAGCGGAGCTTCCTGTCGAGGTTTCCCAAGGCGACGCGACAATTCGTATTTACAGCGAGTATCGAATGGGGGAAGGAGGCGAAACGCTGACGCTGATTGAGCTTCGCTCGTCCCGCAATAATCCGCTTGTTTACCGATTCCGCCGACTGCCGGTAGGTGATTCCTCCAGACCGTAAATGATATGAATTGCTCGTTCCAGGCTATATCCCTTTTATTTATCGCGATGGGTTCCGCGTTCGTATTTGCGAAAAAGGAGCCGATCAAAAACGCGTATTCGATGCGATTCGATCTCGACTGGGAAGTCGCGAGCGGATTGCCGGAAAAGGCGATGCTTGTGAGCCTGCAAGGACTGGCCAACAGAGAAGAGGCGCAGCTTTACATCATTCATCCTCCGGATTTCCAATGGGAGATCACCGAGCCGCTCTTCGATTTTTATAAGCGGAAGCATGGTGTATCGTACACGGAAATAAAGACGGTAGACGCCGCTTTGGAGCGCTTCAAGTCTTCGGCAAAAGGCTATGTGGTATGGGATCCCGAGGTGGGGCCTTCCCTCAATATTGCTTTCACAATTGCGGGACTGGAAGACGGTGTAGTTGTCACTGAAGCGCTGATACCGATTGTTCAAAAACACGGCCTCAAACCTATCGATGATTTACGGGGGCGTTACACGGGTCAAAGCCATGCCGAAATTTATTCAGACGCGATCAAGCGGTATTGGCATCGCTGCAATCGAGATAAGATAATGCTGATGGGTGGGCACCGTGGACGCGTGATGATGCCGGCAATGGCAGACTGGGGAATTCGAGAACGGATGTTTTTCCACGAGTTGTCTGCGGATCCGGAAGAAGCGGACGAATTGGTACTCAATCGGCAGTTGCTTGAAGACCTCAATGTGGGTGCGACTGTATTCGGCTGGCATCCCTATGGTAAGGACACGGAAGAACAGTCGACCATGCTTTTGTCGATGTATGGGATCAAAATGGAGGGACTCCACAACCTCCCGAATTTGAGCTACAATTGCCAGTTTGATTTTACGCCCGGATTTCGCTTCACAAACAACCACCAGGTCGCCAAAGACGCGGTACTCATAGCTGAAGAGAAGGTCTATATCACCTTCGTTCAGTCCGACAGTGTGGGCATCGGCGTATGGACAAAGCCCGGACGCGGCAAATTGCCCTTTGCCTGGCAAGTTACGATGAACTGGACGAAGTTTTCTCCAGCGGCCCTCGAGTATTTCCACGAATCTGCGACATCTAATGACTACTTTATCGGCGGGCTTTCTGGGCCGGGCTATATGTATCCAAATAATATTCCTGAAGACCGATTTCCGGTTCTGATGGAGGAGGCAAAACAGTTGATGACAGTGCTCGACGAGCACGTTATGGAGATCATGGATAACTCAGCTGCAGATGGGAATGTAGGGAATGCGGATCTATTCGAAGAGACAGTAGATGCATACTATGAGGCGTTTCCGGATGTGCTGGGATTCATAAATGGATACGGCCCCGCCCGTACGAGGGATCTACGCGACTCGCGTCCGATGATTTCCTACGATTACTACATCGATCCGAAACGGCCCCGCGATGAAGTGACGGCTGACTTGAATGAACTGATTACCCTGAATTCAAAAAGACCCTACTTTTTGGCGGTTCATGTGAGGGAGTCGAACGACGTGAATAGCCTAGTCACAGTAGTAGAGAATCTTGAAGGGCCGGTAGAGGTGGTGGCTCTTGACCGTTTTCTCAAACTCGCTGCCAGCAATAAAACCTATGAGACACGTTTTCGAAAGGAAGACGACCCAGTGCACTTCAAGGGTTATTAGTTAACGATAGGATGGATCGCTGGCCGATCCTGCAACCACGGTCGTTGATCCCGTAAGTGCGTATATTAACCGCGATCAGCGATCACGGCTACATTAAGATCACCCGCTACCTTGATGGCTCTTTTATGACGGCGTCGCAGATCGTTAGCGTATTGAAATCAAGGGTACGCTTTAGTCGTCCGTGGGTGATTTCGAGTTTCTTAGAATTCTTTTCTGCGTTGAGATAGGGGCCTTCGAAGAGTTTCCATTTAGAGTAGTCGACCCGTTTCCCATCTCGCAGGGGATCTTTCCCGAATGTGCAGACAATTTCGGTTCCGCGCAGACTTCTCATGGAAACACTAGGGACCGGGTGGAGTTCGATTTCAAGTGGCAGCGATTTGACCGCCTTTTGGAAGGCTTTGTAACTTGCAAACTCTGAAACGGAGGCCGCTTGCAGAATCGTGCCGTTTTGACGATGGGGGCTGATGAGTACCTTGCTGCCTGTTTGGACACGCTCATAGCGGTAGCCGTTGCCGGTAGATGGTAGTCGTTGGTAGGCCATATGAGGTTCCCATTCATATTTGGCGAGTGGGAGGTAGGCGAGGTAGCAGTCTCCACCTTGAGCAAAAATCCAGCCGGATGCGTCCTCTGTGAGATTAGAAAGATCTTTAGAGAAAAATCCGTTGACCCGTTCAAAGCGTGTTCCTTTAGGGATGTCGTAAAGAGCGATTACTGTATCGACATCTTGGAACACTTGTTCGTAAGGGGAGCAGCCGACGAGCTTGTCGGCGACATCGTAGGACGGTTTTCCTTCTGCGGCGACTGCTTTGACCATAGTGTCTGGACCGACGTTGAAGTAGGCTTGCATTCCCTCAGATGCGGAGTAAGGGTGTACGGAAAATATAGTAGGATGGACGCCGCGCGGGTCTGGGGTCTTCCAGGTCACGTCCCAGACATGGGTTTGAATTGGGTCGGCCATGCCGCCTTGGTATGAGCCGACAGCGTACTCACTGGTGGTGTAGGAAGTCTTGTAGATAGGAGCCTTGCCCACGTCACTGTATCGCCACTGGTGCCGGGAGCGTTTCAGGTCGCGCTGTTCAAAGGGCATATCGCGATCAGTGGCTATTCTGTAAATAACCTCGGGCACATCGTAGTTGTCAGCGACTATGGCGTAGTAATTACCCCAGCTGAAGCCGCGGGTGGGCGGGCAGTTGCCGAAATTTAGCCAAGAGAAGAAGGAGCTAAGACTGTTCCACCGTTCGACGACGGAGCGGTCGTCGGTACGGGCATTGGGACCGCGTAGCACGCCATTGAGCGTGTTGGCGGCAAGTCCGGCATAGAGCCAGTCGAGAACCATTTTTCCACGTATCCGCATTTCGGGGTCTTTAGCCCAAGCGACGAGGTAGAGCATGGGGATAGCGTATTCACCAATATAGTGGGTGGGATTGAATTCGCCCTGCCCAACAGTGGTCATAATATCCATCCAGTCGATTAAGTAGGCACGCGATTCGGTTAGATTCTCCTCCGAACTCTTCCCTGTATACCATTGGTCGCCCGATTCGTTTGGATACATCTCTGACATAAGATAGAGCATCGAATAGTACATTGCAAAGTGGTTCTCAGTGTCGCCACGCAGTTGATAGGTCGAACGCCAGGCGTCGCGAATCGCGTTCTTGGCTTCCTCGGAGAGTAGATCTCTACCGGTGAAGGCGACACAAACGGCGGGCAGCATCCAGAAGGGGCCGGATCCAGGCGTTTCCATCATTTCGATGACCCTCTCGGAGCAAGCGTCGAGTTTGCGTCCCAGTCGGAGATTTGCTGAAACAGAGGCGAGGTCCATTTTTTCTGAGTCACCTCGCTCGACGAGATGAGCCCGCCATTGGATTACCTCCTGGACGCGCTCATTGTACTGAATACGCCGGAGAGTCGGATCTTCGACTACGGTAAGGTTTGGGTGAGGACCTTCGTAGGACGGTTGAGCCTGGACGAGGGCCGTGATCGAAAGCTTGGCCAATAAGACTGTTGTTAGGAGCGGCTTCATGGGTTTGTCGAGGTTGGAACGGATAGAAAGAGGAAGCTGTTAACAGCGGAACCTTCTAGCCCGATCTTTTTCCAAGTCCGACCAAAATCGTTGGATGTGAACACGGCGTTTTGGTAGACGTTGGCGAATAAATGCCCGGTAATAGGGTGGACGCCGACGCGCCAAACCCTTTGGGGCATAGGAAGACCTTCGTTCCGGGGTACCCAAGTGGCGCCGCCGTCTTCGGTGGTAAGCACGCCGAAAGTGTAGCTACCGATAGCCAGACGATCGGGGTTCGTACCGTCGAAAGCAATATTGTAAAGGGAGCCGTCAGTGGGAACATTCGGCAGATTAGTCCAGGTTCTACCCGAGTTGTGCGAGATCCAGGCTCCCGTGCTCTGGGTGACGGCGGTCCAGGTATTAGGATTGTGAGGTGACTGTTGTATGTCGTTGACGGTTTCTCGGGTTTTGAGAACACGTCGCCAGCTCTGTGCGTGGTCTTGCGTCAGATAGATACCACTTTCGCAGCCAGCGAGAACGCGTCCTGGTCGGACTCGATCAACTTCGATGGTTTGCGTGTATTTGCCGCGATCTGGAAGGCCGCGTTCACGGGCTTGCCAACTCATGCCTTGATCGTTTGACAAGGCGATTCCACCAGGGTGTGCAAGATAGACGGTGTTGGGTGAATGAGGATCGACACAGACGTCCTTGGGTTCAGTGATATCCCAGCCCGTCATTATTCTCCAGCTAGCTCCTCCGTCGACGGTTCGAAGGGCACCGTTTAGGGCCGCGGTATAGAATACTCGCGGGTCGCGGGGATCGAAAGAGACTGCGGAAACGGTCGGGTCATTGAGGCCGATGTGGTGCCATTCTCCGGATGGCTCAAGTCGGTGCAATCCGCTGGTTGTAACGATTTTTGAGCCGATGACGTAGTTTTTGTTTATGGCGGCGCAAACGTAGGTTTCGATGGTCGGGGGTTGTCCCTCTGTGGAAAAAGAAGCCCCAAGTGAACAGAAGACACAGATGAGAGTTTTTGAGATAGTGTTTGGGGTCATAGTATTAACACGTAATGTAGCCCTGTCGCTGTTACAAGTTACGTCTGAGTGGAGTGTACAGTAAACCAATTGGAGAGTCGGTGGGAAGGACCCGTTTTACGATATAGCGTGCAATACATTTTGGTAGTGGGCAAGGATTGCGACCATCTGGAGAGAAGCGTTGGCCTAGGATTCGAACGCCTCCTTCATGTTTAGCAGCGGAATGATGAATCAAAGAAAAATTACACGACTGGGAGTAGTCTCATTTTCAGTTGATCGGATGTCTACCGACGGTTTGGGAGTGATTTGCTTAGTTTGGGAGCGCTGTTCGGATCGACTGGCGGGAATTGATAGCCATTGATATAGAGGATGAAAGCCAAAGCGGTTGTATTTAACGGTAAGAACGAGGTTTCGTTCGATTCGGTCGACTGTCCAGACCCAGAGTCGGATCAGGTCGTTGTGGATGTGAGCTATTCCTGGATAAGTAACGGGACGGAAGGTTCCTATTTGCGAGGAGAGCGCATTGATGGCGACACCCCGTGGCGACCTGGTGATCCGACCCCGTTCCCAATTGTGGCGGGCTACCAGAAAGTGGGAATCGTGGATTGGGTAGGACCCGATGTTGTGGATTTGAAGAAAGGGGACTCAGTATTTGTATCCGTGAGTTCGATATCGGGAATGTTCGAGCCAAGAGGTGGCCATGTCTCACCGTCGGTTTCGAGTCGTGGAGCGGTTCTAAAACTCCCCGCTGGATTGGACCCAGTGGCGTACTCGGGGTTGGTATTGACCCAAGTGGGATTCAATTGCGGCGATCGGCCTCGATTCCAGCCGGGTGACGCGGCAGTAGTCGTGGGGGATGGCTTGGTGGGGCACTGGGCGGGACAAATGTTGGCTGCACGAGGCGCTGAAGTGGTGATGGTTGGGCGACATGAGGATCGATTGGGGCATTTTAAAAAAGGCGAGACGTTGCTGGATAAAGAGTGTGCTTGGATGGAAAAAGTGAAAGAGCGATTTCCTGATGGCGTACAGGTGGGCGTGGACACCGTAGGGTCGCTGGGAGTCATGGGTCACCTGGAAAGTCTGATGAAGCGATTTGGACATTTGGTGTCGGCGGGTTTTTACGGAATGGATGATAGCCTTGCCTTGCAGCCGCCTCGCTACAAGGAGCTGTCTATCGATCTCGTATCCGGAGCGACACCGGAACGCCTGGCCCAAACAATGAAACTCGTTTCTGAAGGGGTGCTGGAAACCTCGCCACTTATTACACATCGGTTTCCGGTAGCAAAGGCGGCGGAAGCGTGGAAGTTGATTGAATCGAAGAGCGAGCCCGTATTGGGTGTAGTCCTCGATTGGATGTAGGGATGAAAGCAATACAAATAATTGAAAAAGGGCGTCCGGAAATTGTCGACCTGCCGCAACCCTCGCCAGGCGCGGGACAGGTTTTGATGAAGGTCGAAGGCGTGGCGACTTGCCCGCACTGGGACATGCACATTATGGACGGAGTCTCCATGGTTCCGGGGGGCAAGGTCAAGTATCCGTACATGCCCGGACAACCGGGTCACGAGGCAATGGGCTCTGTGGTGGAAGTGGGTCCTAGGGTTGAGGGGTTTTCGGAAGGCGACCGGGTTGCTTTTTGGCAGGATCAGGCGGGGGCTACTCAAGGCTGCTATGCGGAATACGTGGTAGCCGATACGAATAATATACTGGCTATACCCGGTTCGCTAGCGCCGGAAGAGATTGCCTCGTTGGAATTGGCCATGTGCGTTCAGGTATCTTTCGATCAAATCGCGAATATTCGGAATATCGAAGGGAGCCGATTTGGCGTGAGTGGATTGGGACCGGCGGGTTTGGTGGCGATTCAGTTGGCTAAAGCCTATGGTGCCGCGGAGGTCGTGGCCTTCGATCCTGTGGAGTCACGCCGTGGGCTGGCTCAGTCTCTCGGCGCTGATCGCAGTTTGGATCCGACCCATGACGACGCATTCCCCAATGACCGATTCACTCCAGAAGCCTTGGATTTGGCGATCGATTGCACGGGCTTACCCGTCTCGATCGAGTATCTCATGGATCGTACGCGAGACGTTGTCGCCTTGTTTGGCGTATTGCGGGAAGATGCTCGATTTGGCTTTAAGCATTGGTGTCGGGCACTTCATTTGGTGGGCTATGGCTCGCATAACAAGGGGGCGGCTGAAAAAGCGTTGGCCCAAATTGTGGCGGGGAAGTTGAAGCTCGGACCCCTTATTACGCAAACGCTGCCCTTGAAGTGCTACGCCGAAGGTGTGGAGTTGCTGCGTCAACAGAAGGCGATAAAGGTGTGTTTTACGCCATAGTCGGGCCTCTCGGTACAGGCTAAAAAGCGTGTTGTGCACTTTATCTGTTTTACCTTACACCGAAAAAGCTTTCGGCAGGGGAATCGCTGCTCTTAGGATCTACGCAACGATCACGCTCTCCACCCATGTTTTCCGATACTCCTTTATTTAGAAAGTGTATTTTGATTGGCCTGATGTGCTGGGGCATGGCCTGCCTAGGAGCGTTTGCGTCGCCGCCTCCAGCAGTGCCGAAGAGCGATGCGGAATTTGTCCGCTTGTATCGGGAACGCTGTGAATACCTGATCGATCAGACGGTAGCTAGTACGGATCCGGATGATTTAACGAAAGGCAGCAGTTTTACAATCGCGGCCAACCTGCATCGGAGGACCAACTTGGAATGGGCGAGCAAGCGATTGCGGCTATCGAATGATCCTCCATCGGGAGCTATGTTTTGGATGCATCCCATGGTCTTGCTGATGGAAACGGGCAGGGGGGTCTTGAGTGATGATGATTGGGGGTTTATCCGTGAGTTGTGGCGGACTTATTTTCCGTATCGCGGCGACACTGAGAATCATTGGGTCATGTACTATGTGAGTCTCTATTTGGCGGCAGAAATGTTTCCGGATGCCGGTCCCGAAGCTTGGTACAATGGAAAGTCGTCAAAGGAAATTATGGCCGACGCGAAAGCGTTTATTTTGGATTGGATGCGCATCACAACATCGTACGGCCAAGGTGAGTATGACTCTCCCAACTACATTGAGGAATATACTCGCCCGATGGCCTTGCTGGTGGGCTGGGCTCAGGATCCGGAGTTACGGCTGAAAGGCAAGATGATGATGGACTACATTTTGCTCGACTACGCGGTTGAGAATTTGGAGGGCCTTTACGGCGGCGCCCATAGTCGTTTGTATCCACGTTATCTGTTACAACCTGGAATGACACAGGCAGCTGGCCATGGATGGCTCCTGTTCAATCAAGGCGAGTACCGGTCCAATGGGGGAACCTTAATGATCGCGTTAAGCGGCTACACACCGCCACCGATCCTTTTTCGCATTGCGACCGATCGGGACAAGGCTTACGTGCATAGAGAGTTGAAGCGAACACGTTGGCGCTTTCGGCATGCAGGACCAGATGCGTTCGAAGTGGATGGGAAGAGTACCATACCGGTCTACAAATACAGCTACGTGCATCCGGACTATATTTTAGGCTCCTCCCAGGGTGGATTGCTGCAGCCAATTCAGCAGCAAACGTGGAGCCTCGTTTGGCGGGAGGAAAACCTCGAAGGGAAAACCAACACCATGTTCGGGTTGCAGCCTTATTCCTCGCCCATTGAAGGTACCATGTATTTTTCATCCGATTGGGATACGGTTACGGACCTGATCGCACGTTCGAAAGTGGACTATGACTCGCCGGACAAACTCGAGGGCGGGTCGCCCTATGAGCAGGTGTTCCAGCATAAGTCGTCGCTTATCTCGCTGTACGACATCCCTGAAGGTACACGATTTCCGTTGATAAGCACCTTGTTCAGTCGGGATATTAAGCAGCGTATCGAGGATCATTCCGGATGGATATTCGGGCAAGGGGGGCCTCTCTATATCGCTTATCGTCCCTTCGCCCCGGGCGAATGGAAACCGGTCGATTGGACTGGGTTGCTCAAGGGGGGAGCGGGCGGATGGTTTAGTACTGGATTCAAAGAACTTTCTGAAGGCAGCCAGTGCCTCGTCAGTCGATCGTTGAAGAATGGCTATATTTTGCAGGTGGCCCCAGTTACCGCATTCGATTCGTATAAGGAATTTCAGGACACCATTCGATCCTTGCCAATAGAGTTTTCGTTGGAACCCACCCCGAGCGTCCAATTTACGGGCTTAGACGGGGTAGCGTTGACGGCTCGTTATGGTAGTACACCAACGGTCGCGGGCAAACCGGTCGACCATTCGAAATGGAAACTGTTCGATGGGCCTTTTGCTCAGGCCGATCGGAAAAGCCAGACGCTGGAGATGATCTATGGGCAACAGCGTTACTTCCTGGATTTCAAAAACGGCAGTGCCAAAACTTCAATCGTGACTGAACCATGATACGCTGGCTCATTATACTTTTAGGAGGGCTTTCAGTAGTCGCCGGATTGTCCGCTGAGCCGAAACAACGGTTGTTCGTGGCTTTTGCGATGACCAAATCGCAGCAGGCGAGTTCGCTGCCGACGGACTCTGGCGTATTCTTGCAGGGGCAGGAAGTGGGCCAGTGGAACCGGGTCGGTCCGGTAATCCAAGCAATGAACAGCATAACGGCGGATCCCTCAAACCCGTCCAATCTTTACATTGCTTGCGGAAACGGAATCGTGCGTTCCAAGGACGGAGGCGAGTCGTGGCGAATGGTTACGGGGTGGAGGGAGAGCGATTTTACGAAGATCGCCGTTGATCCAGTAAATGGGGACAATGTGTATGCGGCCTCGGTCTGGGGATTGAGCTTAAGCCGCGATGGTGGAGAGAGCTGGAATCCTTCCAACCTCGGGCTCAAGGAAAAGTATTGCCGGAGCGTAATTGTCGACGAACGCAATCCGAAGCGATTGCTTCTGGGAACGGGCGCTGGCATTTACCAAAGCCGTAATCAAGGCCGGTCCTGGAATCCCATCAGGACATCGCCTCAGTCAAATATTCTACGTTTGTTGCGTAGCGAAGCGGACTCGGACTTGTGGATAGCAGGGACGGAAGGGGAGGGAGCTTTCCTTTCCGGAGATGATGGAAGAACATGGACCCCTGTGGCGACGAAACTCAAGGACCGCAACCTATATGGGGTAGCCCTCCATGCGAGCGATGGGCTCCGAATGGCCGCGGGCGGCTGGGACTCGGGCGTCTGGGTATCAGAAGATGGAGGAGAGACTTGGATCGACAGGGGGGTGGGATTGCCGTCTCCAAATGTGACAGCTGTGACTTTCGACCCTAACGTGCCAGATCGCCTGTGGGTTTCTACGTTTGAAGAGGGGACTTATTACTCTGATGATAATGGAAAGACATGGGTCGATGGCAATTTGTATGGAGCCTACGTGTTCGATCTGGATTCTATACCCTTCACCGAATAATATGAGGACGAGGCGAACATTTCTAAAAGGAGTGGGTTCGGTCTCAACGCTAACCCTGCTGGGATCTTGTTCAGAGAAACCGAATACAATGATCTCGGCACCCGATTCAAAACAACGGAAGAAGGTAAACGCATTGCTCATCAGCGCCACGACGAATCCCGGACAGAAATCATTGGAGCATGCTCATGAAA
>PBMN01000077.1:0-17107 GCA_002722675.1 Opitutaceae bacterium
AGAATGTCTAGATATAAGGGCGGGAGAGACGAGACTCCGAAGACGGATATGCGAGAAGGCCAGCGGGCGCTATCTGGTCTTATATGGTTTGGATCGCTGGCCTTTAGTTGCTGCCAAATTCGGGCAATGTGCTGAGGGCGTCCCGTATTGGGAAAGGCTCGTTCGCAAAGTCGTCGCCAAATTTCCGCCTGCCAATCATTGGAGTCCCTTCCCGATTCCCAATCGGTGATCGATTCTGGACGATAGAGCAAGTATTGGTCGTAAAGCCAAGCGAGACGGCTGGCTAGCTGTAGACGGCGTGCGGAACTCGGTTCGGAATATCGATTGAGAAGAGCGAATTCGGGGCGATCCTCAAGGTTGTCAAGAATGTCGAACAACTCCCAACGAGCACTGTTCTCATCTAAAATACCTGTCTCTGGATGGGTGGGTTCAAAACCCGCGAATATGCTCTGGAAAAATTTCCCCGGGAACGGGAATTCCCAGCCGAAGGATACACCGAGGGAACGGGCAATTTGGAACCGGAGCCAGCGGGCCATACCGGGGTTCAGAGTCATGACTGTTTCTTGTTCCAGTAGACCTTGTAACGGGTCTTCGCGTGACACTTCGACGAGTCGCTCAGCGAGCGATTCGATTCGATTGGAAGTGTGCAGGTAAAGCTCTTTAGCTCTCATGAGTTTTTGAAGATGAGAGGGCAGGATCGCGAGCTTGGCAATTAGGAATGAGAAGAGAATACCTAATGCTATCGCGATGCATTGGCCCCAAGTGTCTGGGGAGGCAGAGGATCCACCGTTCTAACCACTGGAGGAACTGGTCTTTGTAGATGCTCATCTTGACGAAGTAGAAGTAGTTGAAGGCTCGGATGGCAGCTACGATATGGTTATCTCCCCCTATGGTGAATTTCTTTACGCCGTTTCGATGTTTGATGACGCTCTAGTAACCTTTTCACGGAACATTGGTACGTGAAATTTAGCGTTCCACGGACGAATCTAGGATGGGGAAACGGGGGTAGACGGTTTGGACGGCACTCGTTCAATTTCTATTTCACCTTATGGGCTCGACCTCTACGTGGCTGGATGGGACGACAATGCGGTCGCTTTTTTAGGCCGGGTTACCGCTACAGGGTTGGCAGGCTTTTGGGGTAGATTGAAGCCGAGATATTCATGTATTTAAAACTAATATACACTCTACTTTCTGACGATGAGCCCAGATGGAGAAAGTATATATCAGGGACAACCCAATCGACTTGCGAATCCGATGCTAAAATTGTATCCAGGTTCTGATTTCCTAGCGAAAAATGACAATTGTGGGTAATATAGCACAATTAAAAACTACAAGCATTTGCGGACGTTGGCCCGCTTTCATTAGCCTCAGGTAGCCCAAAATGTGGCCATGCTCGTATCATTGGGACAAGGGCTTTACACCGTAATTCTAGATGGCGGGGTAAGTGATACCGGTATAGAACTTTTTGAGATAAACGTTATAGATCAGTAATGCCCACAGTGTTCTGGGGTAGGGAAACTCTCGGCCGTTAGGCCTGGCTGGCGACATTTTTTTATAGCGAGGCTTCTTTAAACTGTAATCTGTCGACCGATGATCTTCTAAGGTTTTTATTTAGCTCTGTTTTTCCCAGACAGTGACTTGGACGATATTGTGATCGAAAGACCGCCTGTGCTTGCGTAGTACTTGCTGAATGTCGAATGGCTTATCGATTTGTTTGAAATGAGGGGAGAGGATCGACTGAAGGCTGTCGAGAGTTGTGGTGTTTTCACCATTAACCTTAAAGCCGCCTAGCCATTGGTCTCTATCCGTAAGTTCGCTCTTCCAGTCGTAATTAGAAGCTATGATTAAGATGCCGCTGGCATTGAGACGAGTATGGACGGAATCAAGAAACTTTTTCGGGTTGTATGCCTTCTCTAACGAAGTATCCACTAAGATGAGGTCGTAACCAGAAAACAGATTTTTCATGTTGGAAATATCCGCTTGCATGAATTCAACATTTTCTCTCGAACGATCAAGACCGAGTTCCTGAAGGTTTTTCTGATGGAAAGAGACGATCTCACCCTCCTCGGGAAGCGTATATTGGGTGTATCCCTTTTCCTTGAGGTCGACGCCGATTCTTATCATGCGAGCGGAAAAGTCGGTAGCGGTAACTCTCTCGAATTCGACGCCAAGCTCAAAAGCCGTTCGACCCGTTTTGCAACCGATGTTTAGGGCCTTTTTCTTGTTGCGGCCCTGAATGTGATTGAGAGCGACTTGGGCCAGTTTTTCAGGATAGTTCTCAACGTTGAAATAATCAGAGCCGTAATGAAGCTCGCAGTATTGAATAACCTCAGGATCCGTTTCGTAACTGTCGTCCGGAATTTCCACCGGTGCATCCGATAAAATATAGCGAAAGCCCGCATGTTGATAGAAATGGCGTCGGAAGGCGTAGCGTGAGTCTCGGATAATTTCGTTACCCGTCGATATCCACGAACCCCCTTTTATAAGGTTGTGTTTCGTATCGAATGTTGGGGTGGAGAAGTCGTCATAGAGAGGGTGGACCTCGAATCCTGGAAAACCGCGAATAGGGGTTTCGGTATGCTGCCAAACGTTGCCAAGGACATCGTAAAAGCCTTTGCCAAATGAGTAGCGGTCTACCGGAACCGACGATGCGGCGTCCTCCAAGTTGAGGTTGCCAGGTGCTTTTTCCCATTCTGGGGCATCTGGAGTTTCCGTGTAGTCGAGGAGACGGTACCACTCTTCCTCTGATGGAAGCCGAATGGGCTCGCCGGTTGTCGAAGTCTTCCAATTACAGAACGCTTTCGCCTCAAGGTAGTTAGTTTCGGCGGGCCAGGACCATGGTATTTCTATTTCTTCGAGCATGGCCCGAAAACGATATGAGCCGTCTGCCTGCGGCACCCAGAACAATGGACAGGTCGGCTCTTTAAACTTAACCCAACTCCAGCCTTCAGGAGTCCAGTAATCCTCATTTTGGTAGCCGCCGGCTTCGACAAACTCTAAAAATTCTTGGTTGGAAACGAGGAACTTTGACGCTTTAAAGTCCGCAATCTGGGCAGTGAATTGCCCATACTCGTTATCCCATCCATACAAACTGTCTTGTTGAGATTTTCCAAGTTTAACCGTTCCTCCGGAAACGGCGAGTAGTTCGTTTTGCGGCGCCGCGCCCTCGATTTTATCGCAAATTTGCCAGGCAGCATTCGTCGCATCGAGCAATTCAGCCGGAAGCTGGCGGATAAGCACCGAACTGGTCTCGAGGTGGATGCGTTCATGCTCAATCCCCATCATGATGACCCAGTATAGACTGTCCCAGTCCACGGGGAGGGCGAGGGGAGTTTCGTCAATCAGCTTGTCGATGACCGCTCGAATTTGATTTCGGTACTCGCTCACCTCCTTGACCGCTGGCCAATCATAGTGGGCCTCGTTCAAGTCGTCCCACGACATTTCATCGACTCCAATTGCGAAAGTGGACTCGAACTTAGGATTGACTCGCTGGGTGAGAAATTTGCCGAGAAGTAGCTTGTTCAGGAAAAAGGTCGCTGTGTGCCCGTAATAGAAAATCAAGGGATGTCGTAAGGGGTCCGCACGACGGTAAAAAGCCTCTTCGCTAGCCAATGTTTCGAAAAGAATTTCGTAGGCGTCGAAGGTTTTATGGAAGTACTGCCGTATTTCTTCTCGCTTCGCTTCTGGGTCTCCCTCTTTAAGAGGAACGGTGAAGGGACTGCGAAGTTTCTTGGTAGTCATGTTTGCCATTTCTAGGTAAATGTATTTGATTTCAGTTTGGTCGGGAAACGTGGAGACCCCGGATAGCTAAAAACTGATTTAGTGAACTATTGTGGCAACGAGAAATTCGCCGTTTCTGTGAAAGGGTATATTTTGGAAAGGATTTTTCGTACTTGTAACCGCAGGGCGTTGATTCGCGTTAATCTATTATAGAAGCAATGGAAGTAGTTACGGATAGAAGTTTGGAACGAATGCGATCGGACGTGAAAACCTCTTTAGGCAGTGATTTCTCGTTGAGTGCGATCCTTTTGGGGTGGGGTATCGATCCCAGATCTGATAGAGCTGTTAGTGGTTGCTGCGGGAATGCGTCATGATGCAAGCGACAATAGCGGTAAATTTTGAAAGAGCCCGTATTCTATTGGGTTCAAATATAAGCGGTTGCGGTGAATCGGTTTCTCTCGCCAATTCGAAAATTGCATCCAAGCTACGATGTGATTATAAATCGGAGTTGGTGCAATTTATGCGTGATTACAGTGCTTCAGAAGATGAAGACCTTGTTAGAGCCTCGCTCGATGGTAACTTAGATGCTTTCGATGAGGTTGTTCGGCGTCACCAGTCAATGATCACCCGTTGTCTTTACCGGTTTTGTCCTTATCAGGCAGACTTGGAAGACCTCGTCCAGGAAACCTTTGTTAAAGCCTTTCGGAAGCTGGAGTCATGGCAGGCGACGGCCCCCTTCGAGAATTGGCTTAGGAAGATAGCGTACAACACGGGCTACGACTACTTTCGTAAAAACTCGCGCAACCCCGCTTCGATATCCGTCAATCACTCTGCAGAAACCGACTACGTGTTGGAGACGCTCTCTGAGGGTATCGATCAGAGGCGTTCGTACGAAATGACGGAGCAAGCTCAGAAAGTCCTGGCCCTGCTGCACAGCGAAGAGCGCCTTCTCCTGACGCTTCAGTACCTAGAAGAGTTGCCTTTAGCGGAAATCGCGGCCCAAATGGGCTGGGGTTTGTCGAAAACTAAGGTGAAGAGCTTCCGCGCCCGTAAGAAACTAAAAAAATTATTGATAAACAATGGAATCGCACAGGAAACAGACCAGTCCCACCTGGGATGAAATAATAAAGAAGAGTCGCGAGGAAATTCATCCGGAAATAGATGTGCGTCCACATGTTCGGGCACGCGTCGAGGGTGAGCTGCGTTTATCGGTAAAGGCTCTGCCGGATTCTGCCGTCGTTATGCTGGACGGCGTTATTGAACTGTTTTCGAAACCGTTTGCCCGCATTTCTTTGGGAGCCTGCCTCGGGCTCTCCGCTATATTGGCAATTACGACTACATCCACGGTTGAGGTTACGGAGCTCACAGGAAATGAAATTGAAGTTGTGGAGAATTTCGATGAAGCACTGGCTATAGTAGACTGGACGGAATACCTATGAGCGAAAAAAGCAAATTTAGTGCATTGGTTATTCTGGCCGTCGTTTTTACGATCGGTGGCTTGTTTGGCGTCGGCGGCACGGTCGCCTATTTAAAGCAGACCCGCGGGAATCGAGGCGATCGGTCAGCCCACACCGAACGTTCGCCTCGCGACATTTACCGTGCTCAAGTGGACCGCATGATGGAACGCTTGGAAAAGTCGCTCTCGTTGACGGAGAGCCAAGTGCCTCTGGTCCGAGCAGAAGTCACCAAATTCGGGGATGTGATGCTCGAGGTCCACGAATCAATGCGTCAGCGCTTCCTTGCTTTGATGGAGGAGCGATCCCTTGCGATCGAAAGGCATTTGAACGAGGAGCAGCTAGCAGCTTTCCGCGAAGATCAGAAAAAGCGTCGAGACCGAGACAAGGCCATTCGGGAGCGGAGAAAAAACGGAGGTAAGGATGGAGCAATGCTTGATCGGATATGGAAGCCGGGTTCAAGTCCCAGCGCCAGCAGGGAACGGACCTGTCGGAAAGACACCTGTTAGCGGATTGCCACCTATCGCATTGAATTCGTGTCGATGGCCTTGATGGGGGCCTTCTCTTGGACGTGGGCTATTCGTTTTCGTCGATTTTCGGGAGCACGTTGTCGATTTTCAAGATTGTAACGGGGAGTTTCGTTTTGATGGCTACGTTCTGCTCTTTTTGAAACTTGGCGCCGACGGCTTCGCACGCTTCGCCAATACTCTTGACCGGATACTTGCGGCCCTTTTTCGAGATATTGTACTCATAAGCGCTACGTTTGATACGCTCTATGGCCGTGCCCGGATTGTCGTCCTCGGGAATTTGCACTACCCATCCCACGTAGTCCTCGTCGGGAACAGTTCCTCTTGGATCGCTCAATACGATTATAAACTGCTTTTTAACCACCGGTTCGCGCTGGGCCTTTTCCTCGTCCGCCAACACTTGGGCCATGTGCGTAATGTCGTTCATCACTTTGGATATCGTTTCCTGATCCAGATCGTTGCTGTTTAGAGCTTCAGCGATGATTTCTAAAGGAATCTTAGACATAGATAAAAATCTGATAAATAGGCTGGTAATTTTTCTTGAGCGAATGTGATATATTAGGTGCTCGTCAAGCTCTCGGCGAAACAAATTTCATGCAAGAAGATATTTTCGACATCGTAGATGAATTCGATAACGTGATCGGTCAGCGACCGAGAAGTGAAGTTCACGCTGAAGGGTTACGACACCGGGCGGTGCATATACTCGTTTTTAATGACGAGAACGAAGTCTTCATGCAGAAGCGTTCTGCCAATAAGGATACTTGGCCAGGGGCTTGGGATGGGTCCTGCACAGGACATGTGGATACAGGTGAGGCGTATCAGGAAGCGGCTCGCCGAGAACTCATGGAAGAGCTTGGATGGCAGCCCACCAACGAACTGGAGTTTCTTTTCAAGCTGAATCCTTGCGAAGAAACCGGCCAGGAGTTTATCGAGGTGTATCGGGTTCAAGGCAGTGGACCCTTCCGGCTCAATATGGAGGAAATTGAGGTCGGTGAATGGATGGACTTGAACAATCTGATCCAGAGGGTCGGGTTTACTCCGAAGCGGTTTACCAGTTCCTTTCGCCTCGTTCTCGAACGATTGCGGGCGTTGGCTTTGATCAGGGTTTGAACCTGTGCCTAGCCGCTCAGGAATTCCTCTGGTGATCACCCATCGGGGGTGCGGTGCGGTTGCTCCTGAAAACACCTGGCTGCTTTCAGGCTGGGGTGGGGATCGGGGCAGATGGTGTTGAGTGCGATGTCCATTTAACCGCTGACGGTCAAGTGGTCTGTATACACGATGACGATACGAAAAGGGCTTCAGAACAAAACCTAGTTATCGCTACAACAGCCTGGGATGATCTGAGGGGCATGGATCTCGGTGGCTGGAAAGGCAAGAAATGGGCAGGCGAGCCTATTCCGCTGCTTGAGGAAGCGATGCAAACAAGCCCGTCCTCATTTATTTGGGTCGTTGAAATCAAGTGCGGACCAGAAATTGTGGAGCCACTTCTCGATGTGATAGATGTGAGCGATAATGATTGGAGACGTGTCATCGTAATCTCTTTCATTCAAGAATCTTTGGCTGAATTGAAGGCGCAAAGGCCCAGTGTTGCCGCCTACTGGCTGTCGTACCTAAAAGAACAGCCCGTTGGTAGTTTCAGGCCTTCGATTGGGGAAATTATTGGAACCGTGAAATCGCGGCAGTTAGAAGGGTTTGGCGGCTAATCGGGAAGAGGCGTTTCTGCGAAACTGGTTTCAGGTTTAAAGGATGGGGGTATGGAACTAAATGTCTGGACCGTCGACGAACCTAGAGAGGCACGCCGAATACGAGACGTCGGAGTAAACTCGGTGACGACGAACGATCCAGTATTAATCCTGGAGGATCTATGAATCATTTTGGCGATGGCTTGTTTGCGTCCCTTTGGATTTGTAAAGGTAGGACAACGCGTAGCGGTCCGCCGCGTTACTGTATCCCTCTATTGCGGGAGGCCCAGAGGTCGTTGACCTACCTATTACCTATAGCTATCGCTCCTTTCACTCCGCTTTGCCGTCAAGCTCATGGTCCTTCAGGCAAGAGCTAGCACTACAAAAAGGCGACTCTCAATAAGGTAGGCAGCGCCGAGTTGTCGTACCCTGGCATTGCCTCAGCTCTCGTTGGAGAGGCAATACAGATGGGTGTGGCCACGGATGAACATCTGATCGCCAACGATGACAGGTGAGGCATCGATGGGGTCGTCGAGCGTGTTTACGGACACAATTTCAAAGGTATCCGAATCCTTGATGACGACCGTGGCCCCCTCTTTTCCCGCGATGTAGATATGTCCGTTCGCAGCAATGGGCGAGGCGTACACGCCACGTATGCCTTCCAGTGACTCGTCTTGGTACAGCACCTCACCTGTTGAAGCGTTAAAGCAGGTGAAGTAGGCATCATTGCCCTTGTTCATGTAAAGGCGGTTCTTCGACAGTAAGGGCGAGGCGACATAGGGTGCACTGTGAGAGGCGCTCCAAATAATGTTGTCCGTTCCTGAAACGTCTCCTTTGGAGGACAGCTTTATCGCTTGGACGGCTCGGCCTTGGTATCCGCTGGCTACGTACACGATGCCCTTTCCAATTACGGGAGTGGGAATCACGTTACTGGTGAGCCCGCTAGCTTCCCAGATGATATCTCCATTTTCAGGATTGTAGGCACGTGTTTTATTCGATCCCGCAATGATAGCCTGTTGCATGCCATCGACCTCGACGATCACGGGAGTGGTCCAGGACGTTCGCTCGTCCCTCTCTTTCCGCCAGACCTCTTCGCCTGTGCCCTTGTCGAGAGCGACAATGTAAGACTGGTCTTCTTGGTCCCATGTAAGGAGGAGGTGGTTCCCCGCGAGTGCCGGCTGAACTGCCTCACCGAATCCCATCCTGGATCGGATGTCTCCTAGATCAGTTTCCCATACTTTAACACCGTCAAGGCTGTAGCAGTAGACGCCTCTTGAGCCGAAGGAGACCCAAAGATGCTCGCCGTCGGTAACGGGAGAGGCGGAAGCAAATCCGTTAGTCGCGTGATGGCCTTCATGAGGGGTCTGAGAACTAGATGTTCTGCTCCAGAGTACTTCTCCGGAAGAGCGATCAATAGCCATTACATTGAACTCATGCTCCTGTTGAGGCGTAGAGTGACCGCCTCCACGTGATCCGCCACGATTGGGTCTCCCAACTCCGGCGCGGCGTTCAGTTTGACCTCCTCCGCTACCGCCAAAACTGGCTCGCATTGCCTTGCGCTCTCCATCGTTGAGCTGGCCGTCCCCGTCCTTATCAAATCGTTTCAAGATTTCCTCTCGATTGAATCCGCCTCCGCCACCGGGTCCACGTTGACTGGGTCCTCCCGCGGGTCGCTGATCTTTGTTGACTTGGGTGGGAGCAGGGGAGGTCGCCACTCCTTTAGAAATTGCAGTGACCAGGAAGATCTGGTTCTTCCAAATCACAGGGGTCGCCAGGCCGGATCCTGGGATCTCGGTTTTCCACTTCACATTTTCCGTTTCGCTCCAATTGACCGGTGGCTTGGCCCCTTCAACCACTCCGGTCAGAGAAGTTCCTCTCCAAGTGGGCCAAGAGTCATTAGCGGATGCAAAAGAAGTCGTCACAAAAGCAAGTGCGGAAACGAGTGCGGTGATAGATTTCTGGGTAGATAGTTGGGGAAGTGTGTTCATGTTGGGTCGTAAATTGAGCGTTCGAAAAGATAACGTAGGGAAAGTAGTTCTAGTTTCAAAGAAATCTACGTTTGCTCCGTTCGGTTTTCTCTGGAATGGATCAATGTAGCGACTTTCGAAACAATCGTTTTAGAATGCGTCCATTGTGAGCTGCGTGACTGGAATAAAGATGATCATTGAAGGTCGAGTACCGCCGCGCCATATTTTCAAATGATCACCTTAAATATGAATGTCCCCCCAATAAACCTCTTTCATCGCGTAGGCGTTTTACTGGCTTTCGCTCTGCTCCCTTTTGCTAAGGCTGAGGATCGTCCCAATATTATCCTCATGATGGTGGATGATCTCGGTTACGCCGATTTCGGTTGCTATGGGAGTGAAATTGAGACGCCACACATAGATTTTTTGGCAAATCAGGGTCTAAGATTCTCCCAATTCTATAATACCGCTAAATGCCACTCGTCGCGAATCTGTTTGTTGACTGGTCTCTACACCTACCAAGCTGGAAATCAGGCATTGGATCGCTCGGTCACTGTAGCCGAGGTGCTTGGTGATTCGGGATACGCTACATCGATGACCGGCAAATGGCACTTGGACGACCAGCCGACTGACCACGGATTCCAGCAATATTTCGGTCACTTGTCGGGCGCGACGGACTTTTTTAAAGGAGATGACACCTTTCGGATAAACGGGGAGGTCTGGAACGACTTCGATGAAGACTTTTACATGACGGATGCGAATGTCGATTACGCAATGGAGTTTATCGATAATTCAGTTGCCACGGGGAAACCGTTTTTCCACTACATCGCGTTCAACGCTCCCCACTATCCACTTCAGGCGCCGAAGGAGGACATTGAAAAGTATCTCGGTCGCTACGATGCGGGTTGGGAAGTCCTCCGACAGGAGCGTTTCGAAAAACAGAAACGCTTGGGGATGTTCCCGAAGGACATGAAACTTCCCAAACTGCCTCATCACATTAAATCTTGGGATTCACTCAGCAAAAGGGAGCGAGAAATGGAAAGCTTTCGCATGGCTATTTTTGCCGCTATGGTCGATCGCGTCGACCAAAACATAGGACGGCTACTCGAATATTTGGATGAAAAGGACCTGCGGGACAACACAATGATCGTCCTATGTTCAGACAATGGGGCTTGTCCGTTCGAACGAAGCCGGAATACGGATATCCCTCCTTGGAAGGCCGATTCATACTACCTTTACGATGCGAGCTGGGCGACCGTCGGCAACACCCCCTTTCGCCACTACAAGCAAACCCAACACGAAGGCGGGATCTCCTCGCCCCTAATTGTGAATTGGCCCGGCAAAGTAGAGAGAGCGGGTGGCTGGGATGACAGCCCTGGCCACTTGATTGATTTGATGGCTACGTTTTTAGATGTCACGGGCGCGACGTATCCAAAAAAGCGTAATGGCGAGAAGATCGTCAGCCTCCAGGGGAAGTCATTGTTTCCGATAATCGAAGGCAAGGGACGTGATGGCCACGATTGGCTCTATTTTCAGTTCGGCACTTGCCGTGCGATTCGGCAGGATGACTGGAAGGCGGTCAGCTTCTACGGGCACGACTGGGAGCTTTACAATATGGCCACAGACCGAGTCGAACAGAACGACCTGGCGAAAACCTATCCCGAAAAAACGAAATCCTTGGTAGCCCTTTGGCACAAAGTCGCTTTGGAAGTGGACAGGGCTCCGGAGAAACAGCGTAAGCCCGTCAATGGAAAACCGGCCTCTCATTCGCAGAAGTCCTGGCATGGAACGGATGAATACGACGACTGGAAAATGCCCCAGTTTTAGTGAATAGTTGCTAAAGCGTTTCGCTAGTTCGACTCATCAACAATGTATGAAAGCGTTTTCAGTTCTATCAACAATTTTCCTGGTTCCGCTCGCCCGGGCTGAAAATAAGCCGAACATCATCTACATCCTTGCCGATGACCTTGGGCGATTGTAGTAGTTCGAGGGCGGTTTTTCTCCCTTATGCGATTCTGGGAAACGAAAACCGATGAAGCGAATCTACACGAATGCAGATCAGAGTCGCGTGGGAATGTATCAGTCTCTGCTGGAGGAAAACGGCATTCAGACGCTTTTGAAAAACAATAATGCGCCCTATAAGGAAGTCTGGCCGGAGGTTTGGGTCGTCAATGATGATCAATACGATGATGCGCTGAAATTGTTTAAGGAATTGGATACCCAATTGAGCGTTCCCGTGGCACCGTGGGACTGTCCAGAATGTGGCGAGCGCATAGAAGAGGGATTTGGCGAATGCTGGAATTGTGGCACAGTGAAAGCAAGTTGATACGGGGTCGGGAGACCAAAGAAAGAAAAGTGAGATGAAAAAGGTAAGCACTAGCGAAATAATCGAGTATGAGTTTTCTTCTCGGAGCGGAAAATATGAGGGTGTGGGTTAGAACATTTCCGAAGATTTAGGGAGAGTTCCGGAATCTACGGATTAAAATGAAAGGCATCCATTCGATACTAAGATTTGTCGCGTTCCAGCGGGTAAGGCACCGTACCCGCTGCATTCGTACACCGTCCAGAGGTAGTTCTATCATGTAACCTCTGGAAAGGAGAAGTTCGTGGTGAAACGGCTGGACCGAAAGCGCTTCCGGCGACGCGTTTTTGTTCAAGCCTGGTGAAGCCCATCAAATTGAGAACAACAGCGATGAGGATCTTATCCTGAATGTAGTCGTCGAAAACCCTCTGGGCGAATTTTGCGACCTTACGGGCATTCATAAATGGGGAGTGCGGCTCACTAAACATAAATTTATTCGCTCTGACTCCTTTGACTACTACGATAGGTAGGAATGATTAGGCACGAAACGAAAAAACGACTGATTCGAATAATTCTAGTGGCGATCTTCCTCGTGGGGGTCATTTTTGCTGTACAGCTTCAGATGGGGCTAGTGAATGTGGGGCAGGAATTTGGCACCTATGGGCCCTACAATCGTGTGTTGAATGTCGTGGAGGAGATGGAAGATCTGGAAGTCGTAAATTCGAGATTGAGAAGAAAACTGGAGCTTAAATTCATTACAACCCTGGAAAACTTTGCCATAACCGTGAAGGACGAGACTGGAAGAAAATCGGTAATTTCCTTTGAAAAAGGCACCGAGGCGTTCGATGAATCGGACCGCAAACGACTCAAGGAAATTATCCTTCGCCGTGCCGCATTAGGATTTCTCAGCAGTGCTGATCAGAGTTGACTTTCGCAGTGGCACCTTTTGAGGTATGGAGTATCGGCTCGGACCTCCAAAAACAGTGTAGTGATCTACTAAACACGGTCTTCATGAATTGAAGTGCTCCATTAATTCCTTGTAGGAGCGGCTTTATGCCGCTCTAAGCTCGGGAGCATCGCGTCATAAAGCCGCTCCGTAGTTTAAATTGTCGAAAAAAGAGAAATGACTCCTGTCACAACGCAAACACCCGATCCATCTGGGCGGAGATTTTCTTTAGTTCGTAAAGGTCACCGCCTTTAACCTCGGCCGCGACCCAGCCATGGTAGTTGATTTCCAATAGCGCTTCGCGCACGTCTTCGAAGTCTATGTCGCCTTCGCCGATTTGCATGAATTTACCTTCTGCTCGCGAGAATCCCTTTACATCCAGTTTGATGACGCGCTTCCCCAAAGTCCGTATCCAATCTCCCATGGATCCGTATTTCCAATGGTTACCAATGTCGAACTGCATACCCACCCAGGGGGATTGAAATTCGTCCACATATTTCGCAAATGCGTCGGCTGTTTGTTTGGAGTCTCCGTCATGATTGTAGAGGAACTGATTCCAGACATTCTCAATTACAATGGATACGCCTAATTCTGAAGCGACAGGAAGGGCCTTTTTGATGTTCTCGACGGATCTTGGCCAAATTTCTGACTCCGGTCCGTCCTCGCCTTTTCCGACAACTAGCAAAACGGTATGGCCTCCGACAGCGTGTGTGTCGCGGATCGCTGTCTTCAAATCTTCCAAGGCTTGGGCGCGAACCGAAGCGTCGGGGCTGGAGTGGCGAATCTTCCAATGGGTACTGCAAACCGTGCCATCGACCGGCAGACCGCTTGCAGCGATCGCCGCACGAGTTTCTGCGACATCCATGCCAGGCGAGTTCATCTCAACGCCCATGAATCCGGCGGTTTTGGCTGCTCTAAACTTTTCCGTTAGCGACGCCTCGATGCGAATCATATTGATTTTGAGGGTCTTGTAGAGCCGTCCTTTCAGGGGATAGGAAGGGCTGGTTTTGGAAAAAGCATTTTGGGATAGCAATCCGCTAGCCCCGATGGCAACAGCCGATTTTATAAAATGGCGACGGTTAAAGCGGGTGTGAAGCATTGTAAAGATTGAACGAATAAACAGATCTTTTGGCAACCATGAATAATCGGAAGGGAGGCGAGAGCGTTTTTCGTAATGGCCTGTCGCCAAAAGTGGGACACTACGGCTCGGTCCGGTGTGCCGTGCGAATTAGTTGAAAAAACTGATGAGGTTGCGGCAAAGGAATAGGGAACTAAATCCCAGACGACGTACATCGACGGACGATACAAAAGTGGTGCAGAATCCAATCACATAGCTGTTTTTCCCTGATTTGTATGACGACAATGTGGCAAGAGGTCCCCTGTATCTAATCTTCTGACCTCAAAAGAATCTGTTGCATACACCATTTTTTGAAAGGCATCCGTTCTGGATTCCGTTAACGAGATGAATCGCCTGTGCATAAGATCGATCGTTGTTCTAGATGGCGAGAAACTGGCTGGGACCTTAAACGAGCGAGAAGTGCTGCAGCACTTGGTTGCGCACGAGAAGTCGCCCAAAGAAACTTTAGTATCCGAAGTAATGACCAAGGAAGCCGAAATGATCACCTGGCAGACGACGGTCGAGGAAGCGATCCTGGCGATGGCGGTTCATCGCTTCATTTTAAAGTTATTTTTGCGGTAGGGCTCAGCGTTCGCCATGTGCAACCTTAAATTAGTATCCGCTCTTTGCTACTTGTCTCGGCCCTGTGGTGACCACTACCATGGCCGTCCTGCTACTTTTGTTTTTGATTCGGTTCATCAATAGGACGTAGATTCTTTTTTTGAGGTTGTGATAGTGGTTCAAGCCCGAAAACAGGCCTATCCATTTATTGTCGGATACGCTTCCCCGAATTGGGCGCGCAGAATGCTCGGTGTTCGACCGGCACGTGGATAACATATGGTCGAATTGAAAACCGTTCGGCTCTTGTCAAACCAAGGGCTCAGGCTAAAGCACTGAGCTACTCGGTCTTTGGAGTTAGGTTTATCTAGTCTATATCCTTCCGGAGATTGGCTACCGTGTATCTGGGGTCGTTGGGAAGGACTTCCACGTTCACCATGGTACCCGCTTTGTTGAGCATGGAACGGCAATCGGGAGAAAGGTGGCGCAAGCGCAAGTTTTTGCCCGCTTTGCGGTAACGATCGGCCAGTGCGTTGATGGATTCTAGTCCTGACATATCGCAAACACGAGCATGACCAAAGTCGATGACGATATTCTTGACGTCTGACTTGGCTTGAAATTTGTCCGTAAACTCGCGAACCGACCCGAAGTAAAGCAGCCCCTGAAGCGAGTAAATGCGTTCGTCGGGAGAATCTTTCTCCACGATTACAAAGACGTGTTTCGAACTTTCCCAGGCAAAAACGAGGGCGGACAGTACGATTCCAATAAATACAGCGGTGGCCAGATCGTGCAACACCACGGTCACGAGAGTAACCGCAACAATCACGATAATCTCAGAAAAGGGAACTTTATTCCAGGTCTTAAGTGAGGACCACTCAAAGGTGCTAATGACGACCATGAACATGACTCCAACGAGGGCTGCGATTGGTATGATCTCAATGATAGTGCCAGCAGCGATAATGAAGATAGCCAGAGCAACTGCCGCGGAAATTCCGGACAGGCGTCCTCGTCCACCCGATTTGATATTGATGAGGGACTGGCCGATCATTGCACAGCCTCCCATGCCTCCAAAAAGGCCCGAGAGAAGATTGGCGCTACCCTGGGCTACGCACTCTCGGTTGCCTTGCCCGCGAGTTTCAGTGATCTCGTCAATCAGCTGAAGGGTCATAAGCGATTCGATGATACCCACCATCGCTACAATGAAAGCAGTCTTAAAGAGAAACCCCCATTCCGTACCCCAGGCGATACCAGTAGGCAAAGCAGGAAGGGGGAAGGATCCGGAGAGCTTTCCTTCTGGGTTTCCAGGCGCTTTGGCGAGAACGTCCGATACTGTCGCCGTGTCCTTGAAGAGTAGGAAGGAAATGACGCCCACTGTGACTATCGCGACGAGTGACGAGGGCACCGCTTTGGTAATCTTGGGGAAAAACTGTATGATGACCATGGTTAGAGCAACAAGAGCTACCATGACGAGAAGGGGTTGGCCTGTAAGCCATTCGTCCGTCTTGAGGTCACGAAAAGAGGGGAACTGGGCCATTAGTATAACAATAGCCAAGCCATTGACGAAACCGATCATTACGGGGTGTGGAACCAGTCGAATGAAACGGCCCAACCTGAGGACGCCGAAAAGGATCTGAATAATTCCCGCCAGCATGATAACGACGAAGAGGTATTGTAGACCGAGCCCGTCACCCAGGGCGTCTCCATGCTGGACTGCCTTGCCCGCGACCACGGCGATCGCCCCGGTCGCTCCTGAGATCATCCCGGGACGTCCGCCGCAGGTGGAAGTGATGAAACCCATGAAAACGGCGGCCCACAGGCCTACGAGCGGGTCTACACCGGCAGCGAAGGCGAAGGCGATCGCCTCGGGTACGAGGGCGAGCGCGACGGTGAGACCGGAGAGGATATCGTCCTTTGGATTGCTGTTTTTGCTTCGGAAAAGATCGAACATAATAGGTTTAGAATCAATGGGTTGTAGAGAGAAGGCCGTGGTACTGGTGGCATTCGCAAAGAATGTAAACCGTCAATTCAGTAACCTTTTGACTAAAATGGCTGGCCTCACTGGCTGGACATGAGTCCAAATTCCCGTATGGAAGGGTAAATCTCACTAAAACCCTATGGCTGCCGAGAGGCCGGGAACTTTCGGAGCGAAATTTAATTCAACCCACAATCAAAATCATTATGGAATTCTCACGACGCAAATTCGTCCAAACGGCGGCAACTTCAGTCGCTGCCGCCGGCACACTGCTCTCGAGCACGGCAAGAGCCGCTGTATCAAAAAATAAAAAAGTGAAAGTCGCGGTCATTGGCTGCGGTGGACGCTCGAATCGGGATATCCCAAATTTCATCAAAGCCTGCGATATGCTTGGACTAGAGGCAGAGTACGTGGCGATGGCGGACGCCTTCGAGGACAAGGCTTTCGAGCAAGCAGACAAGTACGAGGTCAGTCGGGACAAATGCATCGTTGGTTGGGATGCCTACCAGAAAGTAGCGGAATCGGATGCGGAATTCGTCATGCTTATTACACCGCCTTCTTTTCGTCCACAACATTTGGATACGCTAGTGGAAGCAGGGAAGCATGTGCTAATGCAGAAGCCAGTGGCCGTTGACGCGCCTGGCTGTCGCCGCGTGATCGCGGCAGGTGAAAAAGCGAAGAAAAAAGGTCTCGCTATTTTGGCCGGCACGCAACGTCGCCACACCATCGGCTATATGGAAAACGCAGCTAGGATCCAGAATGGTGCCATAGGCGAAATCCTTGGTGGGACAGTAAGCTGGAACGGCAATGTACCCTGGATCTGGGAACGTCAAAAGGGGTGGAACGATGCGGACTATCTTGCTCG
>PBMN01000052.1:0-18540 GCA_002722675.1 Opitutaceae bacterium
AGAGAGGCGACGATGACGACTTATTTGGGTAACGGAGTCGCATTGCCTCATTTGCGGATAAGGATGAAGCGTCGCTACGTCTTTGCGATCGGCCGTTGCAAAGTTGGCATCTCCCATGACGGACCCAAAAAAGAGGAGAAGATCCACTTGATCATCCTCATGCTGGCCGGCGAAAGCACTCAGAACTATTTGAAGGTTCTCGCGGACGTAGCCCGTTTGGCAAAGGACAAGGCTTTTATTGATGATCTGGTTGGCGCGCCAGACTTGGATGCGCTCAGCGATGAACTGTTGCTTGGATTTGGCGGAATGCAGGCAACTGCAGCGAAGCGGAGTGAGAGTTCGATCAATAAGCTCATATTCAATCAGGCTATGCGAATCGCGAAGGGGACCAATTGTGATTTCATCGCAGTCTTTGGAGATGTTATGAGTTCGGATAGATTGAATCCTCACGAAGGTTTCGCCGACTTTAAGTCCATTCTTGTGACGAAGCGGGCCAAGGAGGGGAAAGTGGTGGCATCCTCGTTCGATAACATTATACAAGTGCGAGCTTTTTCAAAAGGCCGGCTTGCTCAGTCTCGTTCTGCATTTCTCGTCGGAATCACTCGAGGAATTATTGGGGTGAATGACAAGATATGCTGCGTGGGAGGAATCCCCGGAAGCGATCAGTTCGATACGATAGTGGTAATCGATCTACGTAGTGAATTTCGAGCATTGCTCGCAGATCAAGAAAGCTTCCTCCCTCCCGATATATTGCCGGAAGTTCTCGAACGCGTGATCGGCATTGCGATGGAGTTGTCGGTTGAGGGTAGGGAAGGCCACGCGGTGGGCACGCTGTTTGTAGTCGGGGCCACCAAAGCAGTGGAGGAGTTGACGAAGCCGCTCGTTCTGAATCCCTTTTACGGCTACAAAGAGGAAGAGTGTAATGTTCTTAGCCCTTTCATGGACGAGACCGTCAAAGAGTATTCCGGTCTAGATGGCGCTTTCGTGATTCGGGGTGATGGAGTACTTATTTCTGCTGGAACGCTTATTCACGCTCCGGAATATCTTCATATGCTCCCAAGTGGATTCGGTTCCCGACATGCGGCAGCTGCCGCGGTCTCCGTTGCAACGGAATGCCTCGCTATCGTGGTATCGGCCAGTAGCGGACAGGTAACGATTTTCAGAAACGGGATTGCTCTTCCGCTCATGGAAAAGTCGTTTGACGGCTAGTATCGTAGGAGCCCCTTGAAATTTAGTGATTACACGATAAAAATTCAGTTGCATTTTGTTTTCAGGTGGTGATCTTCCTCGAATCCTTTAATTACACGAATTATGGCACGCGAAGTTATAACACTGGAATGCACAGAAGCAAAGGCGGAGGGTAAACCCGTCTCACGCTACCTATCTTCAAGAAATAAGAAGACGGTGACGGAGCGAGTGGAGAAAAGGAAGTACAACAAGAACTTGAAGCGCCATACGCTTCATCGGGAAATCAAGTAGATTCGCTTCCCCCGCAAAGGATAGTAGAAGGCGTTACCGGCAGGTTGGCACGTTTTTGGGGAAAGAGTTCCTTTGTCTAGTTGAGAACTAGAGCACTACGCGGAGGATTCCCTGTGATCTGAGTCCCGTCTCGAGTTGCGCCATCCATCTCTATATTTTCGAATCCAGTCGAGCAGGGCACGCTCAAAACCAATATCCTCTCCGAGTCTTTCGGACTCGAGCCACTTGTGCCGCAGGATCTCTTCTCTCTCTGCGAGAAACTCTTGATAGAGGCTAGAACGCTTCACGAACTCGTTCTGATCTTCTGGTTGAGAATCTTCTTTTGCCATTTTCTAGCTAACTCGCTCAAGCCTGCTTCAAACCGTATTTTGAATTTAGAATAGAATCTTAATGACACTGAACTAGTCTGGGAGGGAGTTCTCGTTGCTGAATATTCCTGCTGGGTTCAGTAATGCTTCGCGAGCATGATAAGATAGTCAATGCGAAGTTTTTACACGAAACCAACACTTTTCGGCCTGAATAAGTACTAAATGCTACTGATAAGGCGTTTTGGCACTTAGGAGATGCGATTTTCCAAAACAAGTATGATCAAAAATCTGAGGACTTTCCGGAATTCGAGAGTTTTTAGTCCGCAGAAATCAGCCGCTCAGTCGGGAAATTATTTCGGTCGCGATTAGATCGAATGCGTGGGCCGATGAGGAATCCGGATTAGAAACTGAGATGGGCGAACCCGCGTCTCCTGCCTCCCTTATGCTGGGATCGAGAGGGATTTTGCCGAGCAAAGGTATGTTGAGTTCCGCCGCCGTCTTCTCACCACCGCCTTCGCCGAAAATGAACTGTTTCGATCCATCTTCCCCTTCGAGATAGCTCATATTCTCTGCCACTCCGAGGAGGGGAACATTTGTCTTCTCCAACATCCGAGCCCCGCGTTTTGCTACTTGAGTGGCTGCCAGTTGAGGAGTCGTTACGATAATGGCCCCTTTGAGGGGTATGGTTTGGACGAGAGACAGCTGGGCGTCGCCGGTTCCCGGAGGCAGGTCGACTACGATAATTTCCAGATCACCCCATTTGACGTTGTTGATAAACTGATTGATCGTTTTTTGAATCATTGGGCCTCGCCAAACCACGGGTGTATCCTCGTCAATAAGAAATCCCATGGACATGACCTTGATTCCGTGGCTTTCGAGGGGAATGATGGACTCGTCTTCGATTTCGGGTCGGCCACCCACCCCCATCATCAACGGAATGGAAGGTCCGTAGATATCGCAGTCCAGCAGTCCGACTTTTTTGCCCTCAGCTGAAAGCTGTTTTGCCAAGGAGCAGGCTAGGTTAGAGGCGAACGTAGATTTTCCCACGCCTCCTTTGCCGCTTGCCACAGCGATGACATTCATGACACCTGGGAGATCGGCTCTGCCTGGACTAGAGCTTTCCTCAGGCTTTTTCGAGGAGGAGATCGACACGTTCACATCGACGTTTTTGACCTCAGGAACCGCTTTGAGGGCGGATTCGACGTCATCGCGTATTCGGGCAGCCACACTGTGATCGCTAGTTGTTACGGAAATACCAATCACGGCGTTCCCATTTTCAAAATCGACGGACCGTACTAGGCCAAAGGATACGATATCCCGGCTAAACCCTGGGTACTTCACGGTACTTAGGGCGTTTTTGATAGCTTCTTTACTCACAGCTTATTGATGTTTGTGGATTATTTGCTTTTCCTCATAAAACAATTTTTCGATCGGTTAATCGAAAAGCTCATCAGAAACCTAGAACATTCGAGAATCTGTCAAGTCCAGGCTTAAAGCGAATGAATAAACGCATCAAAATTACTCTTATCAGATTAGTTGCCTTTTCTGCTACCCTCATTCTCGGTCCTACCGCCGTTGCCCAAAGGGACATCGGCGTGGGAGAGGTGAATGTTCAGCGAGATGTTGTACCAGTGGTTACTCGTTCGCAGGATGTTGAAGCCCTGAACATTCTAAAGACGGCATTTAGTATCCACGGTCGCTTCCGAGTTGCCAATTCGATGCAGGAAGCCTCGTTTGCGATACAGGTGGATCCGGTTGGATCGAATCACTCGACTTTGAAAATATTCTCAGGCATCCCCGAGCGACTTCAGTACACGACTCAAGTGCAAGGGGATTCGCGTCGGAATTCAGTTCTCAGGGCGGTTGATCTTGCGATTTACAAAACCAGTGGGATGCGGGGCTTTTTCGGAGGAAAAATCGCCTATGTGGGCGAAGTAGGCAGGGGAATGGAGATTTACTATCGAGACTTTCTTTTCGGAGAAGGGAAGCGTCTGACCAGCCACGGGGTTGAAGCCGTCCGTCCGAGGTGGTCGCCTGATGGCAATTACATCGTCTACACAAGCTACCTATCCGGTTTCCCTAATATTCGACGGATTGACATCCGTGGACAGCGTTCGGAGGTCATGGTAGATTTCAAAGGCACCAATTCCAGTGCTCGCTACAGTCCAGATGGGACGCGGCTTGCCATGGTGCTTACGGGGCCAGGAAACGCTGACATTTACGTGGGATCTAGCTTGGCGAAAGGGCTAAAGCGGATTGTGAATTCGAACGGACTAGAGGCAACACCGTGCTGGTCACGCGATGGTAGGGAGATTATATTCGCGTCGGATCGTAATGGAGGCCTTGCCCTTTACCGAGGGTCCGCTGCGGGAGGTCAGTTCAGCCATATTCCCACACAGATAAGCGGTTATTGCGCGGAGCCCGATTGGAACCATGCAGACTCGGACTTGATTGCCTTTACCGTGGGAGTGGGAAATAGGTTTCAGGTGGCCACCTACCGATTCAGTACGAGAAAAAGCGAATTTCTGACCAATGAACGAGGTGATGGTATTCAGCCATGTTGGCTGAATGATGGCCGCCACCTGATTTACACCTCGCGAAATGGGAGTGATGAGCGTATCGTTTTGTTTGATACGGTTACGAAGAAGCGCTCTATTCTCTCTCCTGCTGGGCTAGGGAAGATTAATCAGGCAAGTTTCCTTCCACCAATGGGGTAGACTTTAGAATTTCAGATATGCTTTGAGGAATTTTTGTGCACGAGCAGTGCGGGGATAGTCGATTACTTGGGAGGAGTTTCCCACTTCCACAAGTTTCCCCTCTGCGATGATCGCAACCGTGTCAGCCGCATGTTTGGCAAATCCCATTTGATGGGTGGCGATGAGCAGCTTTTTCTTTGACTCAATCAGGGTTTCAATCGCTTCCAGGACTTCAGCCGTCATTTCGGGATCCAAGGCAGATGTCGGTTCGTCAAGGAATACGATATCTGGATCGGGTGCGATCGCTCGGGCTATGGCGACGCGCTGGCTTTGCCCTCCCGATAATTCGGCGGGCTTTTTAAATCGATGGTTCGTTAGTTGGAATTGGTCCAAAAGCATTCCCGCCTTTTCAAGCGACTTTCCTCTGCTATATCCATGGACCTTTTCAAGGGGTAGGGCGATGTTTGTAATCGCGTCGAAGTGGGGAAAGAGATTAAAGGCTTGAAAGACAACCCCAACTCTTTGGCGATACTCTCGCAGTTGCCAATATTCGTGGGCGATCTCATTGCCGTCGATTCGAATAGTTCCGGAAGTGGGCGATTCGAGACCTGCCAGTAAACGAAGTGTTGTCGATTTTCCACCACCCGAAGGACCGATCAAGGCGATGCACATGGTGTCCTCTATAGTCAAGTCAAGCGAGTCTAGTGCTCGTTGCGTTCCGTAGGTCTTAACAACCGATTCAAGCTCTAGTTTCATGTTTCAAACCTAAGCCTGTTTTCAATCGATCGGGATAGCCGCATTATGGGTAGGGTGAGAATGAGGTATCCGAAGGCTAAAGGGAAAAAACTCTCAAAGGAACTGTAGGTGATCGCGTTGACTTCTTGAGCGTTCAAAGTAAATTCGCTGATGGCGATGACAGAAAGTAGTGAGGAGTCTTTGATCAAATTTGCCGTTTGCCCTGCTAGAGCGGGGAGGCTGCTTCGAAGGGCCTGAGGTAGAATTACGTAACGAAATGTTTGATACTCAGTAAAGCCGATGGCTTTGGCGGACAAAAGCTGGGATTCTCCAACTCCTTCAATACCAGCTCTCAGAATCTCTGAAATATACGCACCGCTAAATATGGCCATAATGGCAATCCCGACTACATAGCGATTTTGGATACCAGCGGCATCCGCAACAACGTAGAAGAAAAAGAAGATCTGCACAAGAAGAGGCGTTCCTCGAGTCAGTTCTACATAGATCATTGAGAGGTAGCGAACAGGCAAGAACCGGACCCGATTGCACAAAGTGACCAGGGAGCCGATTAGGAAAGCGAAAAACAATGAAAGAGCGGATATCCACAAAGTGGCGATCCAGCCATCAGTGAACTTCTTCTTGTATCTTAAAGCCGATTCCCAGTTCCACTGGTATTCTAGAGCGGAAAACGAGGCGTGCAAAAAGAGGGAGAGAAGCAAAATGGCACATCCGAACGATACCCAACGAGACATAGGAGGGCTTTTCGTTCCACTCGCGTCGCTTGAGCCAAAAAATAATGAGACGAACGACACTAGAAAAAGAAAGGGAATCCGAGTTTTTTAAACTCTCGCTTCTGTTCCGACAAATATTTGTCGCCAAGTTGGTCGAATCCGCCGCTCGCCTGGTAATCAGCTAGAAATTGATTTACTTGCGTTGTGAGTCCATCATTTCCTTTCCGAATGCCTATGGACCATGATTCGCTGTTAAATGGATTGAGGAGGGCACGGGTTGTGTCGGAATGCTTTTTCCAGTTCAAATAAATAGAGATCTGGTCATAGATGAATGCATCAACTTTGCCTTGGGCTACTTCTAGAGAAGCAGCTGATTCCTTGTCGAAAAGCAGTATTTCAGCATTCTTTAGATTTGCGTTTGCGTAAATGTGTCCGGTAGTCCCTTGCTTCACTGCAACTTTGGCACCGGGTTGATCGATGTCCTTGATAGAATGAGAATCACCGTTTTTGGATACAAGAATACACAGTCCAGTGTGCACGTATGAGTTAGAAAAGGAAATGGACTGGGCCCGCTCTTCGGTACGACTCATCGATGAAATGATGAGATCGATTTTGCCGGTTTTTAGAGCTGGTATGAGTCCTGCAAAAGGAATGTTCTCGATACGTAGAGTTTTACCCAGTCGATTGGCCAGGGCTTGGGCCATTTCTACGCTGATACCCGTTGGCTGGTTGTTTTCATCCGTCATTTCAAATGGCGGATAGGACAATTCCATGCCGACCACTAGAATCTGCGTATCGCGTCCTTTCGAGCACCCCAATAGGAACATCAAAGCAATGCCAAGGCCGCAAATTGAAATTTTGCTAAGGTAGGGTAAAAAACTGAAGAGCCTCATGACGCCATTAACACTTTCTCCAAAGGGTTGCATGGGCAACTGAATACTGGTTCTTTCTGTCGTGTTCACGTATCAGAAAAGGTAGGTTCTGGGAATCGATCTTCTCGAAATGCGGAGCCAATATTCGCTCTAGCTGATCTACGGTTTTGATAGGGATGCCATTTTGCTCATAGCCACCGAGCCACTTCGACTTGGGCGTATATTCCTCAAGCCAAGTGTAAGGTGAGGTTATGGCTAGGACTCCATCTTCGGTGGCGAAAGAGTGAATATTCTGGAGACACTTTTTGGGATCGGGAAGGCGGTCGATCAAATTGGCCATCAAAATGAAATCGAACTTCCCCAACTCGGGGTTTAGGTTCATTGCGTCTCCCTGTGTGAACGTGATACGTCCGGGTTGAGAGTTGTACGGTACCGAGACCTGAACACGTCGAGTCAGATCGCCTTCCGTAGCGATTTCGATGGTTGCTTTGCGGCTGCTCGAAATGCGATTAGCCGCTTGAATCAAGGCATGTGAAAAATCAATTCCGACTACCTCACTGAATGACTCGCTCAGAGCATGGGAGGCTGCGCCCACTGCGCAGCCAAGGTCCAGGGCTCGTTTCCGATCGATCGATTGACCTTCATGTAAGAGTCCGCTGCGATGAGCGAATCCAAGCGCTTCCTGCGGTCCCATTTGGTCGAAAAGCAAATCCGAATGAGTTCCGTAATGAAATAACAGATACTCTGATACTGCTTTTTCTGACTCGTAAAAGTTGTGCGGCATGAAATTGGGTAAATTTGAAGATGAGTGGCGTGTTACGAAATTATAGATAATTCTGGCAAACGAGAAGTCGGATACATTGATTTTCTTTAGGCTTTAGTTCTCTCGCTTATCAAAATGTAATTAATCGAAGGAGCTCACTGGAAATTCCCTACGAAATTCTCGAAAGCAAGATTGCGAAAATTTTTGCAAGGTATGTGGGACAATGTTCGCGAAAAGGTAAATTTTGCCGCTTCTGAAGATTTGTCAAAGACTCATATTTCTAATCCCAGGTTCGGGGACGATGCAGAGAGCGGTTTACTTGTGGGCCGGTTGGCTTCGTGGGATAGGTCAATGGAGTGTCTACCTCTTTTTCAATTTGTCGCTCATTGAGAAAAACGCTACTCGGATTACGAGCAAAGCGACTGCCCAATCAGTTCCGAACATTATTTTCGACGTTTGCGGGAAATTGGGCAATATCGTTGGAGTTGGGTTTAAAGGTCTGCTGTAAGAGCTCGGTCACAAGTTAAATTTGACAATATCTATGTCGCTGTTCGGGTAGTAGCTTTTCATCTCAACAATGGGCGTAAAACAGTATGTCATCGCCGAACTCATCCTATTTGGAGAACGGCTCGTGGTGGATTCGGCATTGGGGGAGATTATACAGTACACCCTAGCGACCGGGAGCGATCGTTTTCAGAGTGCTTGAAATAAACGGAATCAGCTGCTTCTTCCGGCTCACGACTCCTTTGAGATCGAAAATCGGACCCTCGTGAATGTTAGGGTAGGAAATATTGCTCACGAATTCGTCGTGCCCAGTGACCATCAAGATCGAATTGTGTTTGTTGATGTCGGTAATCAAAACGCAGGCGAAATCTAGGGACTCTGATTTAACCAGTCGATCCAAAGCGTTCATCAATAGATCTTCGCTGCTCCAGAAGTTTTGGAATCCGAGTTCCTCAATTTGCGAAACAGAAAACTTCAAGCCGTTTTCTTCATAGAATTTTTGGTCGGCCCTTATTATCTCTTCAGGACTCATGGTAAGAATGATGGATCCACTATTGAAGATTTCCGTTGCAAGATCTATCGCTGTGACTCCCGCGAGGTTTTCCAACCACTGCATCGCTTCCGAGTCTTGCTTCGTGGAGGTGGGCCCGGATAGGTTCAACGTGTCAGAGATGATACCTGACATCATGATACCCGCGATCTCTGGCGAAGGTTCGATGTCGCTCTTGCGAAACTGTTCGGCAATGATTGTGCATGTTGACCCTACAGGATCGTTGATAAAGCGAATTGGCTGGGCAGTGTTGATTCCGAGACGGTGATGGTCGATGACCTCGACAATATTTACTTCCTTTGCACCCGGAACTGCTTGGCTCATCTCGTTATGATCCACGAGGATTAGCTTGGTTTTCTTGGGCTTAAGAATGTCGGTTTTACTGAAAATCCCCAGCAGACGATCTGAATCGTCGGTCACCATGAACGCTTGGGCGTTCGAATTTGCCACCCGCCAGCCGAGTTGCTTTACGAGCTGGTCTGGGCTAAAAACGACACTTTGAGTTTCTATGATTTTTGAAATTCTAGTTGCCGTACGAATCGTCCAAGCGGTAGTTGCCGAGTCAAGCGGACTGATGATGAGTGAGACGCCTTTTTCGCGTGCGAGCTCGATTACTTCTGGGTCTACTCCGAGGCTACCAGTTATTACGAGAAGTCGTACCCCGATTTGAATCGACCTCTGTTGAATATCCCAACGATCTCCAACGATGATAATGGTTTCGCTGGCAGGGATCGCGTCTGAACCGGTTAGCTTCCCAAAAGACCGAATGTCCATAGCACCGATTTTGACATACATGTCTTCAAGGCTATCAGGATTTTGAGTGACTTTGACATCTGCACGAAGTGCATTCGCAACGTCATTGATGCTCGTGTGAACCTGGCGCATCGCCCTCGGCTCGCTGAATTTCGGAACGAAGTAATCACCCATTTGAAAAATGGATACAAAGCCTTTTAATTTGCCTTCGTCGTCTACTGCTGGTAACACTCGCACGTCGTTCGTATCGATTAACTCTAATGCTTCAAAGAGGGTGGCGTTCTCGTGAACCTTGACCACGTCGTGCACCATTATGTCTCGAACTCGCGGGGAAACGTCTCCGATGAATAAAGGCACGGGCTGGCTGAACTTATTTAGAATCGTCTCAATTCGAGCGTTCGTGTTGCCACATCGGGCAGGAATGAACCCTTTGTGCCCTTTGAGGGTCTTGAGATTCGCGTAAGCGATTGCCGAGCAGATTGAGTCTGCATCCGGATTTTTGTGGCCGATAATGTATGTGAAGTCTTGTTCCGACATCGCCTGCTAGATTGTTTGATCGTGTTAAAGAACCGAAGATGGTTATTATTTTGGGTCGGGCAACAGACAAATTGAGGAATCTCGCCTACAAAAGAAATTGATTCTAGAAGAGAATGTTGCCCTACTGATCGCGATGGATGTTTCACTAGCCGAGCGGATTGAAGAACTGCAAAACGGCGGAGGACTACTGGAGTCAGCCGCCGCTAATATTAGACACTGGCTTACGGGAGGGTTCCTTTCGCCAGAATCTCTGGCCAGTCTTACCGAATTAGTTGAGACCAGCAATGCGGAAGAGTTAAACAATAGGTTCTACAAGAACATCGCGTTTGGTACAGGAGGGCTAAGAGGTCGTACAATAGGAGCGACATCCACCACCGCAGAAAAAGGTGACATGGATCAAACCGGAGTTCCGGCAAGCCCAGGAGTTGGATCCAACATGCTAAACGAATATACTGTGGCCAAGGCCACAATCGGATTGTTCGAATACGCTCGGAAGTATCTGGAGAAAAAGGGTTCTGTATTCGTCCCCAAACTCGTCATCGCACATGATGTTAGGCACTTTTCGAAGTACTTCTGTGAATTATCTGCATCAGTCTGGACGCGCTGTGGAGGAGAGGCTTTTATCTTTGATGGACCACGGTCCACTCCTCAATTGAGCTTTACGGTCCGAAGTCTAGGGGCTACCTGTGGCGTTGTGATTACCGCGAGTCATAATCCACCTCATGATAATGGATACAAAGCGTATTTTGAAGATGGGGGGCAGTTGGTGCCGCCGAATGATCAAGGAGTAATTCATGAAGTGGAGTCTGCTCCATTGAGCGGGTTGCAAGACTACTTGGCGATTGATTTAGATGCTGTAAAAACACTCGGTCAAGAGCATGATGAAGCTTATATCGCAGCAGTGGTTGAAACGGTTATTGATCGCAGTGCCCTTGATGGCTCGGATTTGAAAGTCGTTTTCACACCAATTCATGGAACGGGTGCGGTGTCCACGCTTCCGGCCCTTGAGACATTCCGCCTGGCGCCACTACTCGTCGAAAAGCAGATGGTCCAAGACTCGAATTTTCCAACCGTCAAATCGCCCAATCCTGAGAATGCCGAGGCACTCAATCTGGCGATTGAATTGTCTGAGCGCGAAGGTGCGGACATACTCCTCGGTACCGACCCAGATTGCGACCGGATGGGGGTTGCGGTAAAAAACGATGAGGGCAAGATGGTTTTAGTGACGGGGAACCAGATCGGAGCTATATTGGCTGATTATCGTATTAGGAAACTCAAGTCTATGGGCTGGATTCCTCAAGAAGGGACTCAATCCGCGGCTTTGATTAAGACGTTTGTAACATCACCCATGCAGGATGCAATCGCGAGGAAGCATGATATTAAGACAATTAATACGCTTACTGGATTCAAATGGATTGGCGAAAAGCTGCGTCTATACGAGCAAGAGCTGAAGGCCTCCTATGAAAAAGAGTTTGGCAGTTCGTTAGACTACGATCAACTTAGCCATAAGGAAAGATGTGAACTGTTGCAAAAATACAGTACTTTCTACGTCTTCGGTGGAGAAGAGAGCTACGGTTATTTGCCAACCGATTCGGTTCGAGACAAGGATGGGAATGCGGCGAGCGTGATTTTCTGTGAACTGGCGGCTAGCTTAAAGAAAGAAGGCCGCACGGTCCTTGATTACCTTGATAGTCTGTATCTCCAATATGGTTACTTTCTGGAGTCTCTCGGTCAAATCGTGTATGAAGGTGCGGCGGGAGCCGCCAAGATTGAGAATATTCTGAAAAGTTACCGGTCAAATCCTCCGACCGAATTCCTGGGGGCCAAGGTGTCGAAATTTACGGACTTTGGAGTAGAGACTGTTGTGGATCCCGATGGAAAAGAGATTCCTAAGCAGGATCTCTATTTCCTACGACTTGAGAATGACTATCGGTATGCTGTACGTGGTAGTGGAACTGAGCCCAAGATAAAGTTCTACCTGTTCGGGAGCGAGTCGGTTGCAGACGAAAGCGCTCTGGAGGCGGCTAAGTCGAAAACGCGAGAGAACTTGGAAAGGCTTAAAGAGGCGATCCTCAACGATGCTAACCAACGTTCAGAGAGCTGACCGACAGAAAGCTGCGTTGGATTTGCCCGTGGAAGTTTATCGCCTCAGCTATAACTAAAAATAAGGACGAATTCTTACTCGGCTACCTGCACAGCTCGAAGTTGGGCATAACCGTCTCTGACTGCTGTGTATGGGTCTATGGCCGATCCTGTAATGGAATTATAGATATCGATGATATCGGGAAGATCATTAACTGTATCGACGGCCGTCAAAATCATGCGGTCCGTGGAATCATCAACTTGTGTACAGGGCTCGGATGTTGGGTCGACATAGTTTCCCCCGATTCTGCCGACAAAGTCACGCAAGCTCGTGGGACCGAGAAATGGGAGGACAAAATAGAATCCATGCTTAAATCCCCACGTTCCGAAAGCCTGTCCAATGTCTTCTTTGGGCGGCTGTAGAGCTTCGAACTCCTGAGTGGCATCCATGAAACCGGCCATGCCCGCAGTTGTATTGATTAAAAATTTGCCTGTCTCCTGAGAAGCTCGCCCGAAACGGAATTGGAGTAGGCTGCCTGTCAAGCGTCGAGGATACTCCAGGTTGTTGAAGAAATTGCCGATGCCTTTCCTCGCTTCCTTGGGTATGACTCTAACGTACTGTAGAGTGAAAAGTTGAAAGATGTTCTTGTATACCGCATCGTTAAACCCAAAGAAAGCTAGATTGAGCCCCTTGAGCGGATCTGCAATTGCGGCAGACCCTTCTCTTACTAAGGTGCCGTCGTCGTCAAGGAGTTCATCCATTTCCAACAAGTCGTCCAAGTCGACGAAGTCTTCGGCACCCGCTTTTGATAAAAGGGCCCACATCGCAATGATAGCGAAAGGAATTCCAGAAGGTATCAGGATTTTCATAGTTAGGCCTCTTGTAATTTGGTCTTGAGAAGATCAATTAATTCGGAAGCAGATTTTTTCAGAAAATGCTCGTCGAATTGCTTGCGATAGTTGCTAACCATGCTGATGCCCTCGACAAGCACGTCATATACCTGCCAACCACGATCTTTGATATTTGCCAAGCGGTAGCTAATATTAATTTTCGATTCGTCTAGCAGGACGATGGATTCGATTTCAATTTTACTCGAGGTGATTACTTTGGGCTTGTAGAAAGTTAGTTCGGGACGGGGTCCGTCCTGGAGCTCCCGCGTGTAGCTTTGTAAGACCAAATCGGTTATGAGCGTATATACTTGGTCTTTCTGTGAGTCATTGAGCTTGTTCCAATTGCGACCAAGCGAACGTTGAATAATGACGTCGAAAGAGAATTGCTGGTCTAATATCCCAATAATCCGATCCTTTTTGTCAGAATAGGGAGCATTGCTGTGACTTGCGTGAAGAACGTCTAGCAGCCGGTTGAGGGTAAACTCCAGAGCGTCCTTAGTGTGATCTAGATCGTTGGATCGCAAGTTTGGCAGCGGAGTTACAGTTAGTAGCAAAATGGCAAAAAGCGAACGGATAGAGAAAGAGTTCATGGCGTTTCTAGTAAGTCTGCTTGATTCCTCTACGTGCGAGGAAGGGAATTGGATTGCACAAATGGATCTAAAGATTTTACAACACCGAAGGTGAAGTTTCTGTTTAAGATAGTTTTTTTAAAAATGTATTGGGTTTGGACTATTCTCCTCCTTCGAGGGTCCCAAAAGCAAAACGGCTAATGAGACTTTCAATATCAAGTGCGGACTCTGTATCCACGATCGGTTCGCCTTCTTCTAACTCAAACCCGCCTCCACCTGGATCTAGGGCGATGTACTTGTCGCCGATTAAGCCGTTGGTTTTTATCGATGCAATGGCGTCATCGTAAATGGATAGGTCCGTGTGAAGCTTCAGTTGCACCATGGCGACGAGGTTTTCCGTATCGAGAGTGATGTCACCCACCACACCGACTTTAACTCCGGCTATCATAACGTTGCTGCCTTCATTTAGACCTCCGATATTCGTGAATCTTGCATCGATGACTCTAGCGTCGGATCCCCAAAAGCGGCTGCTTCCGATTTGAATAGCTAAATACAGAATGGCAACGATACCAAGGAGGATAAAAATCCCAACGGAAAATTCGATTCGTTTCTGGTTCATGCGGCAGGTTTGTCGGTTGAAAGCTTTGGGTTGAGGAATCCAGCCAACTTAATTGGAGGCGATTCAAGAAGGTCTTTAGGTGATCCCCAGTATCTAATCTTTCCCTCATCCAGCCAAGCAACTTGGTCCGTTATGCCAAAAACTTCAGGTACGTCGTGGCTAACCATCATTACGGTGAATCCGAATTGCTGTCGATAGTTGCGAATCATCTCGAATACGGAAAATTTTCTCTCAGGATCGAGCCCTGTGGTAGGCTCATCGAATAGGATAATCTCGGGTTTGGTTATTAGTGCTCGGGCGAGTGCGGCACGCTTTTTCATTCCTCCCGAAATTTCAGCGGGGTACTTCGTAGCTGCGTTTTGAAGGTCTAGCTCCTCTATGAGGGAATTCACTCGCTCCGATAGGTTCTGAGCGGAGACCTTTTCTTTCTCTCTCAGGGGAAGGGCGATATTCTCAAAAACATTGAGAGAGTCGAAAAGTGCATTCTGCTGAAACATGTAAGCGAACTGCGGATTTGATTCCGTGGAATTGCTAAGTCTGATTGTCCCCGAATCGGGTTTAAGGAGTCCAGAAATACACTTGAGCAAGACAGACTTTCCTATGCCACTTCTCCCAATCACAGTGGTGTGCGAGTTCAGCGGAATATCGAGATCGATCGCGTCTAATATTACCTGCGGGCCGAACCGTTTGCTGAGTCCTCGAAGTTGGAGAAAGCTGCCGCTCATTTTTCGAGAAGGAGAGAGGTCAGCAGGTAATCGCTTGAAAGTATTGCGATGCTTGAAAGCACAACCGCCCGAGTGGTTGTCTGGGAAACGCCACGAGCTCCCGGAATGCTCGCTTTTAAATGTGTGTAGTAGCCTTGAAATGCGCAAATAATGGTGGTAAGGAGGCCAAAAGTCATTGCCTTGTAAAACCCATCCATGACGTTCTTGACGCTCACAGCCTCGTAGATCCGGCTCCAATAGGCGCCTTGGTCGACTCCAAGCATGCTGACGCCCGTTAAGTGCCCCCCGTAAATTCCAACAATATCGAAAAACGCTGTCAGAATCGGGAAACAAATCAATGCCGCGTAGAGTCGCGGCGAAACCAGGAACGCCAGCGGATTGATGTTCATGGTCTGTAACGCGTCGATCTGTTCGGCATTTCGCTGAATTCCAATCTCAGCGGATAGAGCCGATCCGGCTTGTCCCACGATCATTATTGCGGTGAAGACTGGGCCGATCTCCATAATGATTGAAAGTGCAACTGCCTGTCCAAGAAGACTTTCAGAGCTAAACTTTGTAAGAACATAATAGAGCTGAAGCCCTAGCACTAGTCCGGTAAAAAACCCGACAATCAAGGTTATGGGAATACACCTTACCCCAATTTCGTAGATTGAGCGCGTTAGCTTTTCAAAAGTGTGTCGCTGGCGAAACAGAGAACCGAAGGAAGACGCTCCGAAGATTGTCAATTCTCCTAATTCACTGACAAAAGATATCCCTTTTCTGCCAATTCTCACGAACATAATTAAATTTTTTGATCTAATGAAAACGGGGGATTTGCAAGCTTGTTCGAATGGCAAATCGGAGGGTGAGGGAGTTCGAGCTCCTTGCTACTTTTGGGTTGAGGGGTCATCTAGAGGTGGTGGGGCCAGAGCACATGATTAGGTAACCTTCGAGCCACGAGCTGAAGAGAATTTGTCATCAATCGAGACTGAGCGAGAACGTTTGCGTCCGTATTCTCCAAGGCTGCGGAAGGATGGAGTTTTTGGTGAAGTACTTGTACTCAAATTCCCAGGGCAAGTTTGTGATTCCGAAGCCGTTTGCCAAAACCTTGATCCGGATCGGATATGACATTAAAAGTGAACGAGACGTACACATTAACGGATTTAATGCGTTCTGACGGAAAATTGAGTGAACCTTGAATTAATTAAACACTCGCACTTCCAGCTAATTTGAAAATAAAGGGAGGATGCGTTTTCGTCCGTGCATCGATCTTAAGAACGGCAAAGTCGTCCAAATCGTAGGAGGCTCTCTAACGATTGACGGCTCAAGCGTGCTTACAAATTTCGAGACAGAAGATAACCCAGCTGAGTTTGCCAAGCTCTATCAAAAGGATGCGCTTTTAGGAGGACACGTGATCGCTTTAGGTCAGGGCAATGAAAAAGCGGCCACGGAAGCACTCGGTGCCTTTCCAGGTGGGATGCAATACGGAGGAGGAGTAAATCCTGAAAATGCATCCACTTTTCTAAACGCCGGTGCGAGCCATGTGATTGTGACGTCCTACGTTTTTTCCGAAGGACAAGTCGACCTTGACCGATTGAAGTTGCTGGTTAAGGGGATTGGGCGCGATCGGCTGGTTTTGGATCTCAGCTGCCGCAGGAAAGGTGACGGCTACTGGGTCGTCACGGATCGCTGGACTCACTTCACAGAATTGGAGGTTTCGGCAGAGAGCTTGTCGAAGCTATCTAAATACTGCGATGAGTTCCTAATTCATGGAGTGGACGTCGAAGGAAAGATGTCTGGGATAGAGGGCGAACTGGTTTCTCTATTGGGAGAGTCCAGCCCGATTCCGGTTACCTATGCTGGCGGAGCCAGTAGAATCGAGGATCTGGACCGCGTGGACGAGCTAGGTCAAGGTAGGGTGGACCTGACGATAGGTAGTGCTCTAGATATATTTGGAGGCAGCGTTTCCTATGGAAAGGTCGCTTCGTGGGTATCGCCTCGCCGCACCTGAAATTGGGATTAAACCAAGGAGAGTTCAGGATCGTTAGAGCCTATTACTCAAGGTCTGCATCTGCTCCGGAATCCGTTTCGTTGAGCAATCAAGTCTAGTATCCAGCTGCAGGAAAACGAGCTCGACTCTTGAGCTAGTTCTTGAACGCGGGAGCCTCGCCTGGCACGGGGGAGTTCTCGAAGAACCCGCGTGCCCTCAGTTTTTGACTTCCACCATATCGGTCGACCAACGCTTGCTGATCCGCTTTAGCCTGGGCATCGACTTTTTCCGGATCGCATATTGAGCGTAATTCACTAATCATCGTATTTAGGACATTCTTGTATTCTTCGTTCGAAGACAAATCAACAAGCTCATCAGGATCTTCCTTTAGATCAAACAACTGCGGCGACTGGTTTGCGTAGTAGATTAGTTTGTACCGATTGTCCGTTAGGAGAAAGGAACCATTCTCACTGTTTAGTGCATGGTATTCTCCAAACACGCTTCTTTGCTGTTCCGGCGAATTCGCTAGTTTGATGAGCGATTCCGCATTGCGATGCGTCGGTTTTTCCAGCCCGATTCCATCATAGATAGTGGCGTGAACGTCCAGTAGGGAAACAGGAGTATCGCAAGTCTGGCCCTTCGGTACTTTCGGGCCCGCCAAAACCATAGGCACTCCTCCGGACTCCTCATAGTGTGTGAATTTACCGTAGAAGCCACGGGCCGACAGGCATTCACCATGATCGCTTGAATACAGTACGTTAGTGTCTTCAGAAAGACCCAGCGCTTCCAGACGATTGAGTACTCGTCCTAGCTGCTCATCCAGAAAATTGGTAAGACCATAGTACGCATGGATGAGATTCTTAATTTGGGCATCGGTGTGCTGTTCAGAAGCATCGAAATACTTCCGCATGTAGGTGTAGTGTGGATGCATGGGCCAGTCCTCCTGCTTCCATTGCGGCGGACGGGGCAGCTCTTCAGGATCGAACTTATCGAGGTACTCTTTTTTGACCTTATATGGTGGATGCGGGCAGACGAATGAAAGGAACAAAATCCAAGGCAGCTCATCATCCTTGTGTTGCTCGAGCCATTTGATGGCTTCGTCCGCATTTTTAATGTCGTATTGCTGGTAGGTCGTATCGCCCTCACCTGCGGAATTGATTCCTCCGCGGCGTGTTCGAAGGACTGGATTGTCCCGCATGCACCCCAATGGATCTCCGACGCCGCCTACCACGTGTAGGGGTTGGATTTCATTCGAGAAGCCATTGTCGTCCTCCTCGCTTCGAAAATGCAGTTTGCCGATCAAGTCGACGGTCAGCCCCTCGTCGCGTACTTCATGGTGCCAGGAACGCTCGTTTCCATCGTAAGGGAAGGCGTTGTCCCAATTCCCTATTTCGTGGACATACTTGCCAGTGGCCAATGAAGCCCGTGCCGGTACGCAAATAGGACAGGTGGTGTAAGCACGAGAGAAGAGGGTCCCTCGTTCTGCCAAGGCATCCAAATTAGGAGTGACGTTTTGAGGGTTTCCGTAGCATCCAGCCACATATTTTTGGTGCTCGTCAGATAGGACTAGGAGGAAATTGGGTTTGGGCACAGGATTAGATTGGGAAGCGGTAGTCTTTTTAAATAGAGGAAAGGCTTTTGGTAATGAGTTACAAGGTCAAGCCTCTGGATCTGCTAGAACATTCACTTTGGCCTCTGTCGCAGGTATCTTCTGAAGAGATCGCTGATTGATCTATTCCCGAAAGATTGGGCGGTAG
>PBMN01000053.1:0-27702 GCA_002722675.1 Opitutaceae bacterium
GTAGCTACGCCGCAAAGCGGCGTGGTTTTTAGATTATTTCGGATAAATTGACGCGCAGTCGCGGGAATACTGAGATCACGTTTAAGGTTTTATTATACGTTGAAATAGGTTGTGGGTGATTTTCTGGACGCGCTCGTCCGAGCCTTGTTGAGCGACGCCATGTCTGACCGGGGTTTTGTGTCCGGGCGGGCTGGACAAGCCGTTGGCCCACCAGATCGTGGCGGCGTTGAAGACCACGTTGCCCTTCGGGCCGTCGTAGATTGTGGCAGTGTAATGGCCTGGATTTTTGCCGTTCATCGAGGTTTCGCCTTCGGCGACGATCTGCATTCCGGGCAGGTCCATCATCGGGGCGCCATGCCACTCCCAGCCAACGATACCTTCGATCGAGTCTCCTTTCTTCATCCCGGTCCCTTCAAAGAGCCAATGCTCCGGTTTGGCGCAGGTCCAATCGCCAGCCCCCATGACCGGGGGAGTCGTCCGGTTCCCCATCAATAAAGCGCCATCCGGCCCCATGACGGGTTCGAAGCCTTCCTGATTGACATTTCGCCTGGCGTCACCGTTCCCATATTCCGGCGGAAAGAACCAACCTTCCCGACGTATCGCGCGATTGGGCGTACCGTCTGAAGCAGGCAACATCGGTACGACACAAAGAACGGCATTGGCGCTCAGAAACGCTAGACTAACTCCTTCGTCACGTGCCTTGAGTACATTGTCGTACATCTGCAATGACCAGTACTCGTCGTGCCCAACCGAGATAAATCCCTTCGTACGCAGCAAGCCCTTCGGGTCGGCATGCGTATCGACATTGGAAATGTAGGAAACATCGTAACCGTGCTGCTCCAGCCAAAAAGCCAAGGGAAATTCCCAAGGCAAGTATTCGCCGGAACCCACGGACGCTTTGATCTTATTGACCGGGTGAGTGAACAAGGCATAAGGCCGATCGAAGCTCACCGATCCGCTGGGCACGCTAGTGCTGGAACGCCCTTCATGCCTAGAATAAATTGAGAAATCAGTCGGCCACCGATTGTAAGCGGACCAGGTCAGGTCACTGCATTGAAACAGCAGATCGCAGGGTCGGTCATCGCGCACGATGAAAATGACATAGCTCTGCGTTCCCGTGTACTCTCCAGTCAGTTTTCCCAGATAAACGCCGCTCAACCAATCGTCGGGAATAGTAAATTCAACCGAGGGTTTCCAGTTACATTCGTGAATGTAGTTCTCGCCAATTGATGGTACCGGTTGAGGGACGCCTTTGAGCGCGTCAAAACGCTTAACCAGTCGAGCGCCATATCCGTTGTAGTAACCGGTTCTAAAGATCTCCAATTTGAACGCGGTTTCCGGATCCGTGCTTACCATGATCTGCAATTTCTCGCCCGCCCGCAGACTGTTGGCCGAGCAATAGCCTTCAATATACGGGCTACGTCCGCTACCAACGCCGCTACTACGCTTCACGGGATCGGTGAACGTGTTCGTGAGCAGCCAGTCGCGTGTGCCGGGTTTGGCATTTTCGATCTGGATTAGATTTCGTTTTGAGGAATTGGATACAGGCGCCTGACTTAGCAACTCAGGGATCCCCATTGAGCCAGCGGCAAGACCTAGACTGGCGGCGGTAACGCCTTTGATGAGATCGCGACGATGAAGGCCGTTCTTAGCGTGATAGGGTTCGTTCATACTGTGATCGGAATTAACTTTGTATTCTCTAAAATATAATAACGTTCTTTGTGCCCACGACGCAGAGAAGCGAAGACGCCATCGCCGTCCTTTTCGACGAGGCGCAGAATGCGATGACTCGGCTCCGCGAGCTGAAGCGGCGCAGGCCGACTATCCCCAGAACTATCCGTGACGTACAAGCTGCCATCCTCGTCGAAATACATGTGCATCGGCCGCTCGACGAGCCCCGGGGCGGCGGCGAGCTCCAGCTCGTAGCCATCTGGCAAGGTGAAGGTATGCGGCGGAAAAGCCTGGTTTTCAGCACCTGCGGCGAGCCAAGAAAATACGCCCACGCACAGAGCCCAACTGGAGGATAAGCGAATGGGGTCGGGCTTCATTGGTTTGAAGTTTAACAGAACAGAACGGGGCAAACAATATAAATAGATATTCGGAGACAGCTTACCTCTTGGAGATACTGTACAAATATTCACCGGTTCTGATGAAGAGCTGGTTTCCGGAAACTGCGGGCGTAGACAAAGTAAAACTTCCATCGAGTTCGCTCTTTCCCAACAGTTTAAACTCAGGTCCTGCTTGCACTACCGCAATTTCCGAATCTTCAGCCGTAATATAGATTTTTCCATCCGCCAGCACCGGGGATGAACTGACGCGTCCTAAACCCGTGGTCTCAGGTCCCCAAATGACATCACCCGTTTTGGCATCAAGACAAGTCACTTGTCCGAAGTCCTCGACCATATAAAAGTATTTCCCATCGCAGATGGGTGTAGGCACATCCGGACTACCGGCCGGCTTTTCGTATTTCCAAACCAGATGGCTTTCTGTGACATCGCCCTTTCCGCCTGCCCGCAAGGCCAGTAGAGGTTTTTTCCGAGTGGGCGCGTAAATCATGCCATCATAAGCTACCGGTGAAGGGACAATACGGTAGTTGCGCGCTTTTTGGGGGTTGAGGCCCCCAGCTCTCCAAATCTCTCTACCCGTATCTGGATCGTGACCGGTCACATAGTCTCCACCCGTTATAATTAATTGGATACCGTCCTTGGTCTTGGAAAGTGCGGGCGTCGTATAGGCGTCCGGCGATTCGTGGACCGCGTCGGTTTCACGCTCTACGTACCAACGCTCTTTCCCGGTCTTCTTATCCAAGGCCAGAAGGTAGGACGGATCGTCCGTTCGCATGCCGTGCAAAACCTGGATGATGAGCTTATCCTCGTGCAGGGCCGGCGACGACGCATACCCTGCCAGCAATCCCAACTTCCAATGCGATTCCTGAATGTCGTACTTCCAAAGCAATTTGCCCTTCATATCCACAGCTGTAACGACCCCATTTCCCGTCACGACCCAAATGGTTTCTCCATCCGATACAGGCGATGGCGAACTCATATTCTGCTTGAACTCGATCTTGTTGCCCTCGTCCAATTTGCTTTGCCACTGAATAGAGCCGTCCCTCTTGGAAAGGCAGAACAAGACAATCTCCTGGCCGCCCGGCCCCATTCCCGGAGGCGGAGCGGGGCGTCGCCCTCTTCCAGCCGGAGCGGGTTCCGCTGAAGGCGCCGCTTCCTGCTCAGATGGCGAGACTACAAATACCTTATCCCCGACGACGATCGGAGAAGCCCCGCTCCAAGCGGGCAGCTTCACCTTCCAGGAAACGTTGGAATCAACGGTCCATTCGACCGGCAAATCTTCAGCGAAACCAATCCCATTTCCGCTAGGGCCACGCCACGCGGGCCAATCAGCGAACGTGGAAAGGGGCAAGCTCGCGAATAAACCGAGGGCGACTACGATTTTGAGGTAATTCATAAGAGATTATCCAAGGAATCGTTCGGAAACTTGCACACAATGACTAAGATGGGAAGAAACATAATACAAGTTCGCCCCTTAGAGTTGCGAGATAGGAATAGCAGTTGATGTCGAGCTTACCCTGGTCGGTCGGTGAAGAAGGGGACGATGTCGGGGGGTCTGCCGAGCGAGGCGACACATCTACTAGCCATTTTGCCCCAGTCTTGACTGGTTTTTCACAGAGCATCTACTGATTGGTAATCTCACAATTAATTGATTCCGAGGTAGATGCCTATAATGAGCGGGACTTTGTGGTCCCAAAGTTTCGGTGGCCTGAACAACGTTTTGCTCAAGTGAGGGAAGCGATCGACCGGGTGATTTCCGCGATCTTCGTCTAAACTGATTCTTTTAGGCAAACAGCGAGCGATTTACCATGAGGAGATCGACCAATCCTGCGATTGGCGTTATTCAATGGTAGTTTTAGTCTTTTAACGAAAGTACAATTCCTCCAGCGTTCCTGCTTTTTTTATCCTATGGGAACTATTCTGTCTTTTCTTTTCTTCACCGGACTTGTCGGTTTAATTACCTACCTCCGGACGCACAACGATAAACTTCACACACCCAAAGGCTACTTCCTAGCAGGGAATAGCCTCAATGGTTGGGTTATTGCCGGGTCGCTCATGCTGACGAATCTCAGCGCTGCAAACTTCACCGGGATGACTGCCAATGTCTACGGAAGCAATCTCTCCCCCATTGCCTGGACCGTAACCGTCGTTCCCCCTCTCATCTATTTTTGCGCTGTTCTCCTGCCCACTTTTCTAAAGGGCGGATTTACAACCATTCCCGAATTTCTGGAAAATCGGTTTAGCAAATCCACGCGACGACTGATCGCGGTTATGTTTCTATTCGTCTATATTCTGAGCTCGATGCCGGCAGCTCTCTATGGTGGGGCCATCGCGATCAACCTGCTTTTCGATATTTCCGGATCGCTTGGATTGAATAACGAATTGGTCATTTGGATAGTGGTATGGTCCCTTGGAATCATCGGTAGCATCTATGCCTTATTCGGAGGGCTAAAGGGTGTCGCGATATCGGATACACTCAATGGAATTGGCCTGTTGATCGGAGGTGCTTTCGTATTCGTAATCGGGATCTATGAAGTTGGCAACAAGGACTTCTTTGCCGGTGTCAGCACCATTCTGACTAAGAACACTCAAATACTCGACGCCGTAGGAGATGCCACCGATGGCGTTCCCTTCTCGATTCTCTTTACGGGCATGATCATCCACAATCTGTTCTTCTGGAGCACCAATCAATTCATCGTGCAGCGAACCCTAGGAGCTCGCAGTTTAAAGGAAGGGCAAAAAGGTGTAATGCTTACCGCCTTTTTCAAGATACTGAATATTTTCTATATAGCATTTCCCGGGGTAATCGTATTTCACTTATACGGTGGAAACTATTTTGAAAACAACGATTGGGCCTACCCCACTCTGATTCGAGATATCATGCCGAGCGTGTTTGTCGGGTTCTTCGCCGCCGTTATCTTCGGAGCCGTTCTCAGCACATTCAACTCCGTCCTCAACAGCGCCGTGACAATATTGGCGCTGGATATTTACAAACCGCTCTTTGGAAAGAATCTCAGCGACCACGAAATTATTCAACGCAGCAAGCGTTTCGGGATCATCATGGCCGTAGCCACGATGATCATTGCTCCATTCATCATGTACTTCCCTGAAGGTCTCTTCACGTTTATGGTGAAAGTCGACAGCTTATTTGGCGGACCCATTTTTATGGTCATGCTGTTGGCTTACTTCTCCAAACGAGTTTCTCCATTCGCAGTGAATTTTTGCCTGGCCTTGTTTGTCCTGACGTACGGAGCGGTCATATTCTGGATTCAGCCGGAGCTACACTTCATGCACTGCATGGCCATCCTCTTCGTCTGCTTCACCCTGCTGGCGTTAACCCTAGGCCACTTCTTCCCTCACGAAAAACCTGACCTTCCAAAAACTGGACCCGAGGGCGTCGACACAACGCCCTGGAAGCACTTCAAATGGATCAGCATTCTGGCCACGGTCATCATGATAGGCACATACATCTTCTTTTCCCCTCTCGGCGTCGCCAACACCGATAGTCCCAAAACCATCGAGTACGGACTGATCATCGCCGGCATCATCTTTGCCTTTGTCTTCTTCCTAGGACCACTCTTTTGGAGAAACCGAAGAACATAGTAGAGGCACCGCTTGCACCATGCAAAAGGTAGCGACTGATCAAGCTACTGCATTTCGCTCTCGGACCAAGTCCTTCTCAGAATCGGTATTCGAGTATTTCCCTTCCAATTCGCGACGGATATCGATGTATTCTATATCATCATACAGATTTCTAGCCTGGCCCGGATCAGCTTGCAAATCGTACAACTCGCCGTACTCGCGCGTATCGTAGAGTACGAGTTTGAATTGCGAATCGATAAACGTCCTTTGCTTGTAGGGGCCCTGGGCTGGCCGAAATTCCGCTAGGCAATGATCTCGAACTTCAGCGGTAGGGTCCATCCACGCTTGAGTCTGCAGCACCGCCTGACTCCGTTCCAATGAATCGAGGCCCGCAATATCCAAAAAAGTTGATCCCAAATCCACAAGCGATTGAAGCGCCTGGCTTTTCTGCCCCCGTCTCGCAACATCCGGATGAGCAACGATGAAGGGTACCCGCTGAGCGCTTTCGTACGCCGGCAACCCCTTGCCCCACAAGCCGTGATCTCCCAGGTAATCACCGTGATCGGACGTAAATACGATCAATGTCTCATCAATCGTGCCATCTACTTCCAATCGATCCAGAATGCGTCCGATGTGATGGTCCATTAAACTGACCATCCCATAATAGACGGCCCTCAACGAACGGACATCCGAAGGGCTAAGTTCCGGACGGATCTTCACGTCTCCCCACGCTTTTCTCTGAAGCTGAGGATCATCGCCATAATAATCACCGCAAGCCAAGCTTCGGTAGAAATCCGGCAGCGAATCAAGTTCGGGGATTCCTATCGGGTCCGACAGAGTTGAAGGATCATATATCGATGCCCAGGGCTCCGGAGTGACGTAGGGATTATGAGGGTCCTGAAAGCTAGACCAAAGGAAAAATGGCTTATCATCTTCTTTGGCTCGATCAATGGCCGCAATCGATCGGTCGGCGACCCAGGACGATCCATGATATTCTTCCGGAAGCGACCAAGGGCCAAAGTGATCGTAATCGTGAATATCGAAATAGCAGGTCGTATCGATGCCCTCATTACGCAGCCAAGCCCCATAGTGCATTCCTGAGGCATGAGGCTCGGAAGTATGGCCGATAACCAATTCCGCATGTTCAAACCCGAAGTACGGGCCAAACCAATTGTCAAAATGATCAAGATCATGAACCTTGGGAGCAGACTCGAGACTAGCAGGATCCTTACAGGCCTGGAAGTGCGCCTTGCCGATCAAGCTGGTTGCATAACCGGCATCCGAAAAGCGATCCGCTACCGTTGGTCTATAATCCTCCGGAAGCGAAGTCCCTACATGAAAACAACCATGCCTCGAAGGATACTCACTGGTTAATATCGAACACCTCGTTGGCGTGCATACGGGATTAACGGTATAGGCTCGTTCAAAGAGAATTCCACGGTCAGCGAGACGGTCGAGATTAGGCGTAAGAATTTCCGAATTCTGCCGACCCAAGCAATCCCATCGCTGCTGATCACTGGTAATAAGAAGAATATTCATTGACCAAAAAATTGGCTTAGTTTAATTCAATCCACAAGATTCAAAACGACCACCGCACCCGGTATGTCATTCCCTGCAAGATCGATGCCGCTGAAAGAGGCGTCCGTTGGAGCCAAGTCGAAATCGAAGGAAAGCCAATTATTGAATTCGTGGTAGTTCTCCATCTCGATTCCCTTCCGCTCGCTCGGCCGAGAGGTTTCCGTGTTACCAACATCTCCCACGTAAAGGAGTCTGGAGCCTAGGTCCAAACTCCAAAGAGGTACAGAGGTATTCAATTTGTCATTCCAATCGTAGATCACACCTACTTCGTTTCCCACTGATCCAGCCAGTGGATCAACCGATTCAATAGGAGATACCTCGATGGGATCGACCGATATAGTCGATCCACGAGCGTCATTGCTATGAATTCCGTCACCCGTTTTCTAATACAATTCGGTCGATTCGTTGAACGAATAAGTAACATTGAATTTTGGGGCATAAGAGAAAGTCGTCCGCAGATCCCGAATTACCGGCAAGTCCGCTATCGACTCCAAAATCATAGTAGCCCCACTGATTCCAATTCTCGTTCCAAACGCTCCCTTCCATACAATCTGGGCTTCGTGGAAAAACCCGATAGCGAGTTCTTCAACCTCATCCAACCTCGTAGCCAAAAGGCACTCTCTTACGTTGGTAATATAAAGCCCTACATTGGAGATATCGTCATAGCGGACTCGCACCCCCAAAGCGTGTGTCGCATCGATAAGTCACCCTTTACCTATTGAACCCAAAGGAGGGGGAAAACAGAGTCAACGATCAAGGGTGTAATTGAGGTTTTGATTCAATAACGGCAACTTCATTTCAACTGGCCGCTGAGAACGGGACAATTGAATTTTCGATCGACTTCCTTAAGCTCCCTTAAAGTTCGAACTTAACGCCCGTGTTAAGCGTCCATGGTCTAATACGGTAGTAGCGGGAACGAGATGGGTCTCCTTCGTAGTAATCAAACACCGGTTCGTTGGTTATATTTCGCCACTCCATGTAAAGTCGCGTTTTCGGCTGCAATTTGTAGCTCAACGATGCATCGAAGCCCCCGTTGGGGCCGACATAGCGGTCTTTCTCGGGGCTGTTTGCGACTCGATAGATACTCTCTGTTTCATGGTCCCATTTCAATTGGGCGAAGAGCTTTTTATTTTCATATTTCAACGCAACCTTCAAATCCGAATCAGGACTACGCGTTAGCGGCAGCGATTCTCCAGGACGGGAAGGGTAATCGATTTCCGTGTCAAGAGCCTCGTAGTTGACATTCACCGACAACCCATCGGGGAGAATTGCTATCGAAATCGGTTGAGTCCAGGTAAGAGACACCCCTCGAGCACTGCCGTCCGAACCATTTTCCTGCCGCTGCATCTCAAATCCGTCGTACACTCCACCCACAACGAACGATTCTCGAATGAAAATATAGTCTTCGATCGACCGATCGAAAAGCTCCACGGAAACCAGTCCTGAGTCGCCCACTCTAACATCCATCGAAACGTCGAAATTCTCGTAGAGCGTAGGACTCAATTCCGGGTTGCCTTCCTCGACCTCCCGGTCTTCTAGTCGCACATGGCGGTAGGGAACGACCTCCGCGTACTGAGGACGATCAATCGTGTTCGTATAGGAAGCTATAAAGGTCGTTCGCTCATTCCACTTGTATCGAAAATGTGCATTCGAAAACAGATCGTCATACTGAGTCGCCCCTTCCGTCGGTGTCGTACCTAAGTAAACCGTTTCCTCAAAATTCCCATCCGAGTCTTTGTCTAAAGTATCCGGACCCAAACGCACTTCGTTGCTGCGGAATGAAATCGAGGTCTCCTCTTGGCGCAAGCCGAGAATGCCCCGCCATTTACCCACTTCGAAATCTAACATGCCGTACATCGCGTCTACCCGCTCGTCCACTTGATAAGTGCTTGGATCGGAACGCTCGCGCGAACGGCGCTCATCGTATCGGAAATAGTCGATATTCTCCCGCAAGAACGCATTAACTTTCTGCCCATCGATAACGGTATCCAATGTGTAACGCCCATCTAGAAACACAACTCCAGCATCCTGGGATCGGACGCTTTCGAGTGTGAACACGTCGGGACCGGAATACGTATCGTAGTATTTGGAATCATAATCAACTGAGCTATCCCGCTCCCGACTCTTCCCCCCCAAACGGATACTCAGGTTCTCATTCCCGAGAATGTTCATTCTCTTCAAATTTGCCGAGATAATCGCATCTGACTCGTTCATCGACCGCTCTCGAAGGGAAACGTCTTCGAATTCGTAACGCTCGAGATCCTCAAACACCCGTTCGTTTTCAATCTCAACCCGGGGGAACCGGGATTTCTCCAAGTCGTATCGAAGGTCCACATCCGACATCACGAAATCGAAATTCGAGTGCCCAAACGGGGTTACGCTTTCGTCTTGGTAGGTGTATTTGAAATCCCCTTCCCAGTTGCCCTGTGTCCACTCGCCTCCAAGCGAAGTTTCGAGTAATTCGAGATCAGAACCGTAGGCGTGATACCCGCGTTCGATCTCAGCACCCTCGACATTGCCCCCCTCGCTGTCAATTGACGTATAAACTCCCTGGTTAAACCGGTACTTGAAATGCGGCCGATTTTCAAGGTCTTCCAGATTTTGATAGCTTCCCCGCCAAAAAAAGCGCAACGACTCACTCACCTTCATGTCCAATGCCGCGCTCGCTTCCTTTTCATCGATCCACTCATTGAGATCGTAAAGCCGCATCTCCTTTAAAACAATTTGAGATTCGCCATCCACTCTGCGTCGAAACCAGTCCTTGAGACTGTACTGTGCATCATCGTGATCATTATCGATCCGAAACGACAAACGCCCTCCCAAGGTTCTTTTTTTGTTGATAGGCCCCCCGATAGACAATTCCGCTTCGCGACCCCAATGTCCGTCCATTGAGCCGTATTTGCCCTCAAGGCCAATCTTTGTCGAAATCGATTTTTGCTCGTACGCTGGACGTGTCTTTAGACTGATCGAACCACCACGCGAGTCGGCATCCTGGTCTGGTGTCACAGCCTTCATCACCTCGACTGACGTCACCGAGTCAGCCGATATGCTATCCAGCGAACGACGCGAATCTTCCCCATCAATGGTAATATTGACGAAAGACAAATCCGGACGTCGACTGAGTGCCTCCCGAACGCTCGAATCATCGACCAGGTCCACCGCGTCTTTCTCACTCACAATTGCATCACTGCGTTCCTCGTCATCATTCCCCTTTCCACTCAAGGGAATCGTTGATACAGCCGCGATCAGTACCAATCCGCTTAATCGAAATAGGTGACGATAGAAAATGAGTTCAGGAGAAATCAAAAGTAGTTACAGGTTCAAAACGAATTGGATAAAACAAGTTCTACTAAGATACCCTTCGGATCAAGGGGATTGGACAGAGACGCAAGAAACGCTCCGGTCGTTGAGGGACGCAACATCGCTGAATGGGAACTGGATCACCGAGTGCGACGCACAAGCAACCATCCACGAACGGCTGACTTCCGCCGTCGACGCGCCCCAGAATTAATCTGGAACCGAGGACACCAATCGAAATTGTTGAAGCCGTCGGAAGAAGTTCCAGCAGCGAGGCAAGCATTCCGGAACGCATGCTTAGCCAACCGCACGAACCGTACCTTCCGGGTCAGGACTCGCAAGGTTTCCGCCGTTTTCGTCCATCTGAGGAACAGTAAATTTCTTTGAGTAAAAGAGGTCAAACTGAACGTGGCTTTCAATGAATCCGTACTGTAGTTAACAACCATCTACTGCGTAAAAACATAGACAAATATATTTACCCCTAACTGTGTATAGAAAACATGGGCGTAATCGCTGATCTCTTGGCTGTAGTGATATTGAAAAACACGCCAATCCCCTCCTGCTTCCTGCACCCAACTGGCCATTCCTTCATTCTGCGTGTAGATGATGTCCGTGCGCCCATCCTCGCGGGTCACCTCAAAGGGTTCCCCCGAGGCATAGGCTTCAGACAGGCGATCCGACAAGCCTTCCGCGCTTTCACGTATTCGAAATCCTATACTTCGAGTCCATCTTCCTACTTCGTTTCGACCCCAACCCATCGCGATAATTGGCATGGCCAAGACCGCCAGACGGCCTTCTACCTCCAATCCCATCGCCGAGTAGCTTCCCTGAGGCCACTTTTCGTTGACCACGAATTCCCTCACGGTATCCGGCAGGACAGTGCTGTCCGGCAAGCCAACATGGAAAGAACGAAATAGGCCATGCGATCGAGGCAAAGGCCGAAAACTCGTTTCTGGAACGATCTCCTTGAAGAGCTCAGCCAGGTTGGGCCGCACACGCCACTCTGCAAAGCTCTGCCCTTGAGCCCGGGAGGTTTGGTTTCCCAAAAACGACGCACTAATTCCCGCATCGATAAAAATGAATCCACCTCGCTCGATATAGCGCTTCAACGCTTGCTTTTCGCTTTCGGCCAGTTGCCAGTCCTGTCGATCTCCATAATTAACATAGATGAATGGATGCTTAAAGATCGCTGGATCATCGAAAGACTCGATCACCAGGGGATCGGGATCCACGTTTAAGGTCGTTTGGGTGGAAACACTTTCAATCAATCCCGTCAGAGCTTCTGGATACATTCTTCTCAACTGGTTTCCCTGAATCAATTGCACAATGCGAATCGACTCTTGCCCGGAAGAGGTTTCCGCCACCGCAATTCCGCCAAAATCGAAAATTGAAAGGCAGTAAATCGATAAATAAAGTAGCCAAATCCTAGGACTCATTTTGGCGCCTTTAATTGACTGTTTATGTATACGAACAAGGGAGTCGCGGCGCCCTCATCTTTCACGTAATCCTCTAGCAACGCCCGGCCGGGTTCCCCCATCAATTGCAGGATATTTTGAACGGCCCGTTTTTGAATGACCACGCTCTCATCTCCCAAGGTCATCTCCAGCATCTTCTCGAAGCCGTCCAGCCGCAACAGGGAGTACATCGTCAGCGCCTCAGCCCGCACATCGATCTCGTCATCCAATAGCAAGTCGAATAACAACTCACCTGCCTCTTCGCGGGGCAGCCCGGTCGCTAAACGAACCAGAGCTAGACGCACATCCTTGAATTCGCTCTCCAACCAAACTCTCCAATCGGGAGACGGCACCTTATCCCGATAGCGTCGATAATACGAGACCGCCTGGGAACGGACATTTGAGGAGGGATCCTCCAATACAGCGACGGATTTGTCTGGATGGGACTCGACTAATCCGAGTTGAAAGAAGTGACGCACCGCCGCTACCCTCACCGCCTCATCCGGACTTTCGAGGAACTGCAGCAAGAAACGATCCCGCTCTTCCGTTTCCGTCAACCGCTCGACTAGCTGAACCAATCGCTCGCTTTGGCTCGCATTCAAGTCCCCCCTATTAAATCGTTCCACGAGAGCCTTGTATAACTGCAAATGCGGCGCGTTGTTGAAGAGCTGCAGCTCCGCTGCAGTCGCTACTTCAGGATCTGAATCCTGAGTCAGTTTTTCCAACAACTGGATCGGTTTCAAAGCGCTTCGCGGATGTAGTTCCCGGATCAGGCTTAAGCGGAGAATTGGACTTTCATCGTCCGCAACGACTGCCGCCTTCTCCACAAACAATGGAAATTCAAGATGGCGTGCCGCCAATGGCAAAACCAATGAACGCACCTCTAAATCCTCGTCCTGGAGCAGTCGCACGAAAATCTCCTGCGGAATATTGATCCCCAAATAATTGTATCTGCTGATCATGTTTCGACGCACGACCACATCCGTATCCAAGAAAGCATTTACTATTTTCAGCTGAATAGGGAGGGGCAGCATTAGCGATTGCCCCACTAACCCTCGGTTGACCAATATTGATTGCCGGTTCAATATCTGCGACCGGGTTCCTGCCAGCCTACCAATCGAAGTGCTCACCGATCGCCGAATATCCACCTCCGTATCGTCCAGAGCATGCATCACCGCTTCAACCTCAGTCACTGAATCAAAGGACCTCCGCTCCAGCGCTGATACAACCGCTACAAAACGCACCGCACCATCCATATCGCTCAAAGCTCCTAAAACCCCATTCTTAGCTTCGGTGGCCTCATACTTTCCCAGCAACATGACTGCCCCTTTTCGTATCTCAGGATTTCCCGACTGCAAATCGACTAGCGCACGATCGATCGTAGCTTGCTGTTGACTCTGGTCGGTCCTTATGGGTTGGCTGGATACGATTTGCCCCATCAGAGGGAGGAGAAGCTCTCCGCCCAAACAAAACAAAACCCCTACTAGAATCGAAAATCTCATCTCAAACCAATTCGCCTCCTATAAAACCACTCGTATCCCGATATCCCTAAGAACAAGAGAATAAAAAGAAAATGTCGCGTCCAATAATGGTAGCGTTGAAACATCGGCACACTGCTAGACAACGATAGTTCCTCGATGGCGTCTACCTCAGTGTAGTGATAATACACGCCACCCGTTATACGAGCCAAGTCCTTCAATTCGCTTTCCCGAAAACGCAAATCGGAGTTTTCTGCCCCAATATACGCCCCCGCAAAGAAAGCGGAACGATCGATCTGTTCGCCCCCCTCGTATTCAACGGAGTAGTTCACTCGATATTCACCCGGTAGCGAAAACCCGACAGATCCGCGGTATTGTCCGGGTTCTCTACTATCTGGCATCAGCAATTGCTCCGGCGTGGATGTTCCGTCTGGCCCCTTCAATACCGCCCGCACGACGGCGGAATCCGACAATTGATATTCGTTGTTCCGCACCATTATATTCAAATTCAGCGGTTCGCTCAAATCCTGTAGAGTTCCTTCCAACGGCACTTCAAAACGCGGTTTGCCTCCCGCGCCGAGCCAAGCGAGTAGATGCTGCCAATAAAGCCGATACTGCTCTCCTCCTCGGTCACTATCCATCTTCCACCGCCAAGACTGATCGCTTCCCATGTGCACCACTCGCCCCGCTCCATAAGCCTGGGCCGCAACAATGGGTAGGGTCGAAGCGCGCGCCTGCAATACAGGTCGGGCTCCTTTCGAAAGCTTCGAGGCGAGGGGTACTCGCATCTGCTCTTCCAAAAAAGGGCTTGGAGCGCCAAAGAGAACTCCTCCCGCTAAACCCTGAAACGCAGGCTCTTGCTGCACCTCCAAACCCTGTCGACTCTCACTGTATCTTGTATCCATTTCTCGGATAGGTAGGATAGATCTCAGTTGATCGGGAACGTTATCCAAGCTGCCAATCACGACCAAACCACCCCCTCGTCGCATCAAAAAATCCTTTAAGCCCAAACTAACCGAATCCTTCAGTTCGCCAAACGCGCTGGCATCGACCAGCAAGACCGAATAGCGTAAGAGCGTATCCAGTTCTTGAGGAAACTCAGGCTTCTTTGAATCAATTTCGTCCGCTTCAAATCCCCCTTGAAAGAACTTGCCTGGGCCCAGTTTGATTAACGCACGAAAGGACAGTCCCGGATCGTCCTCAACAACACGCTTGAGGAATCGGTATTCCTGCGACATGCGAGCCGAGAGATAGAGCACCTTCATGGTTTCCGGCTCCGCTACCGTAACCGCCGCATAATCTACATCCGTATTGGGGTTCAGATCTCCCGCTTGCCTTGCGTTAACCTTCACGCGTAGCAAATGCAGTCCCTGGCGGTTTGGAACGACCGTAAAGCCGACCTCCTTCTCCGACTCACCATCGATTTTAATGGGTTTCTGATCTAAGACCTCATCGCCATCTAGCAGCACAATTTCATTCTCCACCGCAAAGTCGAACTCGTTACTTACTAAAACTTGCAGCTCGAAGGCCTCGCCGAACACAGCCTCCTTAGGCGACTGGCTAAATTCGATTTTCAGATCCTTCCCCGCTGAGGGCTCACCGACGCCGACGACCGAAATGGGTACCCCAGCACTGCGGTAGCGTTTTGCTACCTCGAAAACGGACTGCCCTTCCAGCGATATCCCATCGGAAAAAAGCACCACTCCACCAAGGCGGTTCGCGCCCGCAGAGTGATTCTGTAAAAGTTCGTCCAGGGAATCGCCAATCGCCGTTACACCGGGTTTCAGTTCAAACGTATTTAGTTTTCCAGGAATAAGGCCATCCGAATACCCGTGCTGAACAAGATCATAGAGATCCGTGAGCCGATCGCCAAGCGATTCACCAGAATCCGCCGCCAGCATTTGCTCTACCGTAGAGATACGCGATGTATCGCCTTCCACATCGGGTAAATGCATACTCGCCGAAAGATCAGCTAGGAGAGCCAGTTGAAACCCGTCTCGATCGGGGTAGTTCTCTTCAATGGAAGGATTCCATGCGATCAGCCCGATCAAGACGATCGCAAGAATACGCAGGGCCAACAAGACATATCGATCTCGCTCGGAGATAAATTTTCGCGTCTTCAAAGAAATCCATAAGACGACGATCAGACCAACCGTCACTGCAACTAGTATCCAGATCGCTGGTATATTCGTTTCGGATACCATCCCTATTGCTCTTCCGCGAGCTGCTTGAAATACTCTTCAACCAATGTTTTATACTTTTCCGGAGCTTGGGAGGACTGCTTGACGACTCGGGTTTTCCGAGAGACCCGATCCGCATTGATCAATCCCTGCAATACGCGCTCAGCTTCGTCCAAATATTTTGCTGTGCTGCCAACGCCCGTGCCTGCCTCCTCTGCTCCACCCTCAGGGGCCAGCATCTCTCGGCCAAGCTTCGTGAGCGTCTCATTTCTCAAAGCTTCCCCTGCTCGCTGAAGACGTCCGCCGATTCCTTCGAGAATTCCTTGCGACTCGGTCTGCTGCTCGCTTAAGCCCTCGGCATTCGAAGACCCCCTTCCATTGCCTTCGCCCCGACCTTCTCGTTCACCCTCTCCTTGCACTTCGGCCAATCCTTCGCCTCCACTCTGGGCCTCTCCTTCACCTTCAGCACCTTCATCACTTTGACCTTCTCCATCGCCAGGATTTCCCGCCTCCGATAACTCCCGGCGGGCATCCTCGATTCGCTCCATCAAGTTGTTTATCTGCTCCTGAGTCATAGACGGCACCTTACCTGAAATATCTCCCATATCTCGGGCCAGCGCCCCCAGCTCGTTCGCAGCGCTTTCCTGTTCCTTCGCTGCCCGATCAAATCGCTCGTACAGCAAGGCATTCACCGCGCGCTTCATCTGGCTATCGACACGAGACTCACGCGTTTTCTGGGCCAACTCCAGTAGCTCTTGGCTCAATTCGGAATAATAGTCCTCCAAATCCACGGCTGCCTTATCGAATTCCGAGAGCAGAGCTTTCAACTCCTCGGAAATCGCAATTTGCTCATCCCGCAGTGCTTCAGCGGATTCTCTGTCTCCTCCTCTGGCTTGTTGTTCACGACTCTCGGCCGCAGCGGTCGCCTCTCGGCTAGCCAAACTTTGGGCCGACTTTTGAAGGGAGCTCAAGGCACCTGAAGCCAATTGCTCCAAACCCGCACTCATTCGATCCGATGCGTTCAGCAAGGCTTGCTTGGCCCGATCTCCTGAACGTTTCGATCTTCCTGGATCTCCGCGCCTCGCCCCGGCAGCAGCCGCATCCATCTCCTTCTCTGCCTGCTTCAAATCGGAGCGAACCGTCTGCTGTCCTTCGCTCTGTAATAGCTCGTGATCCAAACGAGCCACCTTCTTCTCAATCTCTTCCTGCAAATCCGACAACTCCCTCAGCTCTTCCCGACTGGAATCCAAGCGTTCCGCCCGTCGAAAACGCGTATTCATATTCGACTGTTCGTCCACCAGTCGATTGAGCTCTTCCAGGGCGCGTTTCATCTCCGCTAAGGACATCGACCCCGAAACGCTCTCCGATTCGGATTCCCCTTCCTCGCTGTCTGACGGTTCGCCCGAATCTCCTTCTCCCTGCTCTCCTTCACTGGGCTGATCCTGCTTCAAAAGTTCTTCGGCTACCAAAATCCCCCGGTAGGCCTTATACTGATTAAACAGCGAATCTTCGAGATTCCCATCGTTCACCTCGCGCTCCGACGCGAGAACCCGTTCGAACGCCTCGCTAAGCACGGCAGACGCCTCCCTCACTCTCGGATCGTTCGCCCCTGCTTTCAGCTCCTCAAGGATGCTGACCCCCTCTTTTTGCAAGGCCGCGAGGCCCGCCCCGATCTCCTGCACGTTCAGCTCAAATTCGTCGCCCTGTAGAAACAGGCTTTCGTTGCTGAGGCGGATCAATCGCTTCAACTCAACAATCACCGCCCGTAAATCGATTTCACTCTTCTCGGGCGGAGGCCCACCTTCCATCTCTTCGCTCTCCTCCGGCTCCTCATCTTCGCCGATCACCTCGATAAAAAGCAACTCCGTCCTCCCCATCTGGGGGACGGGCTCCTTATTGTCCCACACCGTCGCATAACAGGAAATCACATCCGATACCTCGACTTGAAGTTCATCAAGCGTCATCAAAATCTCATTACTAAGCTCACGAATCGATTGATCCCCTGCTTGCTTTTCATAAACGAGAACCGGCGGTTGCGGCTTTCCCGATACGGACACACGCAATTCAACTCGAGTAATCCGATAGTCGTCTCCCGAATACAGTTCAACTAAGACCGCATCCGATGCGGTTGCCTTCATATCCTCCTTCGGAAACACAATCTCCACAACCGGCACTTCATCAGGAATCGTTTCAATCTGATAAACCTCGGTAACGTTCTTTCGCCCCTCCTGGTTCGACATAGTGAATTGATAAGTTCCATCCTCCCTCGGAAAGACAACCACCTCGCCCTCGACGGGGATCTCTTCTCCATTCCACTTTAGGTGAACCCTTAGGTCTGGTTCGAACTCGAGTTCAAAACGAACTCGACTCCCCTCTTCGACCAGCAAGTCCGACAAAACATCCCGGTGAGTCGACTCCGCCCCCGTGTAAGCGGGCGGCTCCACATCGATCGAAACACTTTCAATCACAGGGGGTTGGTAGGTATCGATTCGATACCATTCCGACTGCAGTGAAGAAGTCCTCACTTGATAGTCAATGGCGTCTGTCAAACCGTAAAAGGTGAATTCCAGTTCTCCTTCGCTGTCCATAGACAGGCTGTAACGCTCTGTCTCATCCCCTGTTTTGTATATGATATAGGCATCTTTTTCCCAACGGGCGACCTCGGCCGTAACCACCAAGTCCGCACCAATGGGCAGTTCAATATTCCCTGGCGCTACCGCAACCCCACCCCGCAGCTCCCGAAAAAAGAAGCCTGCCTTTTGGGCTACTTCTGAATGAATTGCCGAGAAAAGAAGTCCTCCCCAGACTACGGTCAATATCCCCATCCAAACCGGATGTATCCGCTGGAATACGATTACCGAGAAGAACGGTATGGAGCGTGTGCGTTCCTCGGTTTTCGCGATCAGGCTCGATTCGAACGGTCCTTCTGGATCGGTCTTCCGCTCCAAAATCTCCACCGAGCAGGTCAGCATTTCCATCAAGTCAGGAAACCGCACCTCGATAACCCGCGTCAAAGCCACTACCGATGGCCGACGACGCAGAATAATAACTATCCCCACGGCACAAAGACCGACTAATAAAATCGCCAGGCCGACCACCCCATAAAAAACGCTCTGCTCTTGTAAGGGTTGCAATGTATTGGCCCCCTCTAGAAGTAAAATCACCAAAGCGCCACTCCCCGAAACGATCAGGGCAAACCAGCCCACAACCGCAAGAAGCAGCAGAGAACGTTGGCGACGAAGCCGATTATAAAATTCAGGCGTGGGCTTCATGAGAGGATCGAGAGTCGATGTATCCAGATAATATGGTTTCTATCAAATAAAGGAGCGTCGCCGCCATAACGAAATAAAGCCAAAGCGAACGGATATTCAGGTCGAGCGCACTATCAGATTCCAACGTGGAAACGATCTTTGCATTTTGAAAAAGCTGAGCACGCAAATCGCTCAAAACCGCACGTTGCGAGACGGATTCCACCCGCGAAACATTCACCTCGAAAGGCGTGTTGTTCAACACAAACACGTTTGGCTCCACAGTGAGCAAATAGTACTCGGAATCGGACGGAGACGCGCCTTCCGGTAGGTACTCAGGCGACAGCAGGTCCCCGCATTTTAGCCGGATCGTTCCCTCCTTATCGCCCATCGCCCCCACCAAGCTTTCCCGCAGCAAGGGCAAGAACGAAAAGCGAAGCGGCAGGTCACTCGAACGGGCATCCCAAGACCAAGCGCTCGTGAGCAAGGTCCCTTTTCCGATTCGCTCTCTCACGAATAGCGGATCGCCATCCTCGGATCGCAACAAGACTTCAGCCCCTTCCCCGGCTCGGAAGCGGGTGTATCTATAAATCCTCATCTGGTATAAATCCACAGCTGCTTCCTCATCGAAGAGTTTCCCCAAATCGGAATCTGGGTTTATCCAGCCAACATGATGAGGTACACCCCCTTCGACCGTGCTTTTCGACCGCCCAACATAAGTCATTTCGCTCAGCCCATGTTCACGCAGTTTCTGGTGCTGCTTCGCCGCCATCTTTCCGGGAGTGACAAAGGCCGTACCTCCCGCTTCCAGATAACGCTGAAGATCTTCCATCTGCTCCTCGCTAAAATAGGGAACACTGCCTGCCAGATAAAGTGCATCGACCTTCCCAATCAAGGCTCCGATATCCACCGAGACGTCCGACCCACTAACGAAATATTGATTCGCGCCCCCGAGTATCTCAACACTCAATGCCTTGGAAACGAAATCCGCCTCATCGAGTTTTTCGGGTTCCGCCTCAACCGGGATGACCACGAGCACATTGGTCGAGGGAGTCGGGCCCATCCAAAGCCTGTATTCATTATCCTCAAGATAAGCGTCCTCCGGCAAGAAAAGCCTTCCTTCCGTGCCACTCCCTTCTGCGACTTTAAAGGCTACCGGTTGGATCTGTCCGGGCGAGAATCGGTTTACTTCCTCCAATTCAGCCCCACGCACCTGCAAGCGAACCGGAATCTCCGCCGGCTCCGGACTGTCGTTCTTAACCCTCGCAACCAATCGTGTTCCCCCTTCGCGACTAGCGAAGGAATCGACCGATAAAATCGAAAAGTTCGGCTGATCGAAATTTCCTACCCCCACAAAGTCGATACGCGTGCCCGAGTCGATATCCGGCAACATATCCGATTGCCACGTGGAAAGCTGAAAATCCGATAGGACCACGATTCGTCGCCCTGGCGCTGATCCCAGCAATTCCAACGCTCTCTTGATTCCCAACCCGGGGACTCCTTCTGTCTGCTCGGGATACATCGTCAGAAGCGTGTTCTCAACGAGGGACCGATTAAGAGTCGGAGCCAATTCCGCCAGCACTCCCTTTCCAAACACCACTAGTCCCACCTCAGTGTCATCAGGAAATGCGGCCAATTGGGTTCGAAAGGTCGACATTGACTCTTCCCAACCTCCCCAACCAGAGAGACTGCTCGATGCATCGACCACGAAGATAACCGTCTCTTCAATCTCATTGCCCGGTTGCAGCCCTTCTGGTTCCGGCTCCCAACGAGGCCCTGCCAAGGCGATAATCACTGCCGCCAGAAACGCTAAACGCAGCAGCAGCAGTAAAAGATCGGTCAATGAACGGCGGTTCTTCTGCTGCAGAGTGGTGCGCTTAATAAACCGGATACTGGAAAAGCGAAGTGGCTCCGCCCTTTGGCGATTTACCAAATGAATCACAATGGGGATCGCAAGGCCCGCTAAGCCAAAAAGCAGTGCTGGATTTAAAAAGCTCAACATGATCTAGCGCAGTCCCCGGTGATCAAAATACTTTGCCAGACTCACTCGCACTGAATCGGTGGTCACCAACTGAAGAAAATCCACTTGCGACTGGGCCAAGCCCTTTTTTAAACGCTCTAGGAATGTCCCCATCCGCTCCTCATAGTCCGCACGGGCCGTTGCCGGATAGGTCGTCACCTCCCCCTCCCCCTCGCTATCCAGATAGCGCGTCACACGATTCTGAGGAAGGTCCAATTCGTCCGAATCCAAAATCTGGATGGCCAAGCAATCACTCTTGTTTATTCGAAAATTCCTCAACAGTTTTGGAAGAACATCCTCTCCCTCCAGCATGTCGGAGATGTAGATCACCGTCCCGCGCGTTTTGAAATGGTGCAGAAACGACCGCAGCATCGACTCGTGCCGCGCCTCCCCTGATGGGTTCAAACGTGTCATTGCCTGAAGGATACGATCGACCTGTCCCAAACGCCCTCCCGTCTCAACGCTTTCATGCAATTCATCACTATAAGCGAACAGCCCTACATTATCCCCCTGCCGTGACGCCAACTGTGCGATACAAGCAGCGACGATACAAGCGTAGTGGAGTTTCGTACACGCGGATCGACTTCCTTTATAATGCATCGACGCACTCGTATCCAGAACGAAGTAGCAATTCATATTGGTCTCTTCTTGATAGACCTTGGTATAGAGTTTATCCGACTTCGCCAGGACCTTCCAATCCAGGTACTTCAAGTCTTCCCCTTGAGAATAGTTCCGGTATTGCAGGAACTCCATGCCAGCTCCATGGGAGTGGCTATGGTGGATCCCAGCCATAAACCCGTCCACGGCCACCCGTGACATCAGCTGAAAATCTTTCAGCGACGCCAAGTAAGCGGGATCGAGCAAATCCTGTTGGGAAACCGTCATACAAATAAAACGAGCATCAAGAGAGGTTCTTCACGCTTTCACTAACTCCAGCAATTCTTCGATAATCTCTTTCGAGGTGGTTCCTTCGGCCACTGCATTAAAGCTCGGGATGATTCGATGACGCAGCACCGGTAATGCCAAAGCCTGAATATCTTCAATCGCCACTGTGTAGCGCCCTTCCAGCAAGGCCCGAGCTTTCGCCGCCAGTACCAACGCTTGGGACGCTCGCGAGCCCGCACCCCACTTGATCTTCTCCTTGGCCAAGGGACTGGTATCCGTTAACGTGGGGCGGGTCGCTGAAACCAGATCCACCGCGTAGTTTACCACCTCCATAGCCACGGGCAACTGCCGGGTTAGCTTCTGCAGCTCGATAATCTCCTCCCCAGAAAAAATCGCTTGGGGACGCTCACTTTTCAAGGAGGTAGTCGACGCGACCATACTGGCCTCGTCCTCCTTTGGCAGGTAATCCATATAAACATTCAAGAGAAAGCGGTCCAACTGTGCCTCCGGTAATGGATAGGTGCCCTCCAGCTCGATCGGGTTCTGAGTCGCCAGAACGAAAAACGGGGGTGGCAACGAGTGAGTTTCCCCGGCCGCCGTCAATTGGCGTTCTTCCATCGCCTCCAGCAACGCCGCCTGAGTCTTAGGCGGCGTACGATTAATTTCATCCGCCAGGACGATATTGGCAAAGATCGGACCCTCGACGAAACGAAACGTCCGCTTCCCCGTCGCCGGATTCTCGTCCACGATTTCCGAGCCGATGATATCCGCCGGCATCATATCCGGCGTAAACTGGATACGCTTAAAGGCCAGCGAGAACGTTTCCGAAATACTCCGCACTAGCAGCGTCTTTCCCAAACCGGGAACCCCAGTGAGCAGGCAATGCCCTCCGCTCAACAAGCCAACGACCATCTGCTCAAGCACCTCGTTCTGACCAATAATGGTCTTATGCAATTCGGAAAAAATCTGCTCCCTCGCCGAATGAATCCGTTCAACGATCGCTTCTCCTTTTTCAATATTCGATTGATCTGACATATTTAGGGAATTGGTTTGCGTAGGTTTGTAATGATTATCGTTGGCTCTAATTGGTTTGATTTAAAACGATTGTTTCTAGACAGGGCAACGACCTACCATTTTGCCAATTTAGCAAGGTAGAGTTAGGGGCTGTCCCAAAAAGGCAACCCCTCTACCGACAGAATACAGGATTCTAGGCCGTAATTAGGAGGGTCCGAACCAGAGGCGTGTATGACAATTCCTCTAAAAACAGCAGATACACACCCCATTTTTTGGCAACTATCCTTGAGAAGACCCCGCTGGAACGACGTCAACTAATACCCTCTACGAGACAAAATGAGCAACTGGCGGAGACCGAGAGGGACTTCAGCAAGGCGGCTTGTCGCTCGTTTCTGAAAACCTAGGCTACAATCGAAACTTATTTCTAAAGCTGGAGGTTTCCTGCGTGGAAAATCTCGAATTCCATCATCGCCATTGATATGAAAATCATCATCGTATTTCAGCAACCGCTTTGCCGTTCCACTGCTCTAATCAGGCGATTTGCGGCAGTACGGCTGCGGTTTTCCAAAAAACCTTGCAATGTTTTTTGGCTACAAGGATTCACCATTCGTATCAGGAAACCGGGCACATTTCTTTCATTTTTTGGACACTATTTGAGAGGAGGAAAACTATTCACTACCGCAATCTTTAACCGCCCCTAATTCCAAACTATTTGCCCCTTAGCTCCCGATCCCTTTTGATCGAACTCCCCGAGAGCGAACGCATAGCAATCGATCACAAAAACGGACCCTGCACAATCTGACTTCACTGTTTTGGACCGCTCAACGCTAGCGGCTTTAAACAAGCCAACGCCCAAAGCTTTTACTGGCAATAGGCCGCCGCATTACTCTTCCTTCGCGAGTGCCTGTTACCCTATACCGTCCGCGGCGTCCGTGCGCGTCGCCGCTTTGGCAATGCCTGTCCGCACATCGAAAGACGTTTCACGAGCAGTACGGCGCCCGGTTCGAAAAACGGGAAGGCCGACTCCGACTAGTGCCCTCGATCCTCAGTCGTTAAGCTCGACATCTCCTCCCGCCAGAACCTGAACCGGAAGGTTGGTGGAGCCGACCTGGGTATTTTAAAGAATTCGACCATGGAGTTACGGAAGAAATTTTTGGATTAAGTCTTTACTTGGGAGAGGAGCTTGCTACCGTTTGAATGGTCCTCGACGATCCTGATCGGAAACAAGCTCCTCTCCTATAATTGAGTTTTGTGATCTCTATTGTGTATGGACGAGTTCCCAAACATGGGAGCCTTCAACGAGATCGTTGTAGGCGTTCGTCAGTTTGTTGGTCAGTTCTTCTTTTAGTTGCTGGTGCTTGCCCGACAAGTTTGTGACTTCTACTATGTCGTTCGCGATATCGTAAACCTGTACATCGCTCAGTTGAGCTGCTCTCACTTCGTTAATATTTCCCGAGTGACCATTCTGGAGCTTTGGAAAATCCAATTTGGCCAAGACTTTCCATTGGTCACTTCGCATGGCGACCCGGTGTTCATTGATGGCGTTGTAGTAGGCCCAAATTAAAGGGTTATCTCTCGTGATCGGCTTGTTCTCTAAGGCTGGTAGAAAACCCTCTCCATCCAGTTCTAGATCTTCTAGTACCTCGGTCTCGGCCAATTCACAAAAGGTGGGTATGAAATCGAGAGCCGTCACTGCGTGTTGAACGGTTTGACCGCCTGAGATTCCTGCAGGCCAGCGCATGATACCAGCCACCCGAAATCCAGCTTCGGTTGTCCAGAGCTTCATGCCTCGTAGTGGTACGGGGCGACCCCAAGAATAACCGGCCCGTGTATAACGATTTAGGGTTTCAGGTCCGTTGTCAGATGTAAAGATCACCAAGGTATTTTCGTCGATGGATAGATCCCGGAGAGTATCGATCAATCGTCCAACGGCACGGTCTACGTTTTAAACATTTGCAAAATAGGTGGCTTCTTCTTCCGACACGGCTACGGATCGGTACGGTACTATCAGTTCTTCTGGAGATGCTATGGGTTCGTGAGGTTCGTGAAAGGCTAAGTAAAAGAAGAAGGGTTGTTCTGGGGAAGTGTCTTGGTGTGACTGAATCCAAGTGATCGCCTCGTCGGCGACAATTTGGCAACTGTAGCCTTCTATAGATCCGACTTCCACTCCATTGCGTACGTAATTGATGGGATTGGCATGGGACGGGGCGGCGTTGTTCTGCGTAGCCAACCAATGGTCGAAGCCCACATCTCCCGGCTGTGGTTGTTCGGGCGAATTAAACAAGGAGTTGCAATGCCACTTGCCAGCCATCACTGTCGCGTAGCATACTTACTTAAGTTACTGATGAATATTTACTTCCGAATCCCTCATGTGCACTTTTTCTCTTACATCGACGCGTGCCGAGTTCGTGACCGGTCGCTGAAATTCGTGCACAATTGGATTTCCTACCGATTAGTTAGCTTGTAAGGGCAGACGGTATTTGGCAAATAATTCATTTGGCTTTTTGAAACAAGTTCCCTATTCCGCATTATAAATTTTAACTATTTATGATCGCACCTTACATCCCACCGAAAAGAAAGACTAAAGTGGTTTTCGTGCAACTCGGTTCTCCCGAGGCTCCGACGGCTAAGGCCTTACGAAAGTACCTCCGAAATTTCCTCGGAGATCCCAGGGTCATTGATATCAACCCATGGGTCTGGAAAATCATTCTTAATGGTTTCGTTCTTCCCTTTCGGCCCGCCAAGTCCGCGAAGCTTTACGAGCGGATTTGGGATGGCAAAAGTTTTCCTCTGATCACCAATACAGAAAGCTTCACAGCAAAAGTTCGTTCTGAGCTGAAAATCATCGATCCCGAGGGCTATGTGGAGGTGAACCATGCCTTTTTGCTTTCTCCCCCTTATGTGAATGAAGTCTACGACAGTTGGGAAGAGGATTTGAAGAACAATGTGGGGGCAACCAAGCTGATGGTCATTCCGATGTTTCCTCAGTACTCGGAAAGTACCATTGCCTCCGGGGTCGATGCTTTAGCAAAAGAACTGTCTAAAAGGGTAAAGATTCCAACTTTCGAAGTGATCACCAATTTCCACCGCACCCATGCTTTCATCGATAATTCGGTCACGCAACTGGATGCGAAGGTTGAGGAACTTAAGGAAAAGGGAATCGAGATTGATAAACTTGTTATCTCCTTTCACGGCATGCAGAAAAGACGGGTCGTGTTTAAGGGGGATGACTACTACCGGCACTGCTACGAGACCTTTCGTCTGATTGTCGACCGTCTCAAGCACCTCAAGCCGGAACAGGCCATCATGACCTTCCAAAGTCGCTTCGGGTCCGAGGAGTGGATTACTCCCTACACCGAGGCCACAGTGGAAAAGTTAATCGAGGAAGGGAGCAAGGAACTGATGGTGTATTCGCCAAGCTTTGTGGCGGATTGCCTGGAGACCACCGATGAGCTTGGTCATGAACTGGCTGAGGATGCAAAGGAATGGGGCGGAAACGTTTATCCGGTCGAGTGCCTCAATGTCAACGATCAGTGGTGCAAGGATTTTGCCAAGTATGTTATGACCCAGGCAGAGGGCTCAGCGCAGGACAAGGAAGACATTGAGTACCAACTCCGTCCTGAGGATTTTGAAGCGATGCCGGAATTGGCGATGAAAAGCGCTGAGGCCTAAACCATCTCAAGGGACCCGTTGCTGTCCGCAAAGGTGTCCGCGGTCGCACCCATTCTGTTTTGAATAGTCACAAATAAGTTGGAGAGTGGTGTGTCATTTTCAAATTTAGGGTACTGCCCGTGCTGATAGACCATGCTACTCCCGCCGATAAGCACCAAGGGATAATTGGTGGTGGTGTTGTGGGTCTTGCTGTTGCTGCTTCCGTAGAACAGGCAGGTGCTGTCCAAAGCCGATCCATCTCCTTCCTTCATTTCTGAAAGACGGTTGAGCAAATAAGCGAAGCATTGGATCTGATCAAAGTCCCACTCAACTTTGTTCTCGGCTCCCAGTCCCTTGCCAGCACCATGAGCCAGTCCGTGAGCATCCTTTGGCCCACCCAAGAGGGAGGGGAACTTGTTGGCGATGGAGATAGCGCCATGCATGCTTGCGAGTTGGTAAGTAAAACTCCAAGAAACTTGGTCCAACGCACCGTTTTGCCACTTGCCAGGGCCAAATGACGTCACCATCCTCCCGCTAAAATTAGTCACCCAAAATTGAATTCCCTATCAATAATCTGGATCTCCACTGCACGCTTCTCCATGCGGTTTCACCACATTTTGAGCCATGGATTTGATGCCACTGCGCACCAACCGCCTGTTCGCACCAACTGGATCAGAACCGTTCTCTGGACCATCCGGTCGTTCCTCGCGCTATTCCTCCTCTATTCCATCAGCGGATCATAGATACCTTCGCTCCTATGCCCTCTCGCCCTCGCCGCAGATCTCTCCTTATTTTTCCTCATCAGCTCTTCGCAGAGCATCCCGGACTCGCGGAGGGACCGACCCAGATCTACCTGATCGAAGACAGTCTTTTCTTTGGCGACACCGAGCATCCAGCCCGCTTTCACAAGCAAAAGCTCTGGCTGCATCGGTCCTCCATGAAGCGCTTTGAGACCAGGCTAAGGAAGGCCGGGCACACCGTTACCTATATCGAGCATGTTCCCGGAACCTCTACTCTTAAGCTCCTCTTCGAAGAGATGATTCAGCATACCAATGAGGATCTCCTCGTGGCCGAGGTTCACGACTTTCTTCTCCAAAAGAGATTGGATCGCCTTTGCTCCCTGTATTCCAAAAACATCGAATCCCTCAAAACGCCCATGTTTATCAATGACGGGGCGACCAACCGGGGATTCAGGGACGGCAAAAAACGCTGGTTTATGGCGGACTTTTACAAGTTTCAAAGACGGAGA
>PBMN01000054.1:0-25716 GCA_002722675.1 Opitutaceae bacterium
ATTTCCCGGAAGCCCTCGAAAATGGAGTTCACATAGTCCAGAGAATACGGTCGCAAGGGATGACGGGCGAGCTGGACTCGCTGCCAAGACGAGAGGTTCGAATATATCGAACGCTTGGTTTGCTCGATTTTCGCCTCGATCGCGCTAATTTCGATCGATACGTCGATGTGGTTCTCTTCTGACAACTGATGCAGGGCATCAAGCTGTTTGATCAGACCGCGAAGCGGCTTTTCAAAGTCGAGAGCATATTTCATGTCCATAGGCCTGAATCGTGAAAAGTGGCGGAATATGTGAGTGAGAAGTTGAAAGTCGAGGTTAAAGGGCGCGTCTGAAATTGGGCTTTATCCGGTGACATCCAAGCCGGTTTTTGCCTGATCCGGATTCTTGAGCTGTTCTTTCCAATCGGCTATTTTTGCCTGAGCTCCAAAATGCTCAGCCTTTTCCTTTGAGCCTAGCTCGAGCCAAATACGTGAAAGGCTAGTGTTGATAAAGAGGTCGTCTGGATCGAGGGCGTGGGCCTTTTCGGCAGCCTGAAGCGCTTCTGCGTATTGTTTTTCGGAATAGCGGATCTCGCACAGGGCATGCCAAGCAGTGAAACTCTCAGGATACGATTCCAACAGGTTCTCCAGCTTTGAAATGGCGATGGGGGCGTCGCCCATCGTGAAATCGAAGGTGGCGTCTTCTATTTCAGTTTGGGTTTCTTCTGAATCTGGCATTGGTCTGGAAATCGGATCCCCTTGCATTTCTGACGGTTGCGATAGGCGAACGTTCAAGAATTGTCCAGTCAAGGTGTGCTAAAATCAAAGAATTAGCATCGCGTCCCCATAGCTTAAAAACCGATAGTCGTGGGCAAGGGCCTCTTTGTAAATATCTTTTAACCAGGCAATTCCTTCATTGGAACCTGGTTTAAGAAAGGCGGAAACCAGGCAAAGTAGAGTCGATTTCGGCAGGTGGAAATTTGTGATAAGCGCATCGACTCCTAGGAATTCGCATGGGGAATAGAGAAATAGGGCCGCTTCCCCTTCAAAAACGGGGCTGTGGACCGTGCCGCATTTTCGCAAGTAATCCTCGACGCTTCGCACGCTCGTGGTCCCGATGCAAATGCGGCGCTCGCCCCCTTCTGGAGCCTCCCGCAAGGCTTTTTGAGCGGACTCCGGAATTTCATAGATCTCCCGATGGATTTGGTGGGACTCCACGGAGCCTTCGTCCAATGGTTTGAACGTTCCCATTCCAACGTGCAGTGTAAGGTCGTGGAATTGACTGCCTAGGCCCTCTATCGATTTGACGAGTGCCGGCGTAAAGTGCAGGCCGGCGGTAGGGGCCGCCGCGGCGACCGTCTTTTCCGACTTGGCATAAACTGTCTGATATCGGTCTCTGTCGGATCGGTCCCTTGAATCGTTCTTTTCTCGATCGATGTAGGGGGGGAGCGGCATTTTGCCAAGATTCTCGGCCATGCTTGCGACGGATCTCCCATTTTTCAGGCTGAAACTTACGCGATACTCAGCCTGTGCATTTTTCCCAAGCACGGTGGCATCGAATTCGTTTTCAACGGAAAAAACGGCACCCATAGGAAGCTTTTTTCCCGGCTTTAGGAGGCACCACCACTGCTCATTTGAAGTCGCTTTCGGATCTGATGAGGGCTTTCCTGCAGGACGAAGAAGGAGGCATTCAACTCGGCCTCCAGTTGGTCGGCGGGCGAAGATTCGGGCGGGAAGCACTTTGGCGGTATTTCGAAAAAACAAGTCCGTGGGTTTAGCATAATCCAGTAGGTCTCGGAACTTTCGATGTTCAATGGTCTGGCTAGACCGATGTACTACGAGAAGGCGGGACTCGTCGCGATTGGGAAGCGGTTCTTGCGCGATCCGTTCAGGCGGTAGTTCGTAGTCAAATAGGTCAGCGTCCATTAGAAAGCCCGCGAGTGTTTCAAACCGCATTTCGGTGTCGAGTGATTATTGAACTCGGTCCTCTTAAATGACGAGACAATCCGAACTGGTGGAGTTAGATCAGGAAGAGGGACTAGTCCATCTCGCAAAGACAGGAAGTGGTTCGGACTGACATTGGGTATCGAGCACTTGTGGAATAGGTCTTTCATTTCCGAAAAAAGCCCTTGATATTTGTTTTAAATGCATAACTCTATGCCGCCTTTCAAGGTCTATGGTAGGATACTCAAGTGGCCAACGAGGGGAGACTGTAAATCTCCTGGGGCAACCCTACACAGGTTCGAATCCTGTTCCTACCACCACCTTTCAGAAGTAAAATTGCTACACAGAATTTTCTGTAAAAAACAGATTATCAGCAATTAAGGAATTTAAAGACACAGTAATTTTGCTCAAAAGATGAAATATTGTTTAGCACTTTATTTGAGACAGGCTTAAAGCAGACAAAAAAAACCGCCTGGAAAGACGGTGTTTTTCAAACTAGAGCGTACTAACTTTAGCATGTACGTTTTTTTGCTCTTTTAACCGTTGTGACTCATGGGGGCATCTCTGTAAGAGCCTTTGAGATGCCGTCTTTAACGGGTTGTGCTTTGGGGATAGCCTAAACCCACACATCGTAGGGCGTATTATCTCCGATAAAGTCATGGTCGGGCTGCATACGAAAACTTTCAACAAGAGCTTCCATGAGCTTTGTAGCCAAAGATTGCTGATCGACCGATTTAAAGTACTCTTTTGCCTGTGCTGACAATGCCGGGCAGTACTCTGTGACTAACCGCTCAAGGCAGTCGGGTTCTGGCGCGTTGTTGACTCTTCGGCCTCCCTCAATGTGCTCCTTGAGGAGGGTCGTAACTATCCTGCTCAAATTTCCACCAAAATCTCCACTCCAAGAAACGGAGTCCAACGGCTCGTTTTGCCACTTTCCGGGGCCAAATGACGTCACCAATCTCCTGTTAGAATCAAACACTCCTTTACGGTTTGCTTCAGGCTGGTGCACTCCTATCTTTCGATGAGATTAAGTCTGAGGCATCAAGCTAGCTTACGCTGTTAATTTATCCAAAAGGTATGGGAAACCATAACCGAGACACTCAAGCCCGGTGGTATCACCACTATGAAAGACCAGCTTTACCCTGCCGCCACACATTATCAACGGAGCTAAGGATGCAATCTTTGGCTTTGGAATCGTTGAGCTTCCACTAATGCTTTTCATCGCCTTCCTGGGTCGGGGTTGAGAGTAAGAATTAAAGTCTTAGGCTCGTATAATCCTTTATGGAGTCGTTTTAAACCCCTAAGGGGTGGAATCGACCTCAGTTTTGGATATGATATATTAGTGACACTGGCGCAGGGAGCGTCTACAAAATCAAATCTGCAGCTATCATGAAAAAGAAACTCACACTCCTCGTCTCTGCTGTTCTTTTCTGTCTGAGCACCTTTACCTCGGCTGATGAAATCACGCTCTACAGCCATCGCCATTATGAATATGACAAGGTCTTGTTTGACAAGTTTTCTGAAGAGACCGGTATCAAGGTGAATGTAGTTAAGGCTGGAGCAGATGAATTGATCGAGCGCCTTAAAGCGGAGGGTGACAATTCAGAAGCAGATCTCCTTATGACCGTAGATGCGGGCCGACTACAGCGTGCCAAAGCTGCCGGTCTTTTGCGGCCTGTTGAATCGAAATTGCTTTCAGAGCGCATTCCAGCGGCCTACCGCGATTCGGAAGGGAGTTGGTTCGGTGTGTCCATGCGGGCTCGTATTTTGGCATATGCGAAAGACCGAGTGGAACCGGGTGAATTGAAGTCTTACGAAGACCTAGCGGATCCGAAATGGCGCGGGCGCATTATCGTTCGCTCTTCCTCCAATATTTACAATCAGTCTCTCATGGCTTCCATCATCGCTGAACACGGCGTGCACGATGCGCGGGTTTGGGCTCAGGCAGTGCGCAAAAATATGGCTCGTCCCCCGCAGGGCAGTGATCGTGATCAAATCCGTGCGGTAGCAGCCGGCTTGGCCGACGTAGCGATAGTAAACACCTATTACGTTGGGTTACTCATCAATTCTAGCGAACCTAAGGATCAAACTGTAGGGAAGGGCACGGGTATCTTTTTCCCTAACCAATCGGATCGTGGAACTCACGTCAATGTGAGTGGTGTGGGTGTGACCAAGGCCTCCAAGAACTCCGAGGCGGCGATTCGTTTCATCGAATTCCTGGTTTCCGATGAGGCTCAAGCCGGTTTTCCCCAAGTTACCCATGAATATCCAATTGTGGAAGGAGCTCCCTGGTCCGGCCTGCTTGATTCCTGGGGCGAATTTAAGACTGATTCCCTTGAATTGGGACGCCTGGGTGAGTTGAACGCAGCGGCCGTGACGGTCTTCAACGAAGCAGGTTGGGAATAGTCGACTGTTTTGGTTGCGGCACTAAACAAATATCTACGTCGCGAGCTTGACGCTTGGTCATTAACAACGGTCCTGCTTGGATTGATTTTATTGGTTCCGCTTTTTACTGTAGCTATAGGCCTCGGTGATACCGGGCCCAAGTGGGATCACTTGAAGTCTACGGTTTTAAGTGGTTATGTATTCAATACACTGTTACTTGTTATTTTAGTGACTACTCTGGCAACGCTGTTCGCCGTTCCTGCTGCCTGGGTGATCAGTGTATTTGAATTTCCAGGTCACAGAGTATTCGCATGGGTTTTGATCCTGCCGCTGGCCATCCCCACCTATGTATCCGCTTTCGTCTATTTTCAATTTACGGAAGCAGCGATTCCGTTGCTCGTGAAGATCCGCAATGTATGGGGAATTGAAGTCTTCCAAGGTGCAGAGATTGCTCTGCGCTACGGATTGCTGACGATCCTAATGGCTTCGGTGCTTTATCCTTACATATATATCAGTGCGCGGGCTTCGTTTTCTCAGCAAAGACAACGGCTCATTGAAGCCGCACATACGCTCGGACATGGTCTATGGTCCGTTTTCTTTTCGGTTGCATTGCCATTGGCTCGGCCGGCTTTGGTGGGTGGAGGTAGCTTGGTGGTTATGGAGGTGATCAATGACTACGGTGCGGTTCACTTCTTTGGAGTGCCTACATTAACGGAGGGCATTTTCCGAACCTGGTTCGGTCTGGGAGATCTGTCGTCTGCCCTGCGTTTGGCTGGATTAATAATGTTGGTGGTATTTATGATACTTTTCTTTGAACGAGCTGAGCGTGGGCGGGCACGCTATGCGGATCCTGGGCATCGCTCAAAGACGAGGACATTAAGGAAACTAAGTGGACTTCAAGGAGCATTAGCGGCGGGTCTCTGCCTGATTCCATTAACGCTAGGGTTTCTTTTTCCAACTGGGCAATTGGTCATCTGGGCTTATCGAAGTTGGGGTAAAGTCTTTCGAACGGAATTCGCCATGCATCTTGCGAACAGCTTTATGTTGGCAATTGTGGCAGCACTCGTCCTGACTTTTATAGCACTCCTCTTCTCCTATTCTGTAAAATTACATCCTGTTCGTTGGTTGAAATCTGTTACTGCTATCTCGGCTCTTGGTTATTCAGCACCTGGGGCTGTGGTGGCGGTTGGAGTGATGGTCGTTATCGGAAGTTTGGATCGAATGACCGCTTCCGTAGGAGGCGGAGCTTTTCTGCTCAGCGGTAGTTTGTTGGTGATTGGGTTTGCGTACTGCGTTCGCTTCCTAGCTGTGTCCTTACAGCCGGTTAACGGAGGAATGAGCAGAATTTGTGGTTCACTCGATGAAGCATCCCGGTCCCTGGGTCGTGGAAAGCTAGCAACTCTTTGGTACATCAATCTTCCTCTCCTGCGAGGAACGCTGGTGGCTGCCTTCACCCTTGTGTTTGTAGACATCCTCAAAGAATTGCCGTTGACCATGATTCTGCGCCCGGCAAATTTCGAGACTATGGCTACCACCGCATTTAGTTTGGCTAAGGAGGGCAGAATTCATGAGTGTGCTGTGCCGTCTTTGATTTTGTTGGCCGCTGGTGGACTTGGACTGGTGGCCATCCATCGGTTAATTCTGACGCCCCAGCGATGAGTGTTTCGCTGGAGTTTCGAGAGGTCGCCAAATGTTATTCGGCTTCGGACCAGCCTGCAGTTCAGGATATCAACCTGTGCTTAAATGAAGGAGAAATCCTTGCCCTAGTCGGAGCGAGTGGTAGCGGAAAGACGACGTTGCTTCGTTTGGCTGTCGGTTTGGAAACCCCAGATACTGGGCAAATTATATTAGGAGAACGAATTGTTGCTGGACCGGCGCATTGGGTGCCGCCTGAACGACGAGGTATCGGACTAGTATTTCAGGATGGGGCACTTTTCCCTCATCTCACTGTTGAGGCAAATATCACCTACGGGATACACAAGTTGTCGAGAGACGAGGGCAAGGCGATCGCCGAGCGGCTCTTGGAAATGGTCGGCCTCAGCGGTAAAGAAAAGCGCTATCCACATGAGTTATCTGGAGGAGAACGCCAGCGCTTGGGCATCGTACGGGCACTGGCTCCACAGCCTCGGGTAATACTATTAGATGAACCCTTCGGGAATTTGGATCCAGCTTTGCGTTGCACCATGCGGGAGGAGGTTCGCTCTCTCTTGGTCGAACTCAAAACTACGGTTATTTTAGTGACGCACGACCCGGGTGATTCCTTGGCAATCGCTCACCGCACCGCAGTGTTGTGCGATGGTCGAATTGATCAAACTGGAACGCCTGAAGAGATTTACAGGAATCCGAAAAGCGAATATTGTGCTGGCTTGTTTGGCCCGGCCAATTGCCTAGTCGATGACTCAGGAAGGCAACAGTGGGTTCGGCCTGAGCAGTTGGTTGTAGTAAATAAAAACCAAACGGATGCAATTGAAACCCGCGTTGTAAGCTTCCACCAAACTGGACGTCATACAGAGGTGGCGGTGCGACCAACGAATATGGCGCTGATGGGTGATCAGAAAGTATGGCTATTATATCTGGAATCGACCCACCCAGTCGAAGAAGGCTCAGATATTTGGGTTACGTGGAATCCTTTTCGAAGAAAATAATCCCGCTAGGTGTATGCTCCATCCGGTTTTAGGCCGCGGAGCGATAATGAATCTGACAGTCTGCGACCAGACTAAGCGTCCAGATTTTGTTGATAGGAATTTTAATTGTTCTGATTTGATTCGGAGTGGAGGTCGAAGTTTTTTCAGGTTTTACCACTGGGCACAAACTCGTATATCCGCTAGAAGCCGATGCTAGGCGAGCCGTGTAAATGGGAGGATTTTGGTGAAGGTTCATCCATCGACCATTCGCTTTTAGGAAATAGAAGGAAGGGGAATTGGCAATTTTTAAGGTACGTGCGTGAAGGGGATGGGATGAGGGAGTTCTTGATGCAGAAAGAAAACCTGCTGGTTTAACTAGTTGATTTCTAAAACGTTCTAATTTTGCTGGGCGGTGGGGTCGTTTCTTTGTGCAAATCAAATTAGCACATTAAAATAATCCTGTTTCGATTGAGCACAGTCAATCATTGTAATCGCGGGTAGGGCTGACTATCTGTATCCAGCCGGGCCCGCCGTTCTGGTATAATGCAGCCGACGAGAAAAAGTAATCTCTACCGATTTTCTATCTACAACATCCCGCTGTCTTGAAAGCTGTACCAACCTAATCCAGATGGATCGGTTTTGGGGCTTCCGGCAATAACGTGATCCAATATGGGAATTCCTAAAACGTTAGAGGCGTCTCTCAATTGGCGTGTTACTTTGATATCTGCTGCGCTGGGAGAGGGGTCCCCGCTGGGGTGGTTATGGACGCAGATGACCGCACTGGCGCCAAACCGAATCGCTTCCCGGAAAACTTCTCGTGGGTGAACGAGGCTATTGCTAGCCGTTCCAGAAGTCGCTTCGCAAACGCGCAGCAAACGGTTCTTCCGATTGAGGCAAAGCGTCCAAAACTTTTCAACTCCGAGTCCAATCGTTCGCGATCTCATGTATTTGAATACTCGTTTCGGATCATCGAGAATAGGAAGATCCTCTTCCTCGCTGGCAAGAATGCGTCGACAGATTTCAATGACAACTACGAGTTGAAGAGCTTTAACTTTTCCGATACCTTTGAATTTCACGAACTCGCCATCGCTCCAGTGGATCAATTGGGATAGCGATCCCGCGTCATTCAACAAAGATGCTGCCACGTTGAGCACGTTGTGCCCTTTGCTTCCACTACGCAGGATCATGGCAATCAGTTCTACGTCGCTCAGGGCGGATGCTCCCAGCCGTTCGAGACGCTCTTGAGGTCGCTCGGCTTCGGCGATTTCCATCAGTTTAGAGTGCGTAGGCATAGACGAGGGGAATGGGGTATTCGCAAAACGCCCTGGTCACTGTCGCAAGAGCGACGGAGCGGCTCTGTGAGTTAGTATTATGTTGAAAAACGACTGTATATTAACGTGAGAATACATTCGCATCACGGCAAGGCAATTGGACCCGTGAACACTGGTTCCTGGGGAGCTAAGAGTAAGGCAGTGCCTCGGCCTGAGCAAATAGCGGAAACTTAGCACTCAGGCCGAAGCACTAGGCTACTTTCCATTGGAGCCTCCCTATAGAACCTTAGTTGAATCGGCGCACGTATCCGTCGCGTCGCAACCGTGCCAGCTGACGATCCTGCTCTTCTTGTGCCATCTGAGAAACGAGCATACTCGCAATGTTGTCGCGAACCTCTGTCAAAGGTGTGTATCCATTTTCTCTGCTGTCTTGGGCGTAAAGGAGGAAAATCTTGTTTTTTAGCTTGATTGGCTGGGAGTATTCACTGGGCTTCAGGCTGAAAGCGACATCCGCGAGTTCGGGAATCAGTGCTTTGCGTTCAACCCATCCCCAGTCGCCACCTTTGTCTTTTTTGGAGTCTTGACTGTATTTTTTTGCGAGTTCGGCAAAATCAACCCCGTCATCGAGCTGCTTTATGATTTCGTCGCCAGTTTGTTCCAAAAGCCCGGGATCCTCGTCAGCGAGGGTTGCTAGGATGATCAGCCGCAAATGCACGGACTCCGGCTCGAAGAAGGCTTCCTTGTTCTCATTGTAGAATTCCTCGACTCTCACGGGACTAACGAAACTCTCAGACTTGGTCATCTTCTGACGCATAAATCCGACGATCATTTCGTCACGAATCTCTATATCATATTCGTCAGGGGTCTTGCCTATCGATTGGAGGTAAGCTAAAAAATTGGATCGATCCCCATCGAATTGCTCGATAATACGCTCGTCGACCTCATTCCGAACGTAACTGCCGGGTATCTGTCCTTTGTCCTCGTAAAACTGCTTCACAATCAACACGTTATCGGTGAGCGTTTGGATGACTTGGTCTTCCGCTTCGTCAAGAAGCTGGTTGAATTGAACTGGGTCGCCCTTTGAATCCGCTTGGATTTGCGGAATGTAAGGCATGATCTGCCGCCGCACGTCATCCGCAGTTATAATCTCCTCTTCAACGATGGCTGCTATTCCATTAGCATAGCGGGCATTGACCATGTTAGCCGCGTCTTCCTCGCTGATTTGAGAGAAGCCTGGGGTGGGCGAAAAGCAAAATAAGGCGATCAATACGTGGCGAATCATAGTAGGAAAAAGGTAATAAATAGTAATCTATGCACTGCTTCGATAATTTCTCAAGAACACAATAATCTCATGCAAGCGTTTCAGTGCGTTTTTAGAATTTAGGCGAGGAAATCGACTTCCCAGTTTGATAAATACGTCGGAACCGGGTCGGTTCAAGCGGCATTTTAGCCGGTTGCCTTGGGCTACGACTGAAAGAATGCCTTTTTGTTCCGCTAGAACGCGGATCTCCGCCAGGCGAAGCAAGGCCTCAACTTCAGGAGGGTGAGGGCCGAACCGATCCAGCATATCTTCCGTCAGTTCGCGAATCCGATCGGGGGTTTCCGCCATCGCAAGCCTCCGGTACTGGTCGATTCGTAGTCTGGTTTCTTCAAGATAACTGGATGGTAGGCGTGCTTGCATGGGCTCGCATTCGCCCTCCTCTAGGTCGAGTCGCTTTAGGACCGTGTAGCCGTCCTCGTAACGGTTAGTGGAATCGGCTTTTCCCTCACCTTGATAGATGAAGTCTAGCTTCACGTTCGCACGAATCGTGTGGGCGGTCTCCTCGCCCTTTAGTCTCGAGATGCTTTGTTTTAGGAGCTGGCAGTAGAGTTCAAACCCGATCCCTACGATGTGTCCGCTTTGTTCGGAACCGAGCAAGTTTCCTGCCCCCCGGAGCTCGAGATCCCGCATCGCAATCCTAAAGCCCGATCCCAGCTGATTGTGCTGGCTAATGGCCTTCAATCGTTTTCGGGCGATATCCATGATGCGTGAATGCTTGTGGAGGAGGAGGTAGGCGTAAGCCTGGCGCTTGAAACGCCCAACTCGGCCTCGGATTTGATAGAGCTGGCCGAGACCAAATCGATCCGCTCCCTCGATGATGATGGTGTTGCAATTGGGAATATCGAGACCGGACTCGATGATGGTAGTGCAGACTAGGACTTGATAGCGCTGGTCAATAAAATCGATCATCACTTTCTCCAAAGCCTTTTCATCCATTTGCCCATGCCCGATGCCAAACGAAATTTCTGGCATTATTTGCTGCAACCGGAGTGTTACTGAATCTATAGTTTGGACCCGATTGTGTAGATAGAACACCTGTCCTCCACGGGCTATTTCCTTGCGGATGACGTCTACCACCAGCTTTTCGTCATAGCTCTTGACGATCGTCTGGATGGGCTTTCTCTCCAGAGGGGGCGTCTCAATGACGCTCAATTCCCTGGCACCCGTAAGGGCCATGTACAATGTCCTCGGAATTGGGGTAGCGGACAAGGTCAGAATGTCGATCGTTTCCCTCCATTGCTTGAAGCGCTCCTTGTGCTTCACCCCAAATCGCTGCTCCTCGTCTACCACCACCAGTCCGAGATTTTTAAAGAAAACGTCTTTCTGAATTAGTCGGTGGGTACCGATTAGAATGTCTACGCTGCCTTGTTTCGTCGCCTGCAGGATTTGCTTGATTTCCTTTGGTCGGCGAAACCGGCTCACAAGCTCTACCACAATCGGGTAGCCTGCCATGCGATCTCTAAAATTCAGGAAGTGCTGCTGGGCGAGGATCGTGGTTGGGACAAGGATCGCCACCTGTTTTCCATCCATGACCGCCTTGAAAGCGGCTCTTATGGCTACTTCTGTTTTGCCGTATCCGACATCTCCACACACCAGACGATCCATTGGCTTGGATTTCTCCATATCTTCTTTCGAAGCAAGAATCGCCTTCATCTGATCTGGAGTTTCATTGAAAGGGAAAGCGCTCTCAAATTCGCGTTGCCACTCATTATCTGGTGAGAATGCCATTCCTTCACTTAAGTCACGCTTGGCTTGAATTTGCAGTAGTTGAGCCGCCAAGTCCAAGGTCGCTCGTTCCGCAGCTTCACGCGCTTTCGACCAGCGATTGGATCCCAGTTTGCCTAATCTTGGACTTGTTTTAGTAATCCCAACGTAGCGACTGACCAGGTGTGATTCCTGCAGTGGAACGTGGAGAAGAATCTCGTTCTCGAATTCAAGCGTCAGTACTTCCCGGAGCTGTCCTCCAATATCCACCTTCGAAATACCGCGATAGACGGCGATCCCGTGCTGCAGGTGGACGACGAACTCCCCATCTACCAGCTCAGCGAAGTCTAGAAGCTGATCAACTTGAGACTGAGCGACTAGGGCTTTCTTTCGCCCCATTACCTTTCGGTTCCGACGTCTTCCGAACAACTCTGTCTCCGTTACAAATACGGCTCCTTTGCTTCCTTTCAATATCGGCCAGCTTAAAACATCGAGATTCTCACGGAAGTGGATACGAAAGCCCTCATTGACGTCCCCCTTCCAAAACAGGGGATTCAGTCCCTTGAGCAACTCCGATCCGGCTGATATCTCTTTGATCCGCCTCTCGTCGCTCGCATTGGGAAGGATGAAGATGATCCGTTCGCCTTTCTTTTCCCAATCCCGGATTTGCTTGAGAAAGCGAAGACGCGCGGATTGCTCGTCGGCAAGACGCTCGTCGGCAAGTAAAGACTCATCTGGGTAGGATCGATAGAATTCGAGTGACTCTGCCTCATAGACTCTTGTGGTTCCAGTCCCTTCGTCTGTGCTTAAGTCCAAGTCTGAGAAGGTCGTCCAGTGGTCCTGGCTGGATGAACGGGCAATCTGGAGATTCCTCCAAAATAGTCCCTCGCTTCTCGATCCGTCAGATTCAAGGTCCGAATCGAGATATTCGAGGAGTTCCTCTGGTTCCACCAACACCCAGCTAACCGCCTTTGGCAAGTATTCGAGAATTCCCGCTTTAGACTCTTCTAGCTCCAGTCGAGGGGAGGCGGCGATAGAAATGGAGCTGACCGATTCCCCAGATCGTTGGGTTATGGGATCGAGGGTTTTGATCGACTCTATCTCGTCCCCGAAAAAATCGATGCGAAAGGGATTGCACTCAGTAATTGGATACACATCAATGAGCCCGCCGCGACGCGCGAATTGCCCTGGGGCTTCGCATAGCCCTTCGTGATCATAGTCGAGCTTTTCCAGATTTGCGACCAGTTTCGCGAATTCATACTCAATCCCTTCAGATAGCTCTATTTGTCGGGCAGCCATTGCCACCGGATCCGGGACGGGTTGAGAGAGGGCGGTCAACGTGGATACAACGATACGTTTCTTTTCCCCAGCCTCTTTGCGGATCGAATTTAGCACGGCTATGCGATCGCTGCCCGATTCGAATAGCGCGGATCCCTCGTCAGAAGATACATTAAATTCGGGGAAATGATGGATTTTTTTGGTTTCGGAGGAACCCCGTGCTTGGAGATGAAACAGTGCTAAGTCCGACGCCCATTGTTCAGCCATTCTCTCAGTTTTGGCGATGATCAAACACAGTGGCGCTGCCTGCCGATGTGCCCAGTCCTCCAGAATGGGGCAGAGTGCCTCCGAACTAACGCCGATGCAACGCTCGAAGCTCTGAGCAGAGGAGGGAAGCAAGGCCATTTCAGGACCCCTCATTTCTCTTTCTTGTATTTCGCGATGGCCTTGGTCGCCGCCGCTTCCGCCGCTTCCTTTTTGTTGCGGCCTTTCCCTATCCCCAATTTCTCGTCATTGCAAAAAACGGTGACCTCAAAAACCCGCTCGTGCGGATCGCCCTCTTGAGCAGTGGTCTCGTAGCGAAGGGCATTATTCCCCAATTTGGGCTGTATCATTTCTTGTAACACGCCTTTAGGGTTCGAAATTACGCCTTTCTCGACGGGGCTTTCTGACAAGTTTTCATAGAGTTTGAGAATCAAAGTGCGAGCGGTTTCCCAGTCGCTATCTAGGTAGACAGCTCCGATTACCGATTCGAAGGCATCGCCCAAAGCTGAATCCTTCTTTCCGATACCCGCATTGCGATCCCGTTCCTTGAGAAGCAAGTATTTGTCCAGTTCCAGTCGACGGGCGATTTGGGCCATGTAGTCTCCACGGGCATAGCCCGATCTGGCCTTGGTCAACTCACCTTCGCGGGCGTTGGGATACTTCCCGTACAGGGCTTCCGTCAAGGCGAGCTGAATCACCGCGTCGCCGAGAAACTCGAGCCGCTGGTTGTTGTTAATCTGGTCAATTGAGCGAAGGAGAAACGATGGATGGGTGAGGCTCTTGACCAGCAAGTTCTTGTTCTTGAAGGTGTAGCCGAGGACTTTTTCGATTTTCTTAATCGACGCTTTTGGCATTTCCGCCGCGAGATCGCCATCGTCGGTTTCGAGGCGAGGCGGCTTAGAACGAGTCTTGAAAATGCCTTTCAATTTGGAGCCTACCATTTGATTTGCCTACAGGTGAACCTGGGAAAGGGTCAGATAATCTAAAATTATTCCTATTTCAAATCGAACCGTTTGATTAGTTCTTTGGCCAGATTCCGGTATGCCATCGAGCCCGGATTCAGCTTGTCGTATTCAAAGATGGTTTGCCCAAAGGAAGGGGCTTCACTGATGCGGACGGTGCGAGGAATTACTGTATCAAAAACCTGTTCAGGCAAGTTCGAGCGAACCTCCTCTACGACCTCGCGCGAAAGTTTGGTTCGAATGTCGAACATGGTCATGATGATTCCGCCAATTTGAAGGCGATCATTGACCCCCGCTTCATGTAGCCGGTCGACCACGCTCAAAATCTGGCCCAAGCCCTCGAGAGCGAGGTACTCGCACTGCAAGGCCACCAGCAGGTAGTCCGCGGAAGCGAGACTGTTCATCGAGAGCATCCCGAGGGCGGGGGGGCAGTCGATGATGATCGCTTGGTATTTTCCGGAATCGATGATCGGCTGGATAGCGAGCGTTAGCTGGCCGAGGTAGTTCTCTTTCTGGGAAAGCTCGATTTCCGCCGCCGCTAGATCGACTTCAGAGGGCAACAAGCTCAGCCGCTTGCGGCCCGTCTTAATGATCATTTCCGATGCGTCACCGTCCTCCATGATAGCGGAATAAACACTGCGACCTTCCTCCTTCTCGAAGCCCAGACCGCTGGTGGCGTTTGCTTGCGGATCCAGGTCAATTAGTAGCGTCTCAACACCTCGATCCCCTAGGGCAGCGGACAAATTAACGGCCGTAGTGGTCTTGCCGACACCCCCTTTTTGATTCGCAATCGTAAATACTTTGCACGCCATCTTGGGGGGCGAAAATGGATCAAAACCTTCGCAAGGCAATGGTTAAAAAGAGTGATCTGCAGCCAAGCGTTTAATAGCTACAATTGCAGATGTTTTTAACATCGCTCGTGTTGTTCGCTCTTTCCAGACGTTACGAGGATCTGGGTTCTAGCAGAGCGGGGAATGGAATTGAAACATGCTGTTAAAGGTCACTGACCTGGCTCCGGGCTTCAATCGCCGAATCCCAATGTGTATCAGGATAGCGGGCGATCTCCAAGTGCCCACTAGATAGATGCGAAAATCGGTCCTCGAAGATCATCTATTACCTTAGATCGTCGCCAAGCCACAGATAAACCAGAGCCTGAATTGGCCAAGGATCGAAGCACATCTCTCTAAAGTGGATGAACTACCTCTCTTCGGAAGAGTCGTTGAAGGGCTAGACGGAGGGGATGAGGATGAGGAGAAGAAAGGGATTAGCCGTCGAAGGTTCGGTCGTAACCGATGCGAGTAGATCGAAGGAACATATTTCTTTTCTCGCCGATGCTACCCGCTCTTTGCGAGAGGGCACTTGGTTTCCTGATGTCCCCTCTCAACAGGCGACAGCGGCACGTCTGGATTGGGCTAACCGCCAAGTGCTTTTGGTCCAAAGTATTGACTGATTTAACGCCTAGAAAGTTGCCTAATCCAGCACTTAGCCCCTTTTTCAAGCCAATAAATTTTAACTTTCGATCAAGCTTCCAATATGCAAAAAGGAAAGATTTACTAAAACGCCGTCGATATTAAGGCGACCGAAGTTAAAGACCTAAAAAATTCACATGTCAGCAACATCCAAGATTAACCTCCGGTCATCCATTGCCGTTCTCATCGCATGTGCTTTCGAACCAACCTTGCAAGCACAGCAAGCCGACCAGATTTTCTATAATGGGAAGATTCTTATCGTTGACTCGAACTTCTCGGTAGCAGAGGCCATAGCGGTAAAAAGTGGCCGGATTAGTGCTGTGGGATCGGTAGCTGAACTTAGCTCGAGGGTAGGGCCGAGTACCGAGTGCTTCGACCTGAAAGGCCGTACCGTCATTCCTGGGTTGATCGACAACCACATGCATTACATGCGTGGCGCCTCGCGGTGGCGATTTGAAGCTCGAATCGATGGTGTCACTTCGCGAGCAGAAGCGTTGAAGCTGATCGCCTCGAAGGCTAAAGCGGCGGGACCGGGGAACTGGGTGTTTGTGCTGGGAGGATGGAGCGAGCAACAGTTCGCCGACCGTCCGGGCGGATTCACGGAGAAGGAACTCGACGCGGCGGCTCCCGATAATCCGGTGTTCATTCAAAAATCGTATAGCCGTGCCTATATGAACGGACTGGCGGCTGAGAGACTTTCGACATCCAGTAGGAGTAGCTCATCAGGTCGGTCGCAGGGACGAACGCGTGGCTCGAGCGGGGGACGTTCTTTCAGTACTCGGGAGATTATTAGTCTGGCGACGCAGTTTCTTCCTCAGCGTTCGAGTTCAGAGCGTGCTAAAGATGTCGCTTTCTTCAACTCTGTATTGAATCGTTATGGATTGACCGCCGTTTACGACGTGGGCCGAGCTTCCGACGGCGACTTCACACCGGTCGAAGAATTAGCCAAGCGGAACGACCTCACAGTGCGCGTATTTCACTCGCTTCGCTATCGAGCCAATAATTCCCGGGAAGCCGATGAAGCAGTCTTCCTGATTAATGCGTCCAAACCTCACAATAACAACGATTGGTTCGGCCTTATTGGAATGGGCGAACACATTTATAATCCTGCGCACGACAGCAGTATGCGCTCTAGTACCTTTGGCGATGAGATCTGGAATGAGTTTGAAAAACTTGCTCGGGTCGCGGCCGAGGGGGGCTGGCACATCCACGAGCATGCGATGCAGGACTCGACCGCAAGCAAGATTCTCGATATCGCCGAGGGCCTCAACAAAGAGCATTCGATGCACGAGCTGCGCTGGACGATTGCACATTGTGATCTTATATCGCGGGAAAACATCGAACGTGCAAAGAAATTGGGACTTACCTTAGCTGTTCATAATAAGACGGCGAAGCCCGTTGTTGAGGGGCGCGACTCACCGCCTATCAGTTGGATGCAGGAGAGCGGAATTGTGTGGGGGCTTGGATCGGATGGAACGGTCGTCTCCACGGTGAATCCATTTCACACCCTCTGGTGGGTGACTAGCGGAAAAGTTTTTCCCGACGAAGTTTCTATCCGGACGCCGGTGTCTCGCGAGGACGCCCTCATTGCGCACACGCGAAGCAACGCCTACCTCATCTTCAAGGAGAAGGACTTGGGCAGCCTAGAGATTGGTAAGTGGGCGGATATGATCGTGCTTGATCGCGACTATCTCGCAGTGCCCGTTGATGAAATCCGCGAAATTACACCGGTTCAGACTATCCTTGGCGGGAGAATTGTTTTCGACGTAGAGAAATAGATATCACAAGAGGTGATCGAATTAAATGGATGGCTTAGTTCTCATCCCGTTAGGCGACGAGGATATACTCTATTAAGACTAGTTCGTCGGATTCAAGATCCTAGCGAGACAGTTTTGTAGCGAGCGTTCCTAGACATTCTTGAACAAACAGGCAGGCAAAACAGGGTATTTCCGCGAAACTGATGAGCTCCGGCTCCTTACTGCCCACACGAGCGGCCCGTTCATGCTCTGAATTTTGCTCAAGCTCGCGAGAAGTATGTCCCTTGCTTAAACCAAGACGTCTTTGGGGGCTTCTTAAAAATAAAAAGCCACGGCACACAGGTGCCGTGGCTAACAATTCTCGTATATTTGCAGCTATCTTTTCAGAATACTATAAAGAATAGCAGCGGCAATTAGGCCAACTAGCCCTCCATCGCCGAGACCTTGGATTATGGAAGTCAGGTTACTGACTACGTCGACTTTCAGAAATGCGACGTCAGAGCCAAAAATGACCTGTAAAACTACTGCTAGAGCCAACAAAGCAACTCAAAGTTCAGTTATTTTCTTAAGCACACCAATAATGTTATCTATTATTTGCATGTATTTATTTTGCGTGCGGGGTTTTTGTTTTGCTGGATTTCCAGCAGAGAGGTAAGAAAGAAGAAGGTGACCTAGAGCATGTGAACCGGAAAAGCGATGGTTTTTTAGACTAATTGATTATTTGTGCTTGACTGGGTACCCCTATGGGGTATAAATTTAAAGTGTGCATTTAAGGATTATTCTAAGCGTTGCCCTTATCAGCCTCTCTCTGGCTACGTCATCGTCCGATGCTCGACCTATTTCATATAGTGGCGGGACAACCTTGATGCAGACTAATAATTGGGAAAAGAACCGTTTACACTATCACTACACTCACGATGCAAAAAACTCTTTTGGAATTGTTTTAGAGCACGAGGATGATACCAACAGGCAAAATTTGAACGGTCAATGGAATCATCTATTAGCACGTTCAAATACTGTAACCTCACAAACCAACCTGTATCTTAAATCGCAACTAGGGATAGCAATAAAAGGAGAACGATATGCATCAAACGCCGAATTTGCTTTAGCTGGTGACTGGGAAACTAGGAGGTTTTTCACCAGTTATGCCGCGACTGGGAGATACGCAAATGGCATCGATAACGGGTCATTTCACCAAAAAGCAAGAGTAGGAATTGCACCTTACATTGCTGGCTACGGGGAGTCCCACACATGGCTTATGCTCCAATTAGAACACCATCCTGAATCTTCCAATGACGATGAAAAAGTTATTTTGACGCCACTCGTCAGATTATTCAAAGGAGATTACCTAGTAGAATTGGGAATAAATAATAACGGTGGTCCACTTTTTAATTGGATCGCAAGGTTTTGAGAAAATATATTATGAAATACTTAAATCTTATATTAATTATCGTCTTGGTATCATTGCCGAATGTCTGGTCTAACACTGTAGAAGCATCTAAATACGGAGAGACCATTACCGCTCATGTAAAAGGAATGGTTTGTGATTTCTGTGCACGCGGCTTAGAGAAGGTCTTCAAGAGTGAGAAAGCAGTATCCAAAATATTCGTTAACCTAGATGACAGCATAGTTAGTATTAGAATGAAGCCTGACAAAAATTTGCCTGATAAAAGAATCAAAGAACTAATTATGAAAAATGGTTATAGCGTAGAAAAGTTGACACGTAGTGAGGCAAAGTCTGAAACCAAAACTTGATGAAAAAAATCATTGATTTTTTTCTGCTCTTTAGCTCGACAAGTACATTGATATGCTGTGCGTTGCCGGCGTTACTGATAAGCGTTGGTGCGGGAAGTACCATGGCTTTTTTATCAGGAAACATACCAGGTTTTATTTGGCTTTCACAAAATAAATTCTACCTCTTTATTTTTGCAGGTATCATGTTGGCTTTTGGTGGCGTACTACAGGTTAAAAATCGGAAACGTGAGTGCCCCCTCGATGGCAGCCAAGTGGTATCCTGCCAAGCATCAAGGTCTTGGAGTAAGAATATCTATTTTATATCATTGATAATCTATTCAATCGGAGGCTTTTTTGCCTTCATAGCACCAATATTAATATGAGTAAGTCAAAAACCTGCTGTAATTCTACACATCCAGATCATTCATCAGAGTTCAGTCGCCTCAATCGTATGTCTGGACAGATAGATGGCATTAAAAAAATGATAGAGGACAAAAGATACTGCGTTGAGATCTTAACTCAGCTTAAAGCAGTTCAATCCGCGGCCAAAGCCGTAGAAGGTAACATACTCAAGAGGCACATTGAGTCATGTGTTAAAGATGCCTTTGTCGCCAATAATGCATCTGACCGGGAAGTGAAAATAGATGAACTCTTAAAGTTATTTAAGAAATCTTAATTCCTGTTTTTTATTACGCTGAGGAACGGGCCTAATGGAGCGTAACAGATTTCCTGCTTAGGGGATGGGTTTTGATAGTATTCAACTCACCCGCTTGAAAGCAGTGTGTAATCAGCGACCTAGCATCGTCTCTACCGCAACCGAGCGTGTATTCAGATTTCTCTGTAATCGGTTACTGCTTAGGCTACAAAAATTTACCTAGTTAATAAGATGCATTTATTGCCTTTTGGTTGCATTAGTCTGCTCTTATTATGACGGGCCAAATCGGACCGGGGAACGGGTGGTCACTTTACCAGCATTTGGAAGCAGTTCTATTCGTATTCGACTTCTGATAATTCTGGTTCCGAATCTCCGGTGTCGATAGTTCGGACGCGTTCGCCAGAGGTCTTTCTAAAATCCTGCAGGCCTTGGTGGAGCCACTTGTGCTGCTCGGGCGTATCAAAATTCCGGACTTTCTGGGATATTCCCACCTTTTCGCGGCGACGGGTACCTTGACTTGAATGGCAACAAAAATAATTAATCTGCACTATGCTGCATTCAAATGTGACAGGATTTGTACGGAACAACTAAAAAAATCCCTTTAAAAAATACGCAAATGAATGATGAAAAGTTACTTAAATTGGAGGCGTGGGCGGGAATAGAAATCGGTAATTGACTAGGCAACAAAGACTTACAAACCTATTTAGGGGTATTAGGCAGCATTTGAATGCACTGTTCTGCACCAATTATGGCAGGAAATTGGCAGGAAATTAGACTGGGGGGTGGGGGTTACTCAAGAGGCCGCCTCTATGTTAGTATTCATCAACTGCCCCCAGAAAAAATTGTCTTTCTATGGACCAACCTCTGATTTGGTTCAGTTATGAAATCGCTACCCATCCTACTCGCCCTCGGTTGCCTTATATTTACTAGCTGTCAGACTATACAGAAAGTAGCTGAGACTCAATAAGCCCAAATCCCCGAAGCGGATGAAGAGAGGGAGCAGCGTATCCAGTTGTGGCTCAGCGAGCAGGACGTGAATCAGGATGGCAAAATTTCCTCGGACGGGGTGATCCTCAAGATAAAAGCCAATTTTAGCAGAAACGATCATAACGGAGATGGCTTTATCGATCGGGCGGAGTTGGGCCGATTGGCCGATCGATTAGCTAAAGATTGAAATCTGATTTACCCTATTCGCGTCTCTATGGGCCATTTTCATTTTTGACCAAAAACAGGCCATTTTAGGTATTCTTCTATCTTAGGCTATAACCCATAAAAGTGCTGTTTCCCCCTCACAAGACGGGTGAGAGCATCAACAGCCCCAGAAAAAATTGTCGTCCTAACGACTGAACTCTGGTTCAAATCTTTTATGAGGTTTTTTGGAGATTCAGTAAAAGGAGAACCATCATGAGCTATGCGGGATTTTGGAAAAGGTTTGCAGCAGCTTTCATCGATCTGCTCATCACCGCTGTGATAGGAGGCTTTGCAGTCCCAATTGTTGGACTCCTTTATGCAGCATCTACAGGAACGGTTGTAGGAGTAGCGTTCGTTGGGCAAATTGCTGGGACTTTGGTTGGGTGGATCTACTTCTCATCATTTGAATCCTCTGCCAAACAAGCAACCTTAGGGAAGATGGCCCTCGGTATAAAGGTCACAAACATTGATGGGAACCGCATTGGTTTTGGGACAGCAACATTGCGGCACTTTGGGAAGATCGTTTCGTTCTTAACACTGTTCATTGGGTACATAATGGTAGCCTTCACCGAAAAAAAACAGGGGTTACATGACAAAATGGCGGGTTGCCTTGTGGTAAACAAATCGGAAGGTAACAACCCTTCGGAGTATACGACTCTGAGAAGCCCCCATTAATAAGACTTAGAGCAAATAATAGGTGCTCGGTTTTACCCTATTAGCATGTCTATGGGCCATTCTCAATTTTGCCAAAAACAGGCTATTTTAGCCCAAAAACAGCCAAAAAACGTCAATTTTGGCCGATTTTATGCCATTTTTGGCTAATTTTCGGTATTCTCAGTTTTAGAGTTTGTTCTGCTAAGCTCACTGTTTAACCTGCTTTAACCACATGAGATTGTACGCCGCCCTGCTTATTTCCTTTCTGTTAGTCGGCTGCTCAAAACCCTTAACGGAGCCGAAGGTGGACGAGCCAATGCTCACGCCACTCTAAAGGCCTAGACTCCCCATTTGTTTTCGAATAAAGCCTCAGCTTCTTCCGAAAAAAATTGTGCTTAGGTGCTGCCTCCATAAATCCATAGACTTTATGAATTACGCAAAGTTTAACCTGTTGTCGTTTTCTTTGTTCGCGTCTCTCACTTACGGTTCCGAGGAAACTTTTGAAATCAATACGAAATTAGTACCGAACTCGGTGATGATTTCTGTTGTAACGCCACCTGTTTTCGAACTTGAGAAAGATCAAAATCATTTGATCGTTTGGTTGCACGGCGGAGGTCAGGATAATTCTTATTTGAATCGGGAACTCAAGCCAGTGCTAGAAAAGTTTTGGGCGAAAAACGATCTCAGCTCTTTGATCGTTGCCGTACCATCTGCTCGAAGGTCTTTCTACATGGACTACAAAGACGGCTCAGAAAAATGGGAGACTTTCATTATGGAGGAGCTTATTCCTCACCTAAGAGAAAAATATCGATTAAAAACCGAAGCGAAGACACTTATCGGAGGCTATTCGATGGGAGGCATGGGAAGTCTCAGAATGGCATTTAAATATCCCGAGAAGTTTGGGGCCATCGCGGCGATCGCTCCAGCCATTGAACCAGCTTACCAGTTTGTGAAGGTAAAATCGATGGACAGAGAATATCGATCTGACGAGATCTACGAGGAGAAATTCGGAAAGCCAATTGATCACAAATACTGGCGGAATAACCACCCACCATCGATCGCTAGAAAAAATGCCGACTTTATAAAAAGTTCCGGGCTAAGAATATATTTTGAGGTAGGAGGAGATGACGAGTTCGGCCTCGATCGGGGTGCGTATTTTCTACACCGCACATTACTCAAAAACGAGGTGAGCCATGAGTACCGTCGTGTTTTGGCGGCTGGCCACAGCGACGGCACTCTCAACGCTCGCTTGGCGGATGCATTTGCCTTCCTGAAAAGGATTGGCTATTAATTTAAACGGGTTGTTCTGAAATATTTGGGTGAGATTTGAGCAAAAATGCTCACACCGAATAAACTATTGAGCCCCCCGGGTAAGATATATTAAAAGCGATCAATACGCACCTACCGCATCCGTGTATACGGCGTAAAGGCTTTGGCTTGCTGTCATGAACAACCTGTTACGCTTTTTTCCGCCGAAACATAGGTTGGCGCAATTCTCCGGCAACAGTATCTGCCCTATGCGGTCGCCATCAGGGGCAAACACGTGCACCCCATCGTAGCCATCTCCAACCCACCCTGCACTTGACCAAATATTGCCGTCTGTGTCTGCTTTGATTCCATCTGAATGGCCAATGAGATCAAACCCATCCATATGCATGGAAACAAAACGCCTGCCATTTTTCAAACTGGCGTTGTCCACGTCCCATACCTTGATGTCGTGCTCCCCATCTCCCGTATCGGCTATATAAAGCTTTTTCAGGTCAGGAGAGAAACACAAGCCATTGGGCTTTTTGATCTCATCCGTTACACGCTTAATTTGACCCGATTTCGCATCTATCCTATACACGGACTCGCTTAACTCTGGAGAAGCTTTTGTTCCTGTGTAGCTCCTCGTTATTCCGTAGGTGGGGTCCGTGAACCAGATTGAGTTATCCGAGCGATTGACAACTACATCGTTTGGAGAATTAAGCCTTTTACCCTCGAAATGGTCTGCTAAAACCACCTCAGAACCGTCATGCTCATATCTTACAACTCGCCTATGTCCGTGCTGACATGATATCTGCCTTCCCTGATAATCGAAGGTGTTGCCGTTGCTATTGCCACTGGGCTTTCTGAAAACAGTGACCTCGTTGGAGTCTTCAAGCCATCTTAACTGCATGTCTCCCGGAACGTCACTGAAAACCAGATACCGACCTACTGCATTCCAAGCACAGCCCTCATTCCACAATCGATTAGGATTTGTGTATAACCGCCTCACGGTAGTATTGCCTATTTTATACTTATCAAAGCGAGGATCTAGTGAAACAATTGCGGGATCAGGGTATCGCGTTGGCTCGGCTCCAGTCCAATCTCTTTTAGTCACCGAATACCCTGCTGCTGTGGTTGCAGCTAAACAAAGAAAACTACGTCTCGAAAACATTGTTTAAACGCGAACAGACTGATTGATCTTTTTCAATAATTATTCTCTTTTGTTCACGGGATACAGCAAAAGGTTTGGTTATGATAAGGTTCATGCGTGCAGTGAGACAGAAGCAATGGCTACAGGGAAAAACCCTGAGCTACATCCTTTATGCGATTGGCGAGATCTTTCTGATCGTCGTAGGCATTCTCATCGCAGTCTCGATTGGAAACTGGAATTCAAATCGGATTGAGAAAAATCTTAGGATGGAATACTTAGAACGGCTCACCGAGAATATTGAAGCCGATTCCAAGGCGTACGAGGCAAGCAAAGCTCACGCTGAAATGAGGATAGGCTTCTTATCACTTTTAATCGAAATAGCGAAGAACCCCCAGCAAGCTTTGGCGAAGCCGGTCGAGTTTATGGTCGCCGTCCGCCAATCTGGTTACTTCGTACATCCAACAGTCAGCAAAGATACTTTCGAAGAACTGAAATCCACTGGCCACCTCAGACTTGTCGACAACGATCTCAAGGAACTTATTTTTGGCTACTACACGAGTAGCGACCGGTTAGGCCAAAAAAAAGACGTCTCCAAAGCAGTCGCTACTAGCTTCTTCGATGCAGCAAGTGGCGTGTTATCGTACGATCAAGATGCTTGGGTTCACAAAGCAGCCGGAAGAGTGAAGCCCGCTAACCTTACCCTAACCAATCCAAGCACATCTGACGTTACCGACCTTGAGCTTTTGAGCCATCCGTTCGATGCACAAGACCTGCTTTCTGCCGCTGAAAGACTAAGCGAAAACGATCGACTCCTAAGCTATCTATCAAACGTAAGACACGAACAACAAGAGATTGTAAGAGCGAATGACGTTCTCCAGTCTTATTCCGGACCCATACTGAAACTTATCAGCGAGGTTAAGAAAAGGCCTCGATAATAGATCTATCCTCCAAGCATCTCTGGGTGCTTCTTATTAATCTCAGTGAGTATCTGTATCGACCGATCGATCTCTTCCTCGGTCAGTTCCTCGTTGAGCATAGTTAAAATCTCCCCCGCGCCTTCAATGCGTTTAGCAAAGGCCACGGTGGCCCAGACGTTGGCAACGACTCTATCCTGTTCTATCCCCTCGCCGTTCAAGTACATCTGCGATAGGTAAAAAGCAGAGCTGCCATCTCCTTGCCTTGCGGCTAGGTTGAACCAAAGAGCAGCTTGCTCACCGTCCTTCTTAACTCCCCAGCCATCTCGGTATAAAGCCCCCATCAAAAACATTGAATCAACGTGGCCCCTTTCAGCACCCTCTCTAGTTAAGGCTATTCTCTCTTCTGATGGCGGCGAATATTCTGTTGGGGGAATGTAATTATCTCCTACCAAGTCTCCATTTGCCTTGATTTTCTGGTGGGCTAGTTGCTGCGCCCACTTAATTACCTCAGCCTCCAAAAACTCCCCCATAGATTTTTCAAAGTTCTCACCACCTTCCCATCCATTGAAAGCCGCAATAAAAAGCCAAGTATACCCCTCCGGCTCATCTTCCTCCACGCCCTTGCCCTCAATGTAACTCAAGCCTATCCGCACTTGGCTTGCTAGGTGGCCTTTGTTTGCGGCTTTCTCAAAGCACTTAAAAGCTTCCTCAGGATTTTTAGCTACGCCTTGACCTCCATCATAGCAGATACCAAGTCTCCAATAATTTTCGGCACTTCCTTCCTCAACTGCTTTTTTAAACCATTTAAAGGCTTCAGGCTTATTTGTAGGGACGCCATCACCTCCCATGTAAGCAACGCCGAGGTTGTACTGTGCCTCCGTTGACCAAGAACTTTCTTCAAGCCACTCGGCAACCTGCTCTGGACTTCTTCCAAATACTGAAAATTGAATACAAAGGAGGAGAGTAAGGAATAGGAAACGCAGCACCTCTTTAAGTTATCCCCCATTCTAAATCCTTCAAGGGTTCTCTTCCCTTTTCTAAAAATAGTTTCCCTTTTACGGTGCGGATGAGCAAAGAAAGGGCAGAATATTTGTTATCTTTTACTAGAAGTCGTTTATATTCGGTTCGAGATTCTCGATAACGGAAGCAACATCGCCAAAATCTTCAGTGAGTTTGCTGTCCCCCTCAAAGTAGTAAGACAAGAACCTTA
>PBMN01000055.1:0-14059 GCA_002722675.1 Opitutaceae bacterium
CCGCAAACGCTCCTGATATGGGTCCAAAGCAGCCACTTGTGATACTAAGACCTGCCACGAGCATTGGTATTAACAGACCGTCGATTCGAGTAAGAAGCGCCAATGAAGACAGTCCGATCCCGGAAGCCATTAGAGCAGCGAAATACTTCAGGCGAAAGCGATCACTAAACCAGCCCACAAAGACACTGATGCCTCCTCCAATCAGCGCGCTCGGAAAGAAAAGTCCCAAAATGATATCGGAAGTCAGGCCGAGTTGCTTGCCCAGATCCAATACGTGGAAAACGTAAGCGGTAATTTGCAATGCTTGGAGGGCAAAGATTCCAGTGAAAACCCAAAACGAAAACGTTCGAACCGCTTCTCCTCGGGTTAGGTCTTTGACGACAGAAAACTCTGGATCGTCTTTCTGCGATTCTCCCGGCCGGATACCCACATCTACACTCAAACCACATTCCTGTGGGTTGTCCCGGAAGACGAGCCAACCATAAAGAGCAAACCCGACTCCAGTCGCCAATCCTAAAATTTGCCAGGCGGTCCGCCAGTCCGTCGATTGTATCAAGTCATAGAATACTATGGGAGACAGCGAAAAGCAAACGCTCACTCCAATTCCGCTAAATGGTAGTACCTTACCCCGGTGGTACTTCCACCACTTGGCCACCATGTTTCGCCCCGCCATCGCAACGAAGCCTTGGCCAGTAAATCGAATCATAAAGAAACCCACGGTTAGGCTAGTGACCAGCATCCACTTAGGAACTGTTTCCAAGCCTACCACTGCGGAAAGCTGAACTGGGATCCAATCCACTACGCTCAGATACAGTAGCGAAACTCCGAGACTGAAACTCGCCCCAACAATCAATTGCCGCGATCCCAATATATCGTAGACCTTGCCCGCCCAGAAGATTAATGTGCCGCTCAATGCCGTACCGATAAAGTATGCCAAAGCCACCTGTGATCGGGTCAAGCCCAAGGCCACTATCAGCTCATCGTTAAATACATTAATTCCGATGGTCTGCCCAGGAATACTCGCTACCATCCCCGTAGCCCCTGCCAAGGCAATTACCCACCCGTAGTGAAACGGTATCCCTGAGGGTCGGAATGGTACGTTTGGAGCGAATAGTTTTAGCATCAAGACTGGATTCTATGGAGACGAAGAAAACCGATCGACCCTACGACGCGAGTCAAAGACCAAGGACTATCAAATTCTTTTCAACTAATTCCTAAAATCTACCGCGAGGCTTCTTAATCTTTAAAAAACGTCCACTTCGATTTTCCGAAACTCGAGTAACCCCGGCTCGCACTGAATTCCAATGTGACCCGAGAGATTCTTGATACTGGTACAAGTTGTAATGAGCGAGCCATTAAGCGAAATCGACATTTTCTCTCCGCTACAGGTTATCTCATAAGTATGCCACTCACCCACAGGCTTATAAGCTTTGCGCAAGGCATCGAGATCCGACTCGTGATCGAAGGGCGGCGCACCGTAAGGAATCATCGTCGCCAGGGGATAGGTTCCATCCAGCGTGTCCATGCACTGCACTTGGTACCCGTTGTCCGGCCAACCGCTCTCATCATCTTTGCTAGTCGGACCCGTGCGAACAAAGATGCCACTGTTCGAACCCTTTTCAAGGAACCGAAACTCGATGGTCAGAGTATAGTCGGCGAACGTATCCACGGAACGGAGCCATCCCACCCCTTTGTCTACTTTTAGCACTCCATTTTCCGCTGAAAACCTCCCGCCACTCTGGATCTCCCAATTAGCCAGACTCTTTCCGTCAAAGAGGGAAACAACCTTTCCCGAGTCAGAGCAACTGCAGAAAAGTGCACTCGTTGCGAGTACGATCACAAAGCTGAAAATTTCATTCATAATGGGAGTTTCCTCCTAGTCCGCTGATAGCGGGAGCGATTGAATACCAAAGCTACTTCCTTGCAGTAGCCCAGTCCTTCATCTGCTTGATATTTCCCGTCAACACCTGCAGCTGTTTAGGATCGTTTCCTCGCGATTGCAAATAGACCGCCATATCGCTATCATACATCTCCTCCGACTCAGGTCCTCGATCGCCTGTAGCTCTAATCCAGTTACCCAGCCGACTTCGCAGGTCCTTTAAACGTTTCCGATGCTTCGGATCGTCTGCTAGGTTATAAATTTCAAAAGGATCATTTTGGAGATCGTACAATTCTTCTTTCGGTCGAGTTGATTCGAAAATACGTGCCTGAACTTCGTTAAGTTTGCCTGCCTCGTTAGCCTCACGCAGTACTTTGATAATCGATTTCCCATCCTTATAACGGTTCGGCTGCATATGAGGACGGTTGGGAAGAAAGTTTCGAATATACTTGTAGCGGTCCGTCCGGACGCAACGCATGTGCTCCACCGTTTCATCACAACGATCGCGGGCGGAGAAAATCGCAGTCCTCTCAATGTAATCTTCGCTAAGGATATTCTTGGCCTGCATGTATCCAGGAATTTCTATATTCGCCAGTCCCAAAGACAAGGCTGCGATATCAATATGCTCGACCAAATCGGTTCGAACTGCACCGGCCGCAAGCCCAGGTCCGCTAACAATTAGAGGAACATGAATCCCCTCCTCGTATAGGAACTGTTTACCACGAGCGTGACTAATTCCGTGGTCCGTCATAAAAAGCACAACCGTGTTTTCGAAGTCGCCTTCTCCCTTCAACCGAGCAATGACATCACCGACAAACTTATCGGTCAGTCTCACTGTATCCAAATAAGCAGCCCAGTCTTCTAAAAGTACCTGATCATTGGGATAGTAAGGAGGCAACGTTACATCCTTGGGATCAGTCACCGACCCAAACTCTTCTTTCATTCTCTGAACGAATCTTCTCGAAGCTTCGATGTCCCCTCCCCGGTGTTTCCCACCTGGGAGCTGGATCTGAGCGAAGAACGGCTGGCCCGGCTTGCGCTTGCTCCAGTCCGGACCGTCATATATGGAACGATCCCATTCAAAGTTGTAGTCAGTTTTACCGTTGTTCGACCGGTCTTTGTTCGGCCAGCCCGTTATCGCTGTGTAATAGCCCGCCTCTTGAAAGTATTCCGGAATGGGACGAATGCCTTCGGGCAAGCGGATTTTGATTTCTCCACGTCCGCTGCGATGATGATGCGAACCAATTGTGGTCTGGTACATTCCGGTGATAAATGCCGAGCGATTGGTCGAGCATACCGGGGCGGTCACAAAGGCTTGGGTAAACTTAATCCCGCTCGACGCTAACTGATCGAGATGCGGCGTCTCGATCACCGTCTCTCCATAGCAGGAAAGGTTCGCCGACATATCGTCCACGATAATCCAGACGATGTTGGGTTTCGACGAGCTCACCCCGGGTGATCGAGAGTCCTGGGCGTTCAATGACTGAAGCATCAATCCAGCCAAAAGGCACCATGCGGTGCTGCCTAATCGCCAAACGCGATTTCCAATTGAGAAGGGGTCCTTAATTCGAGTTATCATAAATGTGCCCAACAAGATACGAAAAATTCGTTTTCCATCAAGTGTATTAGAAAGGTGGCCCGTGTTCGTATTTTCCCGAACGAGATACACCCCGACTGGCAGATAGAGCATGTAAACGAGCATCGCCAATCACCAAAAGGAGAATCCAGAATCTGCGAGATGGTCTTTTCATGAGAATCAATGAAATCGGATTTACTCCACTAGGTCACGATAACTGTTGCTTCCTCGGCGGTTTTTTTGACCTATTCCAAGTGTGAGATTCAAAGCAGTGATCTGGGATATGGATGGCCTTCTTCTTGATACCGAGCGAATTTCGCACGAGTCATGGCTCCAAGCCTCTCGGGAATTGGGCCTCGAAATCGACGTAGTCGAGTTCAGAAGGATCATCGGAATGAACGAATCCAGCTTCCGCGAAGCTCTCCACCAAGCAATTGGCGACCAAGTCGATGTCCCGGAGCTAGTCGCGAAGTCTGATAAGATCTACCACCAGAAAATCGCGCACGGCGTCCCAATGCACCAAGGGGCCCGCATTTGCATCGAATGGCTGTCCAACGAGGGAGTTCCTCAAAGTGTCGCCACTTCGTCCAGACAGTCGCTCGCGCAAAAGAAGCTCGGGCACCACGATCTGATTTGCCACTTTCAATCTATCGTCAGCGGAGACCAAGTTACGTACGGAAAACCTCATCCCGAAATTTTCATTACTGCCGCAGAACAGATGGGAGTCGACCCGTCAGACTGCCTTGCCTTTGAGGATTCACGTCACGGTATCAACGCCGCGGCCGCTTCGGGAGCTCGCGTTATACTCGTTCCCGATCTCGCCATCCACAACGACGAGAGCAGAGGCCTTGCTCACGAGATCTGGGAGTCCTTAGAGCGAGGCCCAGAAAAGTTTCAAGAGTGGTTTGGCTAATCAATACCTCCCATTAAGAAATCTCGCTAGTCCCGCTACATTGAAGGATTGCACCGCCTCTCAATCAGGCCCTGAATTTTCACAATGAACTTTTCATTCTCGACCGCGAACTCGATTCACTTAGGCGATGGAATAGCAAAGAACCTGTGCAACTTCCTTCCCGAAAGCACAAAGCGGGCGTTTATCCTTACCGGGAAAACACCTGCGAGGCATCAATTTCTAATGGGCAGGCTCGCCGAAAATGATATCGAAACCGCCTTGTTTCCAGTTACATCCGAACCCACAACCTACCTGATTTCTAACGCACTTAAGAACGCGAGAACTTTTCAGCCAGATACGGTCATTGGACTTGGCGGAGGCAGCGTCATCGATACTGGAAAAGCCCTCGCCGCCTTGCTCAACAACGATGGTGAGCTACTAGACTACCTTGAAATCGTGGGGAAAGGAAAACCGCTTCTGCATCCATCAATCCCCTACATGGCGATCCCTACAACCGCTGGCACCGGATCTGAAGTAACGCGAAACAGCGTAATCGGTGTCCCCGACTCTGCCGTTAAGGTGAGCCTGCGCAGTCCGTATATGATTCCACGATGGGCAGTCGTTGATCCGGAGCTCACCTATGACCTCCCGCCAGAAATATCAGCCTACACAGGCATGGACGCTTTCATTCAATGCTTGGAAGCCTATCTTTCACGCGACGCAAATCCATTGAGCGATGGAATTGCTCTCCAAGGGCTGCAAAGGGCTTCCCTTTCCCTTCGAGCTGCTTGCCAACCAAAATTAGATAAGGCGGCCAAATCAGATCTCTGCGTCGCTAGCCTTTGTGGCGGCATCGCTCTCGCCAACGCAAAACTGGGTGCGGTCCATGGATTCGCAGGCCCTATTGGAGGAATGATCGAAGCCCCGCACGGAGCGCTCTGCGCGGGTTTGCTACTTCCCGTTTTAAGGATGAATTATGATATCGTAATGCGACGGGAATCTGACGGAGAGACTTCTAGAAAATTCGACCAAGTCGCTCAGGTTTTAACCGGAAACCCGACCGCAAAAGGAAGCTACGCAATTGCCTGGATAGAGTCACTCCTGAAAGATCTCCCCCTAGCACCTCTTAGCGAACTCGGCTTTACCGAGGCGATGATCCCAGAGGCAGTCAAAAAATCCACCCAATCCAGCAGTATGAAAGGGAATCCTATCGATCTCGAAAGCGCGGACCTTCGCGAAATATTGGAAGAATGCCTTTGAGGTAAATCTCTCAGAACTTTGCCTTAAATTCAAAAAGATCTGTATTCAACTAATTCCGCCAGTTATGTGTCTACATAGTTTCCTTCTTCCAGTCGATACGAATCCATGACTTACCGCCGTTGTGGCCAAAGCGGGATTCGCCTGCCCGAGCTATCGCTCATGCTTTGGCATAATTTTGGCGGGAACGCTCCAACTGATGATCAACAAACGATGTATCAAAGCTTTCATCACATCTGCATCACTCATTTCGAACTGGCAAACAACTACGGTCCGCCCCCCGGTTCTGCCGAACGCAATTTTGGTCAAATTTTGAAGGAGGACCTAGCCCGATACCGAAACGAACTCATTATCTCTTTTAAAGCAGGCTATGGTATGCGGGACGACCGGTCGTCTCTTTAAATGGAAAAGCCTTTTGGATGGCGTGCCTATCGCGTCTGATAAGTCCCCTCATGGCCCGATCGAGGAACGGTGACCTGATGCGACTCACTATCCTACGCAACTGTCAGAAAAAGAAAATTTCCAACGCAATCCTCACTCACCTTCAAGTCCGCTTTAGAGCAAGAAGTGAGTAACCTTACCTCAATCCTCCACCTCAAGCCCGATGTATGGAAAATAACCAAGCATCCAAGTCCAAAGTGATTCTTATACTCGTATAAAATATTTACACCGTACAAGCTGTGACGAAATAACCTAAGGCAATTGCTAGAATCAATTGAGCCTCAACCCGCCAAGGATCTTAGTATAGATTTCGAAACGCGTATTCCCTTCTTGAGGACATCGATATTCATACTCTCGTTCGGAGCGTGCAAATTGTCTTCTGGAAGGAAGAGCCCTATCATTACACTATCGAGTCCGAGCGTTGTCTTAATGTCTGCGATAATCGGGATGCTTCCCCCTTCTCGGAGGAACAGCGCGGAATTGGGAAACTCTTCCGAAATGGCCACTTTAGCCGCTTCGAATGCTTTCGTTAGGAGCACCGGGGCATTGTCTGGCGAATTCGGTTTTCCAGGAGGAACAACCAAGTACGGGGCCCCTTGATGACCCATGTCGATTTTGGCCATAATCCCCTCAGGAGTCCGGTCCAAAATCGCCTGCCTAACCAGATCTCCCACTTTCTTTGGATCCTGGTTTCCAACGAGACGGCAAGAAATCTTGGTCATGGCCTTGGAAGGTACAATGGTCTTGCTACCCTCTCCTTGGTACCCGCCGCCAATCCCATTAAACTCGAGTGTAGGTAAATAGCGAACTGACTCTTGAGCGGTGTAACCAGACAGTGAATGCAAGGCCTTTACACCGACAAACTGCTTGTAAGCCTCTTCATCACTGCCCAATTGCGCAAGCTCTTCACGTTCCCATTCCTCAACTTCCGTAACTCCATCATAGAATCCAGGTACCGTGACTCGATTGTCACTGTCATGCAAGGAAGCGCAAACTTCACACAGCGCCTGTACCGGATTATAGACAGTTCCTCCATGTAATCCCGAATGAAGATCGCTATTCGGCCCCGTAAATTCGACATCCATGACCACAATACCCCTTAGGCCTACCGTAACCACGAGCTGGTCTGCACTGGGGCTTAAGGTGTCTGACAGAAGAACAAGGTCTCCCTGTGAAAGCTCCCCCTTTCGAGATTCGAGAAACGGCAGTAGACTGGGGCTCCCGATTTCCTCCTCACCCTCAAACAGAAAGGAAATTCTCAACGGTAGATCCGGATTTTCCTCCAGCAGCTCGGCAACCGCTGCGATATGAGCCATTTGCGGTCCTTTGTTATCAGCCGCTCCACGAGCGTAAATCCTTCCATCACGCTCCACAGGTTCAAAAGGGTCCGAATTCCACAACTCGATAGGATCAGCAGGTTGTACGTCGTAGTGGCCATAGATTAGGATGTGCGGCCAGCTGAGGTCTCCCTCCCTCTTGGCCAATACAATCGGATGCATATCCGTATCCACGACTTCGACACTGAGCCCTATTTCCGAAAATAGACCGGCCAAAAATTTCTGGGACGCGGCCATACCCTCCTTGAATTGCGAATCCGTTGAAACACTTGCGCATCGCAAATGCTCTTTAAGTTTTTTGATAGGGTCGAACATGATAGCACACAAAACTACCCAATCCCGTTTGGCAATTTAGGAATGGGAAGAGAGATAGAATTCATTGGAATCGATCAACCCCCGATTGACGCCCAGGTACTTCATCGAAGGACGAAGGCAGAAACTCTCACCAGAGCAACGCAAAACCCGAGATCTGCCGCCACATTGATTAGAAATTAGTGAAGGAAACCCCAGTTGTTACCAATACCAATCCAAGTTGATTCGCTCGATCCACTAATTCTCCCTCTCGCGAGCTGGCAGTTCCCGGATGAACGACGACCGTGACACCAAGCTCTTTGATTTCGGACAAGAGGTCTGGATCTTCTATATCCTCGTCAAACACCAAGATAGAGTCTCCTAGCGATTTTTCGTCTTCACGTAAACGCTGCCTAAATCTCCGCTGATGCGAAAGTCCGGAGGCCTGGGCAATGATCCGCTCACCCCTTACGGCCAAGCAAGAGGTTGATCTTAAGTGCCTCGAAATCCTCACCCCGAAAATCATAGTTTGCCAATCGCTTACGAGAGGCTGGTTAGCACTCGGTATTCTCCAGGAAAACGGATTCACCGCCGAACGATTTCGGTCTTGGATCAAAACTCCCCCAACGACAGACCTCAATTCTTGCAGAGCTTCATACCCTAGGCCTTCGCGAGATTCGAGCAATCTAATTCCCTCCAGCATTTCTTTATTTATAAAAGACGGCGCAACGAAAGTCGCGAATCGAGTGGAGTCAATCTTAGCAATATCGGCTCCCTCCATTGATGCGTTTACCGCTAATGTTGCACCGGCTAGATCCGATTCAGTCGCCTCGATTGCATGTTCAATTGCGGTTCCCAAGTCATCCGAACTGGCCACCGACATCAGTGCTCCCCTTTGCGTAATAAGCGCGGTCGTCTTCTCAAACTCGCCGATCGCGTAGGCCGCCAGCGAACTGTCCACCACCGCCCGATAGTCAACTTCCGGCCCCGCAACCGTTTCGAAATGATTTGCATACGATCCATAGAGGCCCGCTTTCTGGCGTGAGGTCTCGCCACCGGGAAGCGGATGTGAGCGCTTCCAGGAAAAAGTTACCGTCCTTGGCAAGCCGCTAAGCGCGTCTAGATCGGGTACCTCGCCCCCCTGGGCTTCGAGATACTGGGCTACCGAGGCATCGAACTGAGATACCGCGTGCAATGCGTTGCAAGCTTGCTCCATCCGAAAAGAAGCGGAAAAACCCCCATCGCCTTTCTCTAAATACCCTGCCGCTAGTACATAAAGATCCGGATTTCCAAGGACAGTTGTCAAATGAGGCGTTTGAGCAGCCGAGCGAATGAGGTCGGCGATCTCATGATCAAACGCCTGCAGTGCGGTCTTCCAAGATAGGAAATCCCTGCCGACATTTGCAGGATCAAAGTAGTTGGCGACCAGCAGCGAAACTTCGCCATTCTGAAGCTTTTCTCTGGCCTGTTTCAAATCGACTGGTTCGCAGTGATTCAAACCTTCCGGCATGACAGACGACACTTTAAGCAACTGGTACCCATGCAGGTCGCCTAGCTTACGGGAAAACGAATCGAGCCCGGAAGTGTCGCGTGTCGCCAAAAGCGCAATTTTGCTCATGGCAGAAATACCGCCCTAGTTCGAACGGCATTCAATCATAATCGTACTGCAGTTCTACCTCGCCCGTGATACTTCTCATTTTTCTATTTGAATTGCCCCGACCACAGCAAAATACGATGCTCGTTTCAATCTATGGCCTTTCATCCGTCAGAACCGCTCACAATTGGGGACCGCGAATTCAGTTCACGACTGCTCATTGGCACCGACAATATTAGCAACAAAGAGTGGATGAAATCCGTCATATTTAAAGAGGGAGACTCGCTGGAAATCGTAAAGATCGTCGCCGGCAGCTAAGTGCTACATGAGTCAACAATCGCTAGCCCTGAACGGACTCAAGGTGACCCTCGACAAGCTGGAATACAACTATGGCAGTTTTGGCACTCCCGATGAAACACCTCATATTTTCGTCTACTATCTAACCATTTGGAACCATTCGGACCGCAGGGTGAAGCTGCTCGGCCGAAAGTGGATTATTTACAAACCCGACCTGGATAAGATGGTCATCGAGGGGGACAAGATCGTAGGCAAAGAACCAGATCTCGTTCCGGGCGAAAGTTTCTCCTACAACAGTTTTCATATGTCCGCGACCGACGCTTCAGCAATGGGCAGTTTCCACGGGGTGGACGATGATGGGATGCGAGTACATGTACAGATTCCTCGGTTTTCCATGCGAATTCCTGAGCAATCGAGCTAACATCCTCTAGAAAAAACATGAGTAAATAGCGGAGGCTGCCTTGTGCGGATGAAATCTGGGCTAGAACTATTTGAGCGTCCTTTTTGGTAACTATGATAAATGCCGGTCCCTTAGCAGCTTGACCCAAGCCTTTCACATCGTAACAACTCTAATCATAATCTAGATACCTTTCAAAAGGACTCACCATATGGGACAACAACACAGAAAAAAAACGAAGCAAAAGAGGCGTAAAGCCTACCTATCTCGCAAAAGTGAGCGGGAGCAAAAATCTGCGAAAAAAAGCAAGTAGGAGAAAACTCCCAATCTCGCTGAACGTTTGCCATGAGTCTTTTCGGAATTGAGGACCGCCAGTGGATTTTCCTAGCGACTGTTGTTTTTGTCGTTGCCGCAGCGCTAAGGGCGTATACTGCGCTTAAGTTGCATCGAAAAGCGAAGCGACCCTCCACCCTCATGCTCGTTTGCTTCGGCTGGATCCTTCAGACGATCGGCCTCTACGCACGCGGTCTGGAATATGGAGGCTGCCCACTTTCGAATCGCTTCGAGCTGGTCCAGTTCATGGTATGGTCTGCAATCGCTCTGTACATCTTTGTCGGACCCGCTTTCCGCGTCAGTTTTCTGGGGATGTTTACATCCACCTTCGCAAGCGTTTTCTCTATACTTTCACTCACAGTCCGATCTTGGGACAGTCCATCGCGTGTACCGATTTTTGGAAATTCCCCCTGGATTGAGACGCACGCTGCCCTCGCCCTTTTCAGTTACGGAGTATTTGGGATTCTTGCGCTTACCTCCGTCATGTATCTCCTGCAAAGCAGGAGTTTGAAGCAAAAGAAGATGGGGGGTCTTTTCCCCTACATGCCTTCGATATTCGAGCTAACCCAGATCAACTTCCGCCTGCTCGCTATCGGTTTTTTCATACTGTCCGCGTCACTTGCAATCGGAGCGGTTTACTGGTTTCGCGAAACCGAATCCGTGGATCAACCCAAGCTAGGCACTACCATCGTCGTCTGGTTCGCATACGGAATCCTAATACTATTGAGATCCCGCCAGACACTCTCCTACAAGCAATATTCCTGGACCTGCATTGCCGTATTTGCCACGGCCCTCTTGTCGCTTGAGGCAGTTGATCAACCCAAGGCAAAGGAGTCGCTCCTTCTAGAAAGCACGCCACCTGCTAGATCTCCATGAGTACGCATCACGGTGAATTATTGCTTATAACCATCAACCATGAAACCGTTTCCTTGGAGAAACGGGAGCGGTATTCACTGGGTGATGCGCAAATAAAGATGCTTTACGACGCTTTGCACCGTTCACCAATACTAGAAGAATCTTTGATTCTGAATACATGTAATCGGTTCGAGCTTTATTCGAAAACGAGCGACCCAAAAAATGGCAGTGCCATCGCATTCAAAACGTTGGCCTCGTTTTACAATATTCAACGCGAAGAAATCGAATCCCACGCTAGAATTCGATTTGGGCAGGAAGCGATAAAACATTTAATCGAAGTTTCTGCAGGACTTCGGTCGCAAATCACCGGAGAGGCTGAGATATTCGGACAAGTTAAAAAGGCCTATGCCACCTGCCAGCGTCTTGGGTATTCAGGACGATTGATTAATCGCGTGGTCCAGAAAGGATTCCAAGCCGCGAAGCTGATTCGTCACTCAACTCAAATCGGCGAGGGTCAAATTAATATTTCCAATGTGGCAGTGGATCTTTCTCTGAAAATATTCGGATCGCTAAAGAACACCTCAGCTCTCGTAGTCGGAACCGGCGAAACCGGGGAAAAGACTGCTAAAGCATTGAGGAGCCGAGGAGCCAGCAACTTCGGCGTCGCTAGTCACCATTCAGAACGGGCCAATGAGATCGCGGACAAATGGGGAGGAAATCCGCATGCATTAGGCGAACTGGAAACTTATCTGAACGACTACGATATCATTATTTCTTCCAGCGAAACGGACTCCCCTTTGCTAGACGCAAGATCCCTTGCAAAGCACATGGACGCCCGAAAGAACCGGCCCCTTTTTCTCATAGATCTCGGACTCCCGAGGAATATGGACGCCTCCTGCCAAGAGATTGAAAACGTCTACCTCTACAATCTAGACGATCTAGCAAAAATCGCAAAGGACAATTTAAGCGAAAGAAGGGCCGCCATTAAGCAAAGCGAAAAAATCGCGGCTCAGAAGTCGGCATCAATTTGGCAGATGCTTGAAAGCAGAGGTCTCGTCAATTTCCAATAATGCGGCTTCCTTCGCCAAGGAAGATCCCCTTTATATTCATTTCGAGAGCCTGGCGGTTCGGAGAATTTAAGTGCGTCCCACTTGCTGATCTTTACTTACTTCACTAGTCGGAACCGTTCCTTATTGAAGGAACGAGATCCCGTTTCAGAAGATACATCGAGGAGTGCTTGGATCTTTTCAAATTTGCCCTCCTTGATCGTGCTGCGAACAACCGAGTCCGACACAATGATTTCTTGCACGAGAACGTGGCAATCCTCTTCAAGCGAAGGAAGTATTTTTTGTATAATTACACACCGGATTGACTCGGAAAGCTTGCCCGAGCAAGTTCGTGCTTCTCCGGTGGCAAATGTTCGAAAAGACTTAGAATAGCCTGCTACAAGCTGGCCGCGTGAAGCGTAGTGAAACCGAGGTTACCCGTCTCCGCAATAGACATAGCCGTATCTAAAGTGCCCGCTTCTAGCATCTCCCCCATGATAATAATACCGGGATTCTGACGCAGTACCGCGCGAAGGGCCTTTTTGGAATTTGGCGTATCAATGCCAATCTCTCTTTGATTGAACACGCTTTGATGGTCGATGAAGTCGGACTCAATTGGGTACTCCAGCGTGTCCACATGCTTTTCCTCCGTGTGGTTCAAATGATTAAGGAGACAACCCATCGCGGTGCTATTTCCCGAACCCGTTGCCCCAAAAAGTAGAACGATTCCATCCTTCTCTTCGATAAATTGGGTAAATGCCTTCTGGTCTAGATTCAGTTCCTCAAAATTAGAGATCTTGCTCTTGAGATGACTAAATACCAAGGAAACGGACCCAAGCTGCAAAAAGGCGTTCACATGGAAACGACTCGCTAGGACGAGAAAGTACTCAAAACCGACCTTCCGCTGAACCTAGCGAAAGTTGCAAGGCAAGCTCTCTTCCACAAATACGAGGGCGTCTTACCCATCGATTCGAGGAGTGCCAACCTACTCTAACCCCCATTTATTCGCGATAAAATTGGCTTTTCAGACATTATAACAATGTCACTTGCTCCCTTTTTCAAGGTTGGCAGCAACAGTTCATCGAATATTTCTAAGGACATCGTTTTGTTTTTGCTTAGTTTTGATAATTCTAACCTTTGAGGGCCTAAATAGTTGACCGAGTATGTAAATCGTATTGGAACTCGGGACCCCCAATCTATACTGCGATGAAAAATGACTGATACACGATTCACAGGATCCATCACTGCGATGGCGACTCCGTTTAATGACGATGGCACGCTAGCGGTTGGTGATCTGCAAAAGTTTGTCGAACGACAAATCTCAGGTGGTATCCAAGGTTTGCTACCCATGGGTACCACTGGCGAGTCCCCTACACTCAATCATGAAGAGCATGGCGAGGTGGTTGAAATCGTAGTAGAATCCGCCAAAGGCCGCCTGCCCGTTATCGCAGGTTCCGGATCCAACTCTACTCGGGAAGCGATCTCTTTAACAAAGCATGCTGACGCCGCAGGTGCTGACGGCACGCTGCACGTAACCGGCTATTACAATAAGCCCACCCAGGAAGGAATTTTTCAACACTTCTCGGCAATCGCCCAAGAAACGGACAAGCCGATTATTCTCTACTCAATTCCGGGTCGTTGTATCGTTGATATTTCAATCGCGACTGTGGAAAGGCTCTTGTCGAAGCATCCGAACATTCGCCACATTAAGGAGTCCGGCGGAGAAGTAAGCAGAGTCGATGAACTCAAATCCGCACTGGGGGACGACATCACAGTCCTCAGTGGCGATGATGGACTTACTCTTTCGTTCATAGCATCTGGAGCCGATGGAGTCGTTTCAGTAGCGTCCAATGTTCTACCTGCA
>PBMN01000056.1:0-14900 GCA_002722675.1 Opitutaceae bacterium
ATCGGTATTCAGTCCTATCTCGTACAGAACCTCCCTGATTTAACTGGGCATTCGAGACTTAACCCAACCTTTCTGGTCATGCCCCAGCCAATATGGCCATTGAGACTGCTTGCTCGCAAAACGCTTAAGGGTATCAGGTTCTTTAAAACGAAAATGATTTAGGGTGCTTGATGTCCAGATCGCTATGTTAAAAAGATTTTCCATCGCTTGGTCCGCATATTCGGGTTTTTCCAAGAATTTGGAGATCTTACGAAGAGCCTGATCTGCTTCAGCTCTCAGGTCGTATAGCTCTTTGCATCTCTTTTCCTTCATCCTGCGAACTCCACTAGTTTAGATTCCGACTTAGGCGGTACAATCGAGAAGAAGGCTTCCCCTTGCTCCTTGGTGGCTAGGGCTCTGTAGTGATCGAACAAAACCTGATCGTTTGATTTGTCGCCTAGTTGCCTGGAGGTCTCAAGAGGATTGCCATGCAAGGCGTAGTGATAGGTTCCGAAGCTGTGACGCATGGCGTTGGTCTCCCAATCGGAAACCCATTTGCCCTTTTCATTCGTGTGGCCGAATCCCCCTGATTGGAGGAGTTGGTTGAATCGCCTTCGGTAGTCATCGTGATGCTTTCCCCGTGCTACAACACCTTCACGGATTTTAATCAGCGATAGCCACTTAAGAGCGACTTTAGGAATGTCGATATTGCGGATTCGTCTTTTCTTGGCCATCTCTGCCGAAATGGTGACAAAAGGTCTGTCCTCTTGATCTCGGACATTGGCCCAATTCAAACGCTTAAGCTCTTCAATCCGAATTCCGCAGAACAAACCGAGAACCACTGGCCCCAATAGATCTAGCTCGGAATGGGCTAGGGCACCATCAAGCAATCTCTTCGATTCTTCCAAGCTTAGAATGCTTGGCTGAGACTCTGAGTTGCTATTGCCAATCAATTCCTTGCGGTCGCTATCAGTAAGACGTTCAAGAGGGGATTCAGCAATGTACTGCTTCTGATAGGCGTATTTCAGGACTTCACTGATAATCGACAAGTAGTTCTTTATTGTCCTAGGCCCTAGCTCCAGTCCAAGTAGCCAATCAGTGATTGAATCCAAAGTCAGCTCCTTGATTGGAAGATCTTCGAAGGCCGAGCCAAACTTAGACGCCCGATTGGTAAAGTCCTTGTAGCTCCGCTCTCGTAAGTCTCCTCGCTCAAACCGCAGCCTCTTACTATCAACTAATTCCTCGACGGCCTGCGTAACGCTCCGTTCGCCGCCTTCTGGCCTTAGCCTTTTAATGGCGAAACTTGCAGCCTCGGCTATTGTAATACCACTTTCTCGAAGTTTTGGCATCCATTGGGTGAATTCCCTCCTCTCCGCTTCAGTTGCTCTAAAATAGTCCTCTCCTTGCCTTTTAGCACCTCTGTATTGATCAGCTGACCATCTTTCAGCGTCTAGCTTCTTTTTGAACTGCTTTCTTACCCTGGCCTTTCCAGTCAATTTGGCAGGCAAGTTAACTTGATAAGCCGTGTATTCTCCCTCCTTACCATTGAAGCTCTGAGTGTATGAAAACGCTCGTATCCAGATACCCGATTTCTAGGGGTGCTCCCATCTAAAAAGTACTTTGTCACCTGCTGCAGCCATGTGCAGAATAAAGGCTACTACCTGCTAAGCTTCAAGCATTTTTGGCAGGAAACGGTCAGTAAATGATTTATAACAACAGATATAATTCTATAAATTATTAAATATCAGTTACTTAAATTGGAGGCGTGGGCGGGAATCGAACCCGCGATAGAGCTTTTGCAGAGCTCGGCCTTACCACTTGGCTACCACGCCTTTTGCGTTTGCCGCCAACGCGGAAACGAAGGAGGCAGAGATTCGCGATGTGCGATGCAGTTTCAAGCAGAATCTCTGTTAATCGAATAAACGCTGAGTGGTTTTTTGATATCGATTCATCCATCCACTGGTTCATAGGCCGAAACAAGCCTCTCAATGGCTTGACGTTAAGTGAATACTTAGAGGTACCCTTCGACAGGTTTTTCGAGATACGACAAGGCGCTGCTGGTTAAAATGACGATTTCGGAGCTTTAAATCGACTCTAGAACGGAATCGAACACGGCTAGGGAGGTGTAACCCCGCAGGCCCCCTATTGGGGCTTGTACCTCTAAAGTTTTGATGCTGTGTTATTAGGGGTTTTTTAGCCTTAGTCCCCAAGCACCAGTCCCCGTGGATAAAGAGCCTAGCCCAGCCCCCTGAACTCGATGCGAGTCGTCGGATTCTAGTACGTCACCGTAGGTGGTATTCTCCGCGTTTTGGGCCGATCTGAAGGGCAGGCATTTCGTGGGCGTTGCGATGGGTTACTTGGTGGTTGACTGTTCATTCTGGTCGCAACGCGACTTTCTAGGAGTTTGGTATGCAGCTGAGGGGCTGTCGATTTGTGGTTCTCATGGTCGCTATGGGCTTCTATGTTTTGGTAGTGGTGGCAGCCTGGACGTTCGAGCTGACCCGCAGGCTGATATACGAGCTAAGCGAATCGTGGGTCGTCTTCTCGGATTGGCGGGACTATTACAGCAAGCAGCGGCTCCACAGACCTCAGGCTTGCTAACACGGAGCGAGTTCGCCGCAAAACAATTAGGAGGTCCGTACCGCTCACGAGTTTCTAATCTGCTACGCGACACTTGTTACTTAAAGCAAATTACAGGTGGTTATTTTCTTTGGAAATGCTCGTACACAACCACGCCCAGGCCTTCGGTGGAATTAAATAAGTCTTGCGAGGGGCGACCATAGACTTTGGCTATGGACATCAAAGGGAATGTTCCAACGGAAGCCATCACTGCATTCAAAGCTTCAATATAAAAGCACTGATTTGCCAATCGTCCAGTGCCGCTATAACGAGTGGAGGCTTTCCTTCGAAACTGCAAGTACGTCAGGGCGTCATTTACTAACGTTGTAATTCGAATTGTTAATTTACGTGACAGGCGGCTTTATCTTTTCCTCCGATTTCGGCTGCAGCTCTTTGAGCAATAAACAACCTCTTCCCAGCATCGTTCCCATTTTTTCCGCCAGTTGAAAGGCCTTTGGCAAACGGGACAAACCTTACTTGGGAAATTGAACTTGCTTCGGATTTTACTCATCGGTGCCCAGATTATTCAGAGTTTGAGTATCCGACCAATAGAAAAAGAATGTCGGAGACAGCCCAAAGAGATTGCATTTAGAAGGTAAAAAGTAAAACAGGTTCTTTGGTAGCAAAAATTTTCTGGGGGGCAGTTTATGCTTTGTATCAGAATTACCGAAAGACGCGAGGGATGTTATGTAGCTCGTACTTGAAAATTAAATTACTATCAGTATAACCTTTATTTAGTGAAAAAACGGGGCGACAGACCTTTGACGAAGGTAAAAAATCCAGAACCGAATGTAAATGATCCAAGTTGGATCATTTGGGCAGCTTGGGCCGATCGGATCACGTTTGAGGAAATAGAAAAAAGGACTGGGAAAACAGAATCCGAAGTTATTAAAATTATGCGAAGAACTCTTAAGCTTAATTCATTCAAATTATGGAGAAAAAGAGTTAATGAAAAAGCTCTCAAGCATGGTAAAAAATTTAAGTATTCTAGAAAAGAAATAACGAATAAGAGCCATCGAGATGGATTCAGTGATTAGCACGAGTTGGTTCCTGATTTTAAAAAGGAACGAGCGATTCGAATTCCGAGGAGTTCCTCAATGAACTCTGTATTCGGAACCTACTAGTCTGGATACGTAATATATCGAAAACTGGGGGAGTGAAAAAAGACGCCACCTGGTTTGCTATCATGGGGCTTTGCTCAAATGCTGCTGGATTAGCCGATTGGGCCTTTATCCAAGATTAGAAAGCTCTTAATTAAGTTCGCGAAATTTAAGTCAATTATCGCTATTCTTCAGAGAAACGTTGCGTAGATCTCTCTGGGTCAAAAAACTATTTGTGATGGTAAATGTTATTGCATCGATCCGAGTGAAAGAGGACCAGAGGGCCGATTTCATAACAATATTCAAATCGAATATTCCAGCCGTTCTGGAGGAAGAAGGCTGTATCCGATACGCACCAGCCGTCGATATTGATGCGGATCTTCCGGGGCAGAGTCTGGACGAAAACGTAGTAACCGTTATTGAAAAATGGAACACGCTAGAGGATCTAAAAGCGCATTTGGTGGCACCGCATATGCTCGCTTTTCGGGAGTGCGTCAAAGGCATGGTTGAGGACGTCAATTTGAAAGTGCTAGAGAGCGCTTAATCCAAGCGGCGGAAATCTGAATTTCGCCAAATTGACTGTTGATCGATGCTTTCCGATTCGTTCAGTCCGTTGCAGTTTCTGGCTCCGACTTGAGAGAGACTTGAGCCTATTCCCATTATTGGTTTATCTGCCTAAGCGGTGTATCTTTTGCCTCTATTTTTCTTCTTCGATCTCGTAGTCCTCTAGGAGCACCTCGCCAAACGATCCGTCGACTGATTTGACGACCAATACGACGCCCACCCCAGGTCCAGAATCGTTGCTGGGCTCTTGGTGTCATCGGTGGGGTGAGGAGCATCCTGAAAATCCTTCAAAGGGGCGATTACTGTTACCGGTTGGTCGGTCAAGCCTACGTGGTAAGAAACAAGAAAGTCTAAGATGAGTTTTGAATTCAAGCGAATTATTTTTTCAAAAAGTCTCGAACATGGTAGCTGGTCCTTTAAAGACCGATTAGTTTTAATGGTTTGCTCTTACTCGATGAAATGGGCTGCCTTCGTTGCATTGACTCGATCCTGTGAGACGGCAAGGGTGTATCTTATGATACTTCGTTTTCTAATCCTTTCGATTCTATTATTACTGCCCCTGGTTGCCCAGACGCCGTCTGTTCAAAAATCACCGCAGCTAGCTAAGGCCTCCTCGCGATCTGTTGGGATTTCTTCGGAACGTCTCGCCCTCATTGACAAGATGGCCGAAGAAGCAATTATTAACGAGGAGATACCAGGACTGGTGGCGCTAGTCTCGCGTAGGGGAAAGGTCGTATATCATAAAGCATTTGGATCGGCGAATATTGAATCGGACCGAAAGATGGAAAGAAACGACATCTTCCGAATCGCGTCCCAAACCAAAGCGATTACCTCTACCGCGCTCATGATGCTTTGGGAAGAGGGTAGGTTCAAACTGGACGACCCAGTTTCGAAGTACATACCAGAGTTTAGCAATCCCAAAATATTAGATACTTACAACGAGTCAGATGGAAGTTACACCACCATTCCGGCCAAGAACGAAATTCGGATACGCCATTTGCTCACGCACAGCTCCGGATTGGGGTATGGGCTGATCGACCGCAACAAGGGGATCAAAGCGATCTACAGGGAAGCGGGCATCGTGGATGCCTGGACGACTGATCCGATTCTCTTGGCACACAATATCAAAACGCTGGCGACACTACCTTTGGTGTTCGAACCGGGTGAAAGGTATCGGTATTCACTCGGATTGGATGTAGCGGGCTACTTGATTGAGGTGCTTTCTGGAATACCCTTCGACCTGTTTCTGAAAGAACGCCTTTTCGAGCCGCTTAGAATGGACGATACCTACTTCTATCTCACCGATGACAAGGCTCATCGTCTAGTGACGACCTACGAGGGTAAAAACGAAAAGTGGAGTAAGCACCATGGTGTAGAAGGCTATTATGATGCCGACTTCCCATTGAAAGGTGCAAAGACCTACTTTAGCGGAGGAGCCGGCTTGTCTAGTACGGCCCGCGATTACGCCACCTTTTTGCAGATGTATTTGAATGGCGGGGAAATCGATGGAATCCGTTTTCTCAGCCGGACTACAATCGATACGATTATGGCGAACCAAATCGACATGGGGAGTGACACCAGCTACCATGGTCTGGCGTTTAGTGTGCTTGATGAAAGTGGTGTTGCAAAGGGCGGACTCGGCAGCGAGGGCACTTTCAATTGGGGAGGCTATTTCAATTCCCAGTACTTTGTAGATCCTGAAGAACAAGTAATCGGGATCATTCTCAAACAGACGAGAGATACGATTAACCCCGATACGACAGGTTGGAAATTCCGTCAACTGGTGTTCCAGGCGATTGATGATTAGAGAATCTAAAGTAGCTCAGTGCTTTAGCCTGAGTAGTACTGCCTTTTAGGACTTGCAAGTCCCGGCGTAACAGAATGATTAAAGTAGTCGCTTTGACGCGGGGGGGAAGAGACGCGTTAACCCCACCTGAAGCAGAAAGGGAAAATGAATGGTCGGGACGACTCAATTATTCCTTCTCAGGCGAGTAGCTGTGGGACTCCCTGCGGTCGGAGTTCGTCGCTATCGGTTCGCAAACTACGAGTACAGATCGACAATAGACTTGGCTTGGTGCTTGAGTAGGGAGCGTAGAGTTTTGGGCGCTAGTGCTTCGGCTTGATTGCCCCAGCTGAGGATCCATCGAGCGACTTCCTCAAGGCCGCCTAATTTGAAATGGACGATTACGCTACCGTTGTCGCTGAATTCAATCTTCTGGGAAGGGTGCCAGATGTTCTCCGATACATATTCCGCGAGACTTGGTTGAATACGGATCGCCACTTTGTGATTTCCGGTGGGCGACCAAATTCCAAAACTAGTCCAGAGATAGTCGTCGACGGAGAATTCGAGGGGAACCTCGAAGGTCTCTTTGCCGAGCTCTAATTGGAAGGCCCGGGCCAACAGGAAGGTCCGCATCGCTTTGCGAGCATGGTCCCACGCAAGGAGATACCATTTCCCTAGGTAGTTGGTAATATGGTAGGGGTTTACGACTCTCTCTTCGAGGGATCCTTCCCCGGGCTTTTTGTAATGGAATCTCAATACACATTTCTCCAAAGCGCTTTTTATGGCAATTTTCAACGTATCTTCATCCAGTTTGGAAAGCTGACCGTGCTTGAACGAAATCGTATCGCTGAGTTCGGTTAAATTGGCGGTTATGGTATCGGGCAGGCTGGCGGAGAGTTTGTTGAAAGCGTTGGCCAACGGCTTCTCAAAGGGAGTTCCCTTATAGTGGTCCAACGCTTTTTGGGCGACGCTCAAGGCCAGCAGTTCCCCCTCAGAGATATCGATTGTCGGGAGGCTTTCAACTTCGCGCGTGTAGCAATACCCGTGTTCCGAGGCTTCATACTCGATGGGCATTACCATCCGGTCCCGCATGAAATCGATATCGCGGCTGATCGTCTTGGTACTCACTTCCAGTTCGGCTGCCAACTGGCTGCAATTGGGGAACCCGCCTCGCTGCAGCGCTTTGTGGATGAGCAGCATTCTCTCAATGGCAGGACGCTTAAGACTGTGAATGCGAGGCGATGACACGATCCCTAAAGAGATGGTGACTCAAGTGATGGTAATCAACATTGAAACGTAAAATCTGCTGGCCTTGGCATCTAAGTTGCTCATGGCTCATTCCCAATTACGCCGCTGCAAAGGTGGTACGGATTGCTCAAAATGAAAACTAAACGATGCTCCGGTTGCGGTGACAAACCATTGTATGTGAAGTATCACGACACGGAAGGGGGAATCCTAGAATACAACTCCAATGCCTTATTTGGAAAGTTGATCCTTGACGGGGCTCAGGGCGGGCTGTCCTGGATAGCTATGTTGCGGAAACGCGACCATTAGCTTAAGGCTTTTGATGGGTTTGATCCGTTGAAAATGCCCGCTATTCTGACAAAAGCTAGAAGAGCGCCTGTAGGAACTCGGCATCGTTAGGAATCGACTTACGGTTAAAAGTGCCCGCCAGAATGCATAGGCCTACCTTCTCATGAAACATCGAGGGGTTGATTTCTCCGAGTATTTATGGAGCTTTGTAGAAGGTAAGCCGATTCAGAACGCTTTTCATAAAATGGATCAGATGCCGACGGCTTCACCGAAGCCCAGGCAATGAGCAAAGTGCTGAAGAATGAAGAATTCAACTTTGTCGGTCCCACCCTCGTCTGCGCCTTTATGCAGGCGGTCGGTACGGTAAATGACCACTTAACGAACTGTTTTCGATACAAAGAGATCGCAAGCTAGTCCGAGGCTTTCGTCGGAATCTGCTTTACGTTTTCATCGGGTGGTCTCCAAGCTACGGAGCGTGGGCACGGCAAATTCGCAGATTGATATAGCAGAGGAGGGTGATTTTGTTGTCATTGGAACCTACAAATCCGTCCGTCTGGCCCATGAAGCGGGCCTGGCGGTTCTCGCTGCGGGGCACCACTATTGGGTCTATCAGGTCGAGGACCTATACGCCTTAGCGGTATTGCCGAAGCACGCTGATACATTACGGCGCGAGGTCGACATTGCTCAGTTTAAGAATCGATTTTGGCCACCCGTTTCGATTGATCTTCCCAATCAGTCCACCCGAAAAACGCCTACGGTCATTTTCGCTATATCCTTACTGGGTATGTTTACCGCCCAAAACGCGATTCCTGGATTAAAAGATGTAGGGATGAATAGCAGTGAAGGTGTTTTCCAGAACGGCGAGTGGTTGCGAATCGTTACCGCAATTACTCTCCACGCTGATCTTGCCCACCTCGCAGGGAATCTATTGGGCATCGCGTTTTTCACGTACCTATGTTGCCGATACATGGGAAACGGGCTCGCCTGGTTTCTGATCGTGCTGGTGGCCAGTTTTTCCAATTTGACAAACGCCTATATCCGCTTGGGCGAACCCTTTTTCTCACTGGGCGCCTCAACCGCGGTTTTCGCCGCTTTAGGTCTTTTGGCGGGTTTCCCAGTGGGCACGTTTTTGAAAACGAGGGACCCCATGCAAAACAGGGACTGGCTGATACCCTTTTTCGGTGGCTGTATCCTGTTCGCCTGGATGGGAGGAGGGGAGTTTCCCACCGATGTGGTCGGACACGTGCTCTCTTTTGTATTCGGCACTGTGGTAGCCATCGGAATCGCTGGGACATCAATCCCCTCTAAACTTAACGCACTCCATCAAAAGGCACTGCTGTTAACTGCTTGGGGACTGATAGCCTTCAGTTGGTGGTTGGCTCTGCGTTAATTTGAAGCGTATACAGAAATTCTTCTCCGGCTGTCTGCTGTATAATCGATAAAACTTACGCGATAATGTCGTGTACCACTTTTCCGTGCACGTCGGTGAGTCTGAAATCCCGGCCCTGGAAACGGTAGGTGAGACGCTCGTGATCGAATCCGAGCAAGTGCATGAGAGTGGCCTGAAAATCGTGGATATGAACTTTGTTTTCAGTGACCCCAAATCCCAGTTCGTCGGTAGCGCCGTAAGAATAGCCGCCTTTAACGCCCCCGCCCGCCATCCACATGGAAAAGCAGTCAGGATAGTGGTCGCGACCCAAAATCTTTGACGCTGCGGTGCGACCTTCCCGGAACGGTGTCCGTCCAAATTCGCCTCCACAAATGATTAGTGTGTCGTCGAGCATACCTCGATCCCGTAGGTCCTTTATGAGGGCTGCTATAGGCTTATCAACTGTGGCCGCTTTGGCCAGGAGACCTTCGCCCACTCCATTGGCGACGTTTGTACCGTGAAAGTCCCAGCCCCAGTCGAAGAGCTGAACGAATCGCACGCCTTTCTCGACCAATCGACGGGCTAGTAGGCAGTTGTTGGCGAAACTGGACGCACCCGGTTTCGCTCCGTAGGCTTCCAGCATTCGTGGTGACTCTTTGGAAATGTCCATGGTCTCCGGAACGGACATCTGCATGCGGTAGGCCAGCTCGTATTGCGAAATTCGAGTACGCGTCTCGGGGTGGCCATACTCATTAGCTTGGAGTTCATTGAGCTCCTGAATAGTATCCAGACTCCGGCGGCGCAAGTCCCGATCAATTCCTTTCGGGTCGGAGACATACAGAACCGGATCTCCGCTTGAGCGGCATTGGACTCCCTGGTAAACTGGCGGGAGAAATCCGTTCCCGAATGAGTTCTTTCCTCCATTGGGCTGCACACCGCTGGATATTAACACTATAAACCCGGGCAAGTCTGCGTTTTCGGATCCAAGGCCATAGCTTACCCACGACCCGAAAGAAGGGCGACCAGGACGCGGTGAACCGGTTAAGGTGAAGAGTTCCGCCGGAGCGTGATTGAACTGGTCCGTATTCAAGGAATGGATCATGCAAATCTCATCGGCAACTTCATGCAAATGGGGAATCGCGTCGGATAACCACAAGCCGCCTTTTCCGTATTGCTGGAAGTTTCGCCGCGTACCGAGCAGTTTTGGGGTGCCCGATGTGAAAGCGAACCTCTTCCCCTTCAAAAACTCGGCCGGACAGTCCTGACCGTCCCGTTTTACCAGTTCTGGCTTGTAGTCATAGAGGTCAAGATTGGGAGGAGAACCCGTTAAGTGGAGGTATATTACCCGCTTTGCCTTTGCTGGGAAATGAGACGGTTTAGCCGCGAGCGAACTCGCGGATTTAGCCATTGCCTTGGGGTTCATCAGAGAACCGAGAGCCATTCCGCCTAAACCTGCAAAGGTGTGTTTGATAAAGTGTCGCCGGGTGGCTTGTTGTATCTGCTCGAGTTTTGGATTCATGGCTTCAAAAACATTTCATCGAGATTAAGAAAGGTGTTCCCCAATACGGTCCACGCAGCCAGATCGGCGACGTTAGAACCTTCGGGAATATCGCCAATCGGATCAGTCGCCATCGCCTTCGCCATCTCTGGATCTTGCTGGTAGCGGTCTTGGGCATCCCTAAAGAGCCTAATTAGTGTTTGAACCTCTTTTTCAGTAGGCGGACGAATCAGGGATTCCTGGAACCCGTACCGGATCTTGGCGGGAAGGTCTCCTGTAAAGGAATCCATTTTTCGAGCGAGCCCTTGGGCGGCTTCGATGTATACGGGATCATTGAGAGTTACTAATGCCTGCAAAGGCGTATTGGTATTGTCGCGACGCACAATGCAAACTTCCCTGTTAGGCGCGTCAAAGGCGGCCATTGAGGGGTAGGGGTTGGATCGTCGCCACGATGTGTAGATCCCCCTTCGGTACCGATCCGACCCTTCACTAGTCGTCCAGTCCGTCTTACCCCCGAAAGCGGCTTTGAGCCCGAAATCCGGTTGAGGCGGATTCACAGAGGGGCCGAACAGGGATTCGCTAAGTAAACCAGAAACCGCCAGCGCCTGGTCGCGCACGGTTTCCGCGGAAACGCGAAAGCGTGGACCGCGGGCCAGCAGTCGATTGCCTGGATCTCTTTCGAACGTCGCGGGAGTTACCTTCGATGACTGGCGATAAGTTGCGGAGGTCACCATGAGCTTTAGCAATTGCTTGATGTCCCACCCGCTTTCCATCAGTTCTACCGCTAGCCAATCGAGCAGTTCGGGATGTGAAGGAAGCTCTCCTTGCGAACCAAATTCTTCGCTCGTTTCCACAATCCCGACTCCAAAGAGGGCCTCCCAATACCGATTGGCAATGACGCGAGCGGTAAGAGGGTTGTTTGTGTCAACCAACCATTTAGCGAGATCAAGCCGATCCGGCGTTTCACCTTGAGGCAAAGGATGGAAGGCCGCAGGGGTTCCTTGTGACACTTCGGGTCCTTTGTCGAAATAGCTCCCACGGAATTGGATGTGGGTCTTGCGTCTTTGGTCGTCCGTTACCTGGCGCATCACGGGCACAGTCGTCGTCGGGCGGATTTGGTTCAACTCTTCTGTCAACTGGGCGATGTGGGATAGCTCTTTTGCGGATCCCGGGTCGTGTTGAGCGAAAAGGGCCAATAGATCCTTCTCCTCTGCCGCGGAGCGAACTTCGGCCTGCTTGGCTAGAACCGTCGCGAGGTCAAGCGGGACTGCAGGGAAGGGATCTGCTTCATCGGCAACGGAGATACGAAACCGTTTAATCTTTTTGTCGGGAAAATTCTGGATCAACCTGATTTCCAGCGAATCGCTTTCACCAAGTTCAACCGCAGAGGCAAATTCCAGTACGGCTTCATGGGGTGTGTTCAAGCTGCCTTTTACCGCCCAGCCTGAAAATCGCTCCCCTCCAATTCCGTCATGCAAAGTTTCCACCGGATACCATTCTTGTTCGAAACTCGCGGTTGCGTTGTACAGTTTCAGTTTTGGAAATTTCGCTGGGGAAGACGCTTCTTTTTCATCGGAATCTGATTCGCTATCATTTGCTTGGGTTTGCGCTACTCCAATCCGTCGGATCTCGAATTCATTGAGCACCCATTCAGACGGGGTTCCTAAATCCGCTAATTTATCTGGCAGCACTTCTAGCCGGATCGCAGTGATTTCTTGGATACGCGGAGAACACTTGATTTTGATAGTATAGGTATCCTGGGGCCTCGCGTTATCAGCAATTTCGATCACACCCTCTGAATTGATTGAGAAGGGGGCTTTGGAAACTGCAGCTATGTCATTAAATTCGGGCCTTAGGGTCTGCCAGCTCGATCTTGAATAAAGTTCTTCCTCCCATTGTTGGCGTCGTTCACGGTGATCTGGGTGGGAGAGTTTCTCTTCGAGTTCTTTTTGGGCAATGGCAATGGTAGATTCGATTTGAGACCGCTTCTGTTTTTGGGCTTCCGAAAACAGCGCCAATATGGGTTCCTCGTCTTTCCGGTCCTCGTCAGCAGTATTGTTGAATATGGCAAACATCCTAAAGTACTCCTCTTGGGTAATGGGATCGTACTTGTGGGTGTGGCACTGGGCGCAATCGATCGTGGTGCCCATCCAGACGGCCATGGTCGTATTTACTCTGTCTACGACCGCCTCATTGCGAAACTCCTCATCTATCGTACCTCCTTCGCTGTTGGTTTTTGTATTGCGGTGAAACGCGGTCGCAATGCGTTGATCCAAGGTGGGTTGATTGAGCATGTCTCCCGCAATTTGCTCAATGGTAAATTGATCAAATGGCTTATTCTCGTTAAAGGAACGAATGACGTAGTCCCGGAATCCCCAAATCTCGCGAGGGGGATCATCAGCATAGCCTGCGGAGTCGGCGTACCGAGCCAAGTCCAGCCACATCCGTGCCCAATGCTCTCCGTAGCTTGGTTTGCCCAAAAAGCGTTCCACATAGCGAGCATACGCATTGGGATCGGCATCTTGCAGAAATGCCTCAACCTCTTCCGCTGAGGGTGGCAGCCCCACGAGATCTAGCGATACACGGCGAGCTAGTGCGTGTTGGTCGGCTTCAGAGGACTGTGAAGCATTATTGGAAATGAGTTTTTCTACAACAAAATGATCAATAGGGTTATCCAGCCGAAAGTCCCCATGCGAGACTTTAGGAACCTCCGGTCGGATAGGTTTCTGATAAGCCCAGTGCGTATCGTAATTTCCCCCTTCCTTAATCCATTGCGACAGCAAGGCAATCTGTTCCTCGCTCAAGGGATTGCCCTCTCTCGGTGGGGGCATTCTCTCTTCCGGATCGTCGCTAGAAACCAAGTATAGTAGCTCGCTCCCGTCGGGATTGCCCGGGGCAATGGCAGAGTAGTCTCCAAGATCCATTTGAGCTCCCTCAGCCGTGTCCAACCGCAGATGCCCGTTAGCTCGCGAACCTCCTTTGCGAGAATCTTCGTCTGGGCCATGGCAACGAAAGCAATTCTCAGAAAGGATCGGACGAATTTCCCTATTAAAATCTACTTTCGCAGGCACGGATGCCACGATCAGAAGGGAAAAGACTGGGATGGCGATGTTCTGGGTCTTCATCGATCTAGACTCAATGGCCTCGAAAGAAAGCTAAATTCAGCCAGAAGGCCATCAAGAAATTTTCGAACAACTCTTGGGAGATGTCATCTGCGGAGACCGAGCACGACTGTCTCCGACGAGTTGAAGCATTAGCGCTGCTAACTATATTGGGGAGCGGAATTGCGACGTCGTAAATAGATGGTTAGGGTTAACAACCAAAGAACACGCGACGTCGTGACTTCCGCTAAAAGAAATTTGTATAAAAGAGTTTCTCATTCCAGTGCCTTTCCTGATGTTCCAGAAACGCATTTTTTGACTGCGGGGCCTTCCCATTGGGTTGTTCGCTTGCGTCTTGATGGAGGCGATTGAATGGAGATTCGTCTCGGAAGAAATAAGGGCTCCCGTCCAAACTTTGTTTCCATCTATGAAGAATACCAATTCCGAGGAATGAGGACCAGGTTTAGAGTCCTGTTTAATGGAGCTTTAGACCGAAGCACCTCGCCGGTTCGCTTCCTGCGACTGGTTGATCTCCCATTGCGTGGAAAGAGGGAAGGCGAGACCCACAGAAAGGAACCACGAAAAAGCGATGAAGGATTGGGCTTGCATACGTTGATTCCGAGTTGGGATTTACGTTGATTCGCAAAATCCGATCCTGCGAACGCCCTTCCACCAACGACTGATCGCTACAATCCTGAAGCTTTCGCCTCGAGTATTCTAATGGGCCTGGTTATCCCTTTGCTATCTTTACCCGAGTTTCTCGATTTCTTTTACCAGCTGGAAGACGCCCACCGTTGTCATCAAAACCGCTGAGGTCCAAAGAAACACGACCCATGTAATCGGGGGCCGTAAGGCTTCGTGGGTTTTGTAATAGAGGAAATAAAGGGCGGCGAAACTCAGGAAGGGAAGCATGAGGGCTTGGGCCACCGCTCCGATTGTCACGAGAGTAACGGGTTTCCCGACAGAAAGATAAAAGATGCAGTAGAGGGCGGGAAGGGCAACACAAGCGACCTTGGTCCAGCTGATCCGGTCTGCTTCCGAGTCTATCTTTACCAGTTTAAGGAGATGAAAAAAATCGGTAGCGAGACGGCTGTTGGAGGCTGTAGAAATGAATATGGTGGAGTACAGCACCGTAAAGGCGCCGATAACAAATATCCATAATCCTACTACTCCAAAGGATGTACTGTACAACTCGGACAGATTGATCATGAGATTGTCATTCGTCACGCCAATGTTCTTTCCATTGAGAACGGCCGCTCCTAGCAGGTAGAAGGCGACCGTGGCGCCCGTGTAGATGACCATCGAGACAAACGCGTCCCACTTGAGCACCCGCATCCAGCCTCGAGCGCGTTCG
>PBMN01000048.1:0-14761 GCA_002722675.1 Opitutaceae bacterium
AAATAATGGCACACCAATGCAAGCGTCGACTCAAGGTAGGACACGACAGCCCGCTGACGCGTAGCTTATATTCCATTTGCCTTTTAAATCAAATTCCGGAGTGATTGTTACAGATGAAGATCTCACATTGGCTTTTCCCTTTCTTATTGGCACTTGCACTCTTGGGCTGCAGTGATTCCACAACTGACTCCAATTCTGTAAGCAGCACCGCTTCCCAAGCCTCTAAGAAGGCCTTAGCTCCCCAAGACGCCCTACCTCCTATCCCTGTTGAGTTCATCATGGACTCTGCGTTAAATGGAAACGTGGAAGCCATTAGCTTAGCTCTCGAGGCCGGAATCGAACCCAATATAGTCGACGAAAATGGGCGAACACCTCTGATGCTTGCGGCCTTCAATGGTCATACTGAGATCGCTGAAAGACTGTTGGAAGCGGGAGCTCGCTTAGATTTGAGAGACAGCACCAACCGCACCGCTTTCATGTTCGCCTGCACCGGATCCAATCTAAAACTGATAACAATCCTTCACCGACGCGGTGCCAGCGTGAACGATATCGATTCACACGAAAGCTGGACACCCTTAATGTTTGCCGCTGCTGAAGGTCATCAGGACGTCGTGCAATATTTGCTGGACAACAACGCCGATCCCAACGCCGCGGATGTCGATGGTGAGACCGCGGCAATGTTCGCCCAATCCAGAGGTTTCCCGGAAGTAGCGGCCATGATCCAAGCACGGATGAAATAAAGCTTCCGGCGAAGTCATCGAGTCCCTATTTCAAAAATATATTTATGAATACATCGATCGCGTTCATATCTTATATCAGAGTTTAAGATGTCTCTCCTATTCTCGCCGTCGCATTGTTCGTCGTTTTGCCCCCTCCGGAAATTATTCAAAAAGACGGGATATTTTGACGCTCTTGGACTCTTGATTATCATCCCTTTCATGAACCTAGTCCTGATTCTGCTTCGGGCGTTTGCTGATTGGCCCATTCAGATAAGCGGGAAATAGAGTTGCTCAGTCGATGGTCCGACGACTTTTCACCAATCTTCTGCAGCTTTGTTTCGTTCTATTGTTTACATAAATAGAAGCTAAGAGCTTATCACTATTGGCACAGGCTCCGACGAAATAGGAATTGCTGCCTTTATCGCGTAGGCAGGTTTCAGGGCGTGCTCATCGACAAGTCCAAAACTGCCCTAATGCTTCGCGAGCTAATCAAAAGGCAATGTTAAGCGAGAGAGAAAAGCGACTTATGCCAACCATGAAAAAGCTATTTCGGTTTCTGTATCGGTTTTCATTATTCGACGATCAGAAAGTGTGATGGAATTGGCAGGAGACTTTATCCTTCCGGATGATACTAATTCAGTTTTTTTATCGCCCAGACGAACCGGACTCCTACGATGACAATCGTGCAAGTGATTCCCCTCGTTTACGGTTTTGGTCCCTACGAGAAGTATAACCATAATGTGACCACAGATATCGTTCGAGAGGTCAATCGGTTAAAGCTAGCGAGAGGGATCGTTTTTGACGTTAGGTTCGATTCTAACCAGTTCATAGCGGCGTTGGAGCGGTATCAACCCAAAGTCATCATCGGAATCGGGCAACATCCTCGGGCAAGAAAAATCCGAATTGAGCGACGCGCCCGGAATTGGCATGAGTCGGCCTGCTCAACAGGTAAGCCAATTGAAAGTTGTGGTCCTGAATTCCGGTATGCTTCCCTCAAGATTCCCACAACCGAGGAGACGACTGTCACTTACAATGCAGGTGCCTATCTGTGCAACTATTCTATGTATTTGATGTGTCGGGAAGCTGAGAGGATGAAAGCGAAATACGCGTTTCTACATGTGCCAATCCATGTGGATATTCAACGGATAATAGAACTATTCAAAACGGTTCTTGGAAGATAGTTGATCGGCGAGCCTGACGGTCCCCATAAAAGGAGACTTAATTAGGTAATATAGATAGCCGGTCCGTTGACCTTACCCTCTAACCGAAATCGGGTACACTCATCGAAGTACCTATTCGCCCTGATGTACCGTCGCAACAGAGACTTTTGAAGAACCTAATTCTTCGCCAGTTCGGCTTCTCGGATCTTCTTGAAATTTGCTGAAATTTCTATCGCTTTGAGTCGGTCTGCTTCACTATAATCCCAAAACTCCTGCACAATAGCTTCGCACTCTGGATAGTGAGAGCCATCATCTCCGATATCTTTCCGAAGCTGAGCAAATTGAACTTTCAGATCGTCGCGGATCTTCTTGTACTTGGGAACGTAGTACACATTTCGAAGTTCCTGTGGGTCTTCAATGAGATCATATAATTCCCATGCGGGTGGTGTTTGATATTCCCCTTTGTAGTTCGCTCCGTAGAAATAGATAAGCTTGTGCGTCTTGGTACGTATTGCCATTTCACCTGGGTTATCGTGATGGGCCATATGCATCCAATAGCGGTAGTAGGTCGCCGGCTTCCAGTTGGCGGGTTCTTTCCCGGTTTCACAGATCGAACGGAAAGACTTTCCTTGATACTCTTTGGGAGTCTTCACGCCTGCGTAGTCCAGCATGAGAGCGGGATAATCAACATTTTCGATGAGAGCATCGCTTCGAATTCCAGCTGGTATTTCTCTGGGGTAGCGTACGATAAACGGCATACGAGCCGATTCGTCATAGGCCCACCGCTTGTCTTGGTAGTCTTTTTCTCCCAGCCAGAAACCCTGGTCACCGGTATAAATAATCACCGTGTTATCATAGAGGCCTTCCGCCTTCAGGTAGTCGAAGAGTCGCTTCAGGTTGTCATCGACTCCCTTGACGCAACGAAGGTACTTTTTAAGATAACCTTGGTACGAAATGCGAGTAGTCTCTTCTTCGGTGGCCAACGCGGGGTCGTAGTTGGCAGGGAATTCTTCAGGAAATTTGGCGAATAAATGAGTGGCATACGATCGCCGAGGATTCCGTTTTCCGATGGAGGTGCCAATGTGAGGCATAAGCTCGTTTTGCCATCCGCGGGTGGCCAGCGAGCCAAAAGTGTTCGGTACGTCGTATAGCGTTTCCGGCTCTGGAACCGTGACGTCGGCTAGGTAGGATTGATATCGTGGGGCATTTTCAAAATAGTCGTGCGGGGCTTTGTACTGATGGCAAACGAAAAAGGGCTTGTTGGGGTCGCGTTGATTTCTAAACCAGTCTAAAGCGGAGTCAGTTATCGCATCAGATGAATGCTCGCCCATATGGGTTACGACGTTTTGAGGCCATGGCCGATCACCTTGTATCCGAAATTCTGTGTCAAAATATTTTCCTTGACCAGGCAGCACTTTGTAGTAGTCGAAATTCGGCTCCTGTTTGAGGTGCCATTTTCCGATGACTGCTGTTTGGTAGCCAGCTTCGCGCATCAGGATAGGCAGTGTTTGCTTGTCAGGCCTAATGCTTCCACCCAAGTCAAATACTCCGTTGTTATGATTGTAGAGACCGGTAATGATATTCGCTCGGGACGGCGTGCAGATAGAATTGGTGCAGAACGCGTTTTCAAAGAGGACCCCCTCTTCCGCCAGTTTATCTATTGTGGGCGTGGGATCTATTTCCCTTAGCAACGTCGCATAGGCCCCAATAGCTTGGGCCGTGTGATCATCGGACATTATAAAAAGAATGTTCGGACGATCTTTGGCACTTAAGCTAAACAGCGTAGAAACTAAGGCGACGAGTGCGAAAGCGAGTTGGTGAGATTTCATCTTGTTAAGCGAGATTGACGGTTCTTGAGGACGGAAACTGACTTATTGATACGTGATTAGAGATCGAAATCGGTCACTCTAAGATCTTTCTTCTGCCAGTAACCCTCCTCGGTTTGGAAGCCATACATTGAGGCCTTGAAGTCGCCCACAAGGTCCACATTCGCTCCATCTGCAGGAACAGGAATGTCCACGGCCCAAAGGACTCCATTCACGATCATGCGTCGAGTGCCCTCTGCTTCCAGATCGTTGGACGAGCCCATTGTCGTCGTGAAGACCTTACCTTTTTCGCCCCCAGGGATTTGGTAGCTCTTTGTCCATGCGACCGGCATCATTGGGTCGTTCTTATGGAAGCCCTCTTCTTTCCCGTACCTTGGAACTCTGTCGTAAGGTCCTGGACCAACCGCTGGATGGAGCTTGCCCATTCCTGCCACGACCTCTCCCAATACGATTGGTTTGCTGTCACCAGGAAGTGGCAACGGAACCCCGTAAACGTCGGTGGGACCCCATATGTCGCCCTTGCCAATGCCATTGCCGATTTCGTGGTTACCTACCAGAATACCGCGAGTACTTTCGTGTTTGTGCCAACCGTGATGGCTCACCCAAGTCGAGCCTAGAACGAATTCACCAAACCCGTTTTTCCAGGCTTTCTTTTCACCGTTGTAGTTGAAGCTATAATGAGCGTATCTAGCATTCTTGTCTTCAATATTAAATGCGTGGGTTGCCGTTCGCAATCCAATCACGGGTTTTCCCAACTTCAAATAGTCGTCGATCTCTCTCATCTGGTTGTTTGGAAAATCTCGGAAACGAGTAGCGATGATCATCAAATCAGCGGTGCGCAACGCTTCCAGACCAGGAAGGTTATTACCAAAATTGGGATCGATCACTCCTGGCTCGCCCGGATGCTGTGCATAGAGGACGGTGCAGTCGAAACCATGGTGCTGGGAAAGGATCTTACCGAGTTGCGACATCGCCTCTTCGGAACGGTACTCTTCGTCTCCTGAGATGAGGACAATGCGCTTACTCTTCCCAGATCCAGACTTGCCGGGATAGGATTGCCACTGCTTGGCGGCAGAACCCGTTACCACTCCTTTAGGAAAAGGATGCTCCTTTAGTATCTCATCAACCATGTAAAAATTTTGACGATCTTTGGTCGCCTCTCGAACCGTAGCTACTTTTCCGGGATTAATGGCTTTGGCGAGCGCTTTCTTGTCACCAAATTTGGCTCTCACATAAGTGAGTACTCCCGCGATTTCCTTGTCATTTAGCATGCCCCCGAAACCGGTCATCGGCGGGACACCGGTAGTAGGGTCGTAAGTCTTTCCGGCCACTTCGATCGCTCCCCAAAGTCCCTTCAGGACGATCTTGATCAGTCGCTCGTCCTCGCCCATAACCCACTCATTCGCGTTCAACGGCGGGTAGATGTTTGGAATTGTCCCTTTACCATCCGCAGCATGACAAGTCTTGCAGTGAGCATCTCGATGATAGACCTCTTCGCCCAGTCGGTAGAGCTCAAGGTCATCCTTCGAAAGATTAATTTGCTCAACCCTAACTTCGCCTTGTTTCCTGTCGTAGAATTCAAAATTCCCTGCTAAAAATTCCTTGGCAGAATGGTTGCCCGCGAGATTTAGTTTTCCCGACTCATTGAGGACCTTGGCATCATCTTCGAGAGTGGTAAAAACGGCTTCGTAGGCTCGTCCCATCCATTTGGTTACGGGTTTCTTGAGACCTTCCAAAGCGATTTCCGCCCCTTCCTCGTTGTTCTGCCAAGAGGACGCAACAATCGCTTCCAGGCGAACGCGAGGATGCATATCTACCGCTGCTTTCATAAAAAGATCATGACTGTTGGGAATCTTATCGTAAGTGTATCGCAAAACACGAACCGCTCCCGACCTAACCTTGTGATCCTCGTGATTGAGACAGAGCTCAAGAATCCCTTGATCTACTTGGTTTTGACCCCAGGTTGCCCAAAGCGCCTCCAGAAGATTGCGGCCATAGTTCGAATCACCTTTATCCAGTCCTCGAACCCAATTTTTAACGGCGGGAATCACCTCGTTCGCTGGATGTCCTCGAATCTCACGACGAGTCCGATACCGAGTGCGATACTCGTGTTCTTTCAGATTTTCCAATAGCTGGTTGATAGAGGCTCCTGCGACCTTAACGGGTTTGACAAGGGGTCGTGATGGATAGGTAACCCTGTAGATTCTACCGTGATCGGAGTCGCGATTAGGATCACGAGCACTATGTTGCATATGGCCAATTAGCGGGTTATGCCAGTCCACAATATAGAGCGATCCATCAGGGGCGAACTCCATATCTACCGGTCGGAAATTCGAATCGGTCGACATGATCAAATCCTGCTTCAGCTCACCCGTAAACCCCGCACCATCTTCTATGATACTGTGGTGCTTCGTGCCCAAAAAGCCGATCGTGTTGTTGATAAGAAAGTCTCCCTGAGTGTCTTCCGGAAAGTGTCGCGAAGAAACGAATTCGGTTCCCGAAGTGGGGCGTACGCGGTGCGTGGTAAACTGTGCCAGTTTTTCGATTTCCTGTCCGTGTGGTATTTTTGCTGATAATGGCAAAGACCACCAATTGGCTCCTCCGGACGCATCAGAAAGGAAGGTTTGGCCGTAGTCGTCAATAGCGACACCCCAAGGATTGGATACGTCGACTTGCATGAAACGCTCGAGTTTCCAGTTCTTCGGATCGAAGCGCCACAACCCACCGTCCGTCATGTACTCTGGACCGTAGGGTGTTTCGACTGCCGAGTGAAGGAATCGTCCCTCGTTCATATAGATCCCACCAGAGGCGTCAGCAAGAAAGGCGGATATCGAATGGTGAGTGTCGTGGGAATCGAATCCGTGAACGAGGATCTCCATACGATCAGCCCGGTCGTCCCCATCATCATCAACTAGAAGCGAAAGGTTGGGCTGGGTCGCCACGTAAACCCCTTCAGGAGCGAGTTCGAAACCGATTGGCATATGTAGTCCGTCTGCAAACACCTTCTGTGTGTCTGCTCGACCGTCATTGTTGGTATCCTCAAAGATGAGAAGCTTGTCGTTAGGCAGTGCGCCCCCTGGCCTGTAGTGAGGGTATGACGGAATGACTGCGACCCAGAGGCGACCTTTATTATCGAAGGTCATCTGGACGGGATTGCGAAGATCCGGAAATTCTGCTTCCGAGGCGAACAAGTCGATTTTGTAGCCCTCTGGAAGAGTGAACTGATCGATTGCTTTGTCTACATCGAGAAACTCGATCGGCCTATTGTAGTTCGTCTTAACTTCGGTAAGCGGACGGGTTGCGTTATCGTCAACAGACTTGCTGGCCGCAGCACCCAGGGCGACATCGTGAATCTTTCCGTCACGCAATTCAGTCATTTGTCTAATCTTCTCGATCTCCTCTGGATAGTTTACATTGCCGTAAGGCTTGTAGCGGCGTCCGTAGACGTGAACACCATTCAGAATTTGGTAATCGTTATTCCAATACCAGTTCTTGTCCTTCACCGCTGCATACATCGCGTTGCGGGAGACCATTTCCTGAGGCTTGAATTCCCCGTAGAGCGAGCCGATGAGAGTCTTGGAAAGATTGCGGTACCCTTCGTCGTTGAGCGCAAAACCGTTTATCGTCTGCGGGGTCTTTTCTTTTTCGTAGAGTTGCTTGGTCGGGTTGAACAAATCGATAAAACCAACGTTTCGAGCTTCAGCCACGCGCTTAACAGCATCGGCATAGGCAGCGAGGCGGATATTTTCTTCATTGCCGTCTGGTAGATCTTGTTCGGCTGAGAGATCCTCAAATGCGATGGGAGATACGAGCACGAGTTGCGGTGCGGACTGCCCATTGTATTTCTGCTTCAAGGAGTGCAGTACAAACGCGTCTAGCTCGTCGTGAAAGTTCTCAACCTTGTCAAGTCCATCGAAGGATTCGTTGTAGCCGAAAAAAGCGATAATGGTATCAGCTTTCAACTCCATCAGCCACTCGTCTGGAGAGGGATGATGCCCAATTCCCAAGTGAGTCTGGCGTCCTGGATGAAACTTCTCCGCACTTGGAAACGCCCACTGTGTTTCACGCGACGGATGAGGTCTGAATCCAGGTGTGTCTCCCGGTTTGCTAAGATTGCGAACGACAAGCGCCTTCTTGGGGAACTGGCGATGCAGGTCCGTTTCGAAATGAGGAAAGTAGAGCATGCGCTCACCTAGCCCGTTTCCAATGATGACGATGCGTTCGCCCTCTTCGACATTGAGAGGCAATGAGGTTGCCGATGCATTCCAACTTAGAAGGCCAACAAAAACTGATAAGATGATTCTCGGCAGCATAGGATGTATTGATTTCAAGTAATGATTGATTGGATGGAAATTTTGAAAACCGGGCAAAGATTATTCCTTCTTTTTGATTGGTTCGAGAAAGAATCGGCTTTTTGGAGATAATGATTTATGACTCTTTAAGGGTGCGTAGCAAACTTGAAGCGTGAAGAGGTTTTAGCCATGATAATGGGTCGAGGGCATATGCTAGAGGGCATGGGCGTCTCGATAAGCTTGCGGAGTGATTCGCATTAAGCGGGCGAATTCCTTGGTCAGATAGCTCTGGTCGCAAAATCCACAGTCCTGGGCTATCTGGGCAATGGTGTGGTTGCTATGGATCAACTGAAGGCAGGCGGCATTGATTCGGACTTTTTTCAGGTAGGCGATCGGGCTTAGGTTAAAACGACGTTTGAATTGCCTTTCAAACGTTCTCACCGATAAATTCGCTCGCTTCGCCAAGTCGGCAACACTGACTTTCTTGGAGTAGTTTTTCTCGACAAAATCTATGACCTTAAAAAGTTCTGGGTATGGACCCAAGGCACTGCTTGCCGCCTTGAATTCCCGCGTAACTCCTTCCAGGCCGATGATGGAACCGTCCTTCGCGTAGATCGGTACCTTGGTAGTGGTGTACCAGTAGACCGACAAGTCGTTATGCGTCAACAACTCGACCTTGTTGACTACCTCCTGCCCGTAAAAGAGCACTTGTTGATCATCTTTGAAGTAGTTGTCCGCGAGATATCGGGGCACCAATTCGAAATCGGTTTTGCCCAGCACTTCCGACTCGCGGGTACGACCGAGAAGGAGTACCAATGCCTCGTTAGCTAGAACAAAACGCCCCGTCTGGTCTTTCACAAAGTAGCAGATGTCCGAGAGGTGCTCGTACAGCCCCAGCCCGCTCCGCACGGGATCGATGTCCTTAAGGAAATCCTTGAAAGAAGCTGGGGGGGCAGAGGTTATCATAAAGGGAACGGGTAGAGCGCCATACGCTTCGAGCAATATAGTCGACCTCAGTTTTGTCAGATAGGATGAATAGTCTCAAAGCATTGTGCAATTACGACAATGGCGGGAAAATACAACAAGAATTACCACAACAGTTAAAATGGACCGTATCGACAAAATTCTAGGGCCCGTCGAAATTCTAACGAGACCCGACTAGCTTCTACTTCGTGTTTGCTCGTTCACCGACTACTCGTGAGTAATCAACTCCCCTCCCCTGCTCCGGATATGAATCCAAGATGGCTTGAAGTGACTTACGGGCTAGTTTGGCGGCACGACTGGATCTTTCTGGATCAAGCACTCTCTTTTCAAGAACGTCTTCCTGCGTATCGTAAAGGTCCCCGTTGCCGTACAGTTTGTATCGTTTGTCCCGTGCGTAGCGTACTTCCCAATGACGGTATTTATCGTCGAAGCTTTCCGCGTAGGGTCGTGGGAAATAGTATCCATAAACCCACTCTCTCTCAGTCCCCTCTTGGCCAAGACAATGGGGCCAGAAACTGATTCCATCTCCATCGGAAATTTTCTTTGGCGGCATCCCAGCCGCATCTACTATGGTAGGGAAAAAATCAGAAAATGCGATCAAGTTATCGCTTACTTGATTTTCAGGAATCCTTCCGGGCCAATTTACAATGAGCGGAACGTGGGTGCCATGATCTTTAGTGTACCCTTTACCGCCTTGGAGTGGAGCTCCTTCGAAGATCGACGTTAGATCCGCATTCGTTCCATTGTCGCTCGTAAATATCACTAGCGTATTCTCCCTTACTCCAGATTCCTCAAGCATATCAACCAAACGACCCACCAGGGAATCGAGGTAGTTGACCATGTCGATGAAGTTGGCCTTATCGTCCTTGCTGTTTGGGTCGCGACTATTGGGAGCCGACGGAAAGGGATTATGCGGCAGGATCATAGGATAATAAGCGAGAAACGGTGTGTTCGAACCGGCTTGCTCTTCGATAAAATCCTCGAGGAAGCTCGTGCAAATGTCAGGACCGTAAGCTCCTTCCGGCAAATCGAGAATCTCTCCATTTTGCTCCAAGGAAGGATTCCAATATCGGGCTCGTTCTGTGTTGGGGGTGTTCCATAAAAGATAAGAGTCGAAACCCGCTTCCTGGGGAGAAATGCCCTCGTCATCAAGGAGGAGCTGCCACTTGCCGGCCACGGCGTTTGCGTATCCCTGAGTTTTGAAATGATTAGCAAAGGTTGGTTCACCCTTTGGATAGACCCCAAAATCGAAGTAATTGAATACGTTTGATTTGCCAGACATCAAATTGACCCGACTGGGAGTGCACAGGGGCGTGGAATGACAGTTCTCAAACCGTATTCCTTCTGCTCCTAAGGCATCCAGCCGGGGAGTTGAATACTCTTTGCTTCCGTAGCTACTGAAACACTCGTATCCAACATCGTCTGCCATAATCAGAAGAATATTGGGCGGAGAGTCGCTTGCGATAGCTAGGTTTGGAAACACTAGAAGTGCGGAACTGATCAAGATGTATAATTTCATGTGGCCTAAAATTTGACTTGTTGATGACGCGTATTAATAAAACCGTCAAATTCACAGTATTATTTTTTCCGATTTGTCCCTATTACTTTTCATTACGGCATCGCTACATTCGAAAAACTCATTGTCTTGCATACAAGCACTAGACCTAAGGTTATCTGCTAATAACGCCGCGACTCCTTGGAGCAGGTTTATTCCGCTATTCCTTTTTGTTGCGGTGCGAAACCGCTCCTGCAGCTTTAACCAACGAGAACGCTACCCTTTCTTTAACTTTCGTGTGATACCGGCACCCTTCAACCTAGAATCCAGTTTTGAGCGCCACGTCTTCAATTCGTCTTCACGCTCAGGATTGATCGCGAGATTTGTGAGTTGGCCCGGGTCCGACTGCATGTCATACAGTTCCTCAGTATCGTCGTTATAGCGAATATAGGACCAGCGATCAGACCGCAGGGCATAACCGGATCGATCGATGGTAAGTGCTGCCTCCCTTACATGGGCCGAATTATCCTGAAGTACGGGAACGAGGCTCTTACCCTGTACGCTTTCGGGAGCCTCAAATCCGGCTAGCTCCGAAAGGGTTGGATAGATATCCATCAGTTCTGCGATTGCGGTCGATCGCCCCGACTTTACTCCAGGACTCGATATGATCAACGGCACTCGAAGTGCTTCTTCGTGAAGGTTGCTTTTCTGCCAGAAATGATGTTCTCCCAAATGGTATCCATGATCGCTGGTGAATACGACGGCGGTCTTGTCTCGCAAGCCCTGCCGATCGAGCTCATCTAGAATTCTTCCGACTTGTTCGTCCATGTAGGTGACCGTCGCGTAGTAACCCGCCCACATGTGCTTCTGATTGTCTGGATATTTGCCGATCGGATCTTTGGTGGAAACGACTTTAGGAAAACCGAGCGGCGGGATGTCGTCGTGGTCGTCATCGGGAACATAGGGCAACGTAATGTCTTCGATTGGGTACATGTCGAAGTATCGCCTAGGAGCCACCATGGGATAGTGGGGCCGAACAAAGCCAGTGGCGATGAAGAATGGCTCGTCCCTGTGCTGACGTATTACCTCAATGGTCTTGCTTGCGGTCTTGTAGTCGGGTTGGTCCGAGCCATCCCCGTCATAGCTGACAGTCACAAACCAGCGATGCGGCATTGCCGTCGAGTAGCGACCGGCAAGATCGGTAGTGAATATGTCAAGATTGAGACACGCATAATCTCCCGGTGTATGCGCTTCCAGACCGGGGGAATTGTATCGTTCGTTCCAAGTGCTTTCGACATCCAGTCCATCGGTGCCCGCGATGATGTCGCCCGGAACTTTCATGTGGTAAATCTTTCCAATGCGGGCACTGAAAACCCCATTGTCGATAAAGTGCTTTCCCAAATTCACCTTTGCGGCACCCTGATAGCGACTGTGCATAAAGGACTGACGCGACGGACCGCAAGATGTCCCCTGACAATAAACCCGATCAAATACCACGCCCTCCTCTGCCAAGCGGTCAATATTCGGCGTGTGGCAAATCTCATCTCCATAGCTACCCAAAACGCTAGCTTTCAAGTCGTCTGATATTATAAAAACAACGTTCTCGATCTTTTCTTCACCAAATGATGGATACATGATACCGATAAGGAAAAAGAACGGGGTAATTGTTCGCGTTCGAAGGTTTAAAAAACTTAAGGATCTAATCACTTGAATGGTATGTTGAAGTAGAATCTATCGGTCAGAATCATTATGTCAGGGACCCGCCTCCGCCTTGAGCATTTGCCCCGTTTGCGGTAAGGATTTTATGGCCCTTTGCAGCACCTTCCTTGTTTTCTCGGCAAACGCGGTCCCATCTCCTGGCTTAATCGAGTCTACCTCGTGTCGATCCGCAACCGCGTAGAAAGAACCGTCTTGGTAGAGTTTATAGTACTGGTTTTGCGACCAGATGATTTCGCGATTACGGACCCCTTGACCATGCTTTTCTGCAGCCGGCTTGTATTTGGGATAGTAGTACTGAGTGATCCACTGCCGCGGATTGCCTGCCTTTCCAAGGGATTGCGGCCAGAAACTTTGACCATCCAATGCGACGTCTGGTAATTCCGCACCACTCAGCTCTGCCAAAGTGGGAAGAATATCGGAAAAATCGACTATGTCGTTCGAGACAATTCCCGCCGGAACAACGGTGGGGCAGTTGACAACGAGCGGCACATGATACCCGCCTTCGGTGGCGAAGGCCTTTTCCCCTGTCCGTTCAGAACCCCTAAAAGGATAGTTCAGTGTACGATTCGTCCCGTTGTCGGCAGCGAAGATGAATACCGTTTTCTCACGCAATCCCAGTCGATCAACCGTGTCAACCAGCTTGCCTACCATTTTGTCCGCATAGGCGATCATATCCCGGTAGTTCTTGAGACCTTTTGAAAACTTCGCTTCTTCTGCCGTAGCGGGTTGGCTATCGGGCGTTTCCGGAAAAGGATTGTGGACCAGAATCATGGGATAGTAAGCGAAAAAGGGTCGATCCTGATTGGTTTCAATAAAGTCCACTATGAAATCGGACACGATATCAGGCCCGTAATCCTCTTCGGTTGTCTCGAGCATCTTACCGTTCTGATTGAGGCTCGGATTCCAATAGCGCTCTCTCGTCGTGCCTGGAAAATTCCAGAGACAGTAGCTATCGAATCCGCAGTCTTCCGGCAGCGATCCATTCGGTTCCGCATGCAACTGCCACTTACCCGCTACCGCCGTGGCGTAGCCGGCTGACTTCAACATATCAGCGAAGGTCGTCTCCCCTTTATCCAGGATACCAAAGTTGACGTAGTTGCGCACTCCGTCTCTTCCAGTCATTATCTTGACCCGACTGGACGTGCAAACCGGTTCGGAATAGCAATAATTGAAGCGAGCCCCGGTCTCTGCGAGTAGGTCGATACGAGGTGAACTGAAAAAGTCACTCCCGTAGCAGCTGTAATTGTCGACGGCCGAATCATCCGCCATGATCAGGATGATGTTGAGCCTCTCCGCTGAATGTAGGCTAGCCGAAAGGCTAAGGAATAGGCCGATAAGACGGAAGTACGAAAGGCATGGGCAACTCTTGGGTCTGAGCATGGGATCAGTAAGCTAAAACTTGACCTCCGACGCAAGCGCGAAGGTACAAAAACAGGCAGCAGGCGACATCACGTCTCCACTAAGCTTCACCGACACAGGGCGAGCCCCGCTTGACTAATAGACCAGCCATCCCGACTGTTTCCATCGATAGGCAACAGGCAGGATCCCTTTTATACCCTTCAGAGATCGCCCGCTACCCTGCGTCGCTAACCATCCTTACCGACTGCGTCCCGAATCTATAATTTCTGCGAGTTGCTCGGTCAATCGCTTGGCAATCCTTGGGCGTTTTTGGTATTGATCGTTATTTTCCTCTGGGTCTTTGGAAAGGTCGTAGAGTCGGTATTGGTTGACCTTCGTATTAGCCAATTTCGTTTCGACGACTACGTTGCGGGCGGACTTCGAATCGTGACGCTGCAGCTTCCAATTACCGACTCGCAAGCCGTAGTTGTTCCCTTTCCCATTGTCTTGCTGAACGAGGTGGTCGCGCCCTTCCGCTCCAGGCTTTCCAAGAAGCGCATCGATGACGTTATAGCTGTCGAGCGCAGCGTCATCCGGGATTTTAGCTCCCGCTAAAGTAGCGATACTCGCCAAGAGATCGATCGTGGAGACCATCTCATCGGAGACACCCGGTTTGATCTTTCCTTTCCAGTGCGTGATGAAGGGTGTTCGGGTGCCCCCTTCATAAATGCTATACTTGCCGCCCGTGTAAGGTCCAGCCGCTCGATGTGTTCCGAGATTTTCAAGGGCTAGGTCCTCGTATCCGTCATCCATTACAGGCCCATTGTCAGAGCAGAAAACGACAAGAGTATCTTCCGCGATGCCGAGGCGATCGAGTGTCTTCATCAACTCCCCAACGCACCAGTCGAGCTGTACGATTGAGTCAGCCCGGTAGCCAAGCGATGTCACACCTTGGAATCTCTCGTGGGGGATGCGAGGAACGTGCAGGTCGTGGGATGCGAAAAAGAGGAAAAAGGGTCCATCTTTGTTTTCCTCGATCCAGTTGTTGGACTGTTTAACCCACTCATCGGCCAAATCCTCGTCACGAAAACGGGCAGCATGTCCTCCGGTGTAGAAACCGATACGACTGATGCCGTTGTGGATCGTCGAGTTGTGCCCGTGCGACCAATCCATTTTGAGCGTGTCTCGATGCGTGATGCCTGTCGGGTGATCGGGGCTAGGCTTCTCA
>PBMN01000057.1:0-27926 GCA_002722675.1 Opitutaceae bacterium
TCGAACACTTGCTGGAACTCGTAGTCATTGCCGATAGCAGTTAAGTCTCCGCCATGCACGTTCAGGCATAGAGCCGCGTAGGCGGGACGATCGCTCTTGTAACGCACGACGAGTTCGGTGGTCAGATGGGCGGCTTCCGCAGCGCTGCCACCGTTGCCGCAGGCGAGCAGGCGTCCGCCTGAGCAGAGTGTCTTGGCTATGTCATCGGCTGCGTTTTCGGTCGTATCCGAGAAGGCGTTCAATTGTTGGAGAAGTTCGGCTGCTTCTTGTGTATTATGGTCTAGGATACTCATTATTGAAAATTTGGCTCTAGATCCTCTAGAGGCTGACTAATCTACGGCTCGGTACGTTCGGTACGATTTGATACGGGGAGTGTATTGGCGCCGTCGATCCCTTGGTTTTACGGCCTTTGACCTCGGCTTAAGGTTTCGGCATGCCAGGCCATTTGTAGGGGACGGGCTTAGCAGCGGGTTGCGTAAGGTCACCCTCTGAAGGCAAGGCGATGTGGACCATCTCCTTCTTCTCGTCGAGGTTTTCGTTGAGCTGCGATTCGGTGATGGCCTCAGATGAGACTCCGTTCGCAGGGACCTCTAGGCGGGCCGTCCAGGTGATGGCATTGAGAACGACTTTCCGAAAATCATCGATGGCCCAGTTGCGGTGCCAGTGACCGCCCGTAAAGCCGATACCGCGACCGCCGTCGGGGCGTTCGACTGCCCACATCATTGTCTGCTTGGTGCCGAGAAGTTTTTCAGCGAATTGATTCCAATGAACATAGCGATTGATGTTTTCCCGGTTGGGAATACCAGTGAGGATATCGGCTGCAGTTTTCGGCGTAGCCCAGCGCATGTTGTAGTACCACTCGTCGTTGGCACTGAATCCGGGGACGCCCCGGCTGATGGGGTGATCGGCATTGAGTTCGACTTCCGCCGTCCAATGCGGGTTGGCGGAGTAAGCGGCCTCGTAGTGTCCGCCGATCCACTTCTTGAAGTATTCCCCCTGTTCGCCCTTAGGGACTTCGACTCCGTAGTGCATGCACATGAGGCCGACGCCATTGCTGACCAGTTCGTCCATCTTGGCTTCGTGTTCGTTAACGGGGTGTCTGGCGTTTCCGTCGGAGTAGATTATGACCGCTTTGGCGTCATCGAAGATGGATTCGTCTTCGGGCCATCCGTGGTGAGCGATAGCTACTTCTACGGGAAGCCCACTCTGTTCCTCAAGCGCTCTGGCGAGCAGAATGACGCCCGCTCTAAATTCATGCTGACCGGAGGGGTGACTCGGCACGCCGGAGATGAAAACGATCTTGGTCGGTTCGGCCGATTCAGCCATCTCATTGGCGGAATCGCTGCAGGCAGTCGAGAAGAGGGCGAACGCTGCGAGGGCTATCGCTGCACCTGTGGCAACGGAGTTCTTCCGGGATTGAATGAGGCGTTTGAGGATCTTCATATTGGTAAATAAAACGGAGGTCTTTGTGATGGGCGAGTTGTTTACAGGGAATGAATGTGTTTTTTCGTTCGGTACAATTGTTCGGATGCCAGGTCTTTTTGCGGACTCGCGGATGCTTCGGAGGGTATAAGTATTTAATATCCACCCGTTCTTTACTCTGTGTTGTAATAAATACTTATTACTCAAGTGGTCGAATTTTTAGACTTCTCGAGGCCATTGCGAATTCACGCGGTCCATTAATGCCATGTATTTGCAGTGCAATCAATCCTGTAGGGTGGGTCTCGTACACGTTCTCTCCGGCGATGTCCGCGATGGAGCGTCCAAAATGGGGGCAGTTTCGAAAGTGACAACGATTATCGCATTCAGTAACTCGGCGACGCATGGATCCGGCGTTCCAGGAGCGGGTATTGTGGGTTGGATGCGTGCTTCGCTTGGCAAGCTACACGGGAGTAAAAGGGATTAGCAGGTTAGGCATTCTCTAGGGTTGCAGATTGAGTTTGCGGCCAGTAGTAACTACAAGAATTCGAAAACTCTATGTCGGGACATCTCTATCTTTGGACGAAAACGACTCACTTGGTCATGGCATGGATGGTCAGCCTCTTTTACCTGCCACGCGTTACGGTGCATCTCGCTCACCATGAACATGTCCATTATAAAATAAATGAATAAAGAGATACATACAGTCATAATTGGCTCTGGAATTTCAGGACTTAGTCTTGCACATTTTCTTTCCAAAAGCAGCCAAGATTTATTGGTATTAGAATCCGATAGTCGAGTGGGCGGGATTATTCATACGGAAATAAAAAATCAATTCATATGTGAAAACGGTCCAAACACAGTCCTTCTGAATAACGAGGCCATTTTGGAGCTTATTCAGGATTGTGGATTAATTGAAAAGCTCGAATATCCTACGACTGTCGCCGATAAGAATCGTTTTGTTTTGCGTAAGGGAAAATTGACAATGGTGCCTACTTCCCTCTTGAAATTCATCTGCACACCCTTACTTTCACAAAGGGCGAAGATAGGTGTTTTAAGAGATTTGTTTGTAAAGAGGCATGTTCAAAACACGACGGTCTATGACTTTGTTTCGGCTCGTTTTGGAATGGAAATTCACGACCAATTGATTGAACCTTTTATTACAGGTATCTATGCCGGTAACACGAAAAAAATGAGTGCTCAGCACAGTTTGAAAATCTTGTGGCAGCTAGAGCAAAAATACGGAAGTATCATTAAAGGTTTTTTTAGCCGAGATAAAAATAAACGAGGACAGGGTTCTTTTCAGTTACCGATCGGCTTGTCTCAATTGACGGAAAAAATAGCGGATCTCATAGGGGAGAGAATTCAATTAAATTGTACAGTACATAAAATCACGACTAAGTCGAACGGATATGAAATAGACACTGGGAAGGATCTTATTTTATGCAAACGACTTATTTCTACAATTCCGGCTCATGGTTTAAAGCGATTGATTGCAGATCAATCATTCATTCAAGTACTTGAAAAGGTGAATTACAGTCCAGTAAACGTTTTTCATTATGGATTAAAAAAAGAAAATATAAAAAACAAGAAACAGGGATTTGGCGTCTTGACGAAACCATCTGATGGGAAAAATTATTTGGGAGTATTATTCAGCAGCAGGACGTTTGGTCATGTTGCTCCTGAGGGTTTTGAGCTTTACACAGTCATTGTAGGTGGAGAGAGGCAGCGGGAGCTCTGTGACTTGCCGATAGAAGACCTAGAAAGAATTGTTTTATCTGAATTAGAAGAGCTTCTTGAACATGATGGAGAAGTTAATTTTAAAAATCATTTTAGATGGAAAAAGGGAATTCCTCAGTATGACATGAATCATCAAGAATTGCTTGATTCAATCGCTCGATTTCAAGCAAAAAATAAAGACTTTTATGTTATGGGAAATTTTCATGGAGGAGTCTCTGTTAGTGATTGTATCAAAAAGTCCAAAAAACTGGCCTCAGAACTCGAAAAAAGAGAGCCCTGAAATAGTTAGTACGCGACTCAAAAAACCGATTGCCGTTTGGCCCAGACCCTCCAACATAATCAGAACCTTTTTATACTGTTAATTGTAGAATTTAAGGTATCTTTTAACAAAGTTTTTTGGAAGCTGAAAGAGAGAAAGGACGCCGGCCAAGGCGTGGAGCGGCTCTATAGCATGGCCCGAAAGCGTTTTATGTTCGGCAGCGTCATATTGGTACTCGCCATCGTTTTCAGGTCAGGGCTGGCTGCATGCTAAGACCTTTCTCGTCGTGCTGTTCATTGGCTACAATCACTGGACGTTCCGCATGGTGAAGAAAGCCGAGCGGGAAGCGTTGTCGTGGTCCTCGACCGCATTGCGCTTGTTCAACGAGATCCCGTTGGTCGGACTGATCATCGTCGTCTACCTAGTCATCGGCAAGCCGATGTGAGCGCTTGCTAAAACGAAAACCCTCAATCAGGCTGGGTGTGTTTTTAACATTGTCCGCGTCACTGCTGAATCCTCACTATTCTCCTTCGTTTCATCTATGCTCCAAGCGTTTAGATATTTTTTGATTATCTTTTGTTTAGCGGATTGTATCCTTGCGGGGCAGGAATCTCCCATTCCGGAACGTCAAGAAATACCGGAATACCGGTTGCAACGGGACTACCGGCCAGAGGTTACCGCGGTCCGGGTAGAGGAACCGCTGAAAATTGATGGTCATCTCGATGAGGAGGTGTGGAGAGTCGCCCCTTTGGCCGGTCCCTTGCTGCAATACCAGCCGAGTTCCTACACGCATATGGACCAGGAAACCTACTTTCGGGTAGCTTACGATGAGGACTACTTATATGTGGGGATTTGGTGTTGGGATACCGAACCGGAAAGAATCGTCGCTCGCTTCATGCGCCGCGATGACGAGCTTTGGAATGACGACTCGGTCAATATCAACCTCGACACGTTTAATGACTTGCGGAACAGCTACACTTTTCTTGTCAACCCCAATGGTACGCGGCATGACGCGATTTCTACCAATAATGGAAACTACAACTCTCGTTGGGATGGTGTCTGGAAAGCGAAAACCCAAGTAAACGAATACGGTTGGCAGGTGGAAGTGGCACTGCCATTGACGACGTTCAGTTTCGATCCGGAGAGTTCTCAATGGGGCCTCAATGTGGGCCGTAGAATTAAGCGTTTGGATCAACGGGGCATTTGGTCATCTCCAAGGAATGCTGTCCGCGGGTATTACATGTCAGAGGCAGGGAAACTGAATGGCTTGAGAGATCTCAAACAAGGTCTGGGTCTGGAACTGAATCCCTACATTCTAGGAAAGCAGTCGGATGACAAGGATCTGGGAACGGATGACTTCGAATTCGAGTGGGGCGGGGACTTTCGCTACAGAATCACTCCCAAAATCAGCGCCACCTTGAGCTACAATACTGACTTCGCTGCCGCTGAGACCGATGCCCGGCAAGTTAATCTGACACGGTTCTCGCTGTTCTTTCCGGAAAAGCGACGATTTTTTCTCGAGGATGCGGGTGTATTCAATTTTGGGGGCCTTGGAGGTAGATTCAGACGAAGATCGGGAACGCGAGCGTCACCGGTCATTCTCCCGTATTTCAGTCGCCGTATTGGGTTGAACAATGAAGGGCAGGTCGTGCCGCTGCTAGGGGCGGCTAAACTCTCCGGTCACGTCGGAAACTACAATGTAGGAGTCATTGATGCCGTCGTGGAATCCAATGGGGCATTGGATAGCCAGAACGCGTTTGTGGGTCGTGTGACCCGTGAGATCTTCGACCAATCCACTGTGGGGGCACTCGTAACGCATGGAGATCCAAATTCTGACTACGACAATTTACTTTTGGGAACGGACTTTCAGTACCTGACCAACAAGTTTCTCGAAAAATACCGGCTAGAAATAAATGCCTTCGCTGTGGGGACGGAATCGGATCACCCGGATTTCGATGACGGATTGGCCCCGGTGTTCGGTACGAGTGCCGTGCTTCCGGCGGATGAGTTCGACATCGAGGTGGCTCTCATGCACGTGGATGACGATTTTAATCCGGCCATGGGTTTCGCGCCGCGAACGGGGGTGCGTCGGTACTACACTAGATGGGTCTACAAGCCGTATATCGAATCCAAAGATTGGTTGAGGAAGGTCTATTACAGCTATGAGGGGGAATACATCACGGATCTTTCCGATCAGCTTCAATCTTCCAAACATCTGCTGACGCCGTTCCAACTCTTTTTCGAGTCGGGCGATTCTGCGCTTTTGGAAATTGAAAATTCAGCAGATGTCCCCTCCAGCGATTTCAGAATCTACAACGTTGAGGGCGATGCGAATGACGTGTTCATACCGTCCGCAGACTATTCATGGACTCGTGGAATCCTGGCGCTTCAAACGTCTTCCAGACGAAAGCTTCAATTCAAGCATGACTATTCCTTTGGCGATTTTTATAACGGTACCCAAACCGATAATACATCGGAATTGGCATATTTGCCCTCCAAGTATTTTGGCGCGAAATTGAGCTATTCGGACCAGGATGTAGAATTGCCTGCGGGTGACTTTAATATCAAGCTGGCGTCCATGACCGCACTGATCAATTTCACACCGGATTTCACCTGGTCCAGCGTATTGCAGTACGATAATGTTTCCGATTCCTTGGGGATTAACAGTCGCTTGATCTGGGAGTACCGCCCAGGAGCGCGGATCTTTTTGGTGCTGAACCAAAGCTACCTGGATGAGACGACCGGATTCGTACGCAAGCAAATGGATGCGACCTTGAAACTGAGTTCTATCTTTAGATTTTGAAGGTGGAGTGGCGACCCATTCAACAGGTTCATGGATGCGGTACGGGACTTGGATTTTTGAATGGTTGAGGTTTGGATTGTCATCGGCCTCGCGGCCTTGTGTCTCGCAAAGGGAGCCAATTTTTTCCTGCGTTGCAGGAAATAAGACTATCCTCTTGGATCCTTAGATCCGGCCGGCTTGGCCGGGTTGCGAGGATGTAACGCTTGGCTCTGAAAATGATTGCATCCTTGCCGATGCCGACATCTTTGCACTTCGCGTGTCCGCGAAAGGGAAATCGGACAAGGTAGAATATTTCATCTGCGCGTATCCGTGGTTAAAATCTATTTGTGGGAGTAGGGGGCTATGAGGGAACTCCTCTGGCTTTATTGGCTTGCGAGTACGGCGTTCAGGATCGGCTTCAGGATGGCTTCCATCTCCTGGTAGCCTGCGACGTTGGGGTGGACGAGATCCTCAGGAGTGGTGTGCTGCGGGACTTTCATTCCTCCATGACCATCTTCCATTGCGGTAAAGTAGTCGACGTAGGGGATGTCGCTTTCGAGTGCATAGGCTTTGATGAGTGTATTGAGTTTTGGGATATTCGTAAGCGGGTCTTTTCCCGCTCTCCAGGGATAATCCTTGGCTGGGAGCACTGAGCACAGGACGACCTTGATTCCGTTTTGCTGGGCGAGCTCTGCCATGCTCTTGATGTTTCCGGCCACCGCTTCGAGAGTAACGGGACCTGAATTGTGGGCGATGTCATTGGTTCCGGCGAGGATGACTACGGCCTGTGGCTTGAGATCGATCACGTCGCTTCGAAACCTGATGAGCATCTGGTGGGTGACTTGGCCGCTGATGCCCCGGCCCACGTAGCCATTGTCCGCAAAAAACTGAGGGCGTTTCTTGACCCATCCGGCGGTGATGGAATCGCCCATGAAGACAACCCGCTTCCCGTCTGATTCCAGCATCGCTTCGTTCTGGGCCTGATAGCGATCGACCTTTGCGTAGTCGTAGATGTTCACCCGGTTTTGAGCGGAGAGGGCGATGGCAAGACCGATGAGGAGAAAGCAGGTGAGGTATGTTTTCATTTGTTTTTTCATTGGTATCTAAATTACACTCACAAAACTAGCGTTCCGATAACGATTTCCTAAAACGGCTGTCCACATCGTGCCAGTTCTCGATCCTCTTTTTCAATCGTTCCATGACTTCCGGGTGCGAGGAAGCCAGATCATCGTTGCCATCTGGGTCATCCACTAGGTTGAAAAGTCGAACCGGTGCGGTATCCCAGATATGCACATTTTTGTATCTCGTGGTGTCTTCCCCGGAATAACGAAGCATAAGTTTCCAATCACCCTCCACACACCAGAGGTATTGTAGCGTCTCATCAGGCTTGCCGAGCGTCATGTTATGAATCGAGTTCGTGACCCCGAAAACGACCTTGCGTTCCTTTCGAACCGCCTCATTGAGCAAGTTAACTCCAGGCAGATCGGCAGGGGCTTTCAGACCTGCGGCAGCGGCTATCGTAGGGAAGAGGTCTATCGCATGTGCCAATTGAGGTGAGCGAGACGGCTCCACCCGGCCTGGCCAAGAGATCATAATGGGCGTGCGGATACCATTTTCGTAAGGCGAACCCTTCGAGCGGAGGGCGAATCCCTTCCACAAGGCCTGATCCGGGTCCACGACGTTTGTACTTTGCGCCGCCCAGCCGTTGTCGCAAATATAAATGACCATTGTATTTTGAGTAAGCGATTTCTCGTCCAGGTACCCGAGCAATTCGCCGCAAGTTTCGTCAAACCAGTCACACATGGCAAAGTACTTGGCGACATCCTCGGCCCGACCGGGCTTACGATACTTTTTCAGCAAACGCTCTGGCGGGTTGTGCGGCGTGTGGGGAAGGAAAGGCGCATACCAAACGAGAAACGGTTTCTCTGCTTCAGTAGCCTTGTCGATAAAATTCGTTATCGGAGCCATCCCTTCGCGCCCGATCTTCAACCCCTCATCACCATGCCTGCCACCGCGTTCTGGATCGCCATGCGTCATGCCATGGGTGAAGCCGCCATCCGAGTAGGAACCTTCCCACCACTTCCCTGATTGATGCGCGAGGTAGCCATTCGCAGTTAACAGCTTGATAAAACTCGGGTACTCGTGAAACGCCTCACGCACGGGAACGTCCAACTCAGCCCGATTATTCCGCCCATCCACATCGTTACCCGTAACGCCATGCTCAAATGGAAACAATCCCGTCGCCATGGATGCCAAGGATGGTCGGCAAAGTGGAGCCGCTACGTATCCACGTTCGAATACAAGACTGTTCTCGGCCAACTTATCCAGATGCGGCGTCTTGATATCCGGATGTCCCATAAAACCATAGTCGGTCCACGCCTGATCATCACTCAGGATGAATACGATATTAGGAGATAAGTTAGCCGAAGAAACTTGGCCCACGTCTACCACCGCTACAATGCATGCGAGCAATCTAAATCTGCAGATCCCATTGAATATCAGTTTCATCGAACCAAATAATACCGATGAACCTCGATAGGGTTCCAGACAAAACTCACAAAGAAACCGCCTATGTCCCAACATTTTTTCAACAGGACCATGATGAGAATTTCCAAAAGGCTTCATAAAACTACCGCGAAACGCGGTATACAGCAAGCGAAGTGCATCCTGTTCATCAATAAAACCTAATCCCGCTTATCTTCGTGAACTCCGTTCCCCTCGTGGGCGAATCTTTTCCCTCAATCCGGGATCGCTTCGCTGGGATCGATGTCCTCGCCTTCCCAGTTGGCGACTCCGTTTTCATAGCGCAATACGCGTTTGGCACTGCCCGGGACATGGGCTCGGTCGATCTTAGGAATGTGTTTTCCCAGTCGTCGTTTCTCCGAAGCGTATTCAGGATTCGATGCCAGATTCGTAAACTCGTTGGGGTCCTTCACCATATCGTAGAGCTCTTCCGACCCGTCTGCGTAGCGTATATAGCGCCAGTCCTCGCTTCGCACGCCATGATTGCCTGGATTGTGGGTGGTGATGGCCGGACGACTCCGTGGAGCCTTCGCATTCTTCAACTGAGGCAGCAGACTAAGTCCCTCCAAGTGATCGGGAACCTCTAATCCGCACAACTCGCTCAACGTCGGATACATATCCAAGAGTTCTGCAGGGCGGTTCGAACGTTGTCCGGCCTTCACTCCAGGTCCTGCAAAAACCAAAGGAACGCGAGTCGAGCGATCCCAGAGCGTGTTTTTACCCGTTATTTGCTTTTCGCCCAAATGATAGCCGTGGTCGGACCAAAGCACGACGATCGTATCGTCCGCCAATTCGTTGCGCTCCAAAGCGTCCAGCACACGACCCACCTGGCTATCGACGAAGCTCACGCTGGCGAGGTAGGCCTGGACGATCTTGATCTGCTCCCCTTCTTCCAGAATAAATTTCTGACGCGGTTCCGGCAGCTTCCAGTGAATATACCAGCTAAAGCGGGGCGTATCCGATCGATCGTCCAAGAGCATGCGAGGCAAAACGATATCATCTTCTGGATACAGATCGAACCACTTCTGCGTCGCGAACAAAGGCACGTGCGGCAAGGAGAAGCCGACCGCCAAGAAGAAAGGATCGTTAGGCTTCTTGTCCAATTGCTCCACCGCCCAACTGGCGGTTTTCCAATCCTTGTGATCCGATTCTTCGAAAGGATAAACCGCCCAATCCATGCCGCGCCCGCCACGAGGCGTCGTCATACGTTTCTCTTTAGGTAACAGTCCGCGTTCCGTCTTAGCCACCACGTCGAATTCCGATTCACCAGTTTCTCGGTGAACAATTTTTCCCACTGAATAGGTCTTATAACCGGCCTTCGAGAAATGCTGAGGCAAAGTCACCAAGTCCTTTAACCCGTCAACCTCCCGAAACCAGGGAGCCAGGCCATAGACACCGGTAGTAGAGGGTCGCAATCCCGTCATCACGCTTGTCCGGGACGGATTGCAAACAGGAGCCTGACAATGAGCATTGGTGAATAAGGTTCCTCGTTCCGCAAGAGCATCGATGTTGGGAGTCTTCACCTGAAGATGTCCATCCAAACATCCGACCCAGTCATTCAAATCGTCGATGGCGATGAAAAGGACACTAGGTTGGGCGCTCCAACCGCAGATAGAACTCGCGAATAAGCAGGCGATGGGAATGAGTATAGGTTTCATAAAGCCTTTTTGTGTTCTTTGGTTTTATTCAATTACAGGCCTGAAATGCTCATTCCAAGAGTCCACGGGCGACATATCCGTGAACATCCGTCGAACGATAGCGGCGGCCCTGAAACAGGTAAGTCAGGCGTTCATGGTCGATTCCTAACTGATGTAAACTCATTCTGTTTCTAGATTAGCATTCGCATACTTCTCCGCCAGAGAACGGGTTCGAAGTCGAAGCTTTGTCGAGATAGCCGCATACTCCGGGTTTTTTGCGAAATTGACAAGCTCATCAGGGTCATTTTCCAAATCGTGAAGAAATTCGTAGGGGGGATCCTGGTCCGTGTAGCGGGCATACTTGAAACGTTCTCCCCGTAAGCCTTGCCAGGACATGGAATAGCGGGGATTGAAATGCTCGCAGAAGAAGTCCTCTCGCCAACCATCCGGTTCGGCATCTCCATCAATCAACGATTTTAAGCTATCTCCCTGGTAAATCTCAGGAATCTTCACGCCCGCCCAATCGAGAACCGCACTCCATTTTCAACCAGCCGACCCACCGGCAATTCCTGGGAGATTTTCGATCCCGCATCAAGCGTGAGGCCCCCATTCGCAAAGCCGAGATGACCCGCTGAGCTATTTGTGCCCCATTGATGTGATTGTAGGGGCAACTCCTGCGACAGACGTTGGGCGGGTTGGGCGAACAAGAATAGGATCGATAGCCTCGTAATGGATACTCAAAAACTGCGATTTCGCAACTTGCCAAGGAGGGATTGCTTCGCCAACTTCAAGTTTCATAGTTACGTTTCACTTTCTTTCACGGTGCCTAAGCGGACCCATTAAACTTTCTAACAACCCAAACTGTATATACCCATGAGCAAATTAACGCGTCGTCAATTCATCAAAAATTCAACTGCAGCCGGTGTAGGGATTCTCGGTGCACCCGCCATTCTCAGTGCTGAGGCCAAGGGCGAAAAGCTGCGCGTCGCGTTTATCGGCGTAGGTGGGATCAACAATCGCCATATCACCGATACCATTAGCCATGGCGATATTTGCGGGGCGTACTGCGATGTCGATTCCAGCCGCTACACCAATATCCCGAATGGCATTGCAGCGTTGGAAAAAGACGGAAACAGCTGGCTAGCTAAGCAGTGGAAAGCGGCAAAGGGTTTCCAGGACTACCGCGAGATGTTTGACAAGGCAGCCGACAGTTTTGATGCGGTCATGATCGGCACCCCTGACCATAGTCACTATCCAGCGACCGTCCTGGCGCTCGAGCATGGCAAGCACGTTTTTACGCAGAAGCCCCTAACTCACACTGTTTGGGAGGCTCGCCAGCTCGCGAATGCGTGTGATCGCTACCAGCTAGCGACGCAGATGGGCAACCAGGGTCACGCCAACGAAGGCAATCGCCAGATAGCAGCCTATGTCCAAGGGGGACACCTGGGTGATATTAAAGAAATTCATTGTTTCACCAACCGTCCCGTTTGGCCTCAGGGATTTGAGCTTCCGAAAGGTGGGGATCCGGTACCGGAAACGCTTGACTGGCAAAACTGGCTCGGCCCAGCTGCTGACCGACCCTACCTGGGCGATCGCGGACTTGACGCGGGGCGGGCAAGGAAGCGCGGCGGTGCTTACCTCCCCTTTAACTGGCGTGGGTGGCTCGACTTTGGAGGTGGTGCGTTGGCCGACATGGCGTGCCATACCATGGACTCGATTTTCATGTCGCTCGACCCAGGCTATCCGACCCACGTTGAAGCACTCAATGTCGACACCTTGACCGATGCCGCCTTTCCCAAAGGCTCGACTTTGAAGTGGACCTTTGGACCTACGGACAAGCGTCCTGGCTTCGACGTCTACTGGTACGACGGAACGGACAATGCTTACACGGACAAGAACGGTAAGCCGCGCCGCCATGAGCGGCTGGAGGAAATCGCTCAAGGAGCGGAGCTTGCGAACTCGGGTAACCTGTACGTCGGGACGAAGAACACTCTGTTGGTCACGGGTGACTACGGTGATAGCTCTCGCATAATTCCAAACGAAGCTCATCGTGCCGTTGCCATGGAACTCAAGGAAAAGACCGGCGACCATCGTCCCGCCCGTGTTTATGAGCCTTCGATCGGCCACCACACGGAATTCCGCGAGGCTGCCATAGGCAACAAACCTTACGACTACCCCGGCTCGAATTTCAAGTACGCCGGCCCATTCACCGAGACGATTCAGTTGGGTAATGTCTGCCTGCATTTCCCTGGAAAGAAGCTCGCTTGGGATGGCTCGAACCTGCACTTCAAGAACAGTCGGAAAGCGAATAATCTCATCAACAAGGAATACCGTAAAGAATGGGATTTTAAGCTAAGCAAAGCGTAATTTCCATATTGTTTTGCCAGTGGTGCTGCCTCAGTCCGAGGGCTTTAATTGGGGCCATATGGTGCATCCTTTGGAAGACTCCGTCAATTACGGAGATATTGGGGGCATGAGCAAAGACCCTAAGTTAAAGTCTACCCATTTTCGGAAGGCGGGAAATAGGGAAAAGCCTTCCGTTCTGGCGATGCTTGCCGCTCATCGTGCCCTTTTCCTCGACGGTTAAGAATTGCGGGTGTGCTAGTCTATTGTTCGCAAGGCGAACACCGATCGCCCGCTACTTTAATACAGCTCAGAGCTTGGCCAGAGTATGCTTTATTCTCCAGACTTAGGCTTTCTTCCTTAACCTTGCGCTTTCGATTCGAAAGGGATTATAGAAAGTATCATGCAACTATATACTTTACCATGTTTGGCGTCACTCCGCCGCCCGTTGATGCTAGCTATTTGCCTGTTCGGCCCTTTTCTGCTGGCTCAGGACAAACCAAACATTCTTTGGATAACGAGTGAGGACAATGGGATTTCGTGGGTGAGTTGTTATGGGGGAATCAATGCGGATACGCCAGCGATTGACCAATTGGCGAAGGAAGGCTTCCGCTACACCAACTGTTTTGACAATGCGGCAGTCTGCGCCCCGACCCGGTCGGTCTGGATTACGGGCATGTATGGAATCTCCAATGGAACGCAACCGATGCGGAGCCGTAATCTGATTCCGCACGACAAGATCAAGTACTACCCGGATCTGCTGAAAGCGGCAGGATACCACACCTCCAACCCCGGCAAGACGGACTACAACATCGGCGGCCGAGAAGACAAGGACCCATGGGATTATAAGGGAGGTAAGGAGCAATTTGGCTGGAGGATGCGTGAGCCTGGACAACCGTTCTTCGCCGTATTCAATATTACGGACAGTCACGAGAGCCGCGCTCATGGCAGTCTCGACGAGGTCAAAAAGGATCCGGCTGGAATGAAACTCTTCTCCTATCATCCGGACCTGCCGGTGATTCGGAAAAACTACGCCAAATATGCCGAAGCCGTTGAGAATATGGACCGGAAGGTCCAGCAGGCAATCGATGCGCTCAAAAAGGATGGCTTGTATGAAGACACAATCATTATCTACAACTCGGACCACGGTGGCGTGATGGCCAGGAGCAAGCGGTTCCTCTATTCCAGCGGAGTTCACTGCCCGCTCGTTGTACGCATTCCTGAAAAAATGAAGGACCTCTATCCCGGCAATGAGCCGGGAACGACGGTCGATCGACTTGTCAGTTTCGTCGACATGCCGAAAACGTGGCTGAGCTTGGCGGGAGCGGAAATTCCGGACACCTTTCAGGGGACCGTTTTTTTGGGAAATGGCATCGAATCGGAGCCCAAGTATCATCTCGGATTTCGGGAGCGGGCCGACGAGCGGCTCGACCATGTACGTCTTATGCGGACGGGGCGATACTCGTATCACAAAAACTATTACCCGTTCGCCCCTGCAGGGCATCACCTAGCTTACCTGTGGAAAGCTCAGCTGACGCCCGCTTGGGAACAGCATCACCGAGAGGGGAAAACGAATGAAATCACGGGCCAGTTCTTCGAGCCACGGGCTTCCGAAGAGTTTTTCGATAACGAGAGCGACTTTGACAATGTGTACAACCTGATCAATGCTCCGGAGCATCAGGCGATGATCGCCGAACTGAAGGCAGCCTTGCGTCAGAAGCAGCTCGAGCTGCACGATTCGGGGCTCTTGCCTGAGAAGATGCGCGAGCGACGGGCTGTGGAAAACAATCTCACCATCTACGAAATGGTTCGAGACGAGAAATTGTATCCACTCGAATCTTATCTAGATGCTGCCGATAGGGCTCTTGCGAGAGACAAGGCGAATCTGGGAACCTTTAAGAAGTGGATGTCGCACGAGGACGAAGGCATGCGTTGGTGGGCAGTGGTTGGCCTGCGCTTGCTCGATAAGAATGCACGTTCCGCGACTGCGGCTCTCAAGAAAGCCCTCAAGGATGAATCGCACGAAGTACGAGTGATGGCAGCGTGGATACTGATCGACCTAGGGCAAAGCGACCTAGGTTTAGCCACCCTTGAAACCCTGTTGATAAATCACTCGGAAAACGAGCCTATGCTTCACAATGTCATCGATTGGGTCGGTGAACCCGCATTTCCGCTCGTAAAAAAGTATCTGGACAACGGAGGCAGTCGCGAAGGTCGATATGGCATTAGTATAATGGCCCGAATCGCTCAGGTTGAAGACTTATAGTAGGCTTTCTGTTAGACGATGAAGAGAGAAAAGGGTATTGGTTCATAGTGATGAAGTCAATCTTACCACTCTTTGCAATATGGTTGCTGTTTTCGAACGCGGCAATCGGGGAATCGAGTCCTGTAATGATACGATTGGTGGACCCGCTCGATGAGCCAGAATTCTATTGTGTCGACATTCCAGGTTTCCGGCAAAACGTGCTACTGCAGGGACCACTGATGGCCCACACGTTGAAGCGATTTGGATCGGCGGATGAAATGTGGACCATGGATTACCCGCCGGAGGGGCAGATCTATGCGAGTGAGTACGGGCTTTGTATTGAAGCAGCAAGTTTCGAGCCAGGGGCGGTGCTCATGCTCAAAGAGCCGAGAGACTCTCCCCTACAGCGCTTCAATTTTACGGATAATGGATACATCGTCCTAGTCGGAAATCCGGATCTTGAGTTTGCGGTTGTCGAAGGAGCGGGTTCGAAAGCGGGCGGGCCGAGCCATTTGAGAGGAGGCTTTAGTTTGAATACACTAAGTGAAATAGATCCCGTTCTGGCCACGTGGAAAATTGTCAAATCGGCCAAAAACTGGCCGGAGTGAATCGACTGCGTCGTTTTAAAAACGCCGTACCGAATTATAGACCAATCGCTTGGTTTGCGCGATCAAGGATACGGCGTTTTTCGTCGGATGTGAGGTAGTAGCCCCAGTCGTTGATTTCGTCTTCGCCAGCCCTTTCGCGGACACGACGCTTTTCATCTTCGGTCATCATGGCACCGTAGTCGACCCGAGTGGCGTCGTAGACCCGCGGGCTGCGGGGGCGGGCGTTCCTCATATCTGCCTGGTCTTTCGACCGGCCGATTTCGCGTCCGACGATAGCCCCCGCAACTGCGCCTAGTGCTGCTCCTTCGCCTTCTTCGCCTGACTGGTTTCCGATGATGGCTCCCAGCAAGGCTCCCGTAGCGGCACCCGCTACCGCCCCCTGGCGTTCGTGGTGACCACTGGTAGCACACCCAGTCAGCAGTAAGCTGGATCCGAGTAGAGCGAGTATTCCAGCGACGTGTTTTTTGCGGCGCAGGTTTGTCAAAAGCATATTTTTCATAGTTTCAATTTTCTCATTTTTGCCTCGATCCCGTAAAGGGAAAAAAACCAGATTTGCTTGCAGACCGTACCGCCGCATCGACGTTCCCAAGTATCGCCATTGTCTGTGCTGTGGCGTATTATCAGGTCTATCGGGGCGTTGTCTTCCCGTCGTGGGTCACGGCCAGTGCCGCGACGGGCCTCGGCAAAAAGAAGAATGGTCCCGTCTTGTGTGACGATCATGCCAGGAATACGAAAAGTATGGTATTGGTCTCGTTGACTGACGTAGTCACCTTTTGGTGATTCAAAGGGGAATGAAGTCGGTCGCGTGGCAGCTACCGAGGCATTTTGCGTGAAGCCACCTACTAGGAAGACGGCCAAAGCGATTGAGTGTTTGAGTAGTAGGGAGCGTTTAACTGCGGCAAGATATCGGGGTCGGGACATTGGGGAAAAGTGGATCATAGGGAAGGGACAGTTTACATCTGGGAGATTCTTTTGCAGGAAATAAAGGGAGGGTAAAAAAACACGTTTGCGAGCAGGCATTCAGGTACTCGCTTTGGCAATTTTCCGCAGCACGGATTGGGCGTAGATGATCGTTGCGATGGTAACGGCGATATTGATAGCGGCCATGCTGGCCCAGAAGCCGTTGAGGTGGACTTTATATAGGGTAACGACGGAGTGAAACACTCCGATCGGGAGGATGATCTTTCTAATTACGGATTCTACAAAGCCGTACATCGGCCGCTTGACTGCCTGGAGAAATCCCGTGTGAACGAAGGTCATGACATAAGCCCACTGGATCATGGCCATGATGCGCACGTAGGTGGTGCCGAGGGCTACCACATCCGGATCGGGAGTGAACAGCCGGACCAATGGAATCGCAAAAACATAAATGAGAACAGATGCCGCTAGGATGAGAAAGAAGCCGTACTTAACGCATAGCTGCATGCATTCTCTAACGCGGTCGATTTTTCCCGCGCCGTTGTTTTGTCCGACGATGGATACGATTGCTGCTCCGAGTCCGATTGCGGGTAGCAAAGCGATTTGTTCGATTCGAGTTCCGACACCGAAGGCCGCCACGGCAGCCTGTCCGTAGAATTTGAGGTAGTAGGTTGTTACGAAGAAACCCAAGGCGATCGACATCATGCTGAAACTGGTCGGGATCCCTTGCCTCAAGATATCTCTATATATCCTGGCAACCGGCATCATCTCGGCAAATGACTCAAACTTCACCAGGCCGCGTCGCAAGGCCACCGAGAAGAGAAAGGAACCCCCTAGCGCCTGAATGATTACGGTCGCCCAGGCAATCCCAGGAACGCCCAATGCGGGGAGTCCGAAACCCCCGTACAAAAACCACGGGTCGAGGATAAGGTTGAGAAAGAATCCAGCAACGAGCACTTTTCCGAACGTTTTGCTGTCTCCATGAGCGAGTAAGATGGAGTTGCTCATGCTGCTAAGCAAAAAGAAGATCGATCCGCAAAACAGCGGGGAGATGTAGCCTTTTGCGAGTTCAAGATAGTCGCCCGTGGCTCCCAGTAATCGGAAAAGGGGTTCAGCGACTGTGAGACCGATAGCTGTGATTAGAATCGCGCAGATAACGCCTAGCGAAAAAAGCTGCCGGGCAAGGGCGGCTTCCTTCTCTGCATTTTCCTCACCAATGGCGTTCGCGATGAGGGCGGAGGCACCTCGGGCGAGGCCTTGGCTGACAGCGATAATGATGAAAAACACGGGGAAGGTCAGGGCCATCGCGGCCAGGGCGGCGGTGGAGGTTTGGCCCGCGTAGTAGGAGTCCACGACGTTGTACATCGTGTTGAAGAAAAACCCGATGCTCATGGGTAGGGCGATCTTTCGGATATGGGGTCCGATGGGACCCGAATTGAGCGAAGCAGATTTCATCAACGGGAACGTGACAACCTGATCAGTGTTTACAAGGATTGATAGGGAATCTCTGGGGGTCTGTGAGAGGAATACTCAGCGGGTAAGGGATTTAATGGGTGTATCAAAATACGCGGCACGCGATTTCCGGGTTGGAGTGGGAAAGAAAAAAGGGATACGATAGATAAGACTCCTCAGCATTAAAGAATTGAAACTGAGAGGATTTAGGATTTTGGTTCGTGATTGCAATTAGCCACCCCAAAAAAAATCACCCTAGCCCTCGCCGTAATCGCTTCGTTTATATTTCTCTTCTCCGCTGGGGCGGACCACCATGGCAAAAAGATGGGATCCGGCTTTAAGAGCCTCTTCAATGGAAAGGATCTGGCCGGATGGACTGGGAATCCCGAATTGTGGTCTGTGGAAGATGGAGCCATTACCGGGAGGACGGGTGAGGCTCCCCATAATAAACTAACGCACAATACCTTCCTTGTGTACACTGGTGGCTCCGTTGATGATTTCGAAATGCGTTTAAAGTACCGAACTGAAAAAGGAAATTCCCGTATCCAATATCGGATTAAGGTTCTGGAAGAAGGGGAGTTCGGACCAATCGTAAGGGGTTACCAAGCTGACTTTGAAGCTGGGAAAAAGTATTCAGGAATTCTATACGAGGAAAAAGGGCGAGCAATAATCGCTCTAAGAGGCCAGGCTACCAAGCTGGTGACGAATCCAGAAAACCCGAAAAAGCCGATTGTCCAGGTGTTAGGATCATTGGGCGGCACCGAGGATATTAAAGGCGTCATAAAATACGAAGATTGGAACGACTACACTATTGTCGCGAACGGAAACCAGCTTACCCACATTATTAACGGCCGTGTTACGGTTTCGGTTGTCGGCGATGATCAGAACGCAGATGCCGGAGGAAATTGATTTTGTTTGGATATTTGGTTTTTTTAGGCGGTGTATGAAGAGTATTTACGAAACTAGGACGTTCGGGACAGATTATAGCACAAAGTCTTGAGACTACAGTGAGTTTCTTAGGAACTAAAAAAGCATGATCAAACAGTCTTTCTACGCTACACTATCGGTTGTTATCGGGTTTGTTTCCGGGTTTTTTTATACATTTGGGACTGCGGCGGACCAGCCCAATATCGTCGTCATCTTGACCGATGACCAGGGATACGCGGACATCAGTTTCAATCCGGATCATCCCAAGGAAGTGTCGACGCCGCACATGGATGCGCTGGCCGAGGAAGGGGTGTTCTTTTCTCAGGCATACACGAGTGGACCGGTTTGTTCACCCACACGGGCAGGAATCATGCTGGGCCAGTACCAGCAGCGGGTAGGGATCTATACCGCGGGTGACGGCGGTCGGGGATTCGATACGGAAATGTCGATTTTCCCTTCGTTCTTGCCTGACCAATACACGAGTATGGCGATCGGCAAATGGCACTTAGGTTTAGACAATGATTATCCGGAGCTTAAGTGGCACGCCATGAATCGAGGCTTCGATGAAGCCTATAAGTTTATGGGGCGTGGCGGTCATAATTACTTCGAGTCAAAAGGAGTAAACGGTGACGACTATGCTCCCATCTATCGCAATAAAAAGCGTATCCCCGCTGATGAATACGAAGGCTATCTAACTACGCGGCTAACAGAAGAAGCGATTTCCTTCATTGACCGCCAGAAAGAGGATCCGTTTTTCCTCTACCTCGCCTACAACGCAGTGCACACCCCCGCCCAGGCACCTCGGGAGGATATTGATTTTTACAAGAACAAGTATCCGTATCTTTCAGATACACGGGCTATTTTGATGGCGATGCTGTATCATTTGGATAAAGGAGTGGGAGCGGTGGTTAATAAGCTCAAAGCCGAGGGTATCTGGGATAAAACCCTGCTCATTTTTCTGACTGACAATGGAGGAGCGGGAGCGATGGAGGCCAACAATGGTTCGTTGCGGGGCTTCAAGCAGATGCTTTACGAAGGGGGGATCCGAACACCATGGATCGTTAGTTGGCCGGCGAAGTTCCCAGGAGGTCGATCGATCGATACGCCAGTCATTTCATTTGATATACTCCCGACGGTGCTTGATGCACTCGAAATCGAAGTAGATCGGGCCTTCGACGGGAAAAGTCTGTTGCCGTTAATTGAGGGTGCAGCGCAAACGCACCATGCAGCTCTCCATTGGGATATAGCTGGGCCCAGAAAAGAATGGGCGGTGCGTCAGAGGGACTGGAAGCTATTCAGCTCGCGGGGCAAGCAAGAGCTCTACCACTTGGGGAAGGATCCATCTGAAGCGACTGACGTGATCGATTTGAATCCAGCTAAAGCGAAGGAGCTCTTGGAGTTGCATAAGAAATGGAAAAGAGACGTCGAAGCATCGGCGGGCAAGTGAAGGGCTTTATCCTTCGACCACCCCCATTTGATTGAACGCATTCGGCACAAAATTTGTTTAGGCGAATTGTGGAAACACTGAAACCCAGCTCGGTGCCGAGTGTTGTATATTCCAGCCGAGGTGGGTCTCGGCGTTCCCAGGGACCGATCCGTCTTCGCCTCGTTTTTTAGTTGAAATCGATATGGCTTTCAAGTCGTAGATTCCTTTAGAACGACAGACGGAGACTTGGAAACTTCGCTCCGGATGATCTGAGAGAAGGTACATGCCTATGGAGATGTGGTGGTGGGTTAGGCTGGTTGCAATTTTGAATCGAACGAAATTGTACTCGCTACAAGAAAAGTGACCACGCCGACAATCATGCCGGGATACACTTCGGATAGACTGGTGACCCCGGTGTTTTTGAGCGTAAATGCGATGACTACGGTCGAGCCGCCAAGGATCATCGAAAGCTTGGCAGCCTTCGCGCTGCGGCGCTTTTGGAAGAGTCCGAGGATAATCACCGGTACGAAGCAGGCGCCATAGAGGGAGCCTGAGAATTTTGTAACGGAAACGATATCGCTAGCGAAAGGCTGAAGTGCGGTCACGGCGGCAGCTACAGATACGATTACCACCCAGATTCGGGTGCTAGCGACCGCGCTGGGAGCATTATCTGGACGGTTGGGGTTCAGGAGATCGCGATTGATGGCCGCGGCGGCAACCAGCAAAACGGAGTCGATCGACGACATTGCCGCGGAGATGAGAACCAGAAGGAAGAGGGTTCCGACGACCGTCCCGAGAACATTCGAATCGCCCAGCAAAGCAGGAACGATCTGGTCCGTATCGACTTTGCCCGCTGTGTTTGTGATGCTGGCGGGATCTAAAACGGAGAGTGCGATTGCCCCCATTGGCAGCAAGCAAAGATAGGTCAAGAGGATCGCTACGGGAGCGATAATCGAAGCGGTTCGCATGGCCTTCGCGTCACGCAGTCCATACATGCGTGAAAGCTGTCGTGGTTCGACTAAGTACTTCACTCCCACAGCAAGAGCGTATGACATTGCTGCCGCGAGTCCCGCTGAATCAGTCCATGATATAAGTTTGGGATCTCGGTTTAGAAGAGTCGTCTTAACGCCCTCGAATCCGCCTGCTGTGTTCAATAGAGCAATAACCAGTGCCAGGGCCCCAACCAACATAAGAACGCCCTGTATGGCGTCAGTCATTACGACTGACTCAAAGCCACCCATTAGTGTGTATCCGGTGACAATGATCAGAACGAGAATAACACACCATACGTAAGGCACGTCGAGAAATCTCTCTAGTGCTATCGATGCACCCCGGTAGATCGCGACGAGGTACAAAAGTGAAGCGAATGCTACGATCACCGCCGCTATTCTTCGGACTGATTGAGAATCGTAGTGAAAACCAGCGAAATCCGCGACCGTTAGCGAGTTGTACTTTTTAGTCAGAGGAACGAATCGTGGGGCTACAACGAACCAGGAGATCGCGGCTAGAGCCGTCAGAACGACACCACCCACACACCAGCTCAGCCCGTAGGTCCAGCTCTTGCCGGCGGCGCCAATAAATGTATTTGTGCTCATGAACGTCGCGTAGAAAGACAGAGCGATCACCACGCCACCCATCCGTCGACCAGCGACGAGATAGTCGGCGATTGAGCTGACATTTCGCTTCCCATGCAGAGCGTGACGAACCAGCACGATCAGGTACAATCCGATGAGGATCAAATGTAGCCAGTGCTTATCGATCCAATTCACTATGCGACGGATTTTCTTTTGGTGGGGTATTCAACATTTCAAATACAATATGATATCAAAGCTGTAAACTAGGCTTTGTAGTATCAAGATATTAATCGAGGTTCAATTGCTGGAAACTTGAGTTTTCTGTAATTATCTGTCGAAGTCTACAGATCCTATTGGTCGTAGGCAGTTTCTTGGCACTTGCTTGTGCCAGCAATGTCGGCGAGCCCGATCGTCCAATTTCAGACCTTTTAATCTAAATCTTTGAGACAGGCTATGCTGGCGATGGCGTTTTTGACGAGACACTAGCTGTCTGCTAACCATTTCGTTCCGATGAAGTGGAAGTCATGGCCTAGGCTGGGGCGATGCAAGTCGTTGTAAGGTCGCAAGTCGATGAATCGAAAAATTTGAAGTTTGACCTTGATGTAGTGGAATCAGTTGGTTCGCTACGATATGGCAATCCAAAGCGAAAAGAACTTTGAAGACTACAAGAAAGCGGAGGCAAAGGCTCTCGAGCTAATGAGAGAAATGAAATCGGTATCTCCCAAGAAGACTGATATTGAGCTCGCCTTGTTAGTGGCCATTTTCGAATTGCACAAGAACGAGCTCAACCCAGCTCACATCACCAAGATCATTCATGGCCATCTGGAAGAGTTGAACGGTTTCTATTCTCAAGGAACAAAAGAGAGCTAGAGACTCCAGAAATACAATACAAAAGGTAGTGCTCTCCTATTGTGATTGGGACGGGCACTCTTCTTTTAACCGGACTAAATGATGGTCCAAGGGCATTTGCGGTGGAGTTATAAAAGAATAGATCCTCCATTTCCGGCCATGGTAATTCTTGTCGATCGAGAAGAAGTACTTGTCAAAAGATGAAAGCTGGGATCTCATGTGCGGTCTTCTCCCCCCATGTCTCGGACGCGTTCTCGTTTACCTGTCAAATTATCAATTTCTTTTCTATGCACCACGATTGCTTGCATTGCCGTAGCGTCAGAAGCGTCGCAAAATTGGCCCGGATTTAGAGGTCCAGGGGCCACTGGAGTTCTCGAGGGATACACGCTTCCCAAAACCTGGAATGCGGATCCGGCAGCGGAAGAACCTGAAGGGGTACTTTGGCGAGCTCCCATCCCAGGTCTGGGTCATTCCAGTCCGATCGTTTGGGGCGACCGGATTTTCGTTTGCACGGCGGTCCCTGAAGGAGATGCCGCGGCATTGATGCTGGGTTCTGGGGGACAACCCACCGCTGCCGACGATTCTCGAAATCACCAATGGATGATCCTGTGCTTTGACAAAAAGACGGGAGAGGCACTTTGAAGTCGAATCGCTCGCGAGGGCAAGCCCCGAGCCACTCGTCACATCAAGGCCACGCAAGCGAATACGAGCCTCGCGGTCGATGGCGAGAACCTGGTCGCATTTTTTGGGTCGGAAGGGCTCTATTGTTACGATTTGGATGGCAACTTGAAATGGTGTCGCGAATTGGGCGTTATCAACATTAGCAAGTACAGTACCGGTTGGGGCTATGCTAGCTCGCCTAGTATCCATGAGAATACGATCGTTCTCACATGCGACGATCCCGCGAACCCGTTTCTTGTCGTGCTGAGACTCTCCGATGGGGAAGAACTGTGGCGGGTCTCCCGCAAGGGAATTTGCGAGCGCAGTTGGGGTACGCCGCTGATACATAAGGGACCGGAAATCACGCAAGTGGTCGTCAATGGATGGCCTTGGGTTGTTTCCTACGATCTGGATTCAGGGGAAGAGCTATGGAAGATCAATGATGGGGGTGACAATCCCGCACCTTCTCCTTTTGTCGCCAATGGTTGATATATGTTGTCAGCTCTCATGGGGGTAAATCGCCCATATATGTCGTGCGGCCGGAGGCGAGGGGAGATATCACTCCGAGTCAGGAGGAACCGTCGAATGAGGGGATGGTTTGGAGTACGTTTAGAGGGGGTTCCTACATGTCGACTCCTGTCGTGTATGGCGATTATCTGTACTTGGGTCATTATAGTACGGTTCGGTGTTTCCATGCCACTACGGGCGATCCTGTATTTGTGGAAAAGCTACCGCAACCTGCGTCGATTATCGCTTCTCTCGTTGCCGCAGATGGAAAAATCTATTGCGCCTCGGAGCATGATTCCGTGCATGTGCTTTCGGCTGGACCTGAGTTCAAGCCTATTGCCAACAACCCGATGGGTGAACCCTGTTTCGCTACGCCTGCGATATCCGAAGGCGTGCTTTATTTTCGCACAACACAGAGTTTAGTGGCAATACATTGAGCCGAGAGGCCTTTCGATCTGGCCCGTGTCTTTCCTTTTGGTTTAATATCCCGAAGCTCATGGCGGACGTAGAGCGAAAGGCGAAGACTGTTGTCGTAGACCCCGATCTGTCGGCGACCCCGGGGGATGCTTTACTTGGCGGGACGATTCAGGAATATCGGATTTTGGCCCTCAGAGTTAGCTACGGCAATATCAAGGAAGCCATCTTCGTCCAGGTCGCCAACCGACAGGTTATACGTTATTCCAGAGGGGCTTCCAAACGACTGATTGCGAAATGACAGGCCGTCACCCGCGTTGAAGTATACCACATTGGCTTGTCCTGCATTTCCAACGACAATATCTGGAAGGCGATCATTGTTCATGTCGCCGATCGCGATCGAGTAGGTTCGTCCGTTTAGTTGGCCAAATTCTGCCGACTCGAGAATCCCCCCTTTGCCATCGCCGAGGTAAATGGCATTGGGCTGACCGATATTGCCAACGACCCAGTCTGGCTTGCCATCGAGATTGAAGTCAGTAACAGCGACTGCTCGAGTTTCATCGCTACCGCTACCGAATGGAATGCGTTGTTCGAACTTTCCGTTTCCATCATTTAGGAGGACCACATTTTGCTGGGAATCGCGGTTAGCGAGAATTAAGTCCGGCTTGTCATCTCGGTTTAGATCTCCCACCGCAACGTCGATGGTGGAATCGGATCTGTTTCCAAAAATACTCGATTCCTGAAAGCGAGCCGAGCCGTCGTTGTAGAAAATCAAGTTTGGTCTGCCACGAGCGTTGGCCAGGATATCGACATGGCCGTCTAGGTCTACATCAGCGAGAGTCAGGCTACGAATGCTAGACGGTTTTCCGAAACCCCCTCTCTCTCGAAATGTCCCGTCTCCCTCGTTGAGAAAGATAGCGTTTGGGGCAGTGTCGTTACCGACTGCGATGTCGATGTCGCCATCGCCATCGAGATCGGCGAGTTCGGTGGCGTATGAGGTGGCGCGATCTTCACCCAGAGGTCGCATCAGCTTGAACCGAGCGCCTCCTTGGTTAAGGAATATATAGTTCTTTTGAGGCCAGTGCCGCCCGTTGGCAACGACGATATCCAAATCAAGGTCGCCATCCAAATCTCCGATACGCAATGAAGCGGACAAGTTTGCCTCGGTTCCCAGGATAAGTCGACTATTGCTTAGGAAGGTTCGGTCCTCAGCTTTTGAGGCGACTATCCCGCAAAGAATGCTGGATGCCATTAATATGAGCGGTTTTGCAGTACGAGATGGCATGTTGGGATTTAATCGAATAGTGGAGGGAAGTCCCATAGGCTAGTTTTATAATTGCCTTAAGGTTTGGAGCCCCGTCATCCCGTACTTGTATCTAGATTGGCCTGGTTGGTTTATCAGGTATTCTATCAAATCCTGAGAGGTCGAGTGTGGCGAAAGGTTCGCGTTACTGCTAGGAATGGCAAGCCTATTGAATTCGCCAAAAATTGGTTGAAGCAGTTGGGTATAGGGAAGGGCCCATTCGCGCCTTTGGAATGGACTTCGTCGCTTAGCTGTGACTGTATTTTTCGATCGAACCCGTCCAAATATATTCATTTATCCATGACGTATCCCGCAGTAGTCAATTTTGAAAATAAAACTGGAGCCGTAGAGCTTCGCGAGTTTTCCCGACCCTCAATCAGTGACGAGGATGTCTTGCTTCAAGTGGAGGCGGTCAGCATCTGTGGCAGCGATCTTCACCAATGGCAGGCGCTGCATAGCTGGCCGGTCAACTATCCCGTGGTGCTGGGCCATGAATTCTGTGGAGTCATCGCAGAGATGGGAAAGCGGGTGAGCGGCTGGAAAGAAGGGGATCGCGTGGTGAGCGAGACCGCGGCGATCATTGACCCGAGCAACCCGATGTCGCGAAAGGGGCTTTATAATTTGGACCCGAGTCGAAAGGGATTTGGCTATGGTGTCGATGGTGCGATGACGCGCTATGTCCGTGTGCCGGCTCGCTGTCTCCACCGGATTCCCGAAGGGCTTTCGTTTGAGAAAGCCGCTCTCACAGAGCCTTGCTGTGTAGCCTATAATGCGGTCGTGAACCATTCCGATATCAAACCCGGTGATCGTGTTGTCGTAATGGGACCAGGTCCTATTGGATTGCTGTGTGCGGCGATCGCCAAGCTATGGGGTGCGGAGGTAGCGGTCGTTGGGCTGGATAGCGACCGCACGCGTCTTGAAGCGGCGAAGCAGTACGGCTGTGAAGCGATTGTAGGAAGCGTAGATGCATGGGCTTTTGCTGGGGACGGGCTGGGAGTAGAAGGGGTGGTTGATGCGGCGGGCGCCTCGAAAACGCTTGAGATCGCATTGAAGATTACGCGGCCGGCGGGCTGGATTAGCAAAGTAGGGTGGGGCCCACAGCCGTTGAATTTTTCATTAGATTCATTGGTGCAGAAAGGCATTACACTGCGTGGCAGCTTTAGCCATAACTGGCCGATCTGGGAGCGTGTTCTAAAACTTACGGGGTCGGGACAGTTGAACCTGGACCCGGTGATTGGGGGCGTTTGGCCGCTTGAGGAATGGCATACGGCCTTCGAATCGATGCATTCTGCGGAAATCGTGAAAGCAGTATTGAAACCATGAGTGCCGGAAAGCTAGAAGGTAAGGTAATTTTAGTGACGGGCGCCAACTCGGGGATTGGTCGAGCGATCGCAGAGAAGTGCCTGCTGGAGGGGGCCAAGGTGGCGGTTCACGGTTTGAATCAATCTGAGGTAGATTCCGCTGTTGGCGAGCTGGGATCCAATGCCTTCGGTATTCGAAGAGATTTGGCGGACACGGAATCGCCAGCGGAGATTTTGGAAGCAACGGTCGCCAGATTTGGAAAACTGGACGGGGTTGTAAACAACGCAGCGGTAATTATACGTGGTCGTTTTGAGGATACGGATGCGGCGAAATTCGACCAGTCGATGGCTGTAAACGTTCGGGCCCCGTTCTTAATTTGCCAAGCAGCTATACCGCACTTGAAGTTGTCCAAAGGATGCGTATTGAATATTGGCTCTATCAATGCACACGGGGGTGAAGCAATACTGAGTGCGTACAGTGTATCAAAAGGAGCGCTGCAGACGATGTCTCGAAATCTGGCCGGAATCTACTCGAAACGAAGAATCCGGTTCACACATCTGAATCTTGGCTGGGTCTTGTCGGAAACCGAGTATTTGCGGAAGTTGGATGAAGGGCTCCCCGAAGACTGGCCAGAAAAGCTGGACAAAGGATTCGTACCCAGAGGTAAGATGACGCAGCCTAGCGAAGTGGCTAATGTGGTCGCCTTTTGGTTAAGCGACGATTCGAGACCCTTTTCCGGAACCGCTCTCGACCTGGAGCAGTATCCTTTTCTCGGGCAGAACTCGTCCAAGGACTAAGACTATGAAATGGAAAAATGATTGTGAACAGCGATGACACTGCTCGTCAGCAAGGGGGGCAACAGATGTTTCGCCAAACCTGCATTAGCGAAGCGAATTCCTGCTCCGCTTTTGCGGGATCCCCTTAAATACTGATTTGTTGTAGTATGCCTAAATTAGCAGCTTTTCCCAAAGCCTGGATGGATCCGCTCTGTATCGATGGAACGATGACACTTATGGAGTGGATTGAACTATCCGGAAA
>PBMN01000058.1:0-19801 GCA_002722675.1 Opitutaceae bacterium
CGCAAGGTGAACGTTCCTGCCTGGATGGATTCCGGATCGCTTAAGCCAGGCGAATACGACCGTGACCCACTCGATCGGATTAGCATTCTTTCGGATACAGACGGCGACGGAGTAATGGATTCCAAGAAGGTCTTCGCAGACAAGATCGAACTAGTGAACAGTTTCGTTTTTCATAAGAACGGGGTCATCGCCACCGCCGCTCCCGACATTTGGTTTTTTGAGGATACCGACGGAGACGACGTAGCCGACAAGCGGACCAAACTTTATACCAATCTCGGCATTAGAGACACCCACGCCGTCATCAACAACCTCCATTACGCGGCCGACGGGTGGGTGTACGCAACACATGGATACTCTTCTTCCGAAAACGTCACATCGGGCGACGGCAAAAAAGACTTTGGTCCCATCGACAATGGCGTCGTCCGCTTCAAGCCCGACGGGAGCCACATTGAGCAATACGCTTCTCGCAACGGCAATACCTGGGGAATGGACACCACCATGTCGGGCGAAGTCTTCTACACACAACCCACTACCGGTAACCCACTAGTACATGTGGTCTTGCCCGAACCTATATTAGCCAAAGGGAAATTGCCCGGAGTCAGTGGCACCAACGGCCTCCTCCCCGGCGCTCGCACTTTCCCCGCCATGCAGTGGGAACAACAGGCCTACGTGCAAATCGATCAAGTCGGACGCTACACCGCTGGAGCAGGGACCGTTATTTATGAAGGCGGTGCCTGGCCGAAGAAATGGGAACTCAGCTATTTCACCAGCGAACCCACCCTCAATATTATCGGACACTTCAATGTCGTCAAGGATGGCGTATCCTTTAAGGCCACCAAGGAGTACGGTCGCGAGCAACAGGAATTTATCTCCAGCACTAACTTGTGGTTCCGTCCCATCGAGGTGATGACTGGCCCAGATGGGGCTATGTACATCGTCGACTTCTGCAATCAGGCCATTATCCACAACGACACCCGCGGACCCGTCCATGGACCGGCTAATGCTGCCGTTCGGCCTGACCGCGACCACTACTATGGCCGTATTTGGAAAGTGCAGCACAAGGAGGCGAAAGCGATTGAACCCTCCTCCCTCGACCGCAACAACGTGGCCGCTCTCGAGAAAGCCGCTAAGAGCCCGAACGAACAAATACGCAGCACCGCACAAAGACTCCTGCGCGAATACCACAGCGCTGAGCCCAGCATTGTCGGTAGCGACGCCGTGCGGGCCTACCACAACGCCTTCAACGAAGGCGACCCCGCCAAGATAGTCGCTGGCGTGAAAGCGGCCCAGGACGACTGGACCCGTTCCGCCCTGGTTGCCGCCTCACAAGAACAGGCAATTGAGGTGATCGAGGCAGTGCTGAAAACCGATCCAAATGACTCTCTGATCGCTTTCGCGACCGCCCTTTCCCCCGACGCCCTAAATAAAGGCGACGCCGCGGCCAACGCTGCCCGTCTTCTCAAAGCCTGTGAACAAGCCGACGACCAAGCTAGCCCGATTAAAGGGGCTGTGTTGCGAGCCCTAGCTGACAATGTTTCCCAGCCACCTCGAATGACTAATGCGCTAAAGGCAGCTCTCGCCTCTTTGCTCAGCAAGGACAATACGAAAGTGCTTGTTTTTCCCTTGGCTATTCTTTGGGACACTCAGGGACAACTAGCATCCCAAACGAATACCATCAAGTCCTCCATGATCGACAGTCTTTCGGTTTCGAGTGTCTCCAATGAAGAGCGTATCAGCATCGCCCGAAGTCTGGTTAGTATCCATAAAAATGATTCTAAGATCCTACCTGCATTGACCGCACTACTTTCAGGCAATGGAAGCGAATCTTTGAAATCCGGTATTATTATGGCCCTCGGCTCCGTTGACGGTGACGACCTTGGGGATACTCTCATCGCTCAATTTTCGGCCTTGGAGGGCAGCCTGAAAATGGGAGCTTTCGAACAAATCGTCAAGCGCCCCCAATGGGCGCGGGAGTTCCTAAAGAGGATCGATAATGGGAAGATAACTCCAGCGGAACTCGGCCCCGGAAACATCGCTCGACTCCGAACTCATCCCGATCGCAATACGTCGCGGGCTGCAGACCGGCTTTTTGCCCGTATCGCTCCGGTTAGAGCTGAAAAGGACGAACTCATCGCAAAACTGATTCCTGAGGTGCAGAAGCCTGGTGATTCCGTCAAAGGAGAGGTCCTCTTTGGGGCCTGCTCCGTTTGCCACAAGCTCGGCGAAATCGGAGCCATAGTCGGTCCTTCCCTTGACGGTATGGGCTCGCATGGAGCCGCTGAACTTCTTGGACATATCATCGATCCCAATCGCGTGTTGGAGCAAAACTACATGGCCCACAACATCACTACAAAGGGTGGCGAAGCCTTTGTTGGTGTTATTTCAACCGAAAACGAATCTACCCTAACGCTGGCGACACAAGCGGGAGTTAAAGAGATCTCTAAGTCCGATATCGCCAAACGCGAAAACACTGGACGCAGTCTCATGCCAGAGGGATTCGAAGCCTTGGGAGCCGTTGGACTCCGCGACTTGCTGGCTTTCATTATCGCTCAAGCTGGTCCTGCCCCGGCTGAAAATGCCAATGCGGCGACGCCCCCGAAAACGCCTACCCCCATATTAAATCGCCGCAAATGGCCGGACCCGATTCCCGCCACTCCAGTAAATTGGGAAAAAGGTAAAACATCAGTCCTTATAATCAGCGGCGGCTCTTCCCATAAATTTCACGAGTTCTTCGGAAAGTCGGATTCTAAAACCTTGGAGGATGCTGGATTGACTGTTCACTACACCGAAGATGTAGCCCAGGCCACCAAAGAGCTTGCTAACGCCGATGTCGCAATAATCAGCGTCAATCGTGCCGGTTTCGACACACCGGAATACCGGAAAGCCCTTATGAATCGCATCGCCGCAGGCAAAGGCGTTATCATGCACCACCCGGGTACCTGGTATGGATACAAGGAGTGGCCGGAACTGAATTTAAAAGTAGTCGGCGGCGGTACCCGAGGACACGACAAACTCGGCCCTATGGGTGTTCGCGTGGTCAAAAAAAGCCATCCGATCATGAGAGGGGTCTCGCCTGAATTCGAACTGGTGGACGAACTCTATATGATGAACCGAGACGGCTCACCAGAAGGCGCCGCCAGGATCCGCGTCCTCGCAGAAACCAGCGTCAGCACCAAGTCCGGAGCCCGCCATCCCGCCGTGTGGACTACCCAGCACCCAAAAGCTCGCATCGTAGGATACACTCTGGGCCACGACGAACGCGCCCACAATCATCTGGACTATCGGAAGATTCTCATCAATGCCGCGAAATGGGTCGCACGTAAGTAAATATTTGATACATATTGATTCCTTAAGAACCCACCCTTTAGCATATTGGAATCCTGCGGGCTTTGGGGCTCCTTTAATGTATCACTGGGCACGGTGTGTGCATCGATCATCGGATGGCAATCTGCTTTGCCGAATTCCGTTTCGCGTCCGACAACATAGTGCATTCATATAACTCGGCCCTTCGAAGACTTGCATCTTCTCCGAGTCCCGTGTTCGTCTGCGATTCTACTAAAGTAAAATGAGCTGCAATTGTCACCTCGAACCAGACACTACTGCCCAAACGTTTGTCCTGAAGCGACTTCTCATCATTAACGGCGTGATGTTCGGTTCCGAGCTTATCGTCGGATTGATTGCAGATTCATCGGGAGTCATCGCTGATTCGATCGACATGTTGGCGACTACCTCGTTTGTGGCATATCGCTTTTCGCCGTCGGAGCAGCCAAGTCGGTGAAGATCGGAGCAGCGAGAGCGAGCGGATGATTCCCGATTGCCCTTGCCGCGAGCATCTTTATCGATGCAAAAAAAGAAGCAGAACAAGCCGCGGCACCACAAACCGATCCCGTACCGAGACGAAAAGTCATTCCGGATTCCGAGCACTGATTTACGGTTTCACCGGAGCTCTCCGGATTGAGTCTGGTGTGCTCAAACGTTCAGCAGGCGATCGGAGAAACTAGCTGATTCAGCCATTCAATGCCAATCCAACGAGTCTAGCCTCTTCCTCTCCCAACTTTAGACCAAGGGCTGTGTTCTTTCCCTGTTCGCTCATCTTTACCCAAGTTTTCTGAAGGATCGTGACCATTTTCTCCTCGGTCGTTTTCAGTCGGAAATCGGAAAACTGGCTTTCCAGAAAGACGAGGCACAAGGCGTCTTCCATCGCTTGCGAGTCAGGATTGCCTTTCAAATCCTTCTTCAGGTTGATCGTCCGTACGGTCTCGATAAACTCAGTAGAGTACTCAAGCTCTGTCAAAATCGACGCGGTCTTATCGGCATGAAAGCACTTCAAGTCCGCTCGCCACTTGAGATAGCCTGCTCGTCCTTCCGGATAATTCGCCCGGGGAATCTCCCATCGGCAAATATGCTGGCTTCGAGCGGCGATCAAAAGGGCCTCCGAAGCTTCTTCACAGAAGGAAACCACTTTGGCAAAAAGCAGACAACTGAAATAGAATTCGTAGCCCATTTCTACCCCATCTCGTGTTACACGATTCGGGTCGGCACTATTCAGGTGGTCTATTCGTTCAATCGCTTCACTAAAACGGCCGCCATTTGGTAGCTGTTCCGCTACAGCAGATACCTGTTCCCCGTCAAAAATTGAATTCATCACCAGAATTTAACTGCGGGCTAGCCAGAATCAATCAACTGAATTCCGACTTTTCCAACGGGAGATTAAGGACGTGGCTCGGCTATCAGGCTAATCGCTACACCGAAAGCCAAAAAGCGGATGAATCTGACCCGCGACTGAAGCTCACTGACCCCTAAAAACCCGTTCCTGCTAAAGCACTCAGCACACCACCCTAAGGCAAATCCCTACGGTGCTTTGGAAGCGGTTCGAAGAGAATCAGGCTTCCCTTTCCCGTTATTATAATTAACAATCTTTTTAAATTAAAGCGGGTTTTGCAATCCGCTGGAGATAAAAAGAATCCGATGCCGCACAACCTTAGACCCATAATCTCCTCCCTTGTAATTCTTATTGCTGCCCCCCTGCTCATGTCTAAAGGACGTCTGATGCAGGGTCCCATGGTGGGGAGCATCGAATCCAAGAGCGTCACTATCTGGGCACGAGTCGCCGGTCCTAGCGTTTTGAATATTCGCTACAGTGATCAACCGAATTTCTTCAACGCCCAGCTCACATCTAAAATAATCGCTACCAAGGAAAACGACTATTGCGTGACCGCTAAAATCGATGGCCTAAGACCGAATTCCTTCTACTACTATCAGGTTCTCGTAGACGGCGAGCCCGTCGACTACGATGGCTACCCTCTGCTTACTGCTCCGTCCAAGAAGATGCGTACGAAATTCTCGATCGGATTCGGATCTGGAGCCCGGTCTGATAAGGATGGACTGCAGGCAATCTGGCTGCAGGTGCAGAATGCCCGTCCTCATGCTTTTTTCTGGCTAGGTGGCAACGAAGCCTTTTCAGAACTCTCTCCAGAGTTCCAAGCGGAAGAATACCGCCGGCAACGGAGCGTTCCCTTTCTGCAACCCCTGTTGCGTTCAATTACGCAGCTCTCTACCTGGGACGCGCCCGCCACCTTACCACGGGACGAGCTCGCCGACTCCCTTGAGATCTTTCAACGCTACTGGCCCAATCCCGCCTTTGGAACCGAGGAAGCTCCTGGATCGTACTTTAACTATCAATATGGCGGAGTGGACTTCATATTCCTCGATACATATTCCTATCGTGACGAAGATAAACAATCGACCATTCTAGGAGAGGTTCAGATGAAATGGCTTCAACAACAGCTCAGCCAGAGCGAAGCGACGTTCAAAGTGCTCCTAAGCGGAAGCAGCTGGAGCAACCTCGCAGCAGAAAACCACAACACCTGGACCGCCTATCCGGAAGAGCGCAAGGGTCTCTTTAGCTATATTCGCGAAAACGAGATTGATGGTATCGTACTGCTGTCTGGGGATGATGACGAAGCCGAAATCAAGGCGATCCCAATGTCACGTGGAGGCGGCTATGACCTCTATGAGCTCGTGAGCAGTCCGTTGGCTCAGAATCCGGCTCCTGACTATACCGAGGACAACACAGCGGTAATCGCGATCGAAGAGCCCTATGCCGACTCCATGAATTTCGGTACCCTGACCTTTGATATGGCAGAAGACGATCCCGTGGTTTCGTTGAAAGTGATTAACGTTTTTGGCGAGAACGTGTTTCCGGAATTTGAACTGAGGGCGAGCGAGCTAACCAACGGCAAAACTTCCTGGAAGAGCAAAGTCCCCGCTGAAGCGGTGGCTCACATCGAAGCCCGTACAGGATCCGCTCTTTGAACCAGAATATTCCATTATCCTCACACCTGAATACTACCGCTAACAAAGATAAACTAGGCTTTCGAGCCTAACTTCAAAGACAGACGCAAACCGTCTGCCAAGCAAACCAAGTTGGTGATTGCCAGGGCCATATAGAATTGCGACAACGAGGACTCCTATGATTCAAGTCCGATCCCAAGCGTTGTCGCTCCTTCTCCTTTGCGCTTTGGCGATCACCCCCGCCTGCGATAGCGATTCACGCAAGATTGAGGTTCAAGAAAATGTGCTTCCCGTCGTCGATTTCGGGCACGCCCGGGTGTCAGTCGAACTGGCCGTCGATCGAGCAACTCAGGCCAAAGGGCTCATGTTTAGAAAGTCGATGCCCGAGGACCAAGGTATGCTTTTCATTTTCGACCGACCCAAGCAAATGTCGTTTTGGATGCGCAACACCTACCTCCCCCTCGACATTGGCTTCTTTACGGCTGACGGCGTCTTGCGGGAAATTTACCCGCTCTACCCCCACGACGAAAACTCCAGAAAATCAATACGCTTTGACCTCGTATACGCCCTAGAAACCAACCAAGGCTGGTTCGAACGCCACGGCTTAAAACCTGGAGACAAGTTTGATCCAATGTCGATACGAAATCCTTAGCAAGGATCACCATGGCCATAGGCAGTCGTCGGGATGAGATTGTCGCCGCAAAAAAACGATTGCATTACTTACTCCAAAAACAGGTGTTCGAGCACGTTTTCATCGAAGTCGAGCTCGAGGGTAAATCCTGTTATCTGGATCAAAAATCGATAGCTTGGTGACCTACTGTGCGATGTTCTGCATCAACTTAATAAATGGCAGAAAGAGGGAAATCGCGATTGCTAGGACACTGATCGCCAACAACAAGATAAGAATGGGCTCTATGACTGAGGTGACACCCGAAATGGAGGCATCCACCTCCTCGTCGTAAATTTCAGCAATCTGGTTGAGCATGTTTGGCAGTTCTCCGGTTTCCTCTCCTACTTCAATCATACTCGAAACCATCGGCGGGAACAATCCTGTGGCCTCGATGGGTTTCGAAAGAGGTTCACCATCGCGAACCCGATTTCTAACCTTGTCCACCGCGTTCATGATAAACCGATTTCCAACGGCCGCCCGAGAGTAGTTCAGAGCTTCCAGAATAGGAACGCCACTTTCCAGCAGTGTGCCCAAAGTGCGACAGAAGCGGGAAACATAGATTTTCGAGAAGGTATCCTTGACTAGCGGAAGGTTCAATTTGACGAAGGCAAAAAAGACCGCCCCCGCACGGGTTGAACGAAATCCGGTAAAAAGCAGAAAGGCGACGACCATACCGACTAGTATTCCCACAATATTCGAGGTGATGAACTGGCTCATATTCATCACAATCCGCGTCAGAACTGGAAGCTGTTCACCATTTAGCTGCTTGTCGAATATGGCAGCGAATTTCGGGACAACGAACGTCATCAAACCCAAAACAATCAGCAATGAAAAGCTGAATACAACGATTGGATAGGTCGATGCCTGAGTCACCTTAGAGCGAATTTGACGCGCTTTCGTCAGATAGTGAGCCAGACGGCCCAAAGCCATATCTAGAGTCCCACTCGCTTCTCCTGCCTTGACCATATTCAAATAGAGTGCGTCAAACTCCTTTTTGTGCTGGGCAAGCCCCTCCGAGAACGTGTTACCGGAGCGGATATTCTCCAACTGTTGGCTCAGTACCCACTTGAAGGCAGGATTCCGTTCCTGAGCGACTAGCACCTCGAGGCTCTTGATCAACGAGAGCCCGTTCTGCAACAACGTCGAAAGCTGTCGAGTAAAGATGGCGAGTCCCTTACCCCCGATTGCCGCTCCAAAATACGATGGTTTCTTGACGATTTCCCGACGGTCGCCCCGCACGGTCAATCCGCCACCTCCCGACGTACTTACCTTCCGGGATTTCGCCTTTACGGGCGTCACCTTCGCCGGAATCAATCCATAGCTCTTTATTTGAGTAGACGCCAACTCCCGGCTTGGTGCCTCAACCATGCCGCGGCGCTCTTCCCCTCCACTGTCCAATGCTATAAATTCAAACTTCATCTAAACTATCAAGTATACCGTATCACCTCTTCCACGGAGGTGGCACCCGTGAAAATGCTTCGAAGCCCATCTTCCCGCAAGGTACGCATCCCTTGCTGTATCGCGCGTTCCCGGATCACCCCAGAGGGTTCGCCTGCCGCGATTAACTCGCGAATCGACTCCGTAATTTCCAAAATCTCGAAAATCCCCAACCGACCTCGGTAGCCCGTCTTCGCGCAATTGTCACATCCGCGCCCTGCATAGATCTGCCGATTGGCAAGCATCTCAGGATCAAGTTCAAGCTGCTCAATCAAAGCCACGCTCGGCATGTGCTCACGACGGCAATCCATACAAATCCGCCGCAACAGCCGCTGAGCGAGTACCGCCTCAATCGAAGAAGCAATGAGAAACTCCTCAATTCCCATGTCCATCAAACGGGTGACCGCTCCAGCCGCATCGTTCGTATGCAGAGTCGACAGCACCAAGTGTCCGGTTAATGATGCCTGGATCGCAATCTGAGCGGTCTCGAGATCTCGAATCTCGCCGACCATGATGATGTCCGGATCCTGTCTCAAAAAGGCCTTTAGGGCATTCGCAAACGTGAGATCGATGGCCGAGTTGACGGCAGTCTGCATGATGCCATCGATCTCGTACTCAATCGGATCCTCGGCGGTCATAAGCTTGTTACCGACTTGGTTTAGGCGCTTGAGACAGCTGTACAAAGTCGTCGTCTTGCCAGAACCCGTCGGCCCCGTTACGATGAAAATGCCATTGGGAAGAGCAATCGTCTTCGCTACCACTTCCACAATGTCAGGCGGCATGCCGAGGCTATCCAAATCCAGCGTGGTTGCCGATTGGTCCAGAACCCGCAAAACGACGCTTTCCCCAAACTGTGTCGGCAAGGTAGAGATCCGAAGATCCACCGACCGACCAGCGACGGTTAAACGCACCTTTCCATCTTGTGGCACACGGCGCTCCGCAATGTTAAGATTTCCAATAACCTTGATTCGAGAAATTATGGGAATCGCCAATTCTCGCGGTGGCGGCGACATTTCGTACAAAGCACCGTCGATCCTGTAACGAATTTTGAATTCATTTTCAAAGGGCTCGAAATGAACATCCGAGGCCTTGTCGCGTATCGCTTGTGAAAGGACAAGATTGACAAACCTGATGATGGGGGTTTCCCCAGCCATATTGAGGAGATTTTCAAGAGACACCTCCTCATCTTCTACGTTTCCTAAATCTATTTCCTCTAGTATCCCCTTGTAATCTCCGTCACCAAGTCGGTAATACACATCGAGCAACTCCCCAATCGTCTTGGGATCCGCAACCACGATTCGGACCTCTTTGCCCACAGCAAAGGTCAAGTCATCCACTAGGTGGTCATTGAAAGGATCGGAAGCGGCTATAACTATAACCGTATCCAAAGATTCAATAGGCACGACGCCATACATTCTGGCCAAATCTATGCTGAGCTGAGAAACGACTTCGTTGGGAATATCTGGCGGGATTTCCGCTCGATACTCGAAGCTTAGGAAACGGGCTACCCTATCGAGAAGGTCCTTCTTGCTCACATGCCCTTGATCCACCAACAGACTCGCAACGGAACGCTCCAGTTCCTCCGAAGAGGCACTCAAGTTCTCCAATATCGACTCGTCAACCAGCTCGTAGGAGCGGCACAAATCCAATATGGCGGCATTTCTTGATTCGAACATGATTTAAACACCCCACTAAACGGTGACGACCGCCTAGAGCAACAGGAAAGAGCAAGCCACCCGCTAGATGGCTTAAAAGTCAAATTCGGGTACAGGCGCCACATTGTACTCTATTTTGCGATACAATTCGCCGTCGGTATAGATTTTTATCTCGTACAGCCCTACCGGGTCTGACTTGTCGAAAACAAAGCTACGATTGAGCTCCCATACGAGTTCCTCTTTCGATTGCAGAGCCTTTCCGCCCTTAAGTACCGTATAATACTGCTCGATCCCCTCTGGCAAATTCTTCATTGGCTCTGGAAAACGGACTACGTAATAGAGAAAAAACTGGGCGCCATCCTTTCGCTTGATCGAAAATCCGTGAGCGTAGGCAAGATCCGCGTGCTTTTCGATTTCCTTGGTTTCCAGATACACCTCCGCAGATCCCTGTGAATTGGGGGAAATGAGCCCAAACTTAAAACGGTAAGCATCTTTTTTACCGAAGACGCTCGTCCCCGCCAACGCCAAGGCAATAGTGAAAGCCCCCAAACGAGCCATTAAGATCCCATTTATCATGGTACTTTTCTATAAATTCTTAGTAATCACCGTCAATAAAAGGGTGCGATGACGAACTCCAAACCATACTTTCGACAGCACTTCAACCCAAGGCTCCCAGAAAGCGGTCAGAACAGGACCCTATTGAAAACGACAGTTAAAACGACTCCGATAACGAAACTCGGCCAGAATTTCCAAAAAGAAAGAGCCTTCACAAGTGTTATGCCGCACCAGGAGCATGGTGCAGATCGCACCCACCTCTCCACCTAAAAGCGTCACGGCCAATCGGGATTATTTAAGACCATTACTTAACTCCGCCAAGGCTCGCGATCAACGATCGGACCGATTCCCAAAAGCCGATTCCGCTTAAAGGAGTCCTATTTTTCCAAAAAGACTTGTGAAAAAAATCCGAAACCCTTTTCTGAACTTTTTCAATTTCCTTAGCGCGTCGAAGATCGGCGACAAGCCAATTTCACCACCTCACTTTTCTTCCATACATGTATCGTCTCTGCATTTTCCTCCTCCTATTCGGGATCTGGATTATATTCTCGGGACAGTTCGATGGGTTCCATATCACCCTCGGCATCCTATCCACCGCATTCATTACTGCTATCTCCTCCAACTTCTTTTTTGAGAACCGCTCCCAAGGATTCGGCAATCGGTTACAGCAAATCATCCGAATTCCTTGGTACATCGTCTGGATGCTTTACCAGATTTGGCTTTCCAACCTCCATACCTTGAGGTTGGCACTTAGTCCCAATGAGCTGCCAGAAGTCGAACCAACGTTGGTTCGGATTAAGACGAACCTGAAGACCGATTTCGGGAAGTGGATGCTCGCAAATTCGATCACTCTGACTCCCGGAACCATAACGATCGACATCAAAGACGACGAACTTCTGATTCACTCCCTCAGCCGCTTAACGACTGAAGGCGTCGAGGGTGACGGCATGGAGAGAAGAATCGCGGCCATTTTTGAGAGGGAGACCAAAAACTAATGGAAACGTTTTTCATCTTCGCTGGAATTGCCATTTTCGCCCTTATGTTCCCGATCGTCTGGCGTATCATTGTGGGTCCAACCGCAATTGACCGAATCGTCGCGGTAAATGTGATCGGCACCAAAACAACCGTTCTGCTGGTCTTGATTGGCATGATATACGGGCGGGTAGAGATGTTCGTAGATTTCGCGCTTACCTACGCCCTCCTAAACTTTATCGGATCCTTAGCCGCCGCTCGGTACTTTGATCGAGTCAATCCCGATAAGAGCTTCTCAAACTCCGAAGCGAAGGAGCAAAAATCGTGATTCCAGCCACCATCTGCATCGTCTTTGTCTGTATTGGGATTCTTTTTTTTGTAGGAGGAGCCGTCGGGATCATTAGGTTTCCTGATTTCTACACGCGCATGCATGCTGCTGGGAAAGGGGATACGATGTCCGTCTTCCTGATTCTCATGGGTTTAGCCATCTACCAGCTCGCGGACTTCAGTTTGGCTAACATCCTAGTCGCTGGCAAAATTCTTTTCATTACGATGTTTATAATGTGGGCCAGCCCCACCAGTACCCATGCCTTGATCAAAGCGGGATTCGAGGAAGGACAGAAACTATGGTCACGGAACGGGGTAGAGGAGGACTCTGACAAATGATTTGGGCATTCGATCTAATTACCCTGATTTTTCTCGTTATCACCGCGATTATATCGCTGCAGACAAAAGATCTGCTCAGTGCCGCCATGATTTTTGGCGTCTACAGTTTCCTCATGTGTCTGCTTTGGGCCGGGATGGCGGCTGTTGATGTTGCGTTCACCGAATCCGCAGTCGGCGCCGGCGTTAGTGCCGTCTTTTTAATTGCTACCGTTCTGCGCACAACACGGAGGTCCTCAGATTGAAATCGTTCGCTCTCATTGCCGTCATTCTTACGGGCTGGCTTCTCCTTTCTGCGGTGAGTGATTTTCCTGACTGGGGAGATACGGAGTCACCTGCCAATGACTACCGCCTTTCTCAGCACTACATCACGAAAACTTTCCCTGAGTCCAGTGTTCCCAATATGGTAACCGCCGTGCTTGCGGACTATCGCGGATACGACACGATGTTTGAGACGGTCGTTATTTTCGTGGCAGGCATTGCGATCATGAGCATTCTTCGCCGCAAACCTCTGGACCACCTCAAGGACAAAGGAAAGGAAACCCGAACTTACAAAAAAGATCCTGACCTGATAATAGACACGACCTGTCGTTTGATGATTCCGATTATTCAACTGTTCGCCCTGTACGTGGTCGCCCACGGGCATCACAGTCCCGGAGGAGGTTTTCAGGGTGGAGTTATTTTTGGAGCCAGCTTCATCCTTCTCGCACTTTCGCGCGACCTGCAAGCCGCTCAAAGATGGGTCCCCGAAAAACGGGTACTGAATCTCGCTGGTATAGGCATCCTGATCTATTCCGGATTCGGATTCGCCTGCATGCTGCTGGGGAGCAACTTCCTAGACTACGAAATACTCCATAAAATCATGCCAGCGACTCCCGTCGAGGCTAGGTCCCATAGCATGTTGGGAGTTGAAATTGGGGTAGCCTTCACTTGTACCGCAATCATGTTCTCGATTTATTCCAACCTAGCCTCCAACGGCGATATGAAGGAGACCCTCTAGACCGATGGAACTGCTCGAAGCGCTAAGCACCAAATTCAACTATTGGATATACATAATCATCATGATGATCGGGCTCTACGCCATGATCTCGAAAAACAACCTAGTTAAAAAACTGATCGGTATGTCTATATTCCAGACAGCCATCATTCTCTTTTACGTTTCAATCGGTGTAAAGGAAGGAGCCACCATTCCGATCCTTTACCACGATCAAGTTCACCCCTCTCACGGAGACAGTCACCATGAAGCGGATACTGGACACGGCGAAGACCATCATCCAAGCCACGAGGAAATAGTTGCAAATCTCCACATCGAGCCAGACGACTTTGGCAATCCCCTTCCTCACGTCCTCATGCTAACGGCTATCGTAGTCGGTGTCGCAACTCTCGGCGTCGGTCTCGCCCTAACCCAAAAGGTATACCGAGATTTTGGTTCAATCGAAGAGAGTGAAATTCTCGAGTCAATCAAGTCTGCAAAATGATTGATCAGTCTCCCGCTATAATTCTTCTCGCCCCTTTCCTGCTTGCTATTTTGCTCGCACTTCTGGGCATCAAGCGTGAATGGCTTTGTTTTCCACTAGTCATTGCGGGTCTAGCTATTTCGGTCGCTGCCAGTGTGGTTACCTTGATGCGCGTTATCGATGAGGGAACCATCCAGTACTTTTTCGGCGGATGGGAACCTCCTTTTGGCATTAATCTTCGCGTCGACGGACTCAACGCCCTGGTGGCACTAGCTGTATCGACGGTCTCTTTACTGACCGCCATCTATTCAAAAAGGGCTGTTCCTGCTGAGACCTCGGACAAAGTATCCCAATTCTACACTCTCTACCTGCTATCGGTAACCGGACTGCTCGGCATCGTCCTTACAGGGGACGCCTTCAACCTTTACGTCCTGATCGAAATATCCGCGCTAACAAGTTATGCATTGATCGGGATGGGCTCAAGAAGAGCCACACTAGCGGCTTACAAATACCTGATCATGGGTACAATTGGGGCGTCCTTCTACTTACTAGGAGTTGGTTACCTTTATATCAAAACGGGTTCCCTGAATATGTATGACATTCAGGAGCAAATTGTTGCTAACAATTTGCATGGCTCGCCTTCGATATTCGTTGCGTTCGTAGTAATCATGGTAGGCGTCTGGATTAAGATGGCTTTCTTTCCCTTACACTCCTGGCTGCCGAACTCATACACCTACGGCCCCTCCACCACTAGTGCACTGCTGGGGCCTCTTGTGACAAAAGTCATGATCTATGTCATGATTCGAATGATACTGACGGTATTCAGTCCCGAATTCGCTTTCGATCAACTGGATTGGAGCAACATCATCGTCTGGATGTCGGTGATCGCTATATTGGCGGCTTCTATCTCAGCCCTTGCTCAAGCCAGTCTGCAAAAAATCCTGTCCTTCCTTATCATTGCCGAAGTCGGCTACATGGTCGGCGGAGTTTGGCTGGCCGACGAAATGGGTATGATCGGATCAATCTACCACATCATCGCTGACGCGTTTATGACGCTTTGCGTGTTTCTTTTTGCCGGTATCATTTTCACCAAGACAGGAAGGCGCGATATCTCCGCGATGGGGGGGCTTTTCACTAAAATGCCCCTCACTATGGTGGGATTTCTAGTCGGTGCGTTTTCCTTAATCGGCATTCCCCCGACAGCCGGATTTTTCAGTAAATGGTACTTGATTCAGGGCGGGATCAGCTCTGGTCATTATGAATACGTAGCTGCCCTTCTCATTTCTTCGTTAATCAATGCCGTTATTTTCTTCCGCATTATCGAGATTGCCTATTTTGGAACCAAACCCGCAGAGGGACATGGTCACCACCATAATGAAGAGCACAAAGACGGACCGAAGGAGGCCTCATTCTCAATGCTCTTTCCTCTTCTCATCACCGCAGCTCTGTTGCTGGGTATCGGACTCTACAATCAAGAAATAGTCGCGATCATAACCAACTTCGTCTCCCAATTCAAAATTGGAGCCATCATTCTTTAGCATGCCTTCTTCCATCACTAGCTTCACACCCGTATTGGCCAGTCTGGTTTCCCTCTTGGCAGTGCTCCCCATTGTACTACTTGGCAAAAAGCCAAATTTGCGCGAAGGCGCAACTTTCCTAGCGGCATTTATCAAATTCGGGCTGGTTGTGTCCATGCTCCCGACCATTTTGGCCGGCTCGACCATCGAGTTCACCGTTTGGGAAATCGTTCCCAACTTGACCATCGCCTTCCGCGTGGACGGGCTCGGAATGCTTTTCGGATTGGTAGCGTCTTCGCTATGGATCGTTACTTCTCTCTACTCGATCGGATACATGCGCGGGCTGAAAGAGCATTCCCAGACCCGCTTTTTCACTTTCTTCGCGATCTCTTTGTCAGCTACGATCGGAGTCGCTTTCGCCGCGAATCTTTTCACTCTCTACTTGTTCTATGAAATGCTGTCACTGGCTACGTATCCGCTAGTGACCCACCATCAGGACACGGAGGCGCGAACCGGTGGAAGAACCTACTTAACCTACTTGCTAAGCACATCAATCGGGTTCGTGCTTCCCGCTCTTATCTTTGTTTATGTCAAGACCGGGAGCAGTATGGAGTTTTCTAGCAGTGGCTTCCTTTCTGGCCACATAACGGCCTCCGAAGCACTCATTCTCCTGCTTCTCTTCACATTCGGCTTCGCAAAGTCAGGCCTAATGCCTTTCCATTCCTGGCTCCCGGGAGCGATGGTCGCGCCCACTCCGGTAAGCGCCCTCCTTCATGCCGTCGCGGTCGTTAAGGTTGGAGTATTTTGTATCCTTCGAGTCTTTACAGGAGTATTCGGGACTGGCTATCTCCAAGATTTGGACATTGCAACGGTCGTCGCCTGGATCGCGGCCTTCACCATTGTCGCATCGTCTCTGATTGCTTTAACTCAGGATAATCTTAAGCGCCGACTAGCCTTCTCGACCGTTGGCCAGCTTTCCTACATCATTCTCGGAGCCGCACTGCTGAGTGACAGAGCCGTGACAGGTTCAATGACCCATATTGCGATGCACGCAGTTGGGAAAATCACCCTTTTCATGTGCGCCGGAGCCATCTTTGTCGCCACGGGAAAGAAATACATCAGCCAAATGGACGGACTAGGCCGCAAGATGCCGATAACGTTCGCCGCCTTCTCCATCGGCGCTCTGAGCGTGATTGGCCTTCCCCCAACGGGTGGCCTCATCAGCAAGTTTTATCTGGTCACTGGGGCTATGGATGCCGGTCAATCCGCATTGCTGGTCATCTTTCTCATAAGTACTATTTTAAATGCGGCCTATCTGTTGCCCATTGGGTATCGAGCCTTCTTCCCCAAAGACGCTCAACTGGCCAAACAGCCTTTCTCTTGGAAAACCACAGAGGAGGCGAACTGGCAGTGCATCACGCCGCTTAGCATCACAGCATTGCTGGCGATTCTTCTTTTCATTAAACCACAATTCCTTCTTCAGCTCGCCGGACTAATGGTGGGCGCGAACGGCTAAGACTGATGGCAGATCCAAAAAAAGAGTTCGATTGGTTCGATAAACCGGCTTCCCGTAAACTTCTTTGGTGGGTCCTCTGGATCACATGCGGAATAACGGTCGTTGCAGAACTTTTCATACACCGGCATCCGCACTTCGAAATCGATGGCTGGTTTAATTTTTACTCAATCCTAGGATTTGTCGGTTGTGCCGCCATGATCCTGATTGCTAAGGGCCTCGGCGTCTACCTGAAGCGCAGCGAAGACTACTACGGAGAGCCCGACGAGGATACACCTTCTAACGACATCGATGGAAACGCTAGCTAACATCCCCCCATCATTTTTGCTCTTTGCGGGAGCTATCGTTACAGTCCTTTTGAAAGGGACGCTACGAAACGTCTTCCTCGTTGCACTACCCATTCTGACTTTCATTCATATCGCCTACCTGCCGAGCGGAAATGGACTCCAAGTCTCCTTTCTTCCCGGATTCGGGGACAGCGAATTGCTGCGGGTCGACAAGTTGAGTAAGGCTTTTGGTTATATATTTACACTGAACGCCGCTGCCGCCCTCCTTTTCGCTTTTTATGTTAAAAAGGCGATCCAGCATACCGCTGCATTAATCTACATAGGATCTGCTCTTGGGGTTATTTTTGCCGGGGACCTTATCACGCTTTACATTAACTGGGAACTAATGGCGGTCAGCTCGACTTTCGTCATTCTTGCTCGAGATACCGCTAAGGCAAAGGGTGCTGCATTCCGCTATGTGATGGTCCACATCTTTGGCGGCCTACTACTCCTTGCTGGCATCGTCATGACGGTTTCCAATGGCGGTAGCATCGCTTTCGATTCGTTCGACTATGCCAACGCCAACCTCGGCACCTGGTTGATACTGGGAGGATTCCTTGTGAACGCAGCCGCCCCAGGCGTTTCCGCCTGGCTGTCGGACGCCTATCCGGAAGCCAGCGTCACAGGTGGAGTGATCCTGAGTGCCTATACAACCAAGACCGCAGTTTATGTTTTACTAAGGTCCTTTCATGGATGGGAGCCCCTCATCTGGATCGGCTGCGCCATGACCGTTTTCGGTATCATTTACGCCCTTCTCGAGAACGATATGCGCCGCATCCTCGCCTACTCGATCATCAACCAAGTCGGGTTTATGGTTTGCGCTGCAGGCATTGGAACGGACATGGCGATCAGCGGGGCCACCGCTCACGCGTTTTGCCACATCATATACAAGTCTCTGCTTTGGATGTCTGCGGGAGCGGTGCTCTATCGCACTGGCAAAAGCCGTTGTACCGAATTGGGTGGGCTCTACAAAACGATGCCGCTCACCCTCTTGTTCGGCACGATCGGGGCCCTCGCCATTTCCGCCGTCCCGCTGACTAGTGGATTCACAAGCAAGACAATCATCATCGCAGCTGCAGAACACGAACATCTCCTGTGGCCCTGGATCGTCTTGGAACTCGCATCAGCCGGCGTCTTCCTCCACGCAGGCATCAAGTTTCCCTACTTTGTCTTCTTCAACCAAGACCGCGGACTCCGACCCAAAGAAGCTCCCGGCACTATGCTTTGGGCCATGGGGATACTCTCCTTCCTCTGCATCTATTTGGGAATAAGACCACAAGCCTTGTATGACATTCTTCCCTACACAGTTGATTACCAAGCCTACACGACGAGTCACCTCGTCACCCAGATGCAGCTACTGATGTTCTCGGCTCTGGTATTCTTCCTTTTCCTGCCGATGTTGAAGCGTACCCCGACGATCGTCTTGGATACCGACTGGTTCTACCGAAAAGGAGGTCAGTTCTTCTACTCAACCTGTGATATTTTCCTAAACGGCATCAACAAGATCGCCCATAAAACCCTCATCGCAGGGGCTACGAAAAAGCTTTGCCATTTCGCAACGGAAGGACCCGCAAATCTATTTACGCTAATCCTAACCCCCGTTTGGGAGATTTCTGGTACCTCGATGGACCAACGCGAGAAGCTTCGCGAAGACCTACGAGAAAATGTGCGAAAAGGAGTATTTCCGATCGGAATAACCGCCTGCTTGTCCGTCCTGCTCATCGCAGTCCTGTTTTTCTTTTAGGAAAGCTTCAAAAAATCAGGCTTCGTAGGTTTCTGTGGATACATAAGTCAATACGATTGAGATTGCTACAACACACGCAACCGCAATCGAGAACAAGGTCCACATGCACGACCTTCAAGCGACCATTTTACACCTACTCGGCATGGACCACGAGAAACCCACTTTCCGCCACGAAGGCCGAGACTTCCGACTCACCGATGCACATGGAAACGTGGTCCATGACATCATTGCTTAGAGAATTTTTCAATTAGTCGGCGGCTCGTGGCTTACCAAGTGTAGCTTCGGAAGCTCCAGCATCGCCGCTAAGGCCACGCAAGCCGCTTTATTGGACCGCTTAAGCGACTACGCCCGGCAGCACCTTTACTTAATCTAGCGTGGGGAATCGAAAATGCAGAAGCGGTTTTACACCGCGATTTCTGGATCTGGCGAAAGGGGGTCCCGGTACCGACCAAAAAAAACGGCTCGAACAGGAAATCCACCCCTGTTCTGGAAACTCGTATCCCTAATTCTGACCGCTTTTGTAGAATGAATTTCCATACAATTTGCCAGGGGAAAGATTATTGAGAATCTTACAGTTGACAGAATGTGTCAGCTCAACCTTACTTTTGTCAGCTCAACCTTACTTTCTCGACTTTCCCGTCTTTCACCTAGGCCCTGTTAATTCTGGCCAAAATCCGCCCAATCTACAGAACTCCGGACCCACAAATTCACTACTCCTCCCTTTACTAACCCATCTTTTTAACCGCAACTGGCTGATCACTACGCACGGTTGCGGTCTCATAGAATGGAATCGATGAGGCGGCGAAAGTGATCAATTTACTGCACTACACACAGATAGAAAACGGTTACCATCCATGAATAAGAAACATTATCAAACAATAACCAAAACCGCCCTTATTGGCTGCGGTTTTCTCTGGTCCACCTTTACAGGTTGGGCTCAGGACGACGATGAAGAAGAGGTTTTCGAGCTCTCTCCCTTTGCAGTAGATGCCTCTGGA
>PBMN01000059.1:0-16928 GCA_002722675.1 Opitutaceae bacterium
AAAGATATTCATAAAAGGCACCAACCATGTCCCTCTAGACGCGCTGCACGGAAGAGATAACCGCCATCTCGACACGCTGCTTTCAATGACCGCAGACCTGAACTGCAATATGCTCAGAATATGGGGTGGCGGTGTTTACGAAACGGATACGTTTTACGATCGATGCGACGAACTGGGTATCATGGTGTGGCACGACTTCATGTTCGGCTGCGCCCTTTACCCACAGACAGAGGATTTCCTGAAACAAGTGCGCAAGGAAGCGGAAGTGGTAGTCAAACGCTTGCGCCATCATGCCTGCATGGCGCTCTGGAGCGGAAACAACGAAAACGACGTGGCTCACGACTGGTTCCCGCTTCACTCCAAACTCAATCCGAACGACGATCGCATAAGCCGTGAAATTCTGCCGGAAGTGTTGAGACGTCTGGACCCGCTTCGCTCCTATCTGCCCAGCTCGCCCTACGTGAGCCAAAAGGTCTTCGAACGCGGAAAGAAAACATCGGAAATACCCGAAGATCACCTCTGGGGACCAAGAGACGATTTCAAGGGACCGTTCTACACAAATTCTCCCGCCCACTTTGTCAGCGAAATTGGATACCACGGTGCGCCCTGTCTGGAGTCACTCAAACAGATGATTGAACCAGAACACCTGTGGCCGTTCGAGAACGACGGCGAGATAGACCCGCAGTGGCGAGCGAAAGCGATCGCCAGCTTTCCCGATGAATCGCTCCATGACGGTCGAATCCGGCTGATGGCGAATCAGGTCTCGATTTTATTCGACGTGATTCCCGACCAGCTGGAACCGTTTATCCAGGCCTCGCAAATCAGCCAGGCCGAAGCGATGAAGTTCTTCATCGAGCGATTTCGAATGGGCAAATGGCGACGCACCGGAATCCTATGGTGGAATATCCGCGACGGCTGGCCATTGATTTCCGACGCGGTGGTCGACTACTACAACCGTCCCAAGCTGGCCTACTCCTACATCAAACGAGTCCAGCAAGACCTATGCGTCATGGTGGATGAAGCCGAGAACGATCGGCACAAAGTCATCGCAGTAAACGACACGCTTAACGATGCCAAAATCGACGTCGCCATTAGCGTTATCGGGCAAGCGGATACGCTTTTGAAACTCACCCTCACCGTGCCTGCGAATGGTCGCACCCAAGTCGGCGAAATTCCCGCCTCCCCTGTTTGTGCTCTATACCTACTGAATTGGCGGACGGACACGTCGACCGGTCACAACCATTATTTAGCAGGGCCACGCCCCTTCAATTTGGAGCAATACACGCAATGGGTACCTCAACTTGGACTCGAGGCGCAGCCCCCTGCATTTGTGTCGCCATAAATTCCTGAGAGTGTGTTTAATAAGTCGAAGATCACTCTGCCTACAATCAGTAGGAGCGGGTTTATCCCGCGATTCCTCATTCCCATCTTTCGATAGCCGACACTATCGCGGGATAAACCCGCTCCTACACGGACATATTAAACAGCCCCAAATGAACGGAAGCCAAAATTTCAATAATGAGTATCCTAAACCATAATACACAAGAAGCAGCCGAACTTCTCCAACAATTGAACGCCTTCTCGGACACGATCGAAAACGTAGCCGATGACGTGGCGAATACTCTTCGTTCAGGCGGACGGCTGCTCGCCTGCGGCAACGGTGGCAGCGCTGCGGAAGCCGCCCATCTGACCACCGAACTCGTCGTGCGTTACAAGAACGATCGTCCCGCCTACGCGGCTCTATGCCTGAACGAGCATGGCGGAGACTTGACTGCTATCGGCAACGACTACGAGTTCGACCGCGTATTCGAAAGGCAGGTGGAAGCCTTCGGCCGCACGGGCGACTGCCTGGTAGTATTCAGCTCCAGCGGTCAATCCAAGAACATCCTGCTGGCGCTCGAGAAAGCGAAGGCCCTGGGATTGAAAACCATCGCCCTCCTCGGCAAGGACGGAGGCGTCTGCTCGGGCAAAGCCGACCACGAAATTTGCGTTCTCAGCAAGACCACCGCGCGGATACAAGAAGCGCACCTGCTACTGCTCCATACGCTTTGCGATCTAGTCGAGACAAAGCTAGGGTATCAATAAAGGGCGACACAATCTGGGAATCGACATCGGCGGGACAAAATGTGCCCTTATTTTCGGCACCGATGAAGGCGAAGTATTGGCCCGCAAAGAAGCGGCAACCGCGAGGTTCAAGCCCACCTGCGAATGGATTCTGACTCAAGTTGAATAGTTATCCAAACGATACGGCAAATCGCTTCACCGCTTCGGAGTTTAATGTTAGTATATTTTAGATACTATTTAAGTACTCGTTCTCAGTCCACCCAACCTCCCCGGATGGGACTCCGTTACTATCATACAAATCGCAAAAGAAGCGTCTCAACTGCCCACCTAATTATTGGCCGACGCCAACGCGGGAGCTCTTGCGGAAGGCCTATTAAGAACGAGTCGGAATTACACCGATTTAGTTTTTCTGACATGCGGTAAGGGCATGGGTTCTGGCATCGTTTGCAATGGGCAGATCCTCGAAGGGACCAACTCCTTCGCCGTTGAAATCGGCCAAATGCGTCTTACCGATGATGATCCGATCGGCTACGGGAAGAGCGGCTCATTCGAAGGCTGGTGCAGCGGCGAAACTAGCCCACCAAGGAGATTATGCCGCATTGAGGGCATTCGACTGTAGGTAAAATCCGAGTAACGCAGTCCGACGCCTCGTTTTGCCACTTGTCAGGGACAAATGACGTCACCATCCTCTCGCTAAGATCTGTCACCCAAAATTGAATTTCTTATCAACAAAATCAGGTGCGATACTCCTTGCACGAATCCATCAGACATGAGATCATCCCCAAAGTAGTTGCAATGTTGTCGAGCCGGAGGAATGTTACACAAAGCCCAAGGCGTAACCATAATTGGAAAAAAGAATGCGTTTAGGAATTTTAGCCTGTCTCGTTTCAGTTTTACTTACCGCGAGAATTGCTGCCGTCGAAGAGTTAGAACCGAATGGAATGGTTTTTATACCCGGGGGAGTTTTCAAGATGGGAGGAGACGCAGGGTTGATGAGTGGAGGTTCTCAGTCTCACGGCACATCATATCCAGTGCACGAGGTATACGTTGATGGGTTTTGGATGGATGAGACTGAAGTGACTAATCAGCAGTTTGCTGATTTTATCGAGAGTACAGGTTATGTGACAATAGCTGAAAGGCAGCTATCCGAAGATTACATTCGGGAAATGAGCCAGTTGGCGAATGCTCGAATCAGGGAGCTAGAAGTGATGCAGAAAACGGCCACCTCCGAGGACAAGGCGGCAATCGCCAGTGCAATCGAGAGGATAAAAGAAGCATCGAGTTTCGGCGAAGCGGCTGGTTCTATCGTTTTCAAGGAACCAGTCGGCACGCTTTACGGCAAATATGACTACACTCAATGGTGGAGGCTAGTTCCCGATGCAAACTGGCGTTCTCCAGAAGGAGGTGACTCGACTTGGAGAGGCCGAGAGGATCATCCGGTTGTTAACGTGAGTTATGAGGATGCCGAGGCGTATGCTCAGTGGGCGGGTAAGAGACTGCCCACAGAGGCAGAGTGGGAACGGGCTGCTAGAGGAGGCTTGGAGCGCCAGCGATATGTGTGGGGAAACAGCTTTTTCCCGAAGGGAACGGGCGTTTGGATGGCAAACATTTGGCAGGGTGAGTGGCCGTTTAAGAATACACTAGAAGACGGACATTTAGGCACCTCGCCGGCTGGAAGCTTTCCACCGAATAGCTATGGACTTTATGACATGGCCGGAAATGTTTGGGAGCTTGTATCTGATCTCTACCACCCAAATGCATACAGCATGCGTGCTTCTACCGAAGTATCGAATCCAACGGGACCGAGCAAGGAGTTTCTAGATAGAATTGGTTACAGCGTAACAAGCTACGTACTGAGAGGCGGTTCGTTTCTCTGCTCTGATGATTGGTGTCGAGGTTATCAGCCAGGTTCCCGTCAACTGGCTGAAAGTGACTCCCCGTCGAATCACGGCGGATTTCGGTGTGCCAAGGACGGTAAGTAATCAAAGGATTAGTTTTTGGGCCGAGACTCAGCCGTCAATCGATTGGGCCAACGCTTCCAGTGCAGGGGTCGGCCTTCGTGGCGAAATTTTCTCAGGAGGCAGTTGATATGGGTTAGCGGGAGTAAAAGTTTTTGTTGGTCATCAACTACTTTTCTCCTGGGCGATGAATTTTTCTTTCCAATCTAAGGGCCTGTAATTCAGTGAACTTTTGAAAGTATCCAAATCCGTTGCCCAATCTGAGTTCCTCGTTTTAGAATCCAAGGCAAGAAAGTCCCAGAGCGGATGCCTATTTACGGCCATTTTCATGCTGTACCGATGAGGTGCATAGTCAATCAGGCCGATTTTGTGCTGAAAGTAGGAGTCCTCTAGGCGATCGAATCGCGCGAACTCGTGCTGTAAAATCTGGCCTTTGGCTTCCACATTCTCAAGCAACGAGAACTCTGCATCTAAAAAGACCCGGTGGTACATTTCTGAAAAGGCGACGTCCCTAGCATTTACTGATCATTGGACAATAATGCCGGAAACCCTCTCTTGCCTAATCCGTGATAGGGCGACCTTCGAGGTTTGTCGCAATTCTGTTACCATGGGAATAAACCCGATGAGGACTCCTGGATTTGCCAACGTTGTACTAATAGTAATGAGGGTGTTTTTTCATAATATGGCACTAGATAGGAATAGGTCGCATTCAGAGGAAGTACAAAGTGGCCCGCCCGGTAGCGTTTTGATGGGGAATAACCCTAGGTTCCACGCCAATCCACGGAATTTTAAACTTTGTAGTGCAAAACCAACCTTTAGCCTCCCCTCCGTTTAAGATAGGAGCAATTGAATTCCCTATCAACAAGACGGATCTTTAAATTATGAGATCCGGAGAGGTGCGAGTTATGGAGACACTATTCTAGGAAAAAGCACCTACGATCCACATGTTTATTTTGAAGAGCGAAACCTACGTTTCCTTACACTGAATAGATCGAATGCCCGCATCTTTTGGATTGGATTCGATAACGAACGAGAATTTCAGCAGATAGCTACAGATGGCGGATTTCTGGATTCTCCAGTAGGTACGAAACGCGTGCGGCAAGGTCCGGGCGAACGAGCTAAAATTGTAGTCGATTTTAGTGATGGGAGAGACGTAATACTAAAAAGTTTTCCTGAGGCCGGGATTGTAGAGTCTTTTTCTTCTTTGTCGGAAGCCACGACCAATGGTCATTTTGATCTGCTTGAAATTCGGCTAAAGCCGCCCTCTAGGTATTCTCAAGTCATTCCCAATATGCTAAATCGAATTGCACGTCTTGAACGGGATAGAGCTGATGTCGAGAGGACCATGGTTATGGGTGGCATGGTGATCAATGGAAAACCTATGGACATGGGAAAGATCGACAATCGTATTTAATTAGGATATAATGAAGTTTTGGATACTCGATATCAAACTGGCAGAATGCCTCCTTCATGTCCACCCAGTTCAATTTCTTATTCTTGATCGGAACGGGCGTAAGCCATCTACCCTAGAGCCCGGTTGAAAGGACACTGTTCTTGTCATGCCGGAAGAGCGCGTTAGTGTTATTATAAGGTTTGATCGTTATGCAGATTCAAATATCCCCTACATGTACCACTGCCACATTCTGGAGCATGTGGACAATGGCATGATGGGCCAATTCGTCGTTGTCGATGAAAAATCGAATTGAATCGAAGTATTCCTAAGGGATCAGTCAAAAATCGATCTCCAAAACCCACAATTTCAAAAGCTTTTTGTTATTTAGTTGCAAAAAAAACGTAGTTTCTATTCTGCTACGGTGTTTGAAGCGTGTATTATCAAATGAGGAAAACTTTTGGTTCGGAAAAACCCAATCAAAGCAGGACTAAAACGCACTTGAATGAAATAATAACCGCGAAAATCGTACGAATGGATAAATTTATTGAAAAGGTTTTTGAATTAACGATGGGGCACTCCGCAGAGAGAGCTGTGCGCATGGGATCCATAATTTTCGCAATTGTAGGATTCTTTCTTCATCTTACGCTCTGGGTATTGCATACAACAGGGAAGTTAATCATAGTCGGGGATACGTCTGAATTAGTTCGTTCCCCGCTTTCAACGCTATACACCCCATTTTCAATATTGCTAATCTATGAGGTTTATCAGCTTATAAGGGCAATGCCAGAGTCTTTCTCGTCTTCGATTGGGAAGCAATATGAAGTAGCCACGTTACTCGTGGTAAGAGATCTTTTCAAGCGACTAGCTGACTTAGAGGCCTCCGCAGGTTGGAAGGTAGGTGAAGATTTAGGATTTTTTTTAATCGAGAGTGTAACCTTCTTAGCTCTTTTTTACACTTCGTTAAGCTTTTACAGGCAGAAAAGTATTGGAACCAAATTCGAAGGTATTGTGGCTGACGCTAAAATCTTCATCGGTACCAAACGATTGGTCGCGAACCTAATGCTTATTGTCTTCGTTATGACTGCAGGTCATGCTTTTTGGGAGTGGGTCGTTGAAGTGCAGTCGGGTGGAGGCTCTGTAAGCAGCACAATATTCTTTTTGGACTTCTTCACCTTTTTAATTCTGGCTGATATTCTAATATTACTGATTTCGTACTGGAGCTATACTGATTTTGGAAGTCTAGCTAGAAATACCGGATTTGTCCTATCGACAGTTATAATTCGTGTTGCGATCTCCTTTGAGGGTGTATCAGCAATGATACTTTTTACGCTCAGCAGTATTTTGGGAATCGCGATAATAAAGATGTTCGCTCCTAGCAAAGCGGTTTAGATTTGAAATCTAATTCTGCATTTTTGTACCAACCTCGCCAATAAATTTTCGAATAGCAGGACCCAAATAGAGTGGTGAAGTAGCCAGTTCGCACTTGCCAGTTTTGGCTCAGACGAAGTAAGGTTACGTGATGGTAAGGTGGGTGTCAGTTCTGTTGCTGTTCGATCTTGTTTTCGGTTTTTTGTACGGTTCAAATCCTTTTTACTATCGTCCATCAAAAGACCGATCAAACGATTTGGTCAATTGCGAAGTTGCCGTCTACGGTGGAACGCCAGCGGGGGTAACTGCAGCAATTCAGGCATCACGAATGGGGAGGAAGGTTATTTTAATCTCTTTCAATAAGTATGTAGGTGGCCTAACATCCGGAGGGTTGACCGATACTGACCTGGGCCAGAAAGATTCTATCGGTGGCTTAGCCGCAGAGTTCTATCAGCGAGTTGGTAGGCTCACCGATTTCGGTGCTGCTGAGGCTGAAGAGCTTTTTGTAACGATGCTAGATGAAGCCGGTGTCAGGATCTTGTATGAACGCCCATTAGATTCTGTGACCATCGAAGATGGGAAAATTTCCAAGCTGTTTGTCGAGAGGGGCGAGGTTATCCATGCTAAGATGTTTATCGATGCCACCTACGAAGGCGACCTTTTGGCTGCTGCCAACGTCTCCTATCGCGTTGGGCGCGAACCTTCTAAGGCTTTTGGAGAGTCGCTTGGAGGCCAATGGCAGAAGGTGTCGTGGAAAAACGTCTATCAGTTCTGTCGCTTACCGATCAGCCCTTTTATTGTGCCCGGCGACTCGACATCAGGTCTCCTTCCGGAGATTTCGCCGCATCCTCCAGGTGAACTGGGCGATGGTGATTACCGTGTGCAGGCCTACAATTTTCGGATGATTCTCTCGGATGCGGAGGAAAAGATTCCGTTCCCGAAGCCGGCAGTCTACGATGCGGGCCGCTATGCACTACTTGCACGATTCTTGAATTTTGATCGCCGAGTGGAGTGGCGACTCGACTACACGACCGATCATATGACGGACGGTCCGGTTCGGATGCGTAATGGCGACTCGAATAATGCGGGGAGTTTTTCGTCCGATTATGTAGATGGTGCACATCGCTGGCCTGATGGTACTTTTGAGCCAACTTCTTTCGCCAAATTGCCGCCGCCTCGCCGCGGTCTGCCCATGAGCTTTCGCGAGCTATACAAGCTGCGGGAGAAAATATTTCAAAGTCATGTCAACTATCAGCAAGGCTTGATGTATTTCTTAGCCAATGACCCAAAAGTGCCATTGAATCTCCAATCCAGGGTGAGGCAATTTGGTTTGGACCCGAAAGAATTCAGGGATACTAGTAATTGGCCGCATCAGCTATACGTTCGGGAGGGTCGCCGCATGGTGTCTGACTATGTCATGACCGAGGCGAATTGTAGGTCGGAACGGATAGTCAAAGATTCAATCGGCCTGGCCTCGTATGCTATGGATTCGCATTTCTGCCAACGCGTTGTTGTAGAAGAGAATGGGGTGACAACCGTTCGCAACGAGGGTGGTTTTGGCCAGAATTTGGCTAAACCGTACCCGATAGCCTATCGCTCGATTGTCCCCAAGATCGAGGAGTGTACCAACCTACTGGTTCCAGTTTGCCTGTCAGCGAGCCACGTGGCTTTTGGTTCGATTCGCATGGAACCTGTGTTTATGATTATGGGGCAGAGTGCTGGTGCAGCTGCCTGCATAGCACTTGCGGATGAAGTATCTGTTCAGGCCGTAGATTATAAAAAGCTAAGGGCACAACTAGTTGCGGCTAAACAAAAACTATAAAGTGCGGGATATAAACTCTAGTTCTCAGCTGATGGATTAGTAATGGCGTAGGTTTCGTAATTAAAATATATCCCAAATCTTCAGAAATAGCCAAGCCATACTTTTCGAGTATGTTTTTGAAAGTTTTAGATTATTTAAAAGCGCTTTAAATCACTCAAGGTGGGGATCGTAACGCAATTTGAGACGTAATTATAAACAAATCACATTGTCGCTTGCGTATTTGTTCTCAGGTTTAAGTCCTTCTCGGTCTTTGATTGTAATTATACTTGACTGATTTAGCTGCAAACTGTTGCAGTTTGGATGGAAGGATTTTGTCGACTGTGCTGCTACAGGTAAAAAGAAAAGAACTCGCAAAACTAGTTCGTCTAACGGCGAAAAGGGTCAGAGAAGGGGCGGATTATCGTTGGACAAACCAAGGGCGTTGCAATTGCGGGCACCTGGCACAAACTCTGACCGGTTTAGACGGTGGTCAAATACACCGCATCGCGTTGTATTCTGAAGGCGAGTGGGTTGATCACGTCGAAGAATTTTGTGAAGTAAGTAACAAACCAGTCAGCAAATTGATTCAAGAGATGCTTTCGTTCGGCCTAGGGATCGATGAATTACATGCTCTCGAGCGTCTAAATTTAGATATCGTTGTCAGACATTTGCCAGATGGACGGCGCTCGCTGAATTATAGATTAAGAGAAGATTTATTGATTTACCTAGAAACTTGGGCGGACGTAATCGAGGCGGAAATAAGTTGGTATCGAAATCCAGAAACTCAAATTTTCATAAATAAAAGGCTCTTCGTGATGCACCAAACGCGGATTGAAGTACCTGAACTATTAGATGAAAATCCTGCAAGTGGCTGCGAGATAGCGGCAGTAAGGAATGTTTTTAACAAAAACATATTCCCGATTAAAGATTACCAAAGAAAAAAGTCCTACCGATCGAGATTAGGATTCCGTAAGGAGATCGATTTCGCCGGAAAAAAGTAATCATGTTTTGAGTTGTGAAGGCAAATTGAGCAACGCAATAGCTTTTCAGATTTGTTTGAGCTACGATGCTGGCATGCTCATTCATTTTGTTGAAAGTGGGCTTGTTTAAAAGGCCAATGGGATCATAACCCAAGTAGAGATCCGACCGCCCCGCAGTGGCTAGCCGGCCCCATATCGACGAAAGCCCTTCCGTCCCGCAATTTTTATTATACGAACGCCGGCTCCCAACTGGCAAAAGGATCCGGTAGGCCGAGCCAAGCCTTTGGTTCTTGCGACATCTCTTCCTCGTCCAGTAAACACTCATCCAGGCGTGAACGCACCCAGCTTTCGTCCATCTTCTTCGAAAAGCCAATGATCACAATTTCCTGCCGTCGATCGCCGTAAGAACCCTGCCAACAACGTCTCGCAAAATCCAAAGATTCTGGGTCACTCGGCCAACGCTCTTTCGGAACAGCCGCAAACCATTGACCTGCCGGCTCCGCTTCCACTTGGGCTCCCGCCAAAGATAGGACACCGCAATACTCCATGCGCGTTGCCAACCAAAAGAACCCCTTCGCCCTTACCACCCCCGGCCACTGCTTTCCCAGAAATTCATGTGATCGTTGTGGATGAAAAGGACGGCGTGCTTTATAGACGAAAGTGCTGATACCGTACTCTTCCGTTTCCGGCATTGGTTCCTCGTAAATCGCCTTAAGCCAATCCGGCGTTTGCGAGGCTTCGTCATAGTTAAACATTTTTGTATCCAATATTTCCGGCAATTGTACAGCCCCATTCGAACACTCAACAATACGAACCTTGCTATTGAGTCCCTTGATCATCGCGATGACTTCCGCTTTCTCATCCTCATTCACAAGATCGATCTTATTGAGAACAATCACGTCTGCAAACTCCACCTGATCAATCAACAGGTTGACGATGCTGCGGTGATCGCCCCCTTCCACCTCTAGTTTACGATCAGGCAAGCGATCGGGAGACTTGTAGTCGCGACGAAAATTGAACGCATCCACCACTGTCACCATCGTATCCAGACGAGCGATATCCTCGAGCGAATTCACACTCTCGTCGCGGAAGAAGAAAGTCTCAGCCACCGGCATCGGCTCAGAAACTCCTGTTGATTCGATCAGCAAATAATCGAAACGGCCCTCGCCCGCCAAACGTTTGACCTCAACCATCAAATCTTCTCGTAGAGTACAGCAAATGCAGCCGTTACTCATCTCCACCAGTTTTTCCTCTTGATGACTTAAGGCAGCCCCGCCCTCCTCCACCAGACGAGCGTCGATATTCACCTCGCTCATATCGTTCACGATGACCGCAACTCGTAGGCCTTCGCGATTGTTGAGTGCATGATTGAGCAAAGTCGTTTTTCCCGCTCCCAAAAATCCGGAGAGCACTGTCACGGGTAGTTTTTTCATATTCATATTTTGATTATCTCAATGATTCAACAAAAGCTCCACACCACGCTATCAACATACTAAATCCCACGGCCCACGCAGCTTGGCGTAAAGCCAGTCGCGCAGCAAACCGTCCCCCCATTTCTTGGCCGATCGTCATGAGTGTCACTAAACACGGCAATAGTACCCCAGCTAGGAAGACAGCAGTCAGAACCTGGGACGGGGACCCCAGAGCAACCTTCAAGGAACCCCAATCAGCATCAAGTAGACCAACTGCCATTCCGTCCTTACGTATTGCACCCATCGCTACTGCGATAGCAGTCTCTGCTGGAAGATTAAAGAGGATCATGCACTTCCCAGTCGTCCGAGCCAAAAAAGCTAAAAATCCGGAAAGTTGCAAAACGGAAGCAACGATACAGATTAAGACGAAAACCGGTATCGCAATGAAAAAAAACGAACGTATAGTATCCATTGTATCGCGACATATCTCCTTCAAATTAGGCAAGCGGAGATCGTCCAATCTGGGGCAATAAAGGCCATTACTCGTATCCCTCAGACTCCTTGGTGTCGTAAATCGCATGTAGATCAAGCTAGCGAGTCCAAGCACCAAAAGATAAACTCCTCCCAGCCATGCCATACCAGCCGCTGCGAAGACGGCGAGAGTCGCAGGCAATTGATAGGAACACGCTGAGCCGAACGAGATTGCCGAAACGCAAGCAGAACGAGCACAGGAATGGCAAGCACGAGTCGATACGACCGCGGGCACGTTGCAGCCAAAGCCCATAATGACGCGGGTCAAATCAGGAGCCCCCAGCCCGAAGTGCCGCAAGTACGGATGCAATCCGTAGGACAACTGATCCATTAGCCCAGTCGATCTGTAGAATCCAATCAGCAAAGTGAAAAATACGATTGTAGGCAAAGCATAGAGCAGCAAAAAAGGCAGCATCGCCACCACTCCGTAATCTCCTCCCAAAATCTCAGCAAACGGCGTCGGCTGCTGAGCTATCCACTCCAGCGATTGGGCCATTGAAGAGGAAAGAGGATCGAATAAATGGTTTGCCAATGTGTTTGCTTGAGTCACCGCTATCCAAGAGGGGAAGAATAACAAAATAAGACTCATAAGCGGATAACAAAGAATTCGCTGCAAAATACTAAAGGTCGCCACCCTCTGCGGCATCACGCTTTGCGTTGGCGAGACAGGAACCTTGCTGAGGCTCACCGAACTGCCTCCTCGACAGCGGCAGTCTCGACCTCGCATTTGCAATCGACGCAGCAGTCTAGGTCCTCGATAAGAAACCCTCGCTTTTCCCAGTCCAACAAGTTCGAGACATCCAGCTCCAAACGCTCGCCGATTTCTCGAGCAATGACTCCAAAGCGTGCCCGAAATTTGTAGATGAAGCAGAACTTAGAATCACGATGAACGAGAGACGGCCCCGAGTAGAAGAGATTTGGATACAAAGTCGACGAATCGACTTCGCTGAAGACCGGTTTCTCCCCTTCCCATTCGAAAAACGAGGCGATCTGTCGCTTAATACCCGATTCGAATCCGGTCGCTAGAATCGGAGCTTGAGACGACACGACAGAATCGCCATCTAGAGTCATGACGCGATAGCCTTCATTGTCCCGGACGACTTCGATTACCTCGCGCTCCCCATGCAACTCGATACATTCAGGCAATGCTCGTGCAATGCGACCGAGTCGCTCCTTCGTAAAAGGGCTCAAGGCCACGCTCGGATCCGGGTCGTCTATCTTCCAAGGTTCACCGCGAGACAGCACCTTAACCTTCGAACCGCGGGCCGCAAGATGATACGCGGCATCCATTCCGCTCTCATATCCACCAATCACTGCAAAATCGTCGCCCTCGAGCTCTTTCCAACTTCCCACTTGCGAAGCGATGCGGCAAAGGTCGGCCCCTGGGAACGGCTCTACATCAGGAAAAGAAAACTCGCCGGTAGCCCAAATCACGAAACTTGCCCGGATTGTCTCCCCATGTACTTCCAATTCGAACCCATCGAAATAGGATCGCAACTGATGGACTGGACAGTGTTCTCGTACCGGCAGAGCATAATGCTCGACCACCGCCGCCAAATAAGCGGCATACTGTTTTCCGGAAAGGTGCTCCGTGCCGAATAGATCCCCCGGAGAAGTACGTGGACTGACCGCGTTTAGGTCCGTTGCGAAAAATGGATTCGAATGAAAGGAAGGGGTAATCAAACGCATTTCCTCAGGCCAGCGTTCAAACGAAGCACCCACCTTTTGGCTATCAAGCACCACGAGCCTCTCGACTCCCACCTCTTGCAAAGCCAAGGCACAACCTAAGCCCGCCGGGCCCGCTCCTACAATCGCGACATCGAAAGCCGATTCACTCATACGTCCCCTTCGAAATCCTCAAAGCTACAGCTGCGTTGGATTAGGAGCATCTCCGTAAACCTCATTCGGATCGAAGGCTTTTCTCTTTTCGATAAACGCCAGATCTCTCACACCCTCAGCATCACCTCGCTGAATCGAGCGATAAAAACAGCTTCTGTATCCAACATGGCAAGACGCTTCCTCGCCACCTGCCAATGGAGCAGTTAGGCTTACTTCAAGCACGACGCAATCTTGATCGTCGTCAATCAAAGCCCGCTCGATCTTCTGCATCATACCTGAGCTTTCTCCCTTTTTCCAAAGCTTCTGGCGCGAGCGGGACCAGTAGTGTGCAAAGCCCGTACTCAATGTTGCCTCCAGAGCTTCTGCGTTCATGTAGGCAAACATCAAGATCTCCTTCGTCTCATCATGCTGAGTCACGCATGGGATCAGCCCGTTTTCATCGAACTTAGGAGCCAAATAACTCCCCTCCTCCACTTGCTGCACGGATTCTCTTATCGCAAACGACATCCGATCCTTATTGCAATAAGATTGCGTTTAGGTCAATTATTATTTTAACTTATGTGTGGCTTTTATGTCGCCCCTAAATTTCGAATCATTGGAGTGCGAAGTCAGAACAAAGCACAAGGAACGGCAAGAACGCCTCTTTAGTCGCTTGAAGAAATCTCACTTGAGAAGCACTCAATTTCGGATGTCCCTGATTGAGTTGATCCTCAAATATGAAACCCTAGGCTCTATTGGTCGGTGAGATGCACGTGCCCTCAAGCCCTGCCAATGCAGATTTGGCAACTGTCTATCGAAACGTAGAAGCACGGTGGGAGATCGGCTTATTGGATCGCACTTCCTCTCGAAAGGAAACCACAAGGTACCGCATCAAATAAAACAACGAAGCCAAGCTCAAAGTGAACTGGCGCAAATACCACGCTACGCTTGTGCACAATTCTCCGATAATTTCCTGACTGGAGAGACTCGCTCACCAGTTCGGTTGCCGAGAACTTAGCTCGAACTGAGAAATCAAAGGCTATTGCAATAATTGCACGGAGGAACGCTCCGGCTAATAAACCTTCCGCTTCTCTTCGATAATGAAACTTTCCAAGTCTCTCTCGATCTGAGCTCTGTCGAGGTCGATCCCGATAAATACGATTTCCTGGCGGCGATCCCCTGTTTTTTCATCCCATTTCCGCCAGACTTCCGCCGGGACCTGAGAGCGATCCATCTCTCCACTGCTGACTAAAGCGTGTATCCATTTGCTAAGATGGTCGAATCGCAAAATATCGCCCGCCAGCGAAAGATAACCAACACGATCCGGCTCCCTGTCTGTCCACACGAAACCCTTTGCTCGCAGCAGGCCCTGGATGCCGATTCTCAAAAACTTCACCAACTTGTCATGGCAAATCTGACGGCGCGATCGGAAAACGAATGCCATGAGACCAAAGTCTCCGTGATCATGAGCACCGACAGGTTTCGCCCCACCATTCGGCACTTGAGCCTTCCCTGAAAATTCCAAATCACAGCGCGAACTGCTGAATGTGCTTGAGATATCGAAACGCTCTTCCTCTAGCAGCTGCTCAATTTCAACCTGCCCCTCGCTCGTCTTGAGTATCTCGGCCGAAGGACTGATTGCGGCAAGTGCATCCTCCGACCGTCGGATAGACTTCTCGCTCACAAGATCGGTTTTGTTCAACACAATTACACTCGCACACTCGACCTGCAAAGTCAGCAACTCGCTGAGTGGGCGGCGCGGATCGGAAAAGAGTAGCAACGAGCGACGCACCGGATCATAGGTTTCCTTAATCTTCTTCACCCACCATTCAGCATCGATAATCGTCACCAAATTTGAGATACGAACGAGGTCCAACGATGATACGCCTTCTTCGTCTCGACCCATCAAACTGGCAACGATGCGTTGCGGTTCCGCAATTCCGGTCGCCTCGACGATGATGCAATCCGGCTTTCGCTTGGCCAACTCGACAACCGCTTCTCCGAACGCTCCTTGAATACCGCAGCAGATGCAGCCGTTGCTCAGCTCAACGACATCGTCAGAAGAACTAGAATCGACCTGAGTCACATCTCGTGCTAAGGTCGCATCGATATTGACCTCCCCCACATCGTTGACCAGTACCGACAAACGACGGCCCTTCGGATGACGCAACAAATGATTAAGCACCGTCGTCTTACCCGCACCCAAGAAACCACTCAAAATGATGAGTGGGATCCTACCATCCGCCACGCCCCTATCAAAACTCGAATCAACTACATCCGAAACTTTACTCATTCTTTTCTAATCAATAAAAACTCCGCCGTCCAATCCACTCATTGTCAGGGACTAGCACAATGAGACGGGGTCGCCTCACCTGAACAACTCTCTTTTTGCAAATAGCTTTCATTAAAATCAAGCCTTACTTTTACCAAGTAAGGTCAAATCCCTTTAGGGAAAACTTAAAGATTCAAATTATATGGAATGAATGCCGCTGAGTAGCTTCCTTAGCGAGATCGAGCAGCATATAAAGTTTCTCAACCTTAGGCAATGCCCAACAGAAAGTCCTCGCCGGTCGAAGAACGGATCCTCGCTTGGCCCAGCGACAAAGTCGCGATGTTAGACCAATCCTCCATTCAAAATCACTCTATTAGTAAAGCTCGTACCTCTCTGAGACCCATCCAATTCGTTACAGGCAAGGATCCGACTAGCGGCACCGAAGACCTTATAAAAACAAGATCGCTCCGCGTTCACTAGCTTGCGAGAGGGACTGACACAGGACCCCGCCAGCGGGAACAAGATGAGAAATCCCTATCAACTCCCCTCCGCATCAAATAGGTACAATTGTACCAAACGACGCGACACATCCATTTCCTATCAACAAATTTACTCCCATCTACTTGGCGATAAAGGGTTTCTTTTAGGCTCGTTCAGCTGAATTCCTGGAGATCGTCTCTTCCAGCTCTTTTTCCATTTTATAATCGATCTTGTAGAAAAGGGTAACAAAAGCCGTCAGGAGTGCGATACTGGCGGGAATGATGCTCATCAGAAAAACGATCCCGTTAGGGGTATCAGGTGCCTGCTCCATATTTGCCTCAAATCCGTAAAAGCCGGCCCTAGGTCTGCCCAACCCATATCGTCGGCAAGAATCACAAGTATCTTCTGGGGCGGAGACGAGTCACCCTGTAGGGAGCAAGCGGATAGAATCAATTTCCCAACGAGAAGGTATTTGAATAGTTTATAGGTCACTACTTTTTAAATACGTTCACACGTTGGCCCGAATCAGCCGATGCATTTGCCGCTTCCAATATCTGAAGCACACGCAGGCCATCTGAAAAATCAGGTGCGATGGGCTGGCCTTTCGTAATCGCCGTCAAGAAATCCGCTACCGCATGAACAAAGGTGTGCTCATAGCCGATTGCATGTCCAGGAGGCCACCATTTCCCGACGTAGGGATGCTCCGGCTCCGAAGCGAGAATGGTGCGATAGCCCCGCAAATGACTCGGATCTTTTTTTGAATAAAACTCAAGCCGAGTGAGATCCTCCAAGTCCCACCTAAGTGCTCCTTGACTTCCGAAAATTTCAAACTGATTGGCATTGCGTTGACC
>PBMN01000060.1:0-30208 GCA_002722675.1 Opitutaceae bacterium
AAGGAAACGAATGGTTGGAGATGGCTTGATAACCGAGCATATCAGTTTAAGGGAATGTCAGGTTCATACAAACTTGCTGAGGCGACTGATATTGACTTTCTGCTAGCTGAAAATCATTCAACAGGGTTCCCTACTCAGCGAGCCACCTGGTCATTCGAACGAATTCCGACCGACCTAAATAGTGACGGAGACACCGATGATACTGTAGGAGGAGTGAGGGAATCTACAGCACGATTTAACAACACCTTTCTGCCACCAGAATACGTTTCATCGGGTCCTGGAAACACACTTGATCAGCAATATTACTGGATGTCGATGGGCATTCGGCATAGCTTCAGCGATAACCACAATTTTCAGTACAAGTACAATTTCAATGAGCGGGACCACCTAATGTCCGCCAGAGAGTTTAACACTTTTAATCCGGATGGGCGTAATCCGGTAAACAACTATTCAAACGAATTTATATCTCGTGAAGAAGTACACACACTAAATGATATAATCGAATTCGGTACTGGAGAAGTGAAACATCAATTACTCCTTGGTGTGCGTAAATCCGAGAGCATTAACAACATGGGTCGCGGAAATTATCGTTTGAGAGGAAGCAATGCTACCGAAAATGCTGCGATGCGCGTAATCGAAGCCAGAACCGGAAAGGTCTTTCGAGATGTGTTATACAGGGAAGATATCTTAAACGGAGCTCCGATTTGGACAGACGATGTGCCTACTTTAGAAGAGATATTCGCTTACGGACAGCGAAGCAATCAGGCTGGACGTAGCTTCCAAGACATTACGACGATGTATGCGACGGACAATATCTACTTCAACAACGGTCAATCTAATGTTATCGTAGGAATCCGAAACATTGATTTGGACCAGAGGAACGAGGCTCTTGGCGGTGCCACAACTAGCGAGCTTTCAGGCAACGACACGAATTTCCAAATTGGTGGCGTGCATCGCATAAATCCAAATCTGAGTGTATTTGCTAGCTGGGCTGATGCGTTTCGCCCTCAAAACAGAACTGATCCCAATACAGGCGAACTGGTCGGACCGCAAACTAGCGAAGCAATCGAAGTGGGAGTCAAATTTGCTGACATGTTCGATGGAAAACTAACAGGATCCATTGCTGCATTTAGAATTGAACAGAACAACGTTTTCCGTAGCGACCATAACCCTGTTACCTTCGTAAATGATCAAGCTATCACTGATGATTTGAGCGAGGGGTTAGAGTTTGAATTGTTCTTCAACCCAGTTCCCAATTGGAATATCGTGGCTGCCTACAGTTACATCGATGCGAAGGTTGTCGGTGACGTGGCTACAGGTTTACCTTTGGAAGGTGCGACCCCCCACCGATTTACACTGTTCAATACGTACACCATCCAAGAAGGGCTCTTGGCTGGGGTCCGGTTTGGAGGAGGATTGGTCTATGCCGATGGCCCCATTCCGCAGTTTGGCAATACTGCCAACAGGCTGGTCGTAGAGGATGGGTACACGGTTTTTGATTTATTCGCTCGCATCCCCGTTACCTTCGGAGAACGTGGCTGGAACTTTGGAATCAATATCGACAATGCAACAAATGAATTTTTTGTTCGTTCTCGTGCGGCGACTAATGAAGCCCGTCAGATCCTGTTCTCACTTTCCACAGATTTGTAGTTACAGGTTTGTTTGAGTTATAGTTCAATCAAGGGCCTCCTCCATTGGATTAATGGAGGAGGCTTTTTGTACCAGGATTACCGTTGATTGAATCCGAAGAGGCATGAAGAGATGGGTATCTCGAAGCAAGATAGGAGCAAATGTTCACCGTAGTGCCTGCACTTCCGCAGAGTCGCACAAGTTGTGCTTGGACTTTCATCAGAGCAAATGACGGTTTGTTTTTATTTGGTCTTGGTCAGTTTTAATGGAAGGAGCCGCGATTTAACATGTCAGCCATAGCCCTTATATCGCGGTGTAAAACCGCTCCTATATGAAAACAATGAGAATACAGGTCTTGAACTCTCGATTTCATAATGAGAGTATACTCCGATGAGATTCGCGTTACCTCTGATATTCTTGTCGTTAATGCTAGCCTCTTGTAGCCGTGAAACCGATACAAGTTCTTCTCAGCCGGCTCAAGACAAGCCAAATATCCTCTTTATTCTCGTAGATGATCTGGGAAAAGAATGGGTCAGTGCTTATGGTGCCGAAGATATTGAAACCCCGAATGTCGATCGACTGGCAGCCACGGGGATGAAGTTTGAGAACGCTTATGTAATGCCCCAGTGCACGCCTACGCGGTTGAGCTTCATGACGGGTCAGTACCCTTACCGGCACGGATGGGTGAATCACTGGGATGTACCTAGATGGGGCGGAGGAGCTCAATACGATTGGAACCGTAATCCGAGTCTGGCACGCGTTATCAAGGATGCCGGTTATGCGACTGCGGTGGCGGGGAAGTGGCAGGTTAGTGATTTTCGCATCCAGCCTGAGGCGATGGTGGACATCGGTTTTGACGAATACTGCATGTGGACTGGAGGCGAAGGGGGAAATCCGAAGAGCGACGAGCGTTTTTGGAATCCTTATATTCACACGAAAGAAGGCAGCCGTATTCATGAAGACGTTTATGGACCCGACGTGTTTACGGACTTCCTTTTAGACTTCATCGAACGCAGTAAGGATGGGCCCTTCTTTGCCTATTTCCCCATGGTGCTGACGCATACGCCGTTCGTTACGACACCTGATAATCTGAACGCCTCCACGAACATGGAGAAGCACAAAGCCATGGTTCGCTACACAGACAAGATATTGGGAAAGTTCATGGACAAGCTCGATGAATTGGAGATTCGCGAAAACACCATCATCGTTTGGGTGTCGGACAATGGAACGGTGACGAGCATTAGCGGTACGCAGAATGGACGTTTGGTGAAAGGAGAGAAGGGCAACACCGCTGAGCCTGGTTTATGCGTGCCTTTCATCGTGAACGCGCCGGGCTTAGTTCCGGAAGGTGTGGTGACGGATGCCTTGACTGATGTGACCGACATGTTGCCAACTTTCGCGGAGCTTGTGGGAGGCGAGTTGCAGGAAGGCTATGTCTACGATGGAGTATCGATTGCCGATCATATCCTTGGAAAAACGGAGGATACCGATCGTAGTTGGATATTGGGTATGGGAGGGCAGAACGACGCAAAGCTGACAGAAGACGGGGTCGAGAATCGATTCGTCTTCCGCGACCGCGTTCTGAGGGACAAGCGGTTCAAACTCTTCGTCAGTCCTCAACGCAAAGCGGTGAAACTCGTCGACGTAAAGGCGGATCCTGCCGAGGAAACAAATCTAATCGATAGTTCAGATCCGGAGGCTCAAGCGGCCTTGCTACGTTTGTCTGCGCTCATTCCCACATTTCCGAAACGGGATAATGACCCTATTTACACACCGTTGCCTGCTCAGCCTTGGGACGTGCCGATCACTGCGAAAAGCGAAGTGTGGAAAGAGTGAGCTCCTGAGGCTGCAGGTGTAAGGGTTAAGGCTTAAATATATTTTCAGTAATATACTCTCCTCCTCCTTCTTTGCGCTCTTGAGCTAAGAAGGACGTAGCAGCTCGCATGAACCGACAGAGCAGGGGCTAGATGTGAAACTTATGCCCTGGTTTTATCATGCTGGCTCGTTTTCGAGCCATCCTGTTTTGAGTCCTGCGTAGCCCAGCGGCGAAGATGGAGACCCTGACTGGTTGGTGCGATTCGACTGCAATGATCGCGGCGTAAAGCCGCTCCTACGTATGGTGCAAAGAAATCAGACCCCGTAGTTTCTTTAGGTATTTGGGAATAGCTTTGTAAGGGTCCTCGGAGCTTTCGTATTCAAGAGTTACGTACCCTCGATAGTTGGCATTTTTAAGGATATTGATGATTCGTGCGAGATCGGTATGTTCTTTCTTCCCATTTACTGGAATCTCGACCTTTATTTGTGCGTTAACGGAATAAGGCGCAATACGTGCAAGCTCTTTGTAGGGGTTGCTCGTGGGGGCGATGTTCCCAGAATCGAAACATACTCCGAACCAAGGCGAATCGATTGCTTCGATAATTGGAAGCATTCGGCCGATATCGATGAGGAAGTCATGGTTTTCCATTGCAAGGACAACCCCTTTGTCTCCCGCATAGTCGCAAGCGATGCGCATGTTGGTAATGATGTTCTGCACCGCCTTTTTTTCGGAAAAACTACTAGGGGGTTTCCCTCCAAACACGCGAATCACGGGAGTGCCAATATCCGCGTAGTGATCAATCCATTCACGCGTGTAACGCATCTGCGCTAATCCCTCTTCGCTTCCAGGGTTGTAGGTGAAATTGTTTCCGATGGCCCCTCCGCTGATATCGAGGCCAAGCACATGGGCTCGTAGCTTCAGCGCATTCTTCTCGGGGTCTGTCAAAGGGCTGGGCATAAAATAGCTCGTTAATTCAGCCCCTTCAACTCCGAGAGTTGCGGCGTAGTCGACAAACCCGAGCATATCCATCTCGCCTTCAGCTTTAGGATTTCTTCGAGTATCGGGAAGATACTTACGCATGGAGTAGGCAGCGAGACTCAACTTGAGGGGAGACCTGCTGGCTCGAGTGATCGGTTTGATCGCTTGAGCAAGGGGAGATACGCAGAGGCCAGCGAAAAGAGCGCCGGTGGAACCGATCGCCTGGCGACGGTTGATCGAGTTTTTTGAATTGGAGAAATCTTTCATGGGTAATGAGTCAAAACAAGATTGAGTTGAACTGTCGCGACTAGTGCATGGATTTCGATCTTCAAAAACGGCAAGAGTTCAGATCGAGATTATCCTGTTAATTCAATAAAACCTGTAAAAGTAGAAGTGGCTTCTCGCTCGAACCTGAGCTGGGTCGAAAGACAGCTTGTTGGCTTAGGCAAGATGCCTAAGTTACTCTAATGACCATTGCTGGTGGAGGCGGGATTGGGTGTATAGCAGCTCTTTATTGTGTTTCCGTGATTCTGCTACGTTAACGTTTTCCTGGGGGTCGCTTCGGTGGTCGTAGAGTTCCTGAGCCACGATTTTTCCTGTTCTGGCGCTCCGCCATTCGGTGTACCGGAGGTTTAGCGTTCGGACGGAGTAGCCCCTAAAGCCTGATCGATAGAATTGGCTGAAGGCTGCCGTATCTTGATGATCCCAGGCCTTGGGATCTACTATTAGCGGGGTCAAGGATTTACCTTCGATACTTTGTGGCAGGTCGAATCCAGCCAAGTCAACAAGGGTTGGATACATATCAATAAGTTCGACTCGAGCGTGGGTACGTTGACCATGTTCACCTTTTCGTGGATCGACTATGATGAAGGGAATTCGAGTGGAGGTCTCAAAGTTCGTGTGTTTGCACCACATGCCGTGATGACCAAGCTGGTATCCGTGATCAGACCAGAGGGCAATGAGGGTGTTGTCCGCCTCACCGGTTTCTTCAAGCGCCGCAATCAGTTCTCCGATGAGAGAATCAATATAGCTGACACAGGCGAAGTAGGCATGGCGCGTTTGACGCGCGAGGGGTTCTGGAAGGGGTCCTTCTGCTGGCATGCCACCGAAGCTGCGTACATAGTTCCATGGGGAAAGGGCGAACTCTGGAGCGCCCCTGGGTGGATAAGGATTCGACGCCAACGGTAGAGTATCTGGTTTGTAGAGATCCCAATATTTCTTTGGGGCGTTGAACGGTGTGTGTGGCTTGTGGTAACCGATAAAGAGAAGAAACGGGATCTCGGATTTGGCGGCCGATTTTAGTTTCGCGATCGCAGCTAGGTTTGTCTCCCCATCACGATAGGCATCATCGCTGACATCGGGCGCTTCAAATAATGGTATGAGTTTATTGGATTCATGGATGCCATCGATCCCCGCCCTTTTGTCTTTGTACTCGGGGGAGGCGTATTGCTTCTCGAGAATATAGTGCTGGGGTTCACTCCAGGACTTTGGATCCCGGTGGGTATTGTGGAGGACCTTGCCGAAACCAAAGGTTTTATATCCCCTATTTTTGAAAAACTCGGGAAGTGACTCTGCATTGGGCCGATTGTCGCGGAATTGGGTTTTGTTGTTGTAGGCCTTTGTCGAATCGGGACGAAGGCTGGTGAACATGCTGGAACGGGAAGGTCCACAGACTGCGTACTGGGCGTAGGCATGATCAAAGAGCGTTCCTTGGGCAGCGAGTTTGTCGATATTGGGCGAATGGATGTGCGTTGCCCCGTAGCAGTTTAGTTCGGGACGCAGATCGTCGATACCGATGATCAATAAATTCGGTAAATCTGCGAAGACTGTCTTGAGACAGATAGACGTTAGAAAGATCAGCCTCGCTCGAATTAAGAAAGAAGATGGCGGAGTAATTGCACGAATGATCACGTATAAACCCATTTGGCTGCAGGCAGTATGAAGAAAGATTGGTTCAAGTAGTAGAAGTGGCAACTATAAGATCGTTAGGTTCGCTACCAATTGGATTGCTTTAGCCGGACTAGAAGCCACTTTATGGACGAAGGCGGAAATGGATACCCCATTATGAAGACAGTATTGATCACAGGAGCCAATCGAGGGTTAGGACTGGAATTTGCCAAGCAGTATCAAGCGGATGGATGGAAGGTGATTGCCTGTTGTCGGAATCCAGATGATGCTCCGGAACTGTTAGAATCGGGTATTTCTGTCTCCCAATTGGATCTTCTCGACTTCGAAGCGATTGACCGGTTTGCGGATACGCTCGAGGGGAAGCCGATTGACTTGTTGATCAACAACGCGGGCATACACGATCGGAGCAAGGCAGAAGGCTTTTCGGGAATCGAGAGGGAACGTTGGATTGACGGGTTTAAGGTTAACGCGATGGCGCCAGTTTTATTGACTCAGACACTAGTCCATAATCTTTCAGCTTCAGAAAATCCTGTTGCGGCAACGATTGGCAGTCAGGCAGGTTGTCTCACGCTCTACGATTCGGGTGGCCTCTATCTTTACCGCACTAGCAAGGCGGCGGCCCATTCTGCCGCAGTTATACTGTCGAATGATTTGAAAACCTTGGGAATCCCCCACGTTTGTCTCCGCCCGGGCCATACGAAAACGGATATGGGTGGGAGCGATGCGCCTTACGAAATCGATGAATCTGTGAGGATGATGCGGCAGGTATTGGCAAAAGTGGATATGTCGCAAACCGGTTGCTTTCTTGATCGCAGCGGAGCACTCATACCATGGAATATGGAGAAGGATTTGAATGTTTAGAGGACTTTGAAGGTAGCGGGTGATCTCCGATTGCCCACATGATAAATCAAACAATGGGTGCTCGGAGATCGCCCGCTACCAAATTCACCACAGCAGCAGTCGACACGCAGGGGTCTACTAAAACATTATATGGCAGAGAAAATTAAAGTAGGTATCATTGGCCTTGGCCAAATGGGCTCCCCTGTAGCAGGTAGGTTGCTGTGCGAAGGAGTACCCCTCGTCGCTTGCGTTCAGCAATTGCGTCAGCGAGCAATCAATCAGGGTTGAGCGACAAGGATACTACGATAATTACCAAAGTTTTGAAGAGCTCCCAAACATCAATTTGACGTTTGAGAAATGAGTTTTGTGCCAGTGATTTCGTAGTCGAAATCAAATCTCGAAAGCAGGAGTAGGGTGCGGGTTTGTGTCTCGGCACGGCATCGCGGAGAAGAATGCGAGAGTCTGATGCTTATTTGAAAATAGTGATATGTTCAAGTGGTAGTAAAATTTTAAGTGTTCACAATTATTATTGGTATAGCCAGAGCGGGCTGCTCTCGCCCTACCTGACTACTACGCTATCAGTTCGGGTATAATCTGTCCCCCGAATTGGGACATTTGCTTGAAGCGGCCGGCGTGGAAGTAGGTGAGCTTGTTGTCGTCGAGCCCCAAAAGACTAAGCAAAGAGACGTGGACGTCTCGAATGTTATGCACGACGTCCACGGCTTCTGCCCCTAATTCGTCAGTGGCTCCGACGGTATGGCCCGCGTTTACACCTCCGCCGGCAAACCACATGGTCATCGCGTTGGAATTGTGGTCGCGTCCGTAGGCGGCGCCTCCGTCGCGAATGCCATTGTCTGGACTGCGGCCGAACTCGCCGCACCAGACGATCAATGTTTCGTCTAGCAACCCACGCTGCTTGAGGTCCTTGATCAAGCCGGCAATGGGCTTGTCAATATTCCGGATACGTTGTCCGTGAGCCCGCTCTAAGAAATCGTGGGAATCCCAGCCTCCGGAATAGGCTTGAATAAAGCGGACGCCTTTTTCCACAAGTCGGCGGGAGAGGAGTAGCTTTCGGCCGAATACTTCCGTTTCATCGTCACCGATCCCATAAAGCTCTTTCGTTTTATCATCTTCTTGGTCAATATCGAGAATCCCGGGCACCTGCATTTGCATGCGGAAGGCTAATTCGTAGTTTTCGATTCGTGCTTGCAGGTCGTCCTGCCAGGGATGCTCTTTCAGGTGATCGTGATTGAATCGGCTCAAGAGATTTAGATTTTCACGCTGATGCTCAGGAGAAATTCCAGCAGTTGGTTTTAAGTCGAGGATGGGGGGTCCCTGGGGGCGTAAGGGGGTACCCTGGTAGTGTGCCGGCAAATAGCCGTTGCCCCAATTTGGTGATCCACCTTGTGGATACGATAATTCAGGAAGAACAATGAATCCCGGTAGTTCCTGGTTTTCGGATCCAAGGCCATAGGTCACCCAAGATCCCATAGCTGGATCACCTCCAAAGCGATTTCCGGTATTTACCTGAAACATCGCGGTGGGATGATTGACCGAATCGACCTGGCAACCGCGATAAAAGCAGATGTCGTCTGCCACTCCAGCCAGATGTTGCCAGGGCTCAGTCATCCAAGCGCCGGATTGACCAACTTGACGCGAAACCCAAGGGCTTTGCACGTAGTAGCGGGTACCGCTTTCCATGGCGGATTTGGCTTCTCCGCTGCGAGTAAACTTTTGCAAATGGAGGTCGTTAAGAGCCGGCTTGGGATCGAAGGTATCGATATGGCTCGGACCGCCTTCCATCATGAGGAAAATGCAGTTTTTGGCCTTGGGGGGAAGGTGCGGTTTTTTAAGCGCGAGTGGTCTTGCTGGTGAGGAGGCGGCCATGGCATTGAGTCCAGTGAGGGCGATACTTCCGAGGCTCGCTCCCATACTGTAGAGAAAGCTACGACGATTGAGGGAGCGTGCGGCAGCCTGGTTAGCGGCGATCTGTTGGCGTAGGTTTTGGCTCATAGCGAAGCGAATTTTAATGTAGGAGCGGGTTTATCCCGCGGTGATATAGCTGATGGATCGCGGCGTAGAGTCGCTCCTAATCATTTTAGTAAACATAGAGAAATTCGTTACTGTTGAACACGACTAGGCAAAGATCGGACAGGGCTCGAGTTTTCGCATCAACATCAGCTAGTGAAGGGTCAGCGACGTAGTCCTCGAAGCCAAACAAGACTTCCTTAAAGCTAAAGGGTGCACCTGTCATTTCCTCGACTGCGGAGCGCTCCACTTCTCTGGGGAGTTTTCTTGGAGGGAAGGCCAGGCCCTCGTGACGATCCTCCATTTTTTTCCAGTGTTCGAGAGATAGCACAAGCTCCTCTTTGTCAGGTTTACGCCCGTAGGCACGTTGAAAGAGGGATTCGACTGCCTTTTTGCGTGTTTTGTTATTTTCCAGAAGGTTTATCGCAGTAGCGATGGAACGATTGAGGGAGTCTTCGCCATTAAAGAGGCTGAAAACCTGGGGTGTTACGGTGGAGGCATGGCGAAACTCGCAGGACTCGTCAGGACTGGGTTGATTGAAGACTTCCATGAATGGGTTGCGTAGTCCACGGATCTTTTTGGCGTAGACAGAGCGGCGATTGCGCAGCTCAGGGGTTCGGGAAGGCTCATAGGATGCGGCGTAGGAGCCCATCACTTGGCGGGGTTGGAGGGCCACATCCATATTGATTTCAGGGCGGGCGGGCAGTCCGCCAATGGTCGAGCTCAACCCGTCTGACACAAAAAGCATGGTGTCTCGCAGTTCTTCCGCACTCAGTCTCCGATGCCTGAATACAGCGTAGGATTCACCCAGGGGATCCTTTTCGATGACGAGTTCCCGGTTCTCGTGTTCAGTGGAACGCCGATAAGTCTCGGAAGACAGGATGAGCCGATGGAGGTCCTTTATCGACCAACCATTTTCGATAAATCTGGTAGCGAGAAAATCGAGCAACTCAGGATGCGTCGGCTTCCCTGCCATCGCACCAAAATTGTTGGGATTCCCCGCGATTCCTCGAGAAAAGTGGTAGCTCCAGATCCGGTTAGCGATAGAACGCGGGACGAGAACATTGTCTGAGCTGGCCAGCCATTTGGCGAATGCCAGACGACGACCTGCGGGTGACTTAGGAATCGTATTCCAAGAGCTGGCTTCAATGGTATCGTTCGATCCGGGTAAAGCGCTGAAAACGCCTGGGGTGACTTCTTCTCCGCGTCCGAAAGGGTCTCCTCCGATCAGGATATGTGAACTCTCGTAGGTTCCACTTTCGCTGGGGTTCTTTGGCATGGACAGCATAGACCCTGAACTTTGGGGTTTCTCTGGCGAAGGCCCTGTGTAGACTGACATGGCGTAAGGCTCGAATTTCTTCATTTCGAACTCAGTTCGGGCGACATTTTTCTGTCCCACTTTGACGATGCCGATTTCTTCATCAGTCAAACCCAGATTGCGAGGCGGCAGTTTCTCTTCGGGAATCCCTTGTTTTACGAGCTCCCTACGTGCTCCTACAGGGACGCCATTGTCGATGCACCATTGCTCGCGAGCCGCCTTTTGCTTTTCGTTAATCGTATCCCGCATTTCAGCGAAATACTGTATTCGCTTCTCCATGACTTCGACTTCATCCGTATCAACGAGATGTTCGTATTCTTGGAAGGGGACTTCGCGATCCGCGAAATGAGTCGTGTTGAAAACCGCCTGGATGCGGTAGTAGTCTTTGGTGGGGATGGGATCAAATTTGTGGTCGTGGCAGCTGGCGCATTGCAGTGGATGGGAAAGGAAGGCCTGTCCCACAATGTCGGTTACATCGTCGAGAAACTGTTGCCGCGTGATTCGAGCCACGGACATGCCAGTGTGCTCCCAGGAACCCATACGGAGGAAACCGGTGGCGAGAATCATTTCGGGGTTCTCCGGGTCCCATTCGTCGCCAGCGATTTGCTCGATGATAAACTGGTCGTAGGGCTTGTCCTGATTGAACGAGCGGATGACATAATCGCGGTACCGCCAGGCGTTTGGACGCTCATAGTCATTGGAAAACCCGGAAGAGTCCGCATATCGGGTCACATCCAACCAATGACGGCCCCATTGCTCACCATATCTGGGATCGGCTAGCAATCGCTCGATCACATCCTTGAAAGCTTCAAGATCCGGCCGATTGTCCTTCATGAAGGCTTCAATCTCCGCGGGAACGGGTGGTAGGCCGATGAGGTCGAATGTAGCCCTGCGGATCAGGGTGCGGCGATCGGCCGGGGGGGCAGCGGGGATGCCTGATAGTTCAAGCTCATAGTCGATAAAGGCGTCGATTGGGTGGTCCGCACCGCTTTTAGTTTCGGGTATGGCCGGGTTGGCGATTGCCTGGTAGGCCCAAAGGTCTTCTTCCTTGTATCGCCTATTGGCCCAGTCTTCGCTAAGGGCGCCGCTTGTTTGTACAATAACCCCCTCCGCATATTCATCGCGAATAGCGGAGACACGGTCATCGTCTGGCCAAGGAGCGCCTTCCTTTATCCAATCCCGAATGGACCAAATTTGATCCTCAGTAAGACGGTCACTCTCCTTTGGAGGCATCTCGTAGTCTGGATCCTCCCAGCGGACAGCCTCCATTATGAAACTAAATTCAGAATCACCGGGAATGAGGACATCGTCGCAGGACTCTCCCCCTTTGAGAAGCCCCTCGAGGGTCGTCATATCGAGTCCGCCCTCGATTTCCTCGGGATCATCTCCATGGCAAGAAAAGCACTTGCTAGCCAGGATCGGTTTAACGTCTAGGGCGAACAGCATTTCTCCCTCACTAACATCTTCAGCCAATTCCGCTTTGAGTTTTCCGATACCAATTCCCATGAATAGGGCCGCTGTCAACGACAGGCGATGATAGAAGGTCATAGAAAAAGTTAACTTATCGATTATTAAAGGACTAACCATTAAACTTCATGTAATTCCTACGGTAAAGTATAGCATATATTCTCTTTTTGAACTATTGGAATTGATGCGTAAGCTTTAAGATTTTACGCATGGAGTGATCTTTCGGGATAGTTTCTTTGGAGGGAATCAAATATTTAAATCGAAACGCTTAATCCTCCTTTGCGATCGGATTCGTAAATGGCTTCGGCGATGCGAATATCGCGAAGTCCCATTTCTCCAGTTGTCATAAAGGTCTTTTTTCTCGATTGTATGGCGGTGGCGATGGCTTCGTGCAGACCGGCTTGCTGGAGGATTTGCGGTAGTACGATCTCCTTATTGTTGTGGAACAAGAGCTTCGGGCTCGGTTGACCGCCCGACTGGCCAAAGACGCTACCGCGCTTTCCGGGAAGGAATTCAATTTTTCCCATTGGTCCCATGGTGGAACATTGGTGAGAGGAATGACTGTAACTGGCCCGGCAAATCGCCTGGAAGCCGTCGTCAAACTTCATCTCGAAGCTCATGGTTTCTTACACCCCTTCCGAAAAGATCTCGGGATGTCGGGTGGCCGCAAAGCCGGCGGCAAGATTGGGGCGTGAAATGATTGCCTTACCATCTTTCAGTCACCCGGCGGTTCTTGCCCAGTTCTGCTTCGTAATCCAGCAATTTCTTAATGAGTCGTTTGGCTACTTCCTTATTCTCCAATAGGACGTCTTTTTTCTCCGCGATGTCATTTTCAAGATCGTACAGTAAGTAATCTCCATGGATGTTTTTATGTAGCTTCCACCGTTTGTCTCGGATGCCAGTGCCGATGATTCCTTCGAAATAATGAAAGTATTCCCGGACGGCATTTTCTCCGGTTAAAAGATCTGAGATATTCTGTCCATCAATCACATTGGGCAGGGCTACATCGAGCCAGCTGGCAAAGGTAGGCATCAGGTCGATGGTGCTGGCAATATCTTCTACCACTTTTCCCGAAGTGATCAGGCCGGGACCCCACATTACTGCAGGTACTCGCATGCCTCCTTCCCAACTGCTTCCTTTCCCTCCTCTCAATGGAGCATTGTTTTTATTATATCCACCATTGTCCGTGGTATACAGCACAACGGTTTTTTTATCCAGTTTGTGCTCCTTTAGCGCTCGAATGATTTCGCCGGCACTCCAGTCAAGACATTCGACCACATCTCCATAGAGTCCCCCTTCGCTTTTACCTTCAAATCGTTTGGTCACAGCCAATGGCTTGTGGGCCATGGTGTGAGGAAGGTACATGAAGAACGGTTTCTTCTTGTTTTTGGAAATGAACTCGATGGCCTCTTTTGTGTACAGCTCGGTCAGCTCTGCGGGTGTATCCAGTTCTTCGATAACTTTCTCATTCCTATACAATGGCATGACTCCGTCAAAATCATCCACTTCCCTGGCGTCCATATTGTGAAGGATCCCGAAGTACTCATCAAATCCTTGAGCCAAAGGAAGGAATGGTTTTCTAAAGCCAATATGCCACTTCCCGATGCATTTTGTGGCATAGCCTTTTGATTTAAACATCTCCGCCATTGTGAACTCATCTTCGGCTAGGCCATAGTCCGCGTCAGGACGTAGGACTCCGGGCCCAAATCCGATTCTGCCAGGGTAGCAACCGGTTAACAAAGCCGCTCTTGAGGGAGAGCAGAAACTGGAACCTACATAAAAATCGGTGAACTGGATGCCCTCTTGGGCCATCTGATCTATATTCGGTGTTTTAATGGTCTTTGAACCATAACAACCAAGGTCATTGTAGCCCTGGTCATCTGTAAATATCAGTATGACGTTAGGCGATTCAATCGCTTGTACGGTTAAGGGTAGGATTGAAAAGAGAAGGAGGGGGATTATGTAATATTTAATCATCTTAGCATTAGGCTTCGTGAATTGGCCGAGCAAGTGAGATGAGATGATAGCATGGAATCAGCCAGATAACTATGTATATTGACGCAATTAGTTTAAGTGTTTACGTGCGATATAAGGGTCCTCCGCCAAGGAGTACAGGTCGAATAGCCTTGAGCGAGTTCAATTATTCGAGCATGATGCTTGTCGTGGGTCTGGGGGTCCGTTTGGCTCGAGATTGTGATATTAAAGGCGTCAGGAACCGCGGATGCCGTTGGGACAGCTCTCGAGTATACGGAAGGTCGACTGTACGAGCAGAAATGCTACGGGACCTTCGCCGAAGACATGCCCGAGTCGGACTTTCGCTTCCGGATCGCCTTTGTTCAGCATGAAGGCGACTTCAAGTTGCATGCCCACGAATATTCGGAATTAGTTTTCGTCATGGGAGGGAGAGGAGTCCACCGAACAGAAAACGAGGATTACGATCTAGAGACTGGCGACGTCTTTGTAATTAGCGGCGATCGAAAGCATGGATTCAGAGAAGCGGAAAAGCTGAGTTTGTGTAACATCATGTTCGATTCGAGGCAGTTTTTAGAGGGGAGGTCGGAGTTGGAAGAGATGATGGGCTATCATGCACTGTTTGACCTTCAACCCAGGACGCGTAGTGTGGACCGGTTTCGTGAGCGTCTGCAATTATCTGCAGAAAATTTAACGTACGCCTCCAATATAATCACAACATTAAATACTGAATACGGAAAACAGGCGGAAGGGAGGCGTCTCGTGATCACTAGCGCGTTTCATTTGCTGGTGGCGTTTCTGTGCCGACTTTACTCCTAGGAAAAAAGGGAAACGGCCTTGCCGCTAACGCAAATGGCTGGAGTGGCATCGCATATTCAAAAAAGCTACCATGAAACCATTCGCATCGAAGACCTGGCTGGCATCGCGAATCTATCGGTCAGCCAATTGCAGCGAAAATTCAAAAAAATCTACAATGTGACACCGGTACAGTATATCAACAAGCTACGCATTCACGAGGCCTGCGAAATGCTCAAGAATACAAATTTATCAGTAACGCAGATTGCGTACGAGTGTGGCTTTGGAAGCAGTTCTTTTTTCGCGACTCAATTTCGTCATGCGATCGGAGAAAGTCCCTCGGCCTATCGGTCCAGAATACCGAATTAAGGGAATGTAGGCACTTGAGTTGTCACCTTGGATTGAGACCTCCGGGACCCTTTTAGAATTGCGGGCATAACAACTATGTGAATCCTGAAGGGGTTTCATCTGTAGGTCGCCTCGTCAAAGTCTCCGACATTTTGATGGCTGAGGCGACAATCCAGTTTCGCTTGGCGGGTCTCTCTAGTTTTGTAAATGGGTTTTAAAGAGCTATATCAATGCGATTTGAAAACGAGAGTTGATGAATTTTGGCATTTAGATAAGTTTTTAAATTGATGGGTATTCGTTCTAAAGGGTTATTCATTCCTCAAGTTATGAGATCATTTCCAAATTCTTTCCCAACCCTGCTGTATATTCTTTGTGTTCTTGGGTGCGATTCTCTCGGAGCCGACTTCAAAGCCTACCTTCCAAGCCGAACAAGCAACCAACTTTGGGTCGTCCAGGCTACAGAAAAAGGCGACCAGCTCACCCTATCCGTCGACAAAAAGGTAGATCTTGGCTTCAGTGCTGTCACGATCGTCACCCACCCGGAAAGATCGTTGCTCTACGTTTCTACCAACGTCGGTGAGGAAGGAAACTCCCCGGGGGCAACCATCACTCTCGAAGCTGACGGCAGCTACAAGGGGCACCGGTCCCTAACCCTGGAACATGGTTACGCCTACCTCTCGCTGGATCATGATCAAAGATTTCTCCTCGGGGCTAACTATCGTGAGGGTCAAATTGATATCTACCCCCTCGACAAATATGGCATACCCGGCTCGCGCGTCGCCTTCCTCGACGAAGGTCGAACCGCCGCTCACGCGATCCTCCCGTCTCCTGATAATCGATTCGTCTACATACCTTATGTAAAAGAGTCCAACGCCATCCTCCAGTACGCCTTCGACAACGCCTCCGGCGCTCTCACGCCACTCGATCCCCATAACGCCAACCCCCCCGAAGGTACCGGCCCTCGCCACATCGCTTACCATCCAACACTTCCCTTCGTCTACTTTAGTAATGAACAAGGCCTCGGTGCTTCCGTTTACCAAAGAGATCTTGCCAGTGGTCAGCTGACCCTCCACCAAGTCGTCGACGTTGTATCCGAAAACCAACGTCTGGAAAGTGGTGCCTCCGCTTCAGACTGCCTCCTCAGCCTCGATGGAAAATTCCTTTTCACGGGCCAACGGAGTTCCAACGAAACTGCCCTGCCTAATGGCATCAACCGTTACCGTGTAGCCAACGATGCTTCCCTAGAGCATCTTGGCCTCACGCCCACCGGCGAGATACCATGGGGTCTCGCTTTCTCCCCCGACGGAAACGTCCTTCTTGTCACAGCACACGGGAGAGGTATCCTCCACGCCTTCCGCCTCACAAAGCAAGGGGAGCTCATACCAGTGGCGACTCTCCCAATTGATGAGCGTATATCGGATCTCGTCACTCGTTAGGATGTTTGTGCAACGCGGTTGCCTTTGGTAGACGCATTTCAGGGTTGATATCTAGCCGCAAACCACCGATATTTAGGATCCTTACCTACTTTTTTCAAAGATGAATCATTTCCGCCGTGACTTATTTTCTCTAGTCGCTTGCGTTATTTTGGTGGCGTGTTCAGCTGCTGAGAATCGTCCTAACGTACTCCTCATCTTGGTGGACGATCTCGGCTTTTCGGATCTGGGATTTCAGGGAGGGGAGATTGAAACGCCCCACATCGACCGACTGGCCAATGACGGATTGAAGTTTACCCAGTTCTACAATTGTGCCCGATGCGGCCCAACAAGGGCCAGTATTATGACAGGATTGTACAGTCATCAAGTAGGGGTCTACGAACTGGAACCGGTTGAGCCAGGCAATAACATTTTCCTTTCCGAACTGCTGGGAGAAAATGGATACGCGACCTACATGTCGGGAAAATGGCACTTGGGCAACACGCCGGAGCGGCTGCCACCAGCGCGCGGATTTCAGCACTCGTATGCCTACCAGGGTTGCTGTGGCGACTACTGGCAGCCGCCGCTGTACGTTTTGGATTCACCAGAAGTAGAACCTGCTCGCTATGAAGAAGGGGAGTTTCATGCGACCGATGCGACCACTGACTATGCGGTCAAGTTTTTGCAGTACCATGAGGAGAACGAAGAGGACACTCCGTTTTTTCTCTATCTGGCCTATCAGGCCCCTCACTCGCCGATTCAAGCACCCAAACATCTGATCGACAAGTATGTCTCACGGTATGAGAAAGGTTGGGACGAGATTCGCGAGGATCGCTGGAGAGCCATGAAAGCGAAGGGTTGGTTCGAGCAATACGATTTGGTGCCTTCGTTTTCCGATTCGCCTCCTTGGCATGACGAGCACGCGCAGCCCACTCCGATACGGAAATGGAACTCGTTGAACAAAGTAGAGAAAGCGGACCAAGCACGGCGTATGGCAACTTATGCGGCGATGGTGGATCAGGTGGATCAAGGCATCGGCAAGACGATCGCCCAGCTGGAGGCAATGGGAGTGCTTGAAAACACCTTGATTCTTTTCCTTTCCGACAATGGAGCGAATTATGAAGGCGGGCCCAATGGAAATGATGGCCCCTTGAAAGGAAAGAAAATCGCTAGCATGGGACAGCCGGGAACGCGACACCATGTGGGGTCACAGTGGGCGGCGCTAAGTAACACACCGCTTCGCTTGTATAAGCATTTTAATCACGAAGGGGGAATTCTTACGCCGTTTATTGCCCATTGGCCCAATGGGATTAAGCGATCCGGACAGGAAGAGACGCAACGTGGCCATGTTATCGACCTCATGCCGACTATATTGGGATTGGCGGAGATTGGGTATCCTGAAACATTTGCAGGGAATCAAATCCTGCCGATGGAGGGCGTCAGTCTCATTCCCACGTTCCGGGGTGAGAAGATCGAAGATCGTACCCTTTACTTCGAGCACGAGGCGAATCGAGCGCTGTTCAAAGGTAAATACAAACTCGTGTCGAAGAACTTCACCTCAACGGACGGGCAGACGCATCATGACTGGGAATTGTACGACATTGAAAAGGACCCTCTAGAGCAGGATGACATCGCTTCTGATCACTACTACGATCTCGTGATTCCTATGTCTCGAGAATGGCACCAATGGGCGATACGAACGGATGCTATCGTGGGCTACGAAAAGTGGATGCTGAAATTGCAGTACTATTGGCAGACAGGATTGCGGACCTATCTTGACGACGCGTTTTGATTAGTAGGAAGGACTGGCTCGGTCCTCTAAGGGATCTGTTTTCCGTTTTACCCAGCCAAAACAGGTGGCTAATGGTGACTTTACTTTTGGGCACTCTGCCTTGTCGCGCTGTCGTTCGCTGGGAAGACTACCCATTGTGAAGCTCCCTGCTTTAACTTGAATGAGTACCAGTTCCAGATAATCTATAACGATGGATTTTCCAATCGGCTCTCTTCCGTGCAACAAGGTTACGATTGGGGTAGGGCAAAGAACTATTGTCCGCCTTAGAACCGCTAGTATGAGTTTGAACGACCTATTTTTTGTCAATAGGAACTCTGGTAAATGCTCAGCCTCTTGCCCCGTGTCAACTCACGCAAGTGTAAGACAGTTAGAATGGATTTCTAGTTGGAATAGTGATCAACCCTAGATTCAGAGTTGTGCTTTCGTGATTGGGTTCTAACTTTCTCGATTATGTCGAAGTCGGAAAATCTAAGCCAATTTTTCAATGTGGATAGCAAGACTGTTATTCTACCCATCGATCACGGAACTGTGATACCTATTGACGGCCTGCTGTGCAAGCCGATGGAGTTAATTGAGCAAGTTGACAGGTACGTAGATGGATATGTGGTCAACTACGGAGTCGCAGAGGCGTGTAGAGATTCGCTTTCCAGTAGTGGGGTCTGTCTCCGAACGGACGGTTACAAGCCAACGTATCCAGGAAATGAGGATGATGGATCCTATCGGCTCTATACGGGGGAAGATGCTGAGGCTTTAGGAGCCCATGCGATGATGAATATGCTTTATTTGCATCATCGACGTGAGTCTGATAATTTCCGCGAATGTGCGGCGGTCATTAGCGAAGGTCGCGAGTACGGCATCCCGGTGATCTTGGAGGCGCTGCCGTTTAACATTGGGCGACCAGAAGAATATACCGTAGAGAATATCGGATTTGCGGTGAGGCTTGCGGCGGAGCTAGGAGCGGACGTTGTGAAAACAGCGTATCCAACGAACGGCACTGTGGACGATTTTAAGTCTATCGTCGAGGCCGCACTCGTTCCTGTGGTAGTCCTGGGTGGAGCCGCAATGGGAGATGACACTGCTTTGCTAACGATGGTTAAAAACGCGATGGATGGGGGTGCGAGTGGAATTGCGGTAGGCCGAAATGTGTGGCAGCACGCGAAGCCCGCCGCTGTAGCAGCCGCACTGCAAGCGATTGTGCATGACGAGTCTAGCGTAGATACGTCGTTGAATTTGCTATAGAAATTGGAATTAGCAAAGACTATTGGATCAGAGTCATCTCAAGAAATGAGCGACAGGGGCCAGCCTTCTCTCGCTTCACATTTGCAGACTACTTCCATAAGTCAGTATTTGAAACATCAATATCGGCTGCTTTAAAAACAGGATTTTTCCCCTGCTTTTTTTGTGTTTCGTAATCATGGAGGCATTTGAGTGCAGGTCGGCTTAGCAATAGGATGGCGATGATATTGAGCCAGGCCATGAGGCCGACACCGATGTCTCCTAGAGCCCATGCTAGTGAGGCGCTGCGCAAGGTTCCAAAGAAAATGACGGCCAGAAATAGGATACGAACAACGAGAATGGCTTTCACTCGATGATCGTGATTGGTCCAAAGGTAGGCTACGTTCGTCTCAGTAAAATAGTAATATGCCATTAGTGTGGTAAAGGCAAAGAAGAAGAGAGCGACAGCGACAAATGCACCCCCAAATCCGGGTATAAACGTATCGACCGCAGCCTGGGTGAAGGCCGGTCCGTAGTCGGTGCCTGGAAGGTTCTCGACGATGAATCCTCCACTTGGGTCTACAACATTGTAGGCTCCGGTAGTGAGAATCATCAATGCGGTGGCCGTGCAGACGAACCAAGTGTCGAAGTAGACAGAAAATGCCTGTACGAGGCCTTGCTTTGCCGGGTGGCTGACTTCGGCGGTAGCCGCTGCCATCGGACCCGTACCTTGTCCTGCCTCATTTGAATAAATCCCTCTTTTTACTCCCCAAGAAATGGCCATGCCCAGCATTCCTCCGAATGCCGGCTCCGCAGCGAATGCACTCTTAAAAATGAGAGAGAAGACATCTGGGAGCTTTTCGATATTGGTGATGATTACCAAAATGGCAACCAACATGTAACCAACGGCCATAAAAGGTACCAGCCATTGTGCCACGTGACCAATCCGTTTGAAGCCTCCGAAAATGACTAAACCCAGTAGGACTACGACAACGATGCCGCTAGTATTCGTGCCAATTCCAAACGCATTCTCAACCGCCAAGCCGATACTGTTGGATTGAACTCCTGGTAAAAATAGTCCTGTTCCTAAAATTGTGGATACTGCGAAGAGAACGGCGTACCATTTCTGTTTGAGACCCTTTTCGATGTAGTAGGCTGGACCTCCCCGAAACTGTCCATCGATCTCGACTTTGTAGATCTGAGCGAGGGTACTCTCTGCGAACGCAGAACCCGCACCTAGGAAGGCAATCGCCCACATCCAGAAAATAGCCCCTGGACCTCCGATTGCAATTGCAGTGGCGACTCCGGCAATGTTTCCCGTTCCAACCCGTCCTGAGACGGCGAGAGCGAAGGCTTGGAAAGAAGAAAGACCGCGAGCAGATTCGTGGCCGGTGAACAAATACTGGGCCATATCTTTGATGTGACGGATCTGTAAGAATCGAGTTTTAACCGAGAAGTAGAGCCCTGCTGCAAGACAAAGACCGACCAGCCAGTAGCTCCAGATGTAGCTTACGAGAGCGTTGATTAGATTTTCCAAGATAGGTATGGTCTGATTTTACTGTTACAGTGTTTTTGCGTTTAAAGTGTCCAAGGAGCTTGCCTTTGAGCTTTTCAGGAATTCAGCCGCAACTTACATGGGCAGGGTTTTGCAATGAATCCACAGTCTTGTCGAACACCTTCTTTATACTTAGCAGAAGAATTAAAATGGGTAACGTAATGGGTCGGGTTTCATATTCGGGATCCGGTCAACTTGAACAACGCTGACGACTGGACGATTTTCCATCAGCAAGAGATTGCGGGGTAGCAGGAGGTTTGGATCCACGCCGTTGATACGGCGTGGCTTCGAGTTCTGTTGCTACAAGTTCTGGGTAACGAGATACGTGAGTCTATGAGTTTTAACGCAGCTACTGGGCAAGGCCTCGTAGTACCCATCTACTAGATGACTACACGCTCTCTGGATCCGGATGTATCCAAGGTGAGCGATAAGGTCGAGCCAGTAGGGTGTTTGCTTCGTGGTCTCCGCGTACCGTGTGGCTAACCGGGTCCCATTTTAGAGTGCGACCCAATTGCATGGCCAGGTTTGCGAGGATGCAGGATGTGCTTGAGATATGTCCTTGCTCAATGTCCGCCACCGGTTTATCTCGAGTCTCAATGCATGAGAGAAAATCCTTCATGTGGCCTCGGATGGCAGGGGCAACATGCTTTTCAAGCCCTTTTTCCGTTTTGTCTTCTGGGTATTGTTCAAGCTCGAAGGCGACGTCCTTATGGATAGTTCTTTGATTCTTGTCATGTGGAATGAAGTCATACTTGTGAACACTGGCCTTTAGTGTGCCTTTTTCTCCGTAGAAGATTGCTGCCCATGGATAATCTGGGTCGGGAGCGGTCCCCCATGATCTATGATTCCAAACCATTTGCATATCTCCAAAGTCGAATGTGGCGGTCTGGGTGTCCGGGATGTTGGCCTTGCTGTCTTTATCCACAAATATGCCGCCATTGGAACTGATTTTCGTTGGCCAACCCCGATTCATCATCCAGCGTGCTGTATCTAACATGTGAACACACATGTCGCCAACGATTCCGTTACCATATTCCGTGAACGCTCTCCATTTACGAGGATGGACAAAGCTATTGTAAGGGCGCATGGGTGCAGGACCTGTCCACATTTCATAGTCGAGGTGACTGGGGGGATTGGTGTCGGGCGGGTTTCCCTTGGCCCGCATATGGTAGTAGCAGCAAAGCTCAACATGGGCAATCTTTCCTAGTTTCCCTTCCTGTATGAGATCACGGGCTTCGACCAAGTGCGGAGTGCTGCGGCGTTGGGTGCCGACTTGGACCACGCGTCCGTATTTTCGAGCGGCGGCAAGCATAGCCTGGCTTTCGATCACATCCACACCGGTTGGTTTTTGAACATAAACATCGGCACCTGCTTTAACGGCGTCAATCATGGGCAACGCATGCCAGTGGTCGGGAGTGTCGATGAGGACAATGTCCAAGTCCCTTTCCTTTAGCATCTCACGATAGTCGCCGTAAGTTCGCGGCCTTTTCTTCGAGAGTTGGCGTGACGCAACGATATCGGCTGCCTCCGATAGCATTTGGCTGTCTACATCGCAGAGCGATACTACCTCGATCGGAGCAACCTGAATCAGCCGAAGAAGATCGCATTTCCCGTACCATCCCGTGCCGATCAGGCCGACGCGCTTGGTGTCGATGCCTGCGGCGTTCGCAAACTTTGGTAAGTTAAGACCGGAGAGGGCGAATCCAGCGGCACTGGATTTGAGAAAAAGACGACGATTCATGAGACGATTGTCACTAGCTTTACGCTATAGATCAACAACGATGTTCCTATCAGTTCTCTCAATTATGGGCGAGTCGACATCATTACACGTCACTCGTCCTTTTCGCTTCTTGATTACCTGAAAAAGTGTTGAGGTGAGAATCTTTAGGAGTCTTGCTTTCGTTTTATGGATGAAACGGAAAAACGCACGAAAGCATGGGTGGGAGATGCGGTACTTGGTTTGTTTGCTCGGGAGTGGATTCTGGATCAGAAGGCAATTGAGCCGGGTAACCGGATTGAGGTTTTCACTAGTTTGACCTCCAATCAGTTTCTCGCATGCATTGGAGAGCCGACGGTAGTTGAGGCTAGAATAGGCAAAGTGTACGCGGCAGAAGGATTGCCAGCAGCTTTTGACTATATTCAACGAGAAATTTTGCCTGTATTCGAAAAGCAGCGACGTAACTTGGTTAAAAGGACTCGCAGCTATCGAGACAGAAAATAATACGGTTCCAGGCGCTTTTCCGAATCAGCCGTTTGGAATTCGCGTGAAGGAAAATTGGTTGATCAAGTTGTCGCGAAAGTTAGGCTGATTGATCGGCACTGTCTGAAATATCTCGATGAGACGCTCTTTGAACGAGTCAATAACTGATTGTTCGAAAAACGCTTGCTGCTTGAATTCTGCCAATTCACAGCGGTAACTGAGCCAGTCAGCCTTGAATTGTCTAATTAACGGTTGCTCGATCAATTCTTTCTCAATGGTCATTGACTCACGAGGTTTCAATTTGCCTTCAAGCAAATCGTTCACTCTTAAGAGAAGGATCTTTTGCGAAGTTTTGAGGGGTTGCTGCTCAAATCCTATAAGAGTGCATTTCAATTCGGTCAAAGCGCCCGTGATCTCGTGCTTTTTGATGCGTGTGGCCAAATGCATCCCTCGATAGGACCAATTCTGTAACGTACGAGCGACAAGAAGGAATCTTTGGGTGTGGTTCAGTTGACCGAGCTTGTCGTGTGGGAATTCGAATACCATCGAGAGAGGGGAGCTTCTCTTTTCCAGAAGGACGCCCAGGAGACGCTCAAAATCGGAAACTCTCCGTATGTAGGGGGCATACCTCCAGCAGTCGAGCAAGGTTGACTGAATGATGTTGAGACGCTCCCCTTCGTCCGAATAACCGATCAAGTAGAAGTACTCAGAGAGAAAGTCCAAGTAGCAGATGGTCGCTTGAGTGAAGGCACAGGCATTTTGGGAACCGCCTTTTTTCAGCAAGCTTCGAATACTGCCACGACTGAGGCCATGATGTGGCAGGTCTCGTTTGGAGGTGACGCTTTTGATGGAAATCATGTTTCAGGAGGGAGAAAGGCTTCGCTGTGATGCCGTTTTATTCTTCTTCGAAACGTCGCGCTTCGGCAGTGCGGCAATCTGACATTACTCGAAGCCAGATTTCCCGAATATCGAACAGTCGAATCTTCGCATGTTTCGAATATGCGTTTAGCGGAGCGATGTTCTTCCTTTCCAATTCATTCAACTGAGAAATGAGCCTGTTGATCTGACTCAACCCGCGTTTCAAGCAGGCGATCGCGAGTGCATAGTCGCCGAGATCCAATGCGGTTACCGCGAGTAATCCGTATTGCTCTGAACTGGAGATCGTTTTTTGAATCTTCAAAGCGGAGACAGGTGAGACCTGCTCGGAGCAAAGGGAGACATGTTGGGACCATTTTTCGTTTAACCAGTTATGCAGTGCTTTGCTAGCTATGTAGAGGGGATGCTTGTGCAATGTGTACGGCTGATCCGAAATCGCCTCAATCCCATTGTTTGCGTTCTCTTGATCTTGAGGGTCGACGTTCGTGTCCCAGCCCATAAAAAGTGCTACTTCATCAAGGCGATTCTGGTTTCGGGTTAGCTTGTTGTAGAGTTTCTGGTACCTGCGTACCTGATGCTCCGCATTGGCCAGATAGACCTCCCATTCATGCTCGCTCCACACGGTCTCCCAACTGTCGTCCCACTCGCTGTCAGGGTTGCTTTCGGATTCGAAATCGGCCATATTTGTTTAACAAGCTTTTTAAAACGCGGTAAGTTTAGGATCGAAAATTTTCATTTGCAAACGAAATGTCCAAAAATCTGAGCGGATGTGCGGTTAGCCATTAATTGCGATTGCGAATACTTAAGGGATTTACGATTGGCAAATTATGTTTTTGGTTAAACATAAATGACTTATGGATTTTTCAGAGAATATTTTCCATCTTTCTGCCCGTTTTTCAGGTCATGTACAGGGTGTGGGTTTTCGTTATGCCACGAAGCAGCTGGCCAAGGGATTCGACGTTACGGGTTACGTAAGTAACCTTACGGACGGACGAGTGGAGGTCGAAGCAGAGGGGACCGAAGGAGAGTGCCAACGGTTTTTAGGCGAGATTGTAAGTGAGCTTGATTCCTACATCCAAAGGACCGAGTGCAGAACAGAGAAACGAGTTCGCCTTTACAAGGAGTTCAGCATCAAGTAGCCACCCATGGATATGACCCCAGCGATTGCGATCAGAGGCCTGACGAAAGACTTTCGCATTTCAGGCTCTAGCAAACGGCTAAGAGCCGTTGATAATCTGTCTTTGGAGATTCATCGAAATTCCATTTACGGGCTTTTGGGCCCCAATGGTTCCGGTAAAAGCACAACGATCAAGATCGCTCTTGGTCTGGTGGAGCCAAGCGTTGGGGAATGTGAAGTTCTCGGGATTCCTAGCACTAACCCCGCCGCTCGGACTAATGTTGGCTATCTACCCGAAGCCCCTTACTTTCAAAGATTCCTAACGGGTAGGGAACTACTGAAGTATTTTGGATGCTTGTCTAATGTACCCAAAGAAAAGATACAGGAGAGAATAGAGTATTTGTTAAATCGGGTGGGTCTTGAAGACGCGGGTAATAGAAGAGTAGGTGGATACTCCAAAGGCATGCTACAACGCATTGGTCTCGCTCAAGCCTTGGTTGGCAACCCTGATTTGCTCGTCCTTGATGAGCCCACTGCGGGAGTGGATCCTGTAGGTGCGGCCGAAATCGCATCGCTTATTCTTGAGCTTAAGAAGGAAGGAAAAACGGTGTTACTCTGTTCCCACCTTCTTTCGCAGGTCGAGAGTGTCTGTGACCGAGTGGCGATAATGGGACGGGGAAGGTTACTCATGGAAGGCAGCGTGGATACGTTAACTCAGGAAGAGGGTTGTTCCTCTATGCGTATTGACCAAGTTTCCAGTGAATTAAGAGGCTCGGTCGAACAATTGGCTAAAAAGCATGGAGGATTGGTCTCATCTCCTTCGAGAAGCTTGGAAGAACTGTTTTTGGAACTTGCGAACAAGAAGGATGAAAGGTGAGCGAATCCACAAAAATGTTAAGCTGGTCAATTTCTCGTGTAGTCACGATTGGATTGAACACCTTACGCGAGGCGGTGCGAATGAAGCTGTTTATCGCCATGACTATTCTCGCAATGTGCACACTCGCCAGTTCCTTTCTTTTTCGCGAATTCAATTTTGGTTCATCGGAACTGAAGTTCATTGCCGACTTCGGTTTTGGCGGGATGACCGTCTTTGGTTCTGCACTCGCGGTGATTGTCACCGCCCAGCTTTTCTACGGAGAGATTGAACATCGCACCGCACTCACGTTGCTGGCTAAACCGATCCACCGCTCAGAATTTGTTCTGGGGAAATTCTTCGGCTCTTGGGCCACGGTGACGTGCTTTCTTGGAATGCTCAGCGTTTGCCTCGTTTTTGTGCTTTGGTTTCGCGAAACGAGCATCCTGGAGGAGTATCCTGATGAGTTCGAGGGTGGAAGGAGGATCGTCCAGTATGGAGAGATTGTCTGGTTCTCGGTCGTTCAGGTTTTTCGCATCGGAATCCTATGTTCCGTGGTCATTCTGTTCTCCACCTACGCAACGTCATCACTCTTCGCGATGGTTATGGGAGTGCTAGTTTGGATCGTAGGACAGTTACAACACATCGCTATAGAAGCAAGAGGAGTGGTAGACAACTTGATTTTGAAATCTGTTTACGCTTTCGCCAGTTTCGCTTTGCCCAATTTTCATCTGTTTGATGTCGGCGAAAAGCTGGCTTTGGGCGAGTCATTGCCAAGCTCGGTATATTTAAAACTGTTCGTCTATGCTTTTCTGTATTCAAGTTTCTATTTAGCGGTCGCTTCCGCCAGCTTCAACCGACGTGAACTCTAATAGATCCATTATACCCATTTGTGCGGGACTGGCTCTCTTGATCGGTTGGGCTGTTGCTCCCCTTGACCGCTCGATCGCGGAAAGACTGGGTCAAAATACAGAGGTTGAGACGCTGCGAAATCTCGATTCCCAGTTTGGGCAAGGGCTATCGGTCGCTATCCTGGGTGGCTACCGATCGGTAGCGGCCAATTTGGTGTGGCTTTCAATGAACCAGAATTGGGAGCAGCGAGATCTCGCTGGAACGTTTGGAAAGCTAGTCTTTGTAACCAGTATTGATCCTAGACCCGAGCTTTTCTGGCTTAATGGATCGCGAATTATAGCCAATGACATGCCAACATGGGTCATTGGAATCGATAATACAGATTTACATATCGAGTCGGCTGAAGTAAGGGCGATTTCCAGCCAATATGCGAACAGGGCACTCGGTTTCCTAGAGGGGAGCAGAGTTTACCACGAGCAAAACCCGTTGATCTACATCGAAGAAGCAATGATTCTCTGGCGAAAGGCAAATGACCTGGAAGGAGCCGTGGGGCGATTCGAACAGGCGATTCGGGCAGAAAGCCCACCTTTCTACGCCTACAGGATGTACGGGGAGCTACTCGTGAAACTAGATCGGAAAGAAAAAGCACTAAAACTTCTAGAAACGCACTACGAGACACTTCCGGAAGAATCTATCGAAGCGATGAAGCCTGTCGTCGCCGATCGAATACGAAACTTGCGTAGAGAACTAGGTCACTGATTCCTAACTTTTCTTGCTTAATACCTGTCTTTAATCTCAATTCATTTTCAATGGGTGACAATTTATTTCCTATTTCCGATCGGCTCTTGAAGCAGAGTGACCGAGAGTCTCTGGTAGGCCAATCCGCAAAAGTGATTTGGATGTGCGGTTTGTCGGGCTCGGGTAAAAGCACTCTAGCGACCGCATTAGAGAGGAAGCTCTTCTCTCAAAAACGTTTAGTCTATGTATTAGATGGAGATAACATCCGTACGGGACTGAGCAGCGGCCTCAGCTTCTCAGATGAGGATCGAAGAGAGAACATTCGTCGAATCGCTGAAGTTTCTAAGCTGTTTGTTGATGCGGGGGTCATTTCGATCAATACCTTTATCACTCCCAATGCTGATCTTCGAAAGATGGCTCGGAAGACTATCGGCAAGGATAATTTGGTTGAAGTGTATGTTAAGGCCTCATTCGAAACTTGTATGAAGCGAGATGTGAAGGGCCTATACGCGAAGGCGGACAAAGGTCTAGTGCCTCAGTTTACGGGAAAGGACTCTGGATTTGAAGAACCCACAGATTCAGACTTGGTTATCGATACGGAGGCACAGTCTGTAGAGGAGTCGCTTGAGTTACTGTTTCAATTTGTGTCGCCACTCATTGAAATCTAAAGCGACAAGCAATACGATAGGATGACACTATACCTTCTCAAAATCGGTAGATGGTTGTTGAGCAAGGTAGCGGTTTTATTGATCGCGACTGCGGTAGCGGTCGGAGCTTTCGCCCTGTATTTATATGTTGGTGATAGTATTCGAGTAGACCGAGAGCGACTGGCGAAGCTTCAGGAAGCCCAAGAAGTGGCACAGGTTGCCTATGGAAAGCTGGAGAATGCAAATACGGAAATTTTATTTATCACAAATGAGCTGAAGGAAGCTCGCGAAAAGCTCAAACTAGCCAATGAACTTGTTGAACGACTAGAGGGATTCCTCTCCAAATTGGAATATCTCTTTTCGTCTGAGAGCGAGAAGAAGAAAATCGACAATGAGCTCGCTCAGGCGAGGAATGAGAGCTCTCAGCTCGGGCCTCTTATCGAGTCACTGAGAAAAAAGCATGCTAGCTTGAGAGTTGACCGGACCAATCTCTCTGATGAAGTGCGTTCGTTGGAGGAAAAGATCGCCTCTTTGGAGTCGAGCTCCTCGGAGATGGTCCGGTACATCGATAATTCTTGGAATGTAATTAAGGTCTACCTGCCGATCGCTCTGACCGTAGTGATTGCCGGACCGATTGTGCTTAAATTGATAGCCTTTTACCTTATCGCTCCGATTTTCCATTGGGTACGGCCTACAAAATTTTCTGATAAACAATTGCCGGTTCCAATGATTCTCGACAGCGGAGTATCGGTTTCCCTGAAAGTTAGAGAAGGAGAGCAAGCTTGGATTAAGGAATCCTATTTGCAGGCCTCTGATGAAAGTCTGGCGAGAAGGACACGGTTTGTATTAAATTGGCAGATACCGATCACCTGTTTCGCGGCAGGACTGATTGAGCTGGTAGAGTTCGCCTCAGAAAATGCCTCGATGAATGGAGCAATTACTGCCTCCACTCAAGACAAGGCAGATGTGGAGTTAAGCATGGTGGAGATCCCCGAAAATGGATCCTTGATATTGCGGCCTAGCCACCTAGTCGGGCTCATAGGGTCGGGCACGGCTCCCGTTTCCATCCGTCGTAGGTGGAGCTTTGGCCGGGCTCAATCTTGGATGACTTTTCAGTTCCGTTATTTCGAGTTTGTAGGACCTTGTAGAATGGTGCTTTCTGGCATTCGTGGGGTTCGTTCGGAGCGAATTCTGTCTACCGAGGGCAAAGGTCGCCGGGCGAACCAGAACTCAACGATTGGCTTTACGCCGGACTTGGAGTTTGGCGCTGCACGAGCGGAAGCCTTTTGGGCCTACTTTAGGGGATTCAATCCCTTGTTCGATGATGTGTTTAGAGGGGAGGGAACCTTTTTTTGCCAGGAAATCTCGAAGGGTGAGCTATCCGGGCGCGTACGCTTTTGGGTAGGATTAAAGGAGGCGTTTTTGAAAATTGTTGGGATCTAGGTACTAACGTAACCGTTGAATGACATGTCGCGATTAGGTATTGTAGAAATTGGGTTCATCTTTGATTGGGACGGTGTCGTAGTAGATTCATCTGCCCAGCACGAAGAGAGTTGGGAACGGCTAGCAGCCCAAGAAGGGCTTCCGCTTTTTGAAGGGCATTTTAAGCTCGGTTTTGGAAAACGAAACCAATTTATTATACCGGATATTCTGAATTGGTCGAACGACCCTCACGAAATAGAAAGACTCGGGAAGCAGAAGGAAGTCCACTATCGCGATATTATTCAAGAGACGGGGATTCAGCCCCTCCCTGGAGTCCTTAATTTTGTGGAGTCGTTAATTAAGGAAGGGTTTCCTTTTGTGGTGGGCTCATCGACCCCAAGGGAGAACATTGAGGCGGTTATGTCGGGTGC
>PBMN01000061.1:0-18572 GCA_002722675.1 Opitutaceae bacterium
ACGGAGCCAATGAGGGAAGCTTTCTTCGCCAGAGTGTTGAAACATAATTAGTGATTTCGTTTGAGCGAAACGCTGGCTCTATTTGTTTGCTTTAGACAAAGCATGGTTATTTAGAGTTTGAATGCTCAGACAGGTTTATTCAATGGGATCAATTCTCTTCAGTTTTCTTCCTCTATACCTCGCGACGGCTCTCGTAGCCCAGGTGGAAAAAACGGGCCCAAAAGCTACGTTTGAGAACGTAGCCTATGGAGATCATGCTAACCAGATACTTGATTTTTGGCAGGCAGAGGTCGACGAGCCAGCTCCACTGGTAGTGTACATACATGGCGGCGGTTTTACAGGGGGGTCTCATGACAAAGTTTCCTACGCCAAAATTCAGCGTTACTTAGACGCAAATATTCACTTTGCATCTGTCGAGTACCGTTTCTTGAAGCACGCTTATTTCCCTGCACCGCATGAGGATGTGGTAAGCGCATTGCAGTTTATCAGGAGTAAGGCGGACGCTTGGGGGCTGGATAAATCGAGAATCGCAGCCACCGGCGGTTCCGCGGGAGCTCAGCTGGTTGCCTATCTCGCTTGGGGAGACGACTTAGCTGATCCCAAAAACGACGACCCGGTCAAACGCGAGTCGACAAAGCTAAAGGCCGCTGCCCTCAATGGCGCTCAATCCACATTGGATTTTGATTGGTGGGTAGACAACATACCGGGGTACAGGCTGGAGATCCACAGCGGTCGTCGCTCCGATGAATATTCCAAGGTCGAGGAAAGGGCCATACTCAAGGAGATTTCGATAATTAATCACATAGATGAAGGAGATCCTCCGACGTTCATGAGCTACGGTATGGCTCCGTCCTCAGAAATGCCGAGTAATCTGAAACGCTTGAGGGGATGGATTATCCACCATGTCAATTTTGGTTTGGCCTTGGAGAAAAGGCTTCTCCAATCGGGCGTGGAAGTCGTTCTCAAGTATCCGGGCGCATCGCCAAAGTTCAGCAGCGATGTAGATTTTCTATTACATCACCTGAAGAAGTAGGTGAGAAAAATACGGAGTTATTAGAAACCAGCGATTGCAGCTTCAAGGCCTGTCAGATCGCCCTTGCACGCCTGTAGTAGCTATAGGTAAAGTATTCGGAATGATTGGTAAGCTATTCGCTCTGTTCGCAATTATGTCTCTAATTAGTCCCATTAAGGCCGAAGATCAGTCGTTCCCTGGTAGACAGGTTGAGACATCGTTGTCTGTCTCCGACGGGGGAAAGATGCCTTACTTAATCTATCTCCCCAGCGATTACACCGCCAAAGGCAAAAAAGTGCCTTTTATCCTTTTCTTGCATGGGCGCGGCGAAAGCAGGGGGCCGTTGAGTTTAGTTACAAAATGGGGCCCACCGAGGCGTCTGGATACTGGTGAACAGATGAAGTACATTGTTGTATCTCCGCAGTGTCCGATCGAATCGCGATGGGCTTCTGATGACCAGCAAGCTAGGCTTAAAGAGTTGTTGGCCTACCTAGATGAAGCTTACAATATCGACGAAGATCGCATGTATCTCACGGGACTAAGTATGGGTGGATATGGCACTTGGTGCCTCGCTGCGGACGAGCCCCAAATGTTCGCTGCGGTTGCACCTATTTGTGGGGTCGGCGATCCTGCTGATGCCGAAAAACTGCTAAGAGTTCCGATTTGGGCGTGGCACGGAACCGACGACAACTCGGTCCCACTTAGTGGCTCGTTAGATATGATAAACGCCATCGCGGCGGCTGGAGGGAAAAGAGCTCGGCTAACGACTTTGGAGCATGTTGGGCACAATTCTTGGTCAGCGGCGTACCAGCCTAACGATTTGTACAAATGGTTCGATTTGCACACGGCCTCTGGGAACAAGTAGCCGAAGTGCCAAGGTAGGATTATCCGATTAGAATCTCCAGCGTTGGGAACAATTTGAAGAAGACAACCTCCGATCGTGATTAAACTTACCTCTATGACACAAATCGCTCAATCAATATATAGACTAATACAAGAGGTAATTATTGCCAATTTATACGCATTTCAATATAGAACAATTCAGCTAGAATTATCGCTAGACAAAAATTCGGGATCTGTAGGCAACTGATTTACAGTGTAAAATGCCGAACCAGAGAGGTTTGTGGCAAGATAGAAACCTTCATCAATCTGATTTCGATTCTCGGTGGTCCTACCAGCAGCATGATTTAGTCAATCAAGCGGGATGGAGTTCAATTGAGCTAGATGGTGCCGCAATAGGCTGCACCGGAGAGTAGGAGGGTCGGATTACCACCACTGGCTCCAGCATTGCAATCGTAGTGTCTTTGGAGACATAGGCATTGGCGGCCTCGGTCGCGTCTGCTTTGGTCGCAAACCGGTATCCGATTTGCTCGCAATTTACAAAAGCTCGCCATGAAGTTACGGGCGGTCGATATCCTTTCATATAGTTAATCTTCCTCGGTTCCATTCGAAGGAGTCTTCGTACACCATACTGCTAAGAAAAGTGACGATCAGCGGTATTGTTACTTCTGTCAAGGATGGCTAAGCACAATCACGAGAACCCTATCTAGGTTACAGATAGTTTAATCTTTCCCGAAGCAATCTTTGCGATTGTATTAGGATATAGAATATGCTCCAATTCCAAGACCCGCTTTTGAAGGATCGCTGGTGTGTCGCTTGTATCCACTTTAAGCATCGCTTGACGAATAATTTTTCCCTGATCGTATCCGTTGTCGATCAGGTGTACCGTAGCACCAGATTGGGATTCACCCGCTGCGACCACTGCCTCGTGAACGCGTATACCGAACATGCCCTGACCCCCAAACTTGGGGAGAAGGGAAGGATGGATATTTAGGATCCGATTTGAGAAAGTGGAAAGCGTAGTGGGACCGATCTTTTTCATGTAGCCTGCCAATACGACTAGATCGACTCCGGCTTCCAGAAGTGATTTTTCCATTTGGCGATCAAGCTGATCTTGATCGGCATGGGTCCTCTCGTTAAGGATTTCAACGGTTAATTGGGCGTCACGGGCTCTTTCGACCGCGATTGCGTTCGGGTTATTGCAGATTAGAATAACTGGCTTGCCTTCAATCGCTCCACTGAGACATTGGTCGATTATCGCTTGCATGTTGCTGCCGCCGTGGGAGGCTAGGAAACCCAGTTTCATATGAGAGAGGTTGATAAGTCGCCTCGTGGAGATCAATAGACTTTGCTCCAAAAATGGGGGGGAAGACTGCCGTTGTCTGATCGACTATGCTAGAAAACCTAGATGGTCGAAACTAAAGCCCATCGCGAGCTGAAGGCATTGTCGGTCGATTGGCTGAGGCTAAGGGGTTGCGACGCAATCGCGCCAGAAGTGAAACTCCCACTATCGAACTATCGAGTGGATGTGGCGGGCTATCGTTCTCTAAGACGGATGTTGGATTCCCCAGGTGAAACGTTTGCTGTGGAATGCAAGCAAAGCCGAGCGGATTTCCTGCGTGATGCTGGATTGGAAGAAGCGTCTAAATCGGAGCGTTGCGATTTGCGGGAACGGTTGAGAACACTCCGGGCCCTTCTAGTTGTGCATCTTCCTCAATGTCGGAGGCATCAGTCATTATTTTCAGAATACGACACATTTGACTTTTGCGACTGGCGTCACGAATCGTGGTATCGGCTGACGAGACGATTACAGGTTTTAGAGAATCGTTTGGAGCATGGAGTAAAATTCTCCAAGATTGCACGATACGGTTGCGCTAATTACTGCTACATCGCAGTGAACGATGGGGTCGTTGCCTTGGATTCAGAAATACCGATGGGCTGGGGTCTCCTTCGGAGGAAAGGCGGTGTTTTGGAAGTGATCAAGGAAGCGCTCCGCCTTGATTCAATAAACGCTGTGCGGCTGAAGCTACTGGAGCGAATAGCTAGATCAAAAAGTGGGTGATGATCGAGCCCGCACCGACTATAAAACAGTAGTAAGCAAAGTGAATGAGCTTTCCTCTAGTCACAATTGCGATCATCCACCGACACGCGAGCACTCCGGAAAGAAAGGCGGCTAGGAATCCAATGATGAGAGGAGGTGTAGTCACTGAACTATTCGCCATCCCCCCATCGATAATATCCTTAGCATTTGCTCCAATAATGGGTATCAGAACCATAAGGAATGAGAATCGTGCGACCTTCTTCTTTTCGACGCCAAGTAGCAGTCCGACAGCGATCGTCGAGCCAGAACGGGAAATCCCAGGCAATACAGCGATTGCTTGGGCGATTCCGATGAGGAAGGCCTTTGTCCTGCTTACTTCATCTCCAACCCGAGGGGAATAGTAGGTGAAGGCGAGCAGAACTCCCGTGACCAGCAGCATGCATCCGACGAGTAACACGTTATTGCCAAAGAGGCTTTCGATTTCCTCTTTGAACAGCAATCCTAGGGCGACGACGGGTATCGCTGAAATCGCAATTTTAAGGATGTAGTCGGTAGATTCGTTCCAGCGAAATTGTAGAGCGCCCTTGATGAGGCCGAGGATGTCGCGATGAAACACGACTATGGTGCTAAGAACGGTGGCTCCATGGACCACGATGGTAAATGTAACGTCACTGTTTGCTTCAATGCCCAGCAATGCCTTTCCTAGTTCCAGATGTCCGCTGCTGCTAACGGGAAGAAATTCAGTCAGACCTTGTATAACCCCTAGGACAATGGCTTCTAGCAATGACATGTTTCAGGCGAATTAGAGTGTGATCGGCTGGCGTAGCGAGACTGAAAATGGGGGGACGGTCTGGTCTGAAGATACTCTCGGTCCAAGTCAGACGAACTTGAGCAATTGATTTGTCATCAATTGGGACCGGGAGTCGTAGGGTGATCCGAAAAGGTTGAAGTGATTCAGGCAATGATAGAGATTGTACAGGATTTTGCGTTTCACGTAACCCTGATCAAGAGGATAGGCTTCGTTGTATGCGGCGTAGAATTTGGGGTGAAACCCTCCAAAAAACTCGCTAAGCGCTAGATCGGTTTCCCGGTCACCATAGTAGCAACAAGGGTCGAAGACGAATGGAGCTCCACTGGTATCGAATCCGACGTTTCCAGACCACAGGTCTCCGTGCAGTCGGGAAGGCGATGGCGAATAGCCATCAAAGAATGATGATAAACTTTCGAGAAGTTGAGGGCCGTTTTTCAGCTTGAAACCATTTTTCTGGGCTAGATCCATTTGATGTAGAAGGCGACGGTTGCGAAAAAACGAGATCCAATCATCGGATACGTTGTTTATTTGTTTTGTGGTGCCGACCGTGTTGTCTCGATGCCAGCCGAAGTTGGGTAGAACGGAGTGGTGAAGTTGGGCGAGCTGCTGGCCCAATAGCTCCCAGCTTGTCTCAGTGGGTTGACCTAAGGAAATGAACTCTAGCACTAAGTAAGATTGGTTATCCGCTATCCCGGAGCAAATAGGTCGAGGAACCCGAATGGCTCCAGCTCCGCTTAGTTCATCCAAGGCTACTTGTTCTTCCTCAAAGTGGATGAGGAACGACTCATTGTTCCGCTTCATGAAGTAGGAGCGATCGTCACTTTCGAGGCGTTCGGCTTTGTTGATGCAGCCGCCATGAAGAGACGTTCGATTTACGATCGGGAACGATCTAGATGTCGCACTGGATACCTTTGCTTCGACTGATTTATAAAATGCTCCTGACATCGCAGGTTCAATTGGGAGAGATGGAGTGAAGGAAGCCTGTCATTTGAGTGGCAAAAATCACTACTTCTCCGACTTGGTGATATTTTCCAGAAGCCCTTCGCAGCCGTCCTCCAGGAGATCGAGTACATGTTCAAATCCCTGAGGGCCGCCATAATAGGGATCGGGTACTTCTGTATCGTCATGATTACGGCAGTATTCGCAAAAAAGCCGGACTTTTCCCATAGCCTGTGGATCTGGAGCGATACGCTGTAGGTCAACAAAGTTTGCCCGGTCCATCGCGAGTATGAGGTCGAATCTTTCGAAATCTTCGGGACGCACCCCTCGAGCCTTCCCAGTCATGGGTAATCCACGGCGTTGTCCGGCAGTGGACATGCGAGAATCAGGAGAATGCCCTGCATGGGCATCTAGTGTACCTGCAGAATCACAAATTATTTGGGAAAGATCGGATTGCTCGAGCCGTTGCCTCATCACGTTTTCTGCGGCGGGAGAGCGGCAAATATTCCCCCAGCAAACGAAGAGGATCGAACTAATTTTTGAGTCTTGGTTTAACATCGATACGGATGGCTGAATTTAAACCAGGGGATGGGCCACACCCTTACATTTTGGTGGGCAAAACGTATTTTATCCTTTGCCGTTAACCCAAAATCGAATAAATTTTACGCTACTGCTATAGATTCGAACAAAAAATTTATGTTAATAGGATTCGGAGCCGCGGTTTTGACTAAGGATAAAGCGGAAGAAGCCCTCGGTGGACTGGTGGGAAAGGGAAAGATCTCAGCAAGCGATGCGAAAGAAACGGCCAGAAAGATTTCTGACGAGGGAAAGCAGGAGTTCGAGTCCTGCCTCGGCGACTCTGCGAGAGAAATTTGATGAGCTTCAAGCGTCAATATGAGCAAGGTGTCGTCTATTTAGATCGGTTTCAAAAACTAGTTAAATCGCTGATCGGGCGATTGGCAGAAAGAATTACAACGTTGCGAAATAAACTATCGAAACCAGCTAAAATTGGCCGGCCGTGTAGTAGTTGATCCGATTGATCAACGCCTTAGCTTCCCGAGGTAGTTCGAACCAGTCACTTAATACTATTTCGGGAGCGTTAAACTCTGTATTGTAAAACGCTTTTGTAGCCGAGTTGTCTGGTTTTACCCACCCGCCTTTGATTGATACTCCTGCGTAGAGTCCCTTGGTTGTGGTATATACCAAAATATTGGCGTTTTTGTAATCGTTGCTTTCTTTCTTTTCAGAAATCAGTCCCACGGGTCCAGCCACGGCGGCGGCATCGGCACTCAAATCAAAGCGCCCGGTGTAAGCCCGTCCCACGGTTGCTTCGTCCATGATTACGTAAATTGTGTCGACTTCCTTGGCTCCAATTTGAAAACCGAAATTGGCTCCACCCGTAGAAACGAAGGCAGGCACGCCCCATTTCCCATTTAATGGGTTTTTCGCAACGAGTACACCTCTCCCACCATGACCTCCGAGCATGAATCCAGCCCGATAGTTTAGGGTTAATATGATGCCCTTCGCTTGCTGAAGAATAGAAGCGGGAATTCTCGTTTCCGGCTTTTTCATGATTTCCTCGAGGGCGTACTCGCTATTTATGATGCGCGTAGCTAGGTTTTCGCGTTTAGGAGCGGCGAAAAGAGTTCCAGCTCCTATTGCTAGGGCGAGTATGACTGTGACTGTCCGGAAGATATGGTTCATGGCGTATGAGATGAGAGGTCTTTACGGGAAGGTCCCTTTTCAGTGAAAATACAATTTGAGAAAAAAGTGAGGACTAGCGACTAGGATTGCAATAGAAGAGCGCCGAATTGGCGAGTGAACGCTGTCCAGTTGATTCCTGAATGGCTTAGATACTGTGTGGTAAGCTCCTAATCCTGTTCAGGTCTAGGCGGTCATTGACTCGGGTGGTCAGGTTCTAATTTGTCCATCACCCACGATTTTGAACTTGTACGTGCAGAGCTCTCTCAGACCCATGGGTCCTCGAGCGTGGAGCTTGTCTGTAGATATTCCAATCTCAGCTCCAAGGCCAAATTCGAATCCATCGGTAAACCTCGTGCTCACATTCCAATAAACGGTTGCCGAGTCGACCCCGCTTAAAAAGGACTCAGCAGTATCAGTATCTGTGGTCAGAATACAGTCACTATGCGAACTCCCGTACTGATTTATGAAGGCGATGGCCTCCTCTATGGAATCCACTACTTTAACAGACAATATCAGATCCAAGTACTCTGTCCCCCAATCCTCATCGGTTGCTGGGGTCGAGTCGATCCCCTGATTGTCTAGAATCGACCTGGCGGATTCGTCTACCCTCAGCCCCACACCCTCAGTTCTCAAGGCCTTTGCTATTTGGGGAAGTGCTTCGCTAGCCACCTTTTTGTGGATTAATAGGTTTTCCGCCGCATTGCAGACGCCAGGTTTTTGGCACTTCGAATTGACGATAATTTTCTTCGCTTGTTCGATATCGAGCGACTTGTCTGCATAGAGCGTACATATCCCGTCGAAATGCTTAATCACAGGAATATGGCTGTTTTCAGAGACGAATCGAATCAGACCCTCTCCCCCTCTTGGAATGATGCACTGAATTTGCTGATCCAATTTCAGCAGCGTATTGAGGGCAGACCGGTCTTTTGTGGGAATGAATTGAGACGCCTTTGAAGGCAGTCCGCATGCTTCAAGGGCTTGCGTGACGAGCTTCGCCAGAGCAATATTCGTGTAGTAGGCCTCTTTCCCGCCCCGCAAAATGCTAGCGTTTCCAGATTTGAGACAAAGGATGGCACAATCGATGGTTACGTTAGGGCGGGACTCGTAGATAATGCCGATTACTCCAATCGGAACGCGTACTTTCTCAATCTTGAACCCTTGAGGATGATTATAGGTCTCCAGTAGTTCTCCCAGAGGATCGGGGAGAGCCGCGACCTGACGGGCACCAGCAAGCATGTCGGAAATCATGCGATCGCTCAGCTCTAGGCGTTTGAGCATTGCCTGCGTAATTCCGTTGTCCTCTGCCGCTGCCAGGTCTTTGGCATTCTCTTTTCGGAGAGAATCCGTGTTCTCTTCGATTAGGTCTGCGAGTCGGAGGATAGCCTGGTTCTTCTGGGTTGTCGGTACATTCGCCAAGGTGAGAGACGCCTCGCGAGCGTCTATGGCTATTTCTCTAACCAGGGCATCGATGTCTACAGCATCCGTTGTCATAGGAAATGTGAAATGAAAAAGCACGGAGGTTGTCCACAAGATGGAGTGCTGGCAATCCTTTCTTAATCACTCTAATTTCGAACGTGTTCGATCTGCCCGATCAATGCTTCTTTCGAGTTTGGATCTCCATCTATTTTGCCGTAGCCTTGAGAACGTGAATTGAATGTTTTGCACACGTTGGCCCCCGACCGGGAATCCTTTGAAAATCGAGGTATACGGTTTTGTTTTAGATTGAAGGATCTGCTGAACGATGGGTACGAGGTCAACTTTCAGGGAATCGAAAAGAGCTGAGATCGACTGGGTATCCATCCCCGGATCGTGTAGATCTATTAAGCAATTTTAGGGTCGTTCGCTCCAGCCGAGATAACTGGTAAATTCCTTCGTGCAATCGAGCTGTTGCTGCAGGCAGGCGGAAGATCCTGCATGTTCAGAGTTCTCTTTGGCTCGAGCCCACGCATGGTAGTCGGCACTATCGAGCAGGGCTTCTCGCTCAACGTAGTCGGCAGGGAGCTTAATATTGCGATCGTAGTCCTTTCTCGCTCAGCGAACCACGATTTGAGCCTCGCTGTCCAGCGATGGCAGCTGATTGTTCACCCCTTTGATCAGCACTTTTGGGAGGCAAGTTCACTAGCTAGGCCCAGCCCAATAAGCCTGATATTGAGCCGAGTGTATGGATATGCTCAAATTTTCGATCGAGAGCGTATAGAGTGTCATTTCTCATGTGAGGCGCTAAATCGGAAGTTCGATGAATGGTACAAGAAAGCGGAGCCCCTTATTCGAGGACTCCGCTTTGTTCTATCAAAAGATTTCTGGCGCATTATCTAAAAGAGCTTGGGTACTTTTCACCCGAATTTTCGAGTAGTTCGGATCCCTTCTTTATTTGGCCTAATGCCGGTTCGTACTCCTTTTGGTATTTCGTTTTGAAAGCACTCAATTCCTCGATCGGACTCGGGTCGAACTCAGCAGCCATGTCTTTGAATTTGGTGATGCTGGATTTCATGGTTAATGCCCCTTTGAGTGACCCGTTCTATTTCTTGATTCGGCTCATCTGGCTCGTCAAGTTACTCGTTTTCGCATTCATTTCGGCAAGGAGTTCGTCGCGTTGCTTCTCTAGTTCCGCCGCTACTTCTGACTCTAATTTCGCGGCCTCCTCCTCGGTCTTTTGCTTCAAATCCGCGATCTCCCAAGACGCTTTTTCTTGAGCGCTGGCCAATTCATCTTTGGTTGCACTACTATCGACTCCTGGCACGGTTATCGACTCATTCGAAGATTCTGAGCAACCCCAGAACACAAGGCAGGATGTGATAAAGAAGGACAGTGTTTTGATGTGGGTCATCTGCATTGTGAATGCTTCTACTTGAAGGGTAGCCGGTGGGGGGCAATAGATAATTTAAGGTATCGCTAGATTGCCGCGCTCGTGCCGGCAATCCGGCCGGTTGTCCATGCTGCCTGGAAATTGAACCCTCCCGTTACCCCGTCAATATCGAGTGTTTCGCCTGCGAAATAGAGCTTAGGCACTTGCTTGCTCTCCATGCTCTTAAATTCAACCTCGTGCAGTACAACACCACCGCACGTAACAAATTCCTCTTTGTTCATACTTTTCCCGGTTACCTGAAAATCGCAGGCAACGCAGGTTGTGGAGAGGGAGAGCAATTGGTGATTCGCTACTTGCGATAGTTTCATTTTTGGGTCGATCGATTCAGTATCTAAAAATCGATCCCACAAGCGGCGTGGAAGCCCCAAGAGTGGACTTGTACCGACTTGCTTGGCTCCATGCTGCCGCTTTGCATCCATTAAAACCTGCTTGGCGGATTCCAGGTCGTGCGTTCCTGTCCAGTTTACCTGTAGCTTGAACGTATATTCAAATTCTGCGAACTGGTGGGCGCCCCAGGCCGACAACTTTAGAATGGACGGGCCGCTCAATCCCCAATGAGTGATCAGCAGTGGTCCACGTTGAGAAAGCTTTATGGAGGGGCAGGTGACGACAGCATTGGGAACCGAGAGTCCCTGCAGACCGTCGATGCGGGCATCGCTGATATGGAATGTGAAGAGTGACGGAGCCAGGGAGGAAATCGTATGGCCAAAAGATTCTGCGATCCTGTGCCCCGGCGAATTCTGCCCACCACCGGTAGCCAAGACCAGACGATCAAATTCTAGAACCAGGTCCTCATTGTTAGAAAGCTGGAATTTACCTGTATGGTCGATTCGGGCACTATCGATTCCGGTCTTCGTCTTGAGTTCTACGCCGTTTCCCCGAGCGGTATCAAGAAGGCAGTCGATGATGGTTTGGGAAGAATCGGTAACCGGAAACATCCTTCCATCGGGCTCGGTTTTAAGCGCGACCCCATGCGACTCGAACCAATCCACCGTATCCTGCGGTTGCCAACTGTAGAAGGGACCCAGAAGTTCCTTAGAGCCACGAGGGTATCTTGAGGTGAGCTCTCGCGGCTCGAAACAAGCATGAGTGACATTGCAGCGCCCGCCTCCGGATATCTTTACCTTAGTGAGAAAGCGGTTCGATTTTTCAAAAACGCAAACCTGCGCGTTGGGATTTGCCTCTCTCGCCGAAATGGCCGCGAATATGCCGGCGGCTCCTCCTCCGACAATCGCGATTCGAACTGGATTTAGAGGAGCCTCCATATGGGTAAAGAGGGGACTCGCCGATCAGCTAAAAAGTTGGTCGTGCAATGCCTTGGCCTGGCCTTCGTCAAGGCGCGGCCCCCATTTGGAAACGACTTTCGAGGAGGCGAGACTCGCGAGGTTACCGGATTCGGCATGCGTTTTACCTTGAGTTAGTGCATACAAAAATGCGCCCGCAAAAAGGTCGCCCGCTCCGTTGGTATCGATGGCCGTGGTTGGGAAGGGATCAATTTTGATTTCCTCAGATCCATCGAATACAAGGGAGCCTCTTGCTCCAAGAGTGACAACGAACGTCTTTGCCTTCTGTTTCAATGCTTCGATCGCCCGGTCAACCGTTTTCGTTTCTGTAAAAAGCATCGCTTCCTCCTCGTTGCAAAACAGCAAATCGACACCAGAGCCGACGACATCGGCCATTTGGTCCTTGAAGTACTTGACCATACTAGGGTCTGAGAAAGTTAGAGCCGTTTTAACGCTATACTCCTCCGCCAGTCTTTTGGCCTCTTTCATTGCGTTGAGCCCCGATTCGCCGGTTACCAAGTAGCCTTCAATGTATAGGAACTCCGAGTCTCTGAGCGCGGTTTCGTCAACTTCCTTCGTGGAATAGCTGGCGGTAATACCCAAGAACGTGTTCATCGTTCGTTCCGCGTCAGGTGTGGTCATCACGAGGCATTTCCCGGTAATTCCCTCTTCGTGGGCCCCGGGAGAAAGATTGGTACTAACGTTGTGGGAGGTAAGGTCGTCATGGTAGAAACCCCCCATTTCATCGTTAGCCACCTTGCAGGAGTAGAAGCAGGAAGCTCCGAACTGAGCCGCTCCGATAATCGTGTTGGCGGCGGATCCTCCGCATTGGCGGTCCGCGCTGGGCATGTGGATTGCGTTGGTGAGCTGTTGCTGACGGTTTTCGTCAACGAGTGTCATGAAGCCTTTCTCGATGGAATGCTCCTTGAAAAATTCATCGGTCACCTCGGTTACGATATCGACGAGGGCATTGCCCATTCCGTAGACGTGATATTTCTTCGCCATTGCTATTAATTGTGTTTTGTTTTGCCAGATCCCCTCGAAACAGGATTGGGAGAGCGAAATCGTCTACGTTCCAACGCGCAACATAAATTCGAGATTGAAGGATGGAGGGCGTGTCCCGTAGCGTGCTCGTGAATGACAGATTTGATCGAAGAAGTTCGCGAGTTGCTAGAGCTATACCCCCCTTGGCTGGTCACTACCTGTTTGATCGTGGTAGGTGCAGGATTGCTCTATGTCATGTGGCGGATTGTAAAGTTTGGTATCGTCCTCGTGGTGACGGCACTTTTGATCGCTCTCGTCGCATTCGCCGCCTGGACGCTCATCATTGCCTAGATTGAAGGAGAGATTTCGATTTTAGGGAACTCCCTAGTTGACCTAATTGGTCCTTTTCTCTTCACATGGCAGACGAAGTGCAGAAAGAAAAGCCTAAGAAATATATATTCGTAACGGGTGGCGTAGTGTCCTCACTTGGCAAGGGACTGACAGCCGCCTCTTTAGGTGCCCTGCTTGAGGAAAGGGGAGTGACCGTTCGAATCCAAAAGTTCGATCCCTATCTTAACGTCGATCCGGGTACCATGAACCCCTTTCAGCACGGAGAAGTCTATGTCTTGGATGACGGGGCTGAAACGGACTTGGATCTAGGTCACTACGAGCGTTTCACCTCGGGTAAGCTAAGCCAGTTCAACAACCTTACCTCGGGGCAAATCTACGAATCGGTGATTCAAAAGGAGCGTCGTGGAGAGTACCTAGGAGCGACGGTACAAGTAATACCGCATGTAACAAACGAAATTAAGGCCCGGATTCGGGCGGCCAGCGAAGACGTGGATATTTTGATTACTGAGATCGGTGGTACGACGGGCGATATTGAGGGGTTGCCTTTTCTCGAAGCCATGCGCCAATTCGCGCTCGAGGCGGGACGAGGCAATGTGGTATTCATTCATGTAACTTTGGTCCCGTATTTGAACGCAGCCGGTGAGTTGAAAACAAAGCCAACGCAGCAGAGTGTCGCCAAACTTCGGGAAATCGGGATTCAGCCCGACATCCTTGTTTGCCGCACCGAGCATCCCATTGATCGCGAGATTCGGGAAAAGCTGAGCCTATTCTGTAACGTTGGCGTAAAAGCCGTGATCGAGGAGATGGATGTGGAGTCGTCCATCTACGAACTGCCGCTTGCTTTGCAGAGGGAGGAGATGGATGATCTCGTAGTTGAATTGCTAGGACTAGATGCCCCTCCGATTGAGCACAGTGTTTGGAGTGATATCGTTAGGCGCTTGAAGTCGCCCTCTGAACGGGTAGATATTGGGGTCGTTGGAAAATACATCGAACTGCAGGATGCATATAAGTCGGTTTACGAATCGCTCACTCATGCGGGGATCGCAAATAACTGCGCAGTCAATGTGATTCGAGTAGATGCGGAGTCTCTGGAAAAGCCGGAGGGGCTCAACAAACTGAAAGGCCTGCATGGGATCTTAGTGCCCGGGGGATTTGGGGATCGTGGTATTGAAGGAAAGATAGCGGCGGTCAAGAATGCCCGGGAAAACAAGATTCCCTATTTTGGATTGTGCCTAGGCCTGCAAATCGCGGTTATCGAGTTTTCTCGTAACGTTCTTGGTCTAAAAGGTGCCAACAGTTTTGAGGTGGACAAGTCGACCCCCCATCCTGTGATTTCCATGATGGATGAGCAAAAGGACATCGTAGAAAAAGGGGCGACGATGCGATTGGGATCTTACGAGTGTCGGGTTAAGGCAGGCACCAAAGGATTTGAAGCTTACGGTCAAGAGTTTGTGCGCGAGCGGCACCGGCATCGCTACGAGGTGAACAACGACTACGTGGAGCAGATTGAAAATGCCGGGCTCAAAGTGAGTGGAATTAATCCAAAAAGAGATTTGGTGGAGATGGTGGAATTGGGCGACCATCCTTGGTTTCTGGGAGTTCAATCGCACCCGGAATTTTTATCGAAACCCAATAAGGCCCATCCGCTGTTCAAGGCCTTTGTGCAAGCCAGTCTTGCCTACAAGAAAGCGTAGTTGAAGCCCATTCGAAATGATGCCAGTCAATACTTTTTGAGTGCTTACCTAAATCAAAAACCCTCATGGCGAAGCAGCTGATAGAAGTTCCCATCCCATCGATGGGCGCGACGGTAAACGAAATAACGTTGATCGATCTTTTTTGCAAGGCGGGAAGTGCGGTCGCTAAAGGCGAGAAGCTGGCCGAGCTCGAAAGCGATAAATCAATATTCGATTTCGAGTCTCCCTGCGATGGGGTTATTCGGGGAATTTGCTGTCGGGCGGGAGATATCCTGAAAGTGGGGGTTCCTTTTTTTCGGATAGAGACAGAAGATCAATCCATGAGCCACTTAGCGGTGGACCTCGGAACCGATTCGGGAGCCATGAATACCGCAACAGCCCCGGCAACCGAATCTAAGCAGAAGCTCGTTGCCCCGCTGGCGGAAATCGCAACCGCCGAAAGCACGATCTCGGAGACCCCGGCCTCATCAGATAAAATGGGAGCGATTCGCTGGACTCCTCGAGCTCGAAAGATTGCCCTAGAGCGTGGTTTGAATCCGGATACGATTTGCGATATTGTGGGTACGGGACCCGGAGGTCGGGTGACCGGAGACGACTTGACTCGCTACAAAGGCTCATCACTGGAAAGTACCGTCGCCTCAAGTGATGCTGGCTTAGACTCGCTTGCCTCTCAGACGGTGTGCGTAGCGGGTATCGGCTATGCTGTTCCTAAGAATGCCCGTTCGAACGAGGAGATCCTACGAGAGTTTCCAGGAAAGACAGCCGAAGAGATTGAAAAGGTAACTGGGATTCAGCAGCGCTATATCATCAGCGAAGGTGAATCGGCTACCAGCCTAGCTACAGAGGCGACAAATAAGGCCTTGGAAATGGCTGGTATGTCATTGGGCGACATCGATGCGGTGATTGTCGCAACTCTTCTTCCCGATCAACCGGTTCCCGGAGCCGCGAGTGCGTTGGCCAAGGAGCTTGGCATTGGACAGGCGCTGGCTTTTGATCTTAACGCGGCCTGTTCGGGCTGGCTTTACGCTCTCGAGGTGGGACGGGCTTTCATAATAGGAGGAACAGCAAAAAATGCTCTCGTGGTTACCGCGGAAATTCTCTCGCGAATCACAAACTCTAAAGATCACGAAACCGCCTTTCTTTTTGGCGACGGAGCAGGAGCGGCAGTATTGACTCCGCAAAAAGGAGGCCATCGATTTTATCGGCATGAACTCAGTGGTGACTCGCGGTACACCGAGGCGATTTGCCGCAGAGGAGGTGGGGCGATGAATCCGATTCCACAACCGGGAGACAGCCTGGACTCCTTCTATATTCAGCTGGATGGCGGAGTGGTTTTTAAAAGGGCCGTGCTTGCGTTTTCCGATATTATTGAAAGCGCGATGAAGCGTCATGGGCTCTCCGAGGAAGATGTATCCTGGATTGTGCCTCATCAGGCGAACGCTCGAATTCTGAAAGCAGTCAGCAAGCGCGTTGGAATCTCCTACGAAAAATTCGTCGTTACTGTGGGGAAGTATGGCAATACATCGGCTGCTTCCGTCTCAATGGCGTTGGGATGGGCTGCGGAAGAGGGGATTTTTGAAGAAGGTGACAAGATCATCTTCTGTTCCGTCGGGGCCGGGTTTACCTACGCTGGCGGTTTGATGGTTTGGTAGACGATGGTGTCTTTCAGGGGGCCCATTTAAAAAATTCGTGCTGCAAGATGCTAAGGGCTTTGACCGCGGCGGTTTCGCATTTCAGCACATAGGGCCCCAGTGAGACTGGAAGGAAATCTACCTGGCGAATTTGGTCATACTCGGTTTCCGTGAAATCACCTTCGGGGCCGACTAGAAATATCCCCGAAGCGTTGGGATTTAGAACTGCTTGTTCAATTTGCCCGTGAAGCGTAGTACTGCCTTCTTCGAGGGAGGCAATGAGCTTCAGCTGGAAATTTCCCGATTCTTTTTCCAGAAAAAGATCCAAACGCTGAGTGGCATGAATGGTGGGAATAAATGGGTTTCCCGACTGCTTTGCTCCCTCAATTGCGGCCCCGAGCCATTTCTCGTTCTTCGTTTTTTCTTTGCCATCGCGGATCTTGGTTTCGGTTCGATTGGAAATCAAAGGATAGATGTCCTGAATACCCAGCTCCGTTGCTTTGCGAATGATGTTCTCCAAGCCCTTCGATTTTGGAATCGACTGGGCCAAAGCGATTCTTTGAAGAGGAGGAGAGTAGCGGTTGAAGGCTTTTCCCTCCAAGACAGCCTCCCGTTTATTGGCTATGGTTATTTCTGAGGCCCATTCATTCCCGAAACCGTCGAAAATAACGACCGGGTCTCCCTGACGGGCACGATTTGCCGAGATCAAGTGATGCGACTCATCAGCCGAAAGTGTGATCCGCGGCACGTTTGGATTTAGATTTGGGCAGTAACTCCGAAAGTCGGGCATATCGAGAGCAATACCATCAGATTGGCTTCGATCAAATTGAAACCCGCGATGGGGCCTATTATCGCCGAAATCAAAAAAAGAAAGGGCCCCGCAAAACGGGACCCCATCTAACTTATCAAACTACAAACCAGATACTAAAATTAAAAAAAACCTATTAAATACTGTGAGATAGACGGGTTCCGGGGCCTAGCGTTCAAAAATTTAAATCTTTTTAGGCAGAAATCTCATGAAAAATCATAATTCTTTGTATTACAGTGGATTAAGATTTTAAAATTATTCAATCCTCGTGGCAATGGAAGGGTAGGACCTGCGATTTAGCTCAAGGTAATGCTTATAAGGGCGGTCGTTAATTCGATCGCCCCTTTTGCTTTGCGTGGGAACAAAAGTTTTATTTTTGTGAAATCCCAATAGAATTTAACTGTTGATCGGTTTGTATGTCTCAGTCTCCAACAAAAAGTTCTAAGGGTCTATCCTCCCATCTCTGGGAAGCCGCCAACATCCTGCGCGGCTCAGCGGTCGATCGGACCGATTAGAAGGGCTACATCCTGCCGCTGCTCTTCTTCAAGCGAATCAGCGATGTCTAGGATGAAGAGCACGCCCGGATGATCGAGCAGTACGGCGAGGACTTTACTGACGAGCACCATTCCCCCTCTTTTCCACGATTTCAGATTTTCCTATCAATTTCCTGCCATATTTGTTGCAACTCTATGCAGGATCTAGCCATCCCCTGCATGGCTAAAACTATGTAAGTCATTTTTCTATAGGGATTAAAGAGTGCAATAATTCCCCCGTCTCCATCATTTAAATTAATTTTAAACAACGATTAATATATCTTGAATTGGCATACCTCCCAAATGTACCCGGATTGATTGCATGCGGAGCATCGATTTAGCTGACCTATCCGTACTCAAGTCCATGCGCCCCACTCGTGCTGCTCGAAGCGGCACTTTTCTCAATCGCGTCTCCCGAACTGTGGATAACGCCTCTCTATTTCAACGGCATTGCGATCGCATTAAGGCGGGTGATAACCGAGCCAGACCAGTGAGTTTTATTGTCATTAATTTCAATGCCGCACTCCAGGCTAAGAAATAGAAAACGTCAGTTGAGTCAGAATATCAAAGTCGCTAGTGAGCGGTTCGGCGTCCACTTGATGTCAGGAAATTTAACAAATTAACTTTAAGGTTCAAAATTATTAATGTCTCGCAGCAAATAACTGAGGCTTTCCCCTAAACTCTGAGCTGTATTTTATCCATACAGCAGACGACTACAGTGTGCGGAAGTGTTAGCACCGATATGCCAATCAAAGCCTTGACCAACCAATCCAGTTCGATACCGCGTACCGAAAAGGGTAGAGCAAAAATTATCCACATTCCAATTAGTGCAACGAAGGTCATCAAACCAGTCAGTTGTAGCCAGCGAATATTTAATTTGATATATTGCTTCGAATCTAAGAACTGACTTCCTAAAGTATCGGTAGTTAATATTCTTAACGCGTGGCGTAAACTGTGCCACAAAGTAAAATAGCAGCCAATCGCCCACAAGGCAGGAATAAACAAAAACCAGCCGAATAAGGCTACACTCTCGATACTATCCATGCATAAGGGACGTATCTCTTCTTTGCTTACA
>PBMN01000062.1:0-14530 GCA_002722675.1 Opitutaceae bacterium
GAGCCGAGATCGGGGGATTCAATTCCAATGGCCAGCTTGCCATGAATTACGCTTTCACAAATGGGGTAAACGCAATCGCGATTGTCGGAATCGAAGCCCTAGCACCACCCGCGATCGGCGCCCATCCGTCAAGCGCAACGACCTATGACGGCGAAACCATAGCCCTTTCTGTGGAGGCTTCAGGACAAGGCCCTTTCTCCTACCAGTGGATGAAAGATGGAGAAGATATACTAGGAGCTACCAGCAGTACACTAACTATCTCCACAGCTTCCGCCAGTGACGATGGTGACTACACTGTCGCTGTACTGAGCCAAACGGGATCCGTCGTTAGCGATGTCGCAAGTCTCTCCATACAGAATTTACCGGACGCCCCTGCTTTCGTTGATCAGCCATTAGGAGATATCGTTCTAAAAGGAGGCGTAGCTACTCTAGATGTCCGAGCCGTATCCAATTCCTCCATCGACTACCAATGGTATTTCAATGGCGATGTATTGGAAGGCGAAACCAGGTCTGTTCTAAGTATCAGCCCAGCAAATACTGAGGACGAAGGAACATACTACGTAGTAGCCACCAGCACTGGAGGGTCAACCGCTAGCGAGAATTCTGAAATCCTCGTCACTGACAAACGCCTTTACAATATCGCTACCAGAGCCCGCGTAGGAACGGGAGCCAATGTTTTAATCGCCGGTTTCGTGGTTATTGGGCCAGATCCAAAAGAGATTCTAGTCAGGGGCATAGGTCCTAGCCTAGTAGAAGATGGTATCGACGACCCTCTTTTGAAACCTCGACTCGAGATTTACAATTCGGCTAGCGAATTAATCTATTCTAATGAAGGGTGGGCGGAAAACGAGGATCCAGACGCTATCATTGCAGCTTCCCAACTCGTCGGGGCCGGAGGGCGCAATCTTCATGACGATGACGCAGCTCTCCTAGTCGAGCTCGAGCAAGGACTCTATACGGCAATCGTTAGTGGACAGGATAACTCAACTGGAGTCGCGTTAGTCGAGGCCTTCGAGATTGAGGAAAACTTTACTCGCATGATAAATTTATCGTCCCGAGCTTTGGTCGGCACAGGAGCCGACGTGGTCATTCCTGGATTCGTTGTACAGGGCGATTTGCCAAGTCGCGTATTGATCAGAGCAGTCGGTCCCGGTCTCGAAAATCAAGGAGTCGCTGGATTTCTCGCTAATCCCCAAATAACCGTCTACGACATCGCAGGAACGCCTATCGCATCCAACGACGGGTGGCTCAATTTATGGGACCCGTCCCAGATTACTGAAGCGAGCCAGCTCGTTGGTGCCTTTCCGTTAAGTGGAGATAGCGAAGACGCCGCCATAATCATGGATCTTGAGCCCGGTCTATACACGGTCATTGCTTCGGGAGAGAATGAAACAACTGGCGTCGCCTTAGTCGAACTGTACGCGATCCCATAGGAGACCGTTCTTATCAGAGGCGTTGGACCCAGTCTCCAGCAATTCGGTCTCGACGGAATTCTTAAGAACCCAGTGCTTCAGCCTCATGGACCCAACGGACTGATATCCGTGAATTCAGGCTGGGCGGCCAACTCGTCCAAAGTGTAAATCCAAGACGCAGCTCAATTAGTCGGAGCCTTTGCCCTTACGGCAGATTCCGATGACGCGGTCATGCTGGTCGCGTTAGATCGTGGCGGAAATACTGCCATTTTCAGTGGAGAGGAAAACACCACCGGGATACCCCTGGTAGGAATCTACGAAGTGGGGGCAAACTTATCCCGCCTCGTAAATTTTTCTTCTTAGGCTTTTGCGGGAACCCAAAGTGATATTTAAGCCCCCAGTTCTCGAGGTACTGAACTCCTCCGAAGAAATCATTGCCACCAATCATGGCTGGAACGGTCTCTCTTCCATTAGCGAAGCAGCCGCTTCGGTCGGCGTATTCGCGATTGATACAGAGAGCCAGAATACCGCTGGGATCATCGGTCTCGAAACAGGACTGTACACGCTCAGGATCTCAGGGGAGGAGGGGACAACAGGTGTAGCCCTCGTAGAGCTCTACGCACCACCTTAGTCTGCTTCGGTGGGGATTCTTCTTCCGAATACAAAGAGAATCCCCACCGAAGCCAGTGGAAATAAAAAGTAGAATAGCCATACTGGCATATTGCCAGCGACCGCTAAGTAACCAAATAATCCGGACAAAGCCATCGTTAAAACAGCGTAGGGCAGTTGCGTTTTCACATGCGCGATATGATCGCAGCCCGTAGAGATTGAAGTTAGGACCGTTGTATCGCTAATTGGGCTACAGTGATCCCCAAAAATGGCTCCATCGAGGATGGCCGCCGCTGTTAGGAAAAACAGGATGCCGCCACCGGCATCAAACGTACCCATACTATAGGATAATGGCAGTATAATGGGAATAAGTATCCCCATTGCTCCCCAGCTTGTTCCGGTTGCGAAGGACATCATGGAAGCTACCACGAACGTGAATAGCGGGAGTGTCCAAACGGGCATGCTGTCCCCAAGCAAATCGATTAAGTATTCTGCAGTTCCAAGATTTTGGCAGATATCCTGCATAGACCAAGTCATCAACAAAATGAATACTGCCATCCACATGGTTGGCATACCGCTCACATAAGCCTGTAAGGTCTCCCGGACACTCATGAGCCGTTGCCCTATTGTAAGCCCAAAAGCGACTAAACTGCCAAATACGGAAGCGAGGAATAGCACCGGAAGTGCCCCTGCGCCTTCTTCGTCTCCCACGGCCACGCCAAAAGTATATCGCCAATCTTCGAAACTTCCAAAAGAGAACGACTCGCCTAACCCAATTATCCGTGCCCTACCCAACACTACAATTCCGATCAGGATTCCAAAGACTACACAAGCGATTGGGATCAGTCCATTGTACCACCTTCTGGGTGTTCCTTCATCTGGCTCCATTATCCCCGACGGCTGAATTCCTAGTGGCTGGCTTTCATCGTCGTACACTTTGCCTTCTAGAGCCGCTCTTTTCTCCGCTTGAAACATCAAGCCGAAGTCTCTTCCCAAAGCTGAGTTTATGAAAAGAAAGATTAGAGTTCCGATGCAATAGAACCGCATAGGCAGCAATTCTAAGAATATTCCGTATCCAGATAATTCAATACCAAGAGACTTTGCCTCATCGCCTAAAAGCATCGCCTCCGCCGCAATCCAGGTCGAAAGCACCGCCAACCCAGATACGGGCGCCGTTGTGGAATCAACTAAGTAGGCAAGCTTCTCCCTCGATATACGCCACTTGTCTGACAATTTTTGCATCGTATTGCCAAGCACTACCGTGTTTGCGTGGTCGTCGAAGAACATCGCCACTCCCCCCAGGCCGATCGTAATCTTAGCTCGTTTCCGGCTTGTGGCGAACTTTCCGAGGGCATCGACCAATCCGCTTAGCCCACCGTTGCGGGAAAGCACATGGACGAGCCCGACAAGCGTGAATAGGAACAGGATAATATAGAGGCTGAAACTGGAACTTAATGACTTCCAAATGAAGTCATGGATGGCTAGCGTAATAACGATCAACGGATTCAGACCAAAAGAGAGAAAAGCCCCTGCAAAAAACGCCGAAAGCAGGGCAATTACCATTGAACGGAAAAACAGGGCAACAAGCACTGCCAATAGGGGTGGCGACAAAGAAGTCCAGTGCCCTAACACTCTCGGAGCAGTCGAACCTCCGCGCAGCTGATCAATAAAACTCAACTCACTTTCGCTCCCAGTCGTCGCTAACCCTACGTCCGGAGACAATTCTGGCGTAACCGGAACCATCGCTAGAAACGAGCATACAGCCAAAAAGGTCAGGAAAAACGCCAGCCAGCGTTCCGGACGTTTCCAATAGGCTTTCGGGTTCATCGAGGCGGAAGGAGATAATCTTGGGAACTACCCTCCCAATCCCCTGCTAATAGAGTTACGATTGCAGGGCTACCAGTAGAGCGTCTCGTAAGATTCGATATAATGCCGCTAAAGATCAACGGCTTTATCACGAGAGCAAGAGAATCCCTGCCAACTCCGCCAATCGGGTTCGCATCAAAAAAGTGCGACAAGGCAACCGGAGCCGGGTGTGCTACAGCGCGTAACCCGCCAACTGTTTGTCGACCTTGAGCCGCTTTAGCTTGGAGAATACCGGAAGACCGTTGTCAAAGGGCGCCTCAACCTCCCCTTGAATGAGTGGAAGGGCATACTTGATAAATGGATAATTCATACTCACGCCATCGTCATTGATCCAGTCATCAGGAACCCGCTTGGTTCCTTCCGAAACTTCACTCAAATCCGCTAGCCCTGTCTCGCACGCATAGGTGTCCGACTCAGTCCGCTGCAAGGTAATCATCTTTCCAGACTCCTCTCTCTCGACTGCTGCCAAAACCGCATCCCTGCCAGCCAGGTAGGCCTCATCGACATCGGTTTTGGAAGCGCAATGCGCTGCCGTCCTTTGAGCAATGCCCAGTTTGCAGGAGCGAGCACTCACGCTAAGGCTCCGTTCAACGAGCCCCTTCAGATACTCTCCTGAACCTCCGAGCTGAACGTTTCCAAAGGCATCAATGCTAGAGGATCCAACCGAAACATAGTTCCCGTCCGTATCGACTAGGCCTTCGCCAACCACGATTACACAGTATTTTTCGCGCTGAAGGACCCGCTGTACATCCTCGATAAACTTTTCAGGGGCGAACGGCACTTCTGGCAGATAGATCAGATGCGGAGGGTCATGTGGGTGGTCCCGTCGCTTGCAGAGTGCGGCTCCAGCGGCGATCCAGCCAGAATTGCGGCCCATAACTTCTAAAATGGAAACGTAGTCTCCCTGCCCCACAGCCTCATTGTCCGACGCCATTTCGCGAACGGTCGTTGCAACGTACTTAATGACACTACCGTAACCCGGCGTATGGTCGGTACGCGTAATATCGTTATCGATCGTTTTGGGAATACCAATCACACGAAGCTCATGTCCTCCCTCGGCGGCAGCCGCATTAAGCTTCGCCGCGGTGGCCATCGAATCATTGTCTCCGATATAAAAGAAATAACGGATGTCGTGGGCCTTGAACACTTCGATTGCCCGATCGTAGTCCGCTTGCTTTTTGAACTGAAAACGGCTCGTCCCCAATGCGGCACCGGGAGAGACACGGAGCCCGCGAATGGCTTGCTGCGACTCCGAAGCTAAATCCACGAAATCCTCGTTTAAAATGCCAAGCACTCCATTGAGGCTGCCGTAGATCTCTTCGATGCACTCATAATTGAGTGCTTCTTCGATCACGCCTGCGAGCGTTGCATTGATTACGGCTGTCGGTCCACCCGACTGCCCGACGAGGCAATTTCCTTCTAGTTCGGCCATGGTGTAAATAATTTTGAAAGTTCTACGGTAGCTGGAGAGTCAAAGATCAACCAAACTCACTTGGCAACCAAATTTCAGATCTCATTTGCAGGGCTTTGCTATCCATTCCCTAATTTCCGTTCGCAAGCCCTTGAACTCGGATTCGCAAAGCTTGACCCGAGCAATTGAACCTTCCATTTAAACACGTCTTATGGCCAAAGCCCAAGCATCGCAAAACGTCCAAATGGACGCAATCGTCGCTCTCTGCAAACGACGCGGATTCATCTTCCAGTCTTCGGAAATCTACGGAGGCTACAACGGCTTCTTCGACTTTGGCCCACTCGGCGTTGAACTTAAGCAAAACATTAAAGATGCCTGGTGGCAGGACATGGTCCACCGGCGCGACGACATCGAAGGCCTGGATTCCTCGATCATTATGTCGCCAAAAATCTGGGAGGCGTCTGGCCATGTCGGCGGATTCTCTGATCCCATGGTAGACTGCAAAGTCTCGAAAATGCGCTACCGGGCAGATCAGCTTTTCTTTTCTCCCGTCGTCGTCGATGGCGAGAGCATTGGCTACGTCTCCGTTATTGAGGATGGAAATATGGAAGCCACCGCTCAGGCCGCCGCCGAAAAAATGAAGCGTAAGCAGGGTGTTCAAGGCGAACTGGCCCCTATCGAGCTGAAAGACTACACCGAAGCGGATCCTTCTCAATATGAGCTAATCCCTTCCCCGGCAACAGGGGAGCCAGGCTCCCTTACTCCGCCGCGCGACTTCAATCTCATGTTTGAAACCAAGGTCGGGGCACTGAGTGACTCGACCGCGATTGCCTACCTTCGTCCCGAAACCGCCCAGGGAATCTTTGCAAACTACAAGAACGTCGTCGATACCGGCCGGGTCAAAATCCCCTTTGGAATTGCCCAAATCGGGAAAGCGTTTCGCAACGAGATCACCCCGCGGAACTTCATTTTCCGCTCCCGAGAATTCGAGCAAATGGAGATGGAGTACTTTATCGCACCAGAAGCGGATTGGAAGTCTGCTCATCGAGAATGGATTGACTGGTGTAAGAACTGGCTCGTTTCTGTAGGCTTGCCTGAGGAAATGTTGGGCGAGGACGTTCATCCCCAAGAAAAGCTCTCCCACTACTCTCGTGGAACCACCGACATCACCTTTCGATTCCCATTCGGAGAGCAAGAGCTTTGGGGTATCGCCTGTCGTGGCAACTTCGACCTTGCCCAGCACCAGGAATATTCGGGTAAGTCCATGGAAATCTTCGACGAAGCAGCTAAGGCAAAATACATCCCACATGTCGTTGAACCTTCTCTCGGTGTCGATCGCGTTCTCCTCGCAATTCTTACCGCAGCCTACACCGAAGATGAAATCGGCGGGGAGAGGCGCTCGTTGATGAAGTTCCACCCGCGAGTGGCTCCCTATAAAATTGCGGTCCTCCCCCTTCTTAAAAATAAACCCGAGCTCGTAGAAAGGGCGAGAACGCTGTATGGCAAATTACAGCGGAAATTCAACGTATTCTGGGACGCATCCGGCGCCATCGGTAGACGCTATCGTCGTATGGATGAAATCGGTACACCCTGGTGTGTAACGATCGACTTCGACACGGTGGAAAAAGACGGCACCGTCACTTTGAGAGATCGCGACACAACAGAACAGAAACGCGTTACCGAGGAAGAACTGCTCGCTTTTCTTGATGAGCAGCTCTTTTGAGGAGGCACTGGCAAGGCACTCATCACCGTAGCCGTGACTCCAAATCAATGATAACCGCTTCGGTCGAGACCAGGGACCTTCACCGAGCCACTACCGCCTAGCAATTTCCTATTGCAACCGCATTTCGCGGCACTATTTTTTGCGGGATGGGCGGCTCAAGCCAGTTCGCCTACCAAGGTATGGGGAAAACGCTAAAGGAATGGAAAAACGAAATCGAAGCCGAGCAGGATCGAAAACTCTCTAAAAACGAGAATGAGTTACTCGAGAACCTGACCGACATACTGGATCGGCTTGATTGGAAAGACGCCCTAAACGCAAAGGATCTTTCCCTAATCGAAAATCAAATCCTTACGATTGAGAGAAACCAACAGAGTCCTCTCACGGATGGACTCTGGGAAGAACAGCCTGAGGATGAGTATTCGCTCTGGCAGTACATCGCTCTGATTTTTGATGATCGCGAAATTCCTTTGCCAAAATTTCTCGAACCGCAAACCCAATTGGATGAAATCCGTGAAAACATTCAGTTACGGAAGCACCAAAAAGAAACGCGCCTCTGGAAGAACCGCCTCGGCAATCTTTCCCAAAGGCGGGATTTTAGCCACACAGGTAACCTCGAACTTCGCCTCAAACTTCAAGGAAGATCACTCAAGTGGGAAGCTCGTACCGTTGGATTCCCTGACTATTCTCCTTTGTCCGCCAAGGAACTCACGCAATGGCTGGCCAAAGACTTTGGCTTTCTCGATCGTTTCGCGCCCGCCAGCCTCCCGCTGTGCGCATTGTTTCAAGACTATTTCCGCTCGACTCAACGGGCACGCATAGATTTAGACAAAGCCGAAGATTGTTCTTTTCTCAATGCCCTTCTCCACAGATCGGATACGAGAGGCCATGTTGTAGGGAAGGAAGGTTCCCCTCTCAACATTCGCGATGAGCGATTAAAGTGGATAGGGTCCGAGCACGGCCCTGTCGTCAATGGAAACTACAAATTGGAGCTTATATTCGAAGGTGGCCGCCCAGCGCCCTTTCCGCTTACCTACCTTCCAGGTCAAACCGCATTGTACCTCCACGCAGAATTCCTTTATCTTGGACCCAACTTACTGCAGGCTGAAGCGGACCCAAATAAGCCATTTGAGATACCGCAAGAAGCTATCGAGAGCTCTGAAGGACTTCTATTTCTCCGAAATCAAGGTCTTGCTTTACCAGAGCAACTTAAAGGCAAAATCGTCACCGTCCCTCTCCAACCTCGAATTTATTGTTCCGTTCTTGATTCCAAGGAAATAAAGGACAAACAGCGATCCCTGAAAGTCTCCATCGCCGCCGTTTCGCGCGATCACAATCACTGGTTTATTTTAACCGATCAAGGCTGGGCGCCTTCCCCGAATCTCGAAACAGACGAGGAATCCGAAATTCCGGACGGAGGATCTCTATTTGAATACCCTGACGCCTCACCCTACCTGGCCCAACTTCACGAATACGATCTTTCGGAGGTCGAACAAGGACTTTGGACCCGCCCCATTGACTACGATTTCCCCAATACCTTCACTCTTTGGATACAAGGTATTCCAAGCGAACTACAGATCATCGCTGACGATGAGCTAGATTCCCTCGTAGACAAGAAACCTGCCGGGCGATACGCTCTTCGTATCGACCCTAATGCCAATCAGGATTGGTTCAATATTCAACTTGAGCCCGAGTTGCTCGATACAACCCTCACCGAAAACGAGCAACAGCTCCTGCTCAAGGCCAAAGGTGACTACGTACATCTGCCAGGCAAGGGTTGGAAACGCTTCGAGCCCACCGTTGCCCTGAGGCAAAAGGAACTGCTTCTTCAGCTGGGCTTGACGGATAGTGAGTCCGCAGGAGATACACACTCCTTTCACGCCACGCAGTTGGCTGAAGTACCGCTAGAGGATGCAGTAGCAGACAACTTGGCCAAGAGCATTCGGAAACGAGCCAGGGAGGTAAGCACTCGAACGCCTGCCAATATCCCCAAAGGGATCGCCGCCCAGCTTCGCCCTTATCAAGAGGATGGGTTCCGGTTTCTCGCATTTCTTTCACAAAATCGATTCGGCGGAATACTCGCAGATGACATGGGTCTGGGAAAGACTCTGCAAGCCCTCACCTGGCTTACGTGGCTTAAACTCCATCGTTCGGCAGAAGAGCCGTTCAAGTGTCTAGTAATCTGTCCCAAATCCGTAATGCATGTTTGGATCCAAGAGGTCGCACGCCATTCGCAGCTACTCACGATTTCCACCTTCGACCCAAGCTCCATGACCGCGTTCAATTGGTTTGAAAAAGGAACGGACATCCTGGTCGCCAACTACTCTCAACTTCGAATAAATCGAAGCTTTTTCACTGAGCTAAACTGGACGGTCGCCATATTGGACGAGGGTCAGTACATCAAGAATCCGCAATCTCAAACAGCGAAGACTGCCTACGCCCTACAATCTGAATACCGTATCGTCATCACAGGTACACCGGTTGAAAATCGAATTTTGGATTTATGGAGCCTATTTGCATTTGCCATGCCTGGCCTCCTCGGAAGTCAGACCACTTTTAAGCGGCAGTACAAAGAGAACGATCCAGACTCTCCGAAACGGCTCTTCGGACGCGTACGACACTTCATGTTGCGCCGTAGTAAACTACAAGTAGCGCCCGATTTACCGGATCGTATTGAAGAAACGCTGTCCTGTGAAATGGAAGGTGATCAACTGGACCTCTACAATGCGGAGCTAAAAGGGGTTCAAGATAGTTTAAGGTCTTTCAGCACAAAGGCTGACTTTGACAAAGAAAGATTCAACATTCTTTCCTCTCTCTTACGGCTCCGACAGATTTGCTGTCATCCGCGACTCATCGATCCTGCTTATGCGGACATGAACAGCGCTAAATTAGAAGCTTTGCTAGATCTCGTTTCAGAACTTGAGGGCGAGGGGCACAAGGTACTTATCTTCAGCCAATTCGTCGAGATGCTCGAAATCATCCGGACCGAGCTCCAAGATCGCGATTGCAAATATCTAATGCTGACGGGAAAAACTCGAAATCGCGAAGAGCTGGTCAATCAGTTTCAAGACGACGAGTCGATCACTGCTTTTCTTCTCTCTCTCCGTGCCGCTGGTTCTGGACTAAATTTGACCGCCGCCACCTATGTCATTCTTTACGACCCTTGGTGGAACCCTGCGGTTGAAGCCCAAGCCATAGACCGGACGCATCGGATAGGCCAACAGAACGCTGTCAATGCTTACCGCCTAACCATTAGAGACTCCGTTGAAGACAAGATTCAAAGCCTACAACTTAAGAAGGAAACCTTAGCCAACGAAGTCGTTCAGGAAGACTCTCTCCATCAGATTCTAAATTTGGAGCGCCTCAAACTGATCCTTCAAGCGTAGCTCTACCGAGAAAGCGATCCGCCTTCAATCAGCTTGCCACCTGAGTCGGGTTTTACAACTTTCAAAACATCAATTGTGCTTAGGATTTAACTTGGCAACAACCACGTTATCGAAGCTGAAGTACTTCCTTGCGGCTTCCAAAATCCGTTCCGGATCGTACTCCTTTACATGATTCGGGAAATCGAGGATTTCGGAGAATTCCCGTCCTTCTCTTGCAGCTGAAGTCAAATTTCTTAGCCAGAATCCGTTCTCCTTCAGCCCCGTTTCATATCCACGAAGGTGGATCTCTTGTACTTTCTCCAAATTTTTTATCTTAAAGCCTCTTTCCTGAAGATCGAGAATTTCGTGGATGCCCGCATTTATGAGCAGATCCGCATTCGCTGGATCACAGGAGAAAGCGAACCCTGTGGAATAGCGCTCTGTGGGCTCACGGGTCAGATTAGCGTAGACACCTACTCCATAGGTGCCCCCATTCTCTTCCCGCAGCGATTCACGCATTCGGATATTCAAAAGGTCGCGAACGACACTCATTATGTATCTATTTTCTGGTGACCATTCGGCTTCTCCCGTAAACAATACTCGGACGCTCGTCTTTTCCTCAAGGCCAAAACTGATATCCACATTACGCTTACCTGGCAAGGGATCATCTCCTAAGTAACGTCCCCTCTCGTCTCTCCCGGTTGCAGGCAGGGATGCTAAGTAGGTCTTAGCGTAGCGCTTCATTTCCTCCAAATCGAGAGACCCTACGAAAACGAAAGTAAAGTCGCTGAAGTCCTTAAACCGGTTTTTGTAAACCCCGAGTGCAAGGTGCGGATCGATTTCGTTCATCAGCTCTAAGCTCAAGGGTCGATGCCGCGGATGATCACCATACAGTTCTTTTTCAAGAGCATCCTGGAAAACTGATTGGGGCGATTTCTCGCGATTAACAATCATTGCCCGCAACCGCGTTTCGAGTGAGACGAAGGCTTCCTCATCAAGTCGTGGCTGAGTCGCTTGCAGGTAAAGCAATTTAAAAAAGGCTTCCAAGTCTTTAGGCGACGACGCTCCGCTAAACCCCTCGTACTGATCGGATATGTAGGGCGATACGTTTACGGACTCGCCGGCCAATCGCTTGTCCAACTGGATCGAGTTGAAAGGTCCTACTCCGCTTTCTCCAAGAATCATTGTAGACATGATGGCAGACAAGTACTCATCATCCATTACTAGACTGTGTCCACCCGGGCTGTACGAATTCATAAGAATCTCGTCATTCTGAAATTCCGTTCGCTTTAGAATAACGTTTACCCCGTTTGACAATTTCCATGAATGAGTATCCACTTTATCATCATATTCCTCTTCCGTAATTTCGCCTGGTTCTGGGATCGTCGCTAATAGCGGTACGTCCAAAAACTCGTCTTCGTACGGTTCAAGCTCAATTTCGTTCGACACGTTTAACGCCGCAACCAGCTCTGACTCGCTTGGTAATTCAAGTCCCTCCTTTTCTGGCCCACTAAAAAGGGCTACCCGATTCTCCTTCTGGGCAAATCCCTCCCCTATCGCGTTCACTTCCGCGAGAGTAATATCAGCGAGAAAAACCTCTGTCATTTCCAGCTCCATCTCTATACCGGGAATAGGCTCATCGACAGTAAAGGCCCGCGTGTATTCGCTGGCATAGCTATCCGAATCAGTCTTGTCCCGCTCCTCATACGCGTTTTCCAGCGATCTCAGAACGTCCGCTTTCACACGTTCAAGCTCGCTACTGGTGAACCCATCTCGCACGGCCCGGTTGGTCTCGCCAATTAAGGCATTCAATCCCTCTTGGTATCGGTCTTCTAGAAAAACAACCGACTGCTGCAGTGCTTCCTTCTCACGAGCGATGCGAACACTTCCGGCATTCGCTTGGATGAACGGAGGATTTGGCTCACGTGACCTCTCGTCTAATCGACGGTTGAGCATCCCATAATAAAGGCGTTTTATAATCATGCGGCGGTAGTCCGCTGCGCTGCTGTCGGGGCCGACCGGCTGCTTGATAAGCATGCGAAACGATGCGATTGTCAACTCGGGGTCCGTTTCGATTGAGAAAAGCGTCTCCTCATGGACTGGTACCTCTGTCGGTGTTCGCTCTGGAGCGTTTTCCGGGTTCTCTAAGGAACTGAACGTGTCGATGATCTTTTGCTCGATGTCGTTCTTGTCGATATCCCCTACGACAATGACTCCCATTAGATTTGGCCGGTACCAGTCTTTGTAAAACTCTTCAAACCGCTCTCTTGGAGCATTTCCCACGACAATCATCGAACCGATCGGGTTTCGATTCGCATAGCTTGACTTGAAGTAAATGAATGGGCGCTGCCGCTCACTCAAACGCTCGCCGACACCTTGTCTGGAACGCCATTCCTCTAGGATTACGCCTCGCTCCTTTTCAATTTCAAGCGGATCCAGCGTCAGCCCGTCCGCCCAATCTTCAAGAATTTCAAACCCTGTCGAAAGCAAACTCGGATTGTCCGTCGGGAGCTGCAGCATGTACACCGTCTCGTTGTAAGATGTGTACGCGTTTACGTGTGAACCGAATCGCATGCCGGCACGTTCCATAAAGTCGACGATTTCACTCTTAGCAAATCGCCGCGTGCCATTGAACGCCATGTGCTCGAGGAAGTGTGCCAAGCCTCGCTGACTCTGATTCTCCTGCAGGGAACCCGCGTTGACGACCAATCTTAGAAAGACACGGCCTTCAGGCTTTTTGTTCTCTCGGACATAGTACTTCAGCCCATTCTCGAGCTGCCCTACAACGATGCTCTTGTCGACAGGAAGCGGGTCGTCCAGATTCCAGCTCTTTTCCTGAGCCAGTCCAAAGTTCCAAACGTTAAGACCAAGCGCTATCGCGAATATCCGATAATTCCAAAAGTGGGTCATAGAGAAAATTGTGTAATGCTTTGAAAACGGCCGGATCGGAATTCCTACTGCAATATTCCAAACGACTGCACAACCATGCCACTGCCGATGAACAAGGCAAGCCTCCGCTAGAGCTTCACACTAGTAATTGGCATGTAGGCAGTATGCCGATACCTATTGAGAGGTCTTCATAAAAGAGCTCCTATCTTTGAGGGAATCAAATCGTGGGAAATCACACCATACCCGCTCTATCCAATTCCAGAAACTTCCCTTCAACTCGGGTTCGACCGAAAAAGGATCAGCACAACGTTTAACCACTCAATTCTAGCCCAGGTTCAGATTAATGGTGAAATCTGATGCTTAACAACTCCTTGTGTCCCGTCGATTTTGCCCAACTGCACTGTTTTTTGCTTTTGAACAAATAGCAACCAATGTTCCTAAATATCGAAAATTGAGCCCGATTTTTTAAAGAAATGCCATAAAATCTCTTTACTCGCTTTTAGCCTTGTTAAGGTCCATCGCATTGGCTCCTCTGAGAATCGAAATATGAAAACAGCGCTCATAACTGGAATTACTGGACAAGACGGCTCGTATTTAGCGGAGCTTCTTCTCGCTAAAGGCTATGAAGTGCATGGCGTCATTCGAAGAGCTTCCACTTTCAACACAGCTCGCATTGATCACCTGTACCAAGATCCACACATCAATGGCGTAAAGCTCTTTCTCCACTACGGGGATCTCGCCGATTCTGTGCAAATGGTGAAGCTCCTCTACGACCTGCAGCCAGATGAAATTTACAATCTGGGTGCCCAAAGCCATGTGAGGGTTTCGTTCGACGTTCCTGAATATACGGGTGACGTTGTTGGTGTTGGAGCCGTCCGAATATTAGAGGCGATCAGAGAGGCTAAACTCGTCGATAGAGTCCGTTTTTACCAAGCCTCTTCATCCGAGATGTTCGGCAAAGTGCAAGAAGTCCCACAAATCGAGACGACCCCCTTCTGGCCCAGATCTCCGTATGGATGTGCAAAAATGTACGCCCATTGGCTCACGGTAAACTATCGCGAGTCGTACAATCTCTTCGCTTGCAGCGGTATTCTCTTCAACCACGAATCTCCTAGGCGTGGCGAAACCTTCGTAACGCGGAAAATCACCAGAGCCGCCACCCGTATAAAGCTAGGGCTCCAGGAAAAATTATATCTGGGCAATCTAGACGCTCAACGTGACTGGGGCTACGCCAAAGAATACGTCGAAATGATGTGGC
>PBMN01000063.1:0-16511 GCA_002722675.1 Opitutaceae bacterium
ATCTGATGTTGGGACGACTTGAAAAGCGGTGGCGAGAACCGGGTGGCTATCGGCAACTCCTAATCGTTGCGATCCCTCTGGTTCTCAGCATGGGCTCGCATTCGATTCTCATCTTCGTCGATCGCGTCTTTCTTGCCCGTTATTCTGCAGATGCCCTTGCCGCTGCCCAGCCCGCGGGAATGCTCAATTTTTCTATTCTATGTTTCTTTCTTGGGGTCTCAATCTACACGTCGACCTTCGTGGCGCAATACACAGGAGCCAAAAAGCCCGAGAAAGTAGGACCCTCGGTATGGCAAGGAATCTACATCGCGGTCATCGGTGGTTTGACACTTCCCCTGTTCGCCCCATTCGCTGATGAAATTTTCGCACTGATCGGCCACACCCCTGAAGTCCAGAAAAACGAGGCGACGTTCTTCAGTATCCTAACTTATGGGGCATTTTTCTTTTTAGCCAATGGAGCATTTTCCTGCTTCTATTCTGGCCAGGGGAAGTCATGGACCATCGTTTGGATGAATCTGTCGATGACGATCATCAACATCGTCTTAGACTATGTTCTAATATTTGGAAAGTTCGGTTTTCCCGAGATGGGAATCGCCGGCGCCGCTATCGCCACCCTCGCTTCTTCAGCAACGATCATGTTTGCCTACGCAGCCCTCATTTGCTCGAAGCGGAACAACGAGAGATTCCAAACGAGAACCAACTGGCATTTCAACAAGCCGCTGTTTCAACGAATGATTCGCTTTGGGACGCCTTCAGGGGTCCACTTCTTTCTCGATGTCATGGGTTTTACGATTTTCGTGCTGTTAATCGGTAGGATCGGGATTGTCGAGCTCGCTGCGAGCAACATAGTCCTGAACATCAATCTCCTTAGCCTCCTCCCAATGATAGGACTCGGAACCGCTACCAGCATTATGGTGGGACAATTTCAAGGAGCACAGAACAGCGGGCTTGCGGTCAAAACGACCTACTCCGCCCTACATATGGCCGTTATACATAGTTCGATAATGGCTATATTGTATTGGCTTATCCCCGGGGTTCTCATTAGCCCTTTCATACACGAAGCCTCTGGTGGCAACCTTCCTGAACTAGAGGAAACGAGCATTAAGCTGCTGCGATTTTTCATCGTTATCGTCTTTTTCGATTCACTGATCATAATGAGTGGAGGAGCACTCAAGGGATCAGGTGACACCAAATTTGTCATGACCACCCTCGCGGTCACTTCAATTTTCCTACTCGTTATTCCTTCGTATCTATTAATCGAAGTGTTCCACAAGCCTGTTACATACGCATGGATCAGCGTGGCTGCGAATTTCGGCATCGTGGGAGTCGTTTTCTTCCTGCGATTCCGGTCCGGAAAGTGGCACAAGATCGACGTGATTGAGCGGTAAGGAACGCAGATCGACTGTCCAGGGCATTTTTTCGTTCGCAGGTTGCAAACAGGTAGGGCGCGACGTGCCGCGTAAGCGGCTCAACCATCGCGGCTCGACGGGCCGGCGAGCTCTGCCTGCGACGCGAGAGCGTTTCTCACCCACTCCCATGGATTAGCGACCGACTCGTCGAGAAATGCTTTAGGGATAGTCAGCCCTACGTTGATCAATAGCGGTTAACTATCAAAAAAGGCCCCACTTCCGCGGAGCCTTTTAAAAATCAATATTTATTGGCTTAAATTGGCCTAAACAAGCGGGACTAGCCAACCGCAATCTGCTTCATCGCTGTCATGTAGCCGCGCAACGTGGCTCCAACTTCTTCGACGGGATGATTTCTGATTACCGTGTTCACTTCTATGAGGCGCTGGTTGTCCACTTGATTGTCTGAGACGTCGAGTCCCTTTCCAATCACGTCAACATTAACCCCTTTCATGAAATCGCCCAGTAAAGGAACCGCGACATTCGAGAATAGGTAACAGCCGTACTCCGCCGTATCCGAAATTACCTTATTCATTTCGTATAGCTTTTTCCGACCAATCAAGTTGGCGATTAGTGGGGTTTCGTGGAGCGATTCGTAATAGGCCGATTCCGCCTTGATCCCCGCGTTCGTCATCGACTCGAAGGCCAATTCAACCCCCGCCCGAATCATCGCGACCATGAGGATACCTTTGTCGTAGTAATCCTGCTCCGATATATCAACATCAGCTGGATTCGACTTTTCGAACGCCGTCTCATTCGTCGCCTCCCGCCATGCGAGCAAGTCCTTGTCGTCGTTGTCCCAATCCGCCATCATTCCTGACGAAAACGCGCCGGCCATGATGTCCTCTTGGTGCTTGTCAAAAAGATCGCGCATGAGGTCTTTCATTTGCTCAGACAATTCGAACGCTTTGATTTTTGCCGGATTGCTGAGACGGTCCATCATGTTCGTGATGCCGCCATGCTTGAGCGATTCGCAAATGGTATCGAAGGCGTGCTGAACGAACTTGCTGGCCCAACCTTCGTCCATTCCTTGCTCGACCATTTTATCGAAGCAAAGAAGCGACCCCGCCTGGAGCAGACCACACAGGATCGTTTGCTCCCCCATCAGGTCGGACTTCACTTCTGCAATGAAACTGGATTCGAGACATCCGGCACGATCTCCGCCCGTTCCGGCGGCATACGCTTTCGCAATGTCCCAGCCCTGTCCATTGGGATCGTTCTCGGTGTGAACCGCCAAAAGAGTTGGGACTCCAAAACCGCGCTTATACTCCTCGCGGACCTCAGTGCCTGGACTTTTCGGCGCGACCATAACAACCGTCAGATCTTCACGAATGTCCGCACCCTCTTCTACGATGTTGAATCCGTGACTGTATGATAAACATGCCCCCTGTTTCATGTGAGGCTGAACCGCTGCTACTACTGAGGCGTGCTGCTTGTCAGGAGTCAGATTCAGGACCAAATCGGCTGTCGGAAGCAGATCCTCGTAAGTGCCAGCCACAAATCCGTTTTCAGTCGCGTTCTTCCACGACTGGCGCTGCTGGGAAATCGCTTCGTCTCGCAGGGCATAGCTGACATCCAAACCAGAGTCCCGCAGGTTAAGGCCCTGGTTCAGACCCTGGGCACCACAGCCCACAATCACGATCTTCTTCCCCTTCAACGCTTCCACGCCGTCGAACTCAGAGCGATCCATGAATCGGCACCGTCCGAGTTGTTCCAGTTTCTGAGCTAAAGTCAGAGTGTTGAAATAGTTTTTTCTGCTCATCGCGAGGTAGTCTAAAAATTGAAAGCGGGAACCCTATGCAGTTCGCGCGACACGCGTAAAGCGAATAAAAGCTTTCCTGAGAGCTCTTTTTAGCAATCACTGGATGGTGCATGATCCTGAAGTTTCTTCACTACCGGACCCTCCAAATCAATCATTGGGAAACTCACTCGGGTGAAACTTGGTGCTTGCTTGGCGGAAACGCATCCGGGAAGGGCCTCCTCGCCACACTTCTCACAGGAAAAGAGAAACCGGAAAAGGGCGAAATCATCGACCTTCCTGCCCCGACTCGATGGGCTTCGTTCGAACGTCAACAGGAGATTTACGAACGGGAGCTCAAGAATGACGAAACCGACTATCTAGACCGGCTCGACCCAGGAACAACCAGTCTCGAAATGCTCCTGCAGTCGGGATGCTCTAATTCAGAAGCCCTCGAACTCTCGCACAAGATGCACATCGAAGAGATCCTGGAACGCGGGTACAGGCTTCTCTCTAGCGGAGAGGCTCGTAAGGTGCTCCTCCTAAAAGAGATCCTTTCTAGGCCAGAACTCCTAATCCTAGACGAGCCTTTCGAAGGCCTCGACGTTCAATCTCGCAGCGAGCTTATTGAGCTAACCCAGAAGCTCGTTGATTCGGGCCAGAAGCTTTTGTTTCTCGTCAACCGCATCGACGATATTCCAAACTTCGCCACCCATCTCGGACTAATCCAAAGGGGTCAGCTTGTTGAATCCGGTCCCAAAGAGAATGTCATCCAAAAGCCGGAATTCAAACAAATCGTTGAACTGGACCAAGCATTCGTTCCCGAACTGCCACCCCGGCCGGTTGAGACTTCAAAATCATTTAATACTATAGTCCGCATTCGTAATTGCTCGGTTAAGTACGAAGAAACAATTCAGTTCGACGGCTTCGACTGGGAATTGAAATCTGGAGAACACACTCTAATTACGGGACCAAACGGTGCGGGGAAATCCACACTTCTCCAGCTCCTTTCGGGAGACCACCCTCAATGCTACCAGAACGATATCAATATTTTCGGCTATCAGCGCGGTACTGGAGAGAGCATTTGGGACATCAAAAAACACATCGGTATCGTATCGGCATCTCTCCATCGCGACTATCGTGCTCCAGGAAACACGCTTACCACGGTTGTATCCGGATTTTATGACAGTATCGGGCTGTATCAACAAGCGACACCCGCTCAAAGGCAGTTAGCCCTGAAATGGCTCGAAATCATGGGACTGCGCGATCAGGCAAACGTTTTCTTTCGACAACTTTCATGGGGCCAGCAGCGACTCGCCCTCATCGCCCGCGGACTAATCAAGCAGCCGCCTTTGCTCATCCTAGATGAACCGACCCAAGGTCTAGACGATCTCAATCGGCACTTGGTGCTCGCTTTTATAGAAAAACTGGCCGGCTTGAAGAATACAACTCTACTCTTCGTCAGCCATCGACAGGACGAACATCTGAGTCTTTTCAAGCAGCGGGTCGAGTTTTCGCCCTCAAACCGAGACGGAGTACAATTCGAGCTTGGTCTTATCCAAGACCTTAATACGTCGCACTAGTGTTCAAGCTACGCCGAGTTCGTAGAGATGACCCACTTTAGATTACTATAAAAAGGTGCGCAGCATGGTGCAAGTCCCACAAAATACTCCCCCCTGCTCACCGAAATGTTCAGCAATGCTCTAAAGGCTTCGACCATTTCCTATTCAGGAAATGGCCCAATACAAAAGCAGTTCCTCCAAGCAGCGTCGCAAAGGGCTCCAGAGAATGGTCAACAAATGGCCGGACCAGCAGAAAAATCGCTAATCCAATTACGCCCAGAAAAAAATGGCCTTTTTTCCCGTGCATCCGGAAGCCTTTTATGAACGTGAAACCCGCTAGAAGTGCGATCGCCGCTATCATTCCTGATTCGAACCCTTCGTGCCCTAAAAACTCGAAACCTAAAACGGAAACGGTACTCAAGAGTACTGGGGTCGCCAAGCAATGAATGGCACAGGCCACTGACAAGCCCATACCTGCCAGATCCAATTTTGCTACGTAACTCGCGGGAACAATCGTTTTCATGCTTCCTAAATATCCTTTTAAAATCGGAGTTGATGCAAGTAGCTCGCGAAACTATGGCAAGTTATTTGCGGTTAATTAATGGAATCTGCAAAAAGGGATGGTACCCAAGAGCAGTTTCGGAGCCATTCGTTGGGCAACCGTTTCCTTCCGCACATCCTCGCTTTCTCTGTACCTCCTGCCCGACCTTGCAACAGATCACTGAAGCCGTACGTTGCTTCAACTATGAGATTCGCCTTTACCAAATTTACTGTCGCACTCACCGTTTTGAATATTCTTCCTATGACCTCACACCTTGCCGCTGACGATATTGCCAGAACCGATAAGATAACCCTAGGAGCGGGCTGCTTCTGGTGCACCGAAGCGGTCATGGAGCGCGTCGAGGGCGTCAAAAACGCCGTTTCAGGCTACATGGGAGGGTACGTCGAGAACCCCACTTATCGACAGGTCGTTGCGGGTGAAACTGGCCACGCCGAGGTTGCCCAGATCCATTTTGAGCCAACAGTGATTTCACTCGAAGAAGTCCTCGACATCTTCTGGCTCATGCACGACCCGACGACTCTTAACAGACAAGGAGCAGATGTGGGAACGCAGTACCGCTCAGCGATCTACTACCATAGCAACGAGCAGAAAAAAGTAGCTGAAAAGTCGATTGCCAAGCTCACCGAATCAGGAAAATTTGCCGACCCAATCGTTACCGAAGTCACCCAGGCAAGCATCTTTTATACGGCCGAAGATTATCATCAGGAGTACTACGAGCTCAACAAAAACGCGAGCTACTGCCGTTATGTCATCCATCCCAAGCTTAAAAAGCTAGGATTTGAGGACTAGATTGTCTTATTCGCCCGTAAAATAGGCCAGTCGGCGACTTACATTACCTCGCACGTTGGAGCGCCATTGCTTCGGAAAAATGCCTAGATTGATATTAAATTCGTATCCCGGCTGGCCATCTTGAAGCAAGGCCACCGTATTTAGAATGAGGTTCGCCTCCACTTCCGATTCCGCATTTTTCAACGACAAGTAAATTGCCTTTTGGGGTTTTACGGCACCGATCAAAGCGAGGAACTCAGCCGCTCTGACTCTAACCAGATTATTAGCGTCATTCTTAACGAGATTTTTTGCCGTTTCGGTAAAGCTCCAGGCTTCCTTGCCAAAAGAGCTGCAAACAATCGCTCCCCAGTACCGTACCCAAGGGTCATTCGATTTGAACGCTTTTGCGATCCCGCTTTTCGCTTTGGCAAAGGGAAGTAGACTCAAATTAGCCGTATCCACGAGCTTGCCGATCCGATCTTGGTTTTCTCGACCAAACTGGACTGGGTTCGACAAGGCCTCTGAAAGCATGGCGGGTTCCGGTAAAAAGCTGAGATCCGAGATTTCCTTGACCTGATTTGTTAGGCGCTGTCTCAAATCCCTCAATACGCTCGCAGATTTAGGATCGTCGGCCAGATTATTGGTCTCGTGCGGATCCTTTTCAATATCGTATAGAGCCTCTGCCTCACGTGGCTCAAAAAACTGGCTTTGCACTGCGTTGAGTTCACCCGCTTGGTACATCGCACTCCACTCTCTGTAGGCCAGCATCTTGTATCGGTAGTCGTTGAACAAGCCATCGAAATTGAAGGGCTGGTAATTGCGAATGTACTTGTATTTTCCTTTTCGAAAGGTCCTGACCAAATCGTACTTTTCATCGAAACGGTCCGCGTAGCCGAAGGCCTCGTCTCGGCGATCGAGGTCCCTAGCCGTAACCCCTTCTCCCAAAAAAGGCTTCCCATCCATCGTCTCGGGCACATCCACACCTGCCAGATTCAGCACGGTCGGCCCAAAATCGATAAAGCTCACAAACCCGTCCACGCTTTTCCCTGCATTCACTGGCAGCAAGTGTCTCCATTTTTCGGGTGCATAGACAACAAGTGGCACGTTCAGGCCACTTTCGTAAGCGTAGCCCTTTCCACGCGGCAGCACCCCTCCATGGTCCCCATAATAAAAAACGATCGTATCATCGGCTACGCCGTCGTCCTTTAACCGAGCCAGGAATCCCCCCATTTGGGCATCCGTCTCGATGTGATGATCCTGAAATTTGGCGTAAGTATAGCGGAAGACTGGCGTATCCGGATGGTAAGGAAAAACTTTGATGGCGTGCGGATCGGTTTCCGTCGCGTTCTCCTCCATGAATTCTTCGGTGAAATGCAACTGCCCTTCATGCGTTCTTCCAAAGTTCTGCACATGAAAAAAAGGCTGCTCGAAACCCCGGTTTCGGTAGGTCGCTTTGTTGGACGACTCATCCCACATTCCTTTGTCGCTCAAATTGTAGTCCGTCTTACTGTTGTTGGTCGTATAGTAGCCCGCTTCGCGCAGATAATGAGGAAACATCCGCAGACCTTCTGGCATCGGAGCCATGGCACCTCGCCGGTGGTACTGAGCGGCGATTCGCGGCGCATAAGATCCCGTAATGAGCGTGCTCCGGGCGACTGAGCAAACCGGAGCATTTGAGAATGCGTTCTGAAAAACGAGCCCGTTCTCCGCCAGCTTTTCAATGTTTGGCATCGCCGCCCCTCCCTCTTCGTAGAGGCGAAGCCAGTGCTTGGAGTTGTCCTCGGAAACGATCCAGACGATGTTGGGCCGGTCTGCCGCTATGGCAGCGGTGCCGACAAGAGAAATGATGAAAAGCACTAGTCTCATAAGTTGTTTAAAAGTCGGTTAATCGTACAGGATCCAGTACGATGCCCGTGAGGGAGTTAAGTCCGATATTGACCCTTCCAATTCGGCTTATCGCAAGACAAAAGTAATTGTCTTCAAGAGGGCGAAGGAGGCCGCCCAGATAAATGGGATTGCGATCCTTGCTCATCTCACGAGATCATCCCTCAACCAATCATGAGTAAACGATACAAAATCTCCCACCTCGCCGACATTGAAGCCGCTCCCTGTCCCTGCGGATTTTCCCGCCGTGCGTTCATGGACGATGACAACGAAACCGCATCCATCCACCTCGTTGACATTAAGAAGGATTCACAAACGCATTACCACAAGAAGCTAACCGAGATCTATCTGGTCCTCGAGGGCGAAGGCCAGATCGAGCTCGACGGGGAGCTGTTCCCCCTAAAGCCCATGACCGCCGTCCTCATCCGCCCCGGATGTAAACACCGTGCCGTAGGTGAAATGAAAATCGTCAATATCCCCATCCCCAAATTCGACCCCGAAGACGAGTGGTTCGACTGATTAATTTGTTAATGCGATTGCTCTCCGTGGGCCGCGAGCGCTCCACACACACCTAGTGCTTCCAAGCAAACTTGTTCGATTCCGAATTACTATCTCTCGCGAAACTCCCTGCGTTCGTCTTCCGGATTGTTCAGGTTTCCTCTAATTTTCCATTCCGAAGGGGTATGTGCTTCAGCGAACAGCTTTTCGAAGATAGAAACCAATTCAGGATTGCTCTTGGCGAGGTCGTTCTCTTCCGAGATGTCGTTTGAAAGATCGTATACTTCAATCGGACCGGTCAACATGGGCCTTCTAACGGCTTTCCACTTGTCCCTTCTTATGGCCTGTTTCGATCCTTGTTCATAGAATTCCCAATACAGGTAATCGTGACGTTTTTGCTGCCTACTCTTACCCAAAAGCGTGGGTAAGAAACTGATACCGTTCGTCGGAACTTCCAATGAATCCCCCGCGATATCTACAGCGGTCGCCATGAAGTCGACCGCTCCAGAGATAAGGGAAGTAGTAGATCCAGATTTAATTTTTCCCGGCCATTGCACGATCATCGGTACCCGTATTCCCCCGTCGTACAAGACTCGCTTAATCCCCGTCACGGGGCCATTAGCATCAAAAAACCTTGGATCATTTCCAGCTTCGCTGTGGGGACCGTTATCTGAGGTAAAGAAGATCACCGTATCTTCTATCAATCCATGTTTCTCAAGTCGCTCCACAACTTGGCCCACCATATAGTCTAAATAGGTAACCATGGCGGCCTGACCTTTGTTCTGCTTACTCCAATCTTTGTCCTCGTAGATTCCATTGTCAGGTACTGCAGTCCCGTCTCCCGTTTCATTACACGCCTCATTATTGGCATGCGGGAGCGTATAGGAAAGGTAGAGAAAGAAGGGCTCGTCTTTCTTTCGATCGATAAAACTAAGCGTCTCATCGACCATCAAAGCTGGGGTATAATCGATTTTTAAACTGGCGATTCCCTGACCCCATTCTCCCTCGTTCGGGACTACGTTCCGCAAGGGAATACGATCCTCATTGCGAATAACAAAGGTCGGATAAAACAAGTGCGCGTGATGCTGATCCAGGTATCCATAAAAATAGTCGAAGCCCTGATTGGTGGGCATTCCCGACGTCCCTTCATGGCCCAATCCCCACTTTCCGACCTGTCCGGTCGCATATCCTTCCGCTTTCAAAAGTTCTGCCACTGTGACATCCTCTGGACGCAAATTGTTCTTACCGTTCCCGCGAATATAGCAATGGCCTGTATCGAGACCAGTCATCAGAACACAGCGAGAAGGAGCACATACAGTCGAGCCGGCATAGAAATCAGTAAACCGCATCCCGTTCTCAGCGAGTCGATCAATATGTGGGGTCTGGATGAGTCTCTGACCATAGCAGCCCAAGTCACCATAGCCAAGGTCATCTGCCATGATGTATATGATGTTCGGTTTGTCCCGAGCCAGCAGCGGGACACAGAAAACGAACAATGCGGTGACAAAGGTAAGTGGATTTCCCATGGATTTCAAAAAACCCGATATCGGACAGAATGGAAAGATTGAACCGAACAAACTTCCCTAATACCGTTACCGTCCTCGCTTCAATCAGTCTCTGAAAGCACTAGAAGCTCTTCGAGCGACTTGAATTGGCGGGCCAACTCATCCGCCCCTGTAGAGCTATTTTGCACGATGCTATCGAACAGCTCTTGTTTGTCCTGCTTCAGCTCCTGAATTTTGCCCTCAATCGTTCCTTTTGCGATCATCCGATAGACAAAGACGGTGTTTTCCTGGCCGATTCGATGGACGCGATCGATCGCTTGATTCTCCACAGCCGGGTTCCACCATGGGTCCATCAGAAACACATAGTCCGCCGCATTCAGAGTGATGCCAGAACCTCCTGCACGCAAGCTCACCAACATCGCTGCCGTGTCTTCGGTACTCTGAAATCCTTTGACCGGCGTTTCGCGATCTCGGGTCGAACCCGTTAATTCAAACAAGGGAATCTCGGGAAAGGATTGAACGATCAAAGCCTTTATACGATCTAGAAATCGCACGAACTGACTAAAAATAACGACCTTATGACCGGTACCCAAAACCTCATTCAACTTCTCCAGCAGAACCATAAGCTTCCCGCTATCTTCTAACTTTGACTCCACCCATGGCAGCAACGATGGGTCACAACTTGCCTGCCGCAAACGGGTCAAAACGCTCAAGGCAGCAAAGCGGTGGCCCTTAAGCGCCTCCGAAGAATTACTGCCCAATCGCTCCAGACCCGCAGCGCAGATGGCTGAGTATTCTTTTGCCTGCCGTTTCGTCACAGGGCAAAGCTGGTCGATCACTATTTTATCAGGCAGGTCATGAGCAACTTGAGACTTCGTTCGGCGAAGCATGAAAGGAGCGATCTGCATTTTCAGCCGTGCCTTGAAAGGACCTGGGTTCGCCTGTTGCCGTAATTCAAACTTGCTTCGACTCCCTAAAAGACCGGGCATTAAAAACTGGAAAGATGGCCAGATATCAAGCGGTTTGTTCTCAATCGGAGTACCCGACAAGGCTACTCGGTTCCGGGCCTTGATTCTGAGAGCGGCTCGCGTCACTTTAGTATCCGGGTTCTTGATAAACTGAGCCTCGTCAATAATCGCGTATTCAAATTCCTGTTCAACTAGGCGATCAATGCGATTTCTCATAAACGCAAAGCTCGTCACAATCGCATCCCACCCATTGCCTTCCTCGGAAACCAGCTTTCCCTTGTACCGTTTCGCTTTCAGTTCCGGGGCAAATTTTTCAAACTCGGATATCCAAACGGGAACGACACTCGCAGGGCAAACGATCAGCGCTTTTTTTCCCGCAGACAGTCTCTCCTTCACGAGCGCGATCACCTGCAGCGTCTTTCCCAATCCCATCTCGTCCGCCAGTAAACAGTGGCAGCCATTCTCCAATAGCCGATGCATCCATTGCACACCCTCTCTTTGATATGGCCGAAGGCTATCCAGCCATTTTTCCCCATCATCGTTCGATTCCATTAGGGCGGTCCGCCACTTCAAAAGCTCCCCTTCTAGCTCGACGTTCGACTTCTCCTCAGGGAAGAGCGAAAATAGCTGGTATGGTTCAAAGCCTTGAGGATTCTCCGACTCAAGATCTTCCCAGCGGCTCAGGAGCTCACGCGAATCGCTGGAGAGCTTGACGATACCCAGTTCGGGAATCAAGGCAGGCACTCCGTCCCCATTCATCAGCATGCGAGTCATCTCTTCGTCCAAATTCAGCTTGCCAGTATTTAACACCCATTGGAGATCCAGTTTGCGGTCCTCTACAAGCTTGGCTTTAGCGGCCAACTTTAGCTCAGTTATTCCACTTCTAATGTTGGCTACATTCTCTCTTTCCTCGGTCAAGTAGTATCGCTTCCATGCTGGCCAAACTTTACCGACGAAATAGGGAATCTCCTGAAGGTTCTGCAGAAGGTATCCATTGAACTCCTCTGAATAAACAAAGTGGGACTTGCGAGCCCGCGCTGCCAGCGAAATAAGCCGGCCTCTCTCTTCACCTGTTTCGGCCTTTGGAGCGCCATCAACGCCACCCAATGCCGGAACCCTCCGACCGTCCTCAGACAACCAATACGCTTCACAAATTAAACCTTGAAAGTGAGTATCCAAAACCAGATGGAGCATTCTCTTCTCATGCTCCTCGCGCTTGCTTTGATCTATCCCGTCGGGGGGTTCGGTGGTAATCTGACTGCCAGTTCCCAAGGGGATACCATCTCCAAGATGAGACATTTCCTCATCCGCTATCAGCTCTTCAATTTCGAGAAAACCAGCTACCGCGATCGCATCAGCAAAAACCGAATCGGACGTGGAGGACCGAATCGAAAACTTTCCGTCGACCCAGTCGACTACCGAGTAGTTTTCCAGTTTTCCAATCTTGCAGGTCACAATCGCGTCACCTCCTCCGACAGAAATCTCTCGGATCCGCCCTTTGCGATACAACTTCCTTCCCCGTTTGAGGACGGCATCCGAGAATCGATCCTCCCAACGCCCATCAAGCCGCTCTCCCCACTGAGCGAGCGAGCACTTCGAGTACAATCGGTTTGCCCCTTTCCACTGCATAAACTTTCCATAAAAAAGCGTTGTTCGAAGGCCGATCAACGCAATTCAGAACAAAATGCAGTTTCGCTGTGAACATTTTGATTCATCTAGAGTCGTTTCTTAATCGCCTAATGATGAAATTCTAAAATACTCTCTAAAACATGCTAACATCAATCCGAAGAGCCTTCCTATCCGGCGTAATACTCCTTGCCCCCCTGGGCATCACGTTTTTCGTTTTCAACTGGCTCGTCCTCAAGATTGGAGGCAGCTTCAAAGCGAAGGTTTTCTTCTTTCTTCCTCGAGAGATTCTCACCGATCCAAAACTTGAGTTGTTCTGGAATGTGACCGCTACTATCATGGTAGTCTTCCTCGTGACCCTCCTAGGCTTCCTATCCCGTTACTTCGTGGCCAAATATCTGTGGTCTATTGGCGAGCGCCTGTTGCACACACTACCCGTCGTCAACACGGTCTACAATTCCGTTAAGCAGATCATCGAGACATTCAGCACACAAAATCGAGCGGTCTTTCAAAAGGTCGTATTGATTCAATTTCCCCGAGAAGGCGTCTACGCTATCGGCTTTCTCACGAGCAGCTCAAGAGGAGAGATCAGGAATCAAACTGACAAGCCTCTGAAAAACATCTTTATTCCCACGACTCCGAACCCTACGAGCGGATTTCTCGTGATGTTCCCTGAGGATCAAGTGAAAGAGCTAGAGATGAGCGTTGGCGAAGGGATGAAGTTCATCATTTCCGGAGGAGCAGTCGTACCAGAATGGACGCATTCTCCGAGCATCGAGAGTGAAACCAAGTAGAACATCGCCGCATGGCCTCGCCCGAAATCTCAACATTCGCCATTTCACTGGGCAGCGAGCCAAGAGGGGACCGATACTTAGCCTACCGGCTTTACACCCAACAGCAAGGCCCCCTTACAGCTTTGGTCCGACGGTCAAGTAAGCCTGAACGACAATTCGCGATTGATCTGTTCGACGAGGGTGAGTTTCGAATCGAGCTCAAACTAGGCAGTTTTACCGGATTTCTCAAAGAGGCCCATATTTCCCGCAAACGGGGAAAACTAGCACTGAAATACGAGGCTTTCGAGATGGCTGCTCGCCTCGCAAACGTCTTACTCTCAAATCCGGTTTCAAGCGAGAGCATCGACGACTCCCTAGAGCTTCTGACAAGGGGCCTTGATTCCTGGGAGAACGGAATGAATCCGAAAGCCACCTACCTGAAATGCCTCTTCCTCTACTGCCGGCAGGAGGGCTATCCCGTCAACGAGGAATGGGTTAATCGACTACCCGATCCAGTCCGCGCTTCCACGGTGAAAATCATTAACCTCCCGATTAAGGAACTACCGCCAAAAGCGGCAGATTTGGGCACTATCGAAAGCCTCGAACACTATGTCGAGCATCATACTCATATCCGCATTCGCAACAAAATGGCCTAGGCTTGCCTGAAAGAGGGATTTACTTTATGTTTCTAGATTAGGACCCGAGCCTTCTACCCCTCCCCCCGAAAACAATCCTTCCAACGAGGCTGCTCCTCAGGAAGCCACAGAATCCGTAGCTGTGAGCAAAGATGCCCGAACGATAGCCCTACTCGCACATATACTCGGCATCTTCACCTCATTCGTTGTACCCTTGATTATTTACCTAATCAAAAAGGACTAAGACACCTTCATCGCGGACCAATCGAAAGAAGCTCTGAGTTTCCGCATTACAGTGATCATCGCTTACTTCGCACTCATCGTGATTTCCATCACCACGGTTGGATTGGGAGCCCTACTTTTCCCGGTTCTGGGATTGGGAGTTCTCATTCTAAGCAAATTGCAGGTATCAAAGCCAATAACGGCGTTGCCTTTAGGTATCCCTTCACCATTAGACTGATCAAATAACCGGATCATTCAAACGCATTTGCAAAGGCGAGATCTCCGGATTTCCCCTTTTTTCTTTCTGTGAGATCCCGACTCAAGTGGTCTCTTAGGTCTGGCGCTCGCGCCATGCCGCATCTGCCTCATCAAACTAGGTCTGACTATCCCTAGTCAGCCGTTTTCCCAAACAAACCAATGCATTTGCATCCCCCACGAAGCAACCGAGCACCGTAAGCCGATCACCTATCCTCGTCTCAGTTCCGACCCTTGAAAGCGTATTCGCGTTCTCCATACCTTCTTCGTTCGACAATAGATCTTACCGGTGTGGCTATCTAAAGACTCCGGGATCTCAATCCTGTGTAAATCGACGGTCGCATGGAATCCCCGCTCTGAAAAAATGTCTATCAGCATAGCCATGGCTAGCGGGCTATCGAAAATCGGGTTCTCTGAATTCACATGAGCGCTTCCCGAAATAGCATGATGCATAACGATTGGCATGATGTCCGCTTCAATAAAGCTGATCACCCGATGAAACTCCTCAGGATGCTCAAATTCGTAAATGTCGAGCCGTTTCACGAGTTCCTGCCGGGCGTGTGAGACGATTTCACTAGCCAAAGGCAGTCGGCGCACACTGTCGTACGTGAGCGGATCCAACTCCAAGGAACTCTGGTATTGAAGCTCCTTTACGATATTTCGCCGCACCTCCGGTAGTGAGCCTTGGGCATTTATAAAATGGTAGTGGAATACTTCCCGCAGCGACTGGAGCGCGTCATAGGTACGCTCCTTGAAAACCTTGTAGCGACGCTGTGCTGCTTTGGGATCTGCGTCCGTTACTCGGTACTCAAGTTTTTCTCCGATTCCCGTCCGATCCACTTCCTCATTGTGTATCAGAACCTCCCGACCTCGACTTAACTGCCTCTTGACGCTTTCCTTCTCGTCAATGAAAAGCATCATTATGTGAACGATCGGCTGACGAAAATTGTGATGGTGCTTGGTCTTATCATAAAAACTGCGCAACTGTAGCATCTTGTGATAAAGCAGTTTCATGCACTCGACCTGAACCACTGTTCGAGGAAACCCATCAAGGATGCAGCCATCCTGGTATTCCGGCTCCAGCATCTTCTCGAAAAGGATTTTGACCACCTCGGTATCGCCAACCAATTGCCCTGCCTCTTTGAGCTCACTCATTTTGGGTGTATCCAACAACGAGCTCACCACAATAGGTCCACATGTTAAGTCGCGTGCCTCCATTATGAACGGTGAATGGGTTCCTTTACCCGCGCCGGGCGCACCTCCTAAAAGAATCATTTCCTTCGGAAAATGTAGATTCTCATTGCCGTATTCAGCTTCCAGGTCTGACCAAACCGAGTTAAAAATGATTTGGGCGTCCTTCACCTCCAAATCCTGATGATTGGGCCCTGACTCTTTGGGATTCTTAACTTGGTTTCCTTCGGTGTCGGCAGCTTTCATTTTCTTTAGCGAATAGAAATCGCGGATTTAATAGTTCGAAAAACTTTAAAACGCACCGATTAGCGGGAAATATCTCCCTGATTCAAGACTTTATGGCTTCGAGCTCCTAAAATATCGATTGCAATATCCATATCCTCAATACTCATTGCGAGTGCGGATCTTCCCAGAGGTCTGCTTAAGAAAGCGTAAATGTAGTGTATATTAATCTCGGTCTCCAATAACGCCTTCAGCACCAGTTCAACGTCGTGTTCACCAGCGATCTCAACTGCCAGAATTTGGCTCTCCGAGAAGGATACATTGTTTTGCTGTAGGAGACGCCTCGCTTGGTCTGGATCGTCTACCACTACACGCACAATCGCACTGTCTGTCGTATCGAGGGTCGTAATTGCTAAGATATGGATCTCTGCTTGAGAGAATAAACAAGTCAAATCAGATAACTTCCCCACCTTGTTTTCCGTAAATATGGAGAACTGAACGACCGGATCTTGATTACTGACTTCGACAGATGACTGTTCCATGGAAATTTTAAGTTAAGGCACTGACTATAAAACCATTTAAAGAATCGACACTAAAGAACCAATTATTGGCTAGAAATGGGGAAATGCAACTCAACCTAGGCAAAAGTGCTTGGAATTGACCTAAATATCGACGGATTGACCGCGCGTTCGCCTA
>PBMN01000064.1:0-18104 GCA_002722675.1 Opitutaceae bacterium
CCCCTGAGCATCACCAGAGAATCCTTTTTGCCGGACTCGAGATCCCCAAAGACGAGGACGTCTACGCGGAGGAAGTGTTACGCCGCTTTATGAGACGAGCCTACCGGCGGCCCGCAACCGATGAAGAGCTAGCTGAGCCACTTCAGTTCTTCAAGGATATCCGGAGCCGGTACGACTCGTTCACCGAATCGATTAAGCAGTCCCTGGCGATGGTGCTTATCTCGCCGCAATTCCTCTATTTAGTGGAGCCGAGCGACGAGAATAGGGGAGCCCGATCTTTGACGGCCCATGAAGTAGCGTCGCGAATGTCCTACTTCCTGTGGAGCACGATGCCGGATGATGCACTTTTCAAAGTGGCCGAAAGCGGCCGACTCCTCAAGCCCCGAACCATGAAGAGGGAGGTGCAACGCATGCTAGTCGACCCACGTTCGGAACGCTTTGCTAGCCAGTTCACCGAGCAATGGCTCGATCTGCGGGCCTTGGAACGCGTCGCGGTCAATCCCGAGTTCTATCCGGAATTCAACAGTCGGGTGATGGCGGACATGCGGCGGGAGACCGAAGCGTTTTTCGGGGAGATCCTTCGTAACGATGTTTCGGCGCTCAATTTCCTCGATTCGGACTTTACCATGCTCAACGAACGCTTGGCGAAGCACTATGGGATCGAGGGGGTTGTGGGCACGGAAATGTCGCGGGCGTCTCTCCCTGAGAATTCGCGTCGTGGCGGTTTGATTACTCAAGCGAGCATGTTGGTGGGCAATTCCACAGGTGAGGATTCCCATCCCATTGATCGAGCTGTCTGGATTCTAGAGCGAATCCTAGACGACCCTCCGTCACCCCCTCCTGCTAGCGTGCCAGAGTTAGATCCAGAAACGCCCGGATTCGCCCAACTGCCTTTGAAGGAGCAACTGGCCATTCATCGTGACAAGACTGCCTGTATTAGCTGCCATAAGAAGATCGACCCATGGGGGATCCCCTTGGAGGAATTCGATGCGACCGGATTATACCGGTCGGAATCGCTTCGGCTCACATCCATGGAAAAGGGCGGGACGCGGACTGAAAAAGCATTTGCCCCAGTTAAGGCGTTCGACATGATGCCAGATGGGACTCGGATCGAGGGAGCGGAGGCGCTAAAAGCATACCTTCTCGACCAGCGTCGGCGCGATTTTGCGAGAGCCCTTGTGGTGAAGCTGACCTCGTACGGATTGGGTCGAACACTTGAATTTACGGATGAGCCCATCGTTGAGGATCTGACCAACCAATTTGAGGAGCGGGATTATCGTCTGGATTATCTTATCGAATCTATTGTACTATCTGATCTGTTTCTAACTCGATAGTTACAGGAGGGCGTTATTATGACAGACAAATCATGGCACATAAATCGTAGAACTTTTCTCAAGGGGACAGGTGTCGCCCTGGCATTGCCTTTCTTAGACTGTATGCGAACTCCCGCCCACGCGGGGAAATCAGCGGGAGCGGGACTGCCCAAACGACTCTGTGCGATCCACTTCCCCTACGGCGCCAGCGTGCCCGCTGAAGATCACGAAGATCGCGAATGGGGATGGTTCCCTGTTCGAGAAGGATCCGGATTTCGTTTCACGAAGGTGCTGCAGTCACTGGAGCCTCTTCGTAAGTACACGACCATGATTGGCGGGCTTTCGCATCCGACCGGCCGTCACATTGGCGGGCATGATACGGGCGATATATTCCTGACCGGCGCGGACTTTAGCGGGGCAAATTTCACAAACACTGTTTCCTTCGATCAAATTGCGGCGGCCAAGATTGGCCACGAAACGCGTTTTGCATCTCTCGCACTATCCAGTGATGGGGGCATCGGCATGCCGACGCGCTCCAAGACGCTTTCCTTCACTCAGTCGGGCCAACCGATTCCTGGCTTGGACAAGCCGCAGCAGATATTCGATAGCCTCTTCGGAATTGACGGGGGAACGATCGCCGAACGGCGTCGGCGCCTCCAAACTGAGACAAGCTTGCTGGATCGAGTGATGGATCAGTCCAAGTTTCTTCGTAACAAACTGGGCAAGCAGGATCAGGAAAAGTATGACGAGTATTTGACTTCTGTGCGCGACATAGAGCAGCGGGTGGTTCGAAGTCAGGAGTGGCTGGATATTCCCAAGCCGAAGGTTGATGCGTCTGAGCTCAATTTGGAGGTTACTCAAGAGGCACCTTTGGAGTATATGGAGACCATGTACGATCTCATGTACTTGGCGTTTAGAACCGATTCGACACGAGCCATTACATACATGCTCGGAGCGATGAACGGCGAAACTTCGAACCAGTTCTCCAAGGCGTTGGGATTGGGCAGTCAGCACGAGCTCGCTCACGGAGCGGGCAAGCCGGGTGGGTTCATCCGCCAAGGTACTTGGAATATCTGTTTAGCCGAAAACCTGGCTCGCTTTCTGCAAAAGATGGCAGACACCCCAGAGGGGGATGGTAGTTTGCTCGACAATACGACGGTACTCTTTGGCACTTCCAATAGTCGCACCCACAATAATCACAACTATCCACTTATATTGGCGGGTGGCGGTAATATGGGCTTCAAACACAACCAGTACCTCACCTACCAAAAGGGCGGTGATGATGTGGCTATGTCTAACTTGCTCTTTACGATGCTTAATCGTATGGATATCACCGATACGGGATTCTCGGATAGTCAGGGTGATCTATCGGAGCTGTACGTTTGAGGTAGCGGTTCTGCATCCTTGTCAAATCTAGAATCGGTTCCGAGCGATGATCTGCTTGAGTCGGTTCTTTAGGTCCTCGCCCGTCTCGTAGATCATTTGCTCGTTAGATGGGAAGGGAATGATGGTGTGTTCGAGGAGTCCTCGATCATTGTGGCTCAGGGCTCGTCTATCTCCTTGGTGGGTACAGTAGTGGTGCTTGAATATGTGCTCACTCGCTAGAGGGAAACTGGAAAGGTTCTCTCGGCCTTGGAATGGGCGGTATTCAACTTTACCCTCTATAGCCACTGACTTTGACTGAGTGAATTCAGTCACGACCGAGCGAGATGTCACAAATTTGTCCACTTTGATGTCGTTACCTTGGGCGTCCCTGGCGACATTTCCGTTTTTGTCGAGCTTGTATTCGAAGCCGTCCTTGATCCGCTTCTCTCTGATGAGCTCTCTTTCGTATATCCTTTCCGGACTGACGACGATGTCTCTGATCGTCAGAACCATCTCATAGTCATAGTCGATGTTCTCGATGTAGTTATTGTGGTAAACGGACCAGGATTGGTTACCGTTTAGCTGGTAGGCTTCGAAATCGAGTAAATCGTTTTCGAGGCGTTTGGGCAAAGCGGCGTTGGATGCGTTTACGGTTTTGACCAAGACAAAGTCGGTCCCTAGGTAATGGGCCTCTTTTATCAGGTTTCGAGTTTCTTTGTAGTTTGGGTTTATTTCATCTAGGTAGTTAAGATTCTCGTACGCAACGCGCACCTGGGGTTTGTCCTTGGTGGCGAGTAATTCGGTTGCATGACGGTAGAGGTGTTCGGAAAGGCGGTTTCTCGAGTCGAGCAGGGAGCCATTGTAATTGACGATATCAAAATGAGCCTCTCGTCCCTGATCGGCGATGTAGAGAGGCAGCAATGGCATGATGTATTCCTGTCTGCTTTGAAGCGATTGATAGGTGTTGAATAGCTCTTCAAGAGCCGTTCCGCTTTGGTCCATTCGCAATCTTTCGAGATTCCGATTGTCGCGATTAACGGCCTTGGCGAAGGCCTCTTCCAAGATAAGGATGTACTCGGCCGACTTCTTTTTTGTTCGGCTTTTCCGCAGGTTTTCGATGGAGCTTAGGATCGCCTGTTCGTAGTTTCCTGAAGCGACATGGACTTGGGTCTCTTTCAGGGTGTTGCACCCGACTAGGATCAGGGTGAGGAGGGCAAGAAATGGTGTTGTCGACTTCATTTTAGATTGGGGACTATGACTTACTATCGGAATGGAAGGGATTTGCTGCCGGAGCAGGCTGTTTTAAAAAGAAAAATTTCACAGAGATGTGATCGTAAGACGTTTATGGGTTTGGACTTATTCGCCAATTTTAGAGGAATATACCGGGTCGAGGCTGCGGTTTGGGTTGTTTGCTTGGTAATCCCCTAATGGGCAATGGGATGCAGGCGGTTGAAATCGCTTGCTAGGTCGGGGGTTTGAAATCAAGGTGATTGTCGTGCAACTCCTATTTTTGGATTCAATACCCCCTCTTTAAGGACCCTATGAATACTCATGCTAAGTTCTTATCATTCCTCGCTGTACTAGGAATCTCCGTTGGCGTTTTTGCTACCGTAGACACCGACCCATTGTTTCTTCACGAAGTGATTACCAAGGATCAGTTGAGAAAGGGGCATTACTGGACTCCAGGGGAAGCGAACCTGAAAATGAAGGAGTACGGTGGGACATGGAAGGATAAGGCGTCGTGGGAAAAGCGAGCGGCTTCGATTCGCAAGGGTATCTTGAAAGGGCTACACTGGAACAAGATGCCGCAAATTGAAGGGAACTTTAATCCTATTATCCACAGTCGGCGGGAGATGGATGGCTACGTAGTTCAAAATATCGCCATTCAGAGCTTCCCAGGTTACTACATCACGGGGAATCTGTATTCGCCCTTGAAACCCGCTGAGCGGAATCCCGCTATTCTCTGCCCGCATGGGCATCTGGCAGACAAGCGATTGAAAGAAGACGTACAAAAACGGAGTGCTTCCTTTGCCCGATTAGGAGCGATCGTTTTTGCCTACGACATGGTCGGTTACGCGGAGGCAACCCAAACCACCCATAAAATGCCCATTGCTGCCTTGTTGCAGACGTGGAACAGTAAGAGGGTTTTGGACTATTTAGTTTCGCGGTCGGACGTGGACAGTTCCCGAATTGGCATGACCGGTGGCTCAGGCGGAGGCACGCAGACATTTGTTCTGACGGCGATTGACGATCGTATAACTGCATCCGCTCCCGTAGTACAAGTATCGGCTCATTTCTTTGGAGGCTGTGTTTGCGAGAGCGGCATGCCGATCCATAAGGGAGTAGATTATGAGACGAACAATGTGGAAATCGCCGCTATGGCAGCGCCGCGACCCTTGTTGCTCGTTTCCAACGGAGCTGATTGGACGCGTAACTCACCGCGAATTGAGTATCCCTATATACGGAGCGTTTATGCTCTGTATGACGCCGAACATAAAGCGGAGCATGTCCATTTGTTTAATGAAGGCCATGACTATGGCTATTCCAAGCGGACATCAGTCTATCCGTTCTTTGCCCATCACCTGAGGCTCAACTACAAGCGAATCCCATACAATAACGGATTCGACGAGAGCTTTGTGACGGTGATGCCGCGAGAGGAGCTCTATGTCTTTGATGAAGACCATCCTCGACCGGCAGATGCTCTTATTGGCGACAATGCGGTAATGGACTATTTGGGTTTTGAAAGGTAGGCAGGGGATATGGAGATGAAGATTTTTACGAGAAGACTTATATGTCAGAGCCCCTATTTGTCGGGGCGATATATGCTAACAGAATCGCGGCATAAAGCCGCTCGTACAGGAAAAGGCAATGATTCCCACCGTTGGGCGAGCGCTTGCCCAGTACCGCGTATGGAGGTGGATTCGGATAACGCGGCACAGTGCAAGCGTTGGTCATGCGTAATGTTAGTTTTTTCGCTTTTTTTGGGAATGGTGGTGCTTCCAATTGCATCCTTTGGTTCCGAGATCGTTTCGATTGAAAACGATACTTTACGAGTTTCGATCAACGCCCGAGGAGCGGAGCTTTGGAGCATACGTCACAAAGAATCAGATACGGAGTATTTGTGGCAAGGGAAGCCTGAATATTGGGTAAATCGAGCTCCAGTGATGTTTCCGGTTAATGTTCGCTTCAAAGACAATCGCTTTTCTTACAAGGGAGATTCCTACGAGATCCCAAAAATGGGGATGGCTGTATATTCCGACTTTGAGGTTGAGAAAAGCCGGGATGGAAAGTCGGTTGTTTTTTTACTTAGGTCGAATGAGGAAACCCAGAAGCGATACCCGTTTGATTTTGTCTTCAAGGTGATCTACCGATTGAAGGGGAATCGATTGGCCAACGAGTTTGTGATAGAGAACGAGGGAGGTGAAACCATGTTCTTTGCTACGGGGGGTCACCCCGGGTTCAATTGTCCATTTGTGGATGGCAGGGACCGGAGTGATTATCAGATTAGCTTTTCAAAGAAATTGTCGGTAAAACGTAGTGAAATTGTGGATAGCTTGATCCAGGCAACGGAGGTGCCCTTTTTGAATAACGAAGACTCTTTTACCTTGGACGATTCCCGTATTCCTGATGGAGGAATGTTTCAGAAAGACATGAAAGCGAGAAAAATTAGTATCGGGAGGACAGGGGAAGTGCCGTACCTAACGCTAGATTTGGGCGATTTCCCTAACGTTAATCTTTGGTCCCCTCCAGGGATGCCCTTTGTCTGTATCGAGCCCATGGTGAGCCATCACGATCTGCAGGATTCGCCGATGGATATCGATGAGAAGTCCTATTTGATTTCCTTGGAACCGGGAAAAACAAAACGGTACGCATTCTCCGTGATTGTAAACCACAACGGGACTTTTTAGGGAGTTCGGCCCTTTGGGACTACCGAGCCCCGCGCGGCAGCAATCGTTTGTGTTTGCCAAGCTGGGGCGTGGCATTCCCGGGGATCGAGCTATCTATTTAGGCTGGCACCATGCCGCGTTGGTTGAGCTTCTAACGCGAACTGCCGGGCCGCCAGCCCCTACCTTGGGTTGTCTCAAAGCTTGCTCTTGCCTGGCAATTTCCTGATACCCGTGACGATTTCGTTTACTCCTCTATGCCCGCTACTGATGCAGATTCTCTAAAACCTGTCCTTGAAATGAAGGAAATCGTTAAGACGTTTCCAGGGGTAAAGGCTTTGAAAGGAGTGTCGCTGAAGTTGAAAAAGGGGGAGGCCTTGGGTTTGGTTGGGGAGAATGGAGCGGGGAAAAGTACGCTCATAAAAACGCTCGGTGGCGTTCACTTGCCAGAATCTGGAGAAATACGAGTAGGGGGGCAATGTGTGTCACTCACCACGCCATCCGTTTCTCAGTCGCACGGAATCGCGATCATCTATCAGGAGTTTAATTTAGCCCCAAATCTTACTTCTAGTGAAAACCTTTTTTTAGGCAAAGAAGTGACGCGACATGGATTCATCAACCACAGTCGCGAGGAGGATCTGACTCGCGAGCTATTTTATCGCTTGGGGATGGATATTGATCCGCGAGCGAAATGTCGGGATCTAACGGTTGCGGAACAGCAGACCGTAGAAATTGCGCGTGCTTTAGCGGCGGATGCTCAGATAATTGTAATGGATGAGCCGACCGCGGCGCTTAGCAAGCAAGAGGTCGATAAGCTTCTAGCAATAATCGAGGATTTAAAGCGGGACGGAATATCGATCATCTATATCAGCCATCGGCTGGAGGAAGTCTTTGCGATTGCCGATAGAATTACGGTCCTGCGCGATGGTGAGAGCGTTGGCGAATCGGCTACAGCCGATGTATCTAAAAACCAGCTGATTGAATGGATGGTGGGTCGTCCCATGGAGGAGGAGTTCCCGAAGCGAAAAGTAGACCGGGGACCTGTATGCTTAAAAGTGGAAGGACTGTCACGGGGTTGTGCCGTGCAGGATGTTAGTTTCGAACTCCATGAGGGTGAAGTTTTGGGACTGGCCGGGCTTGTGGGGTCCGGAAGAACCGAAACGGCTCGATTGTTGTTTGGAGCGGATCCGGCAGATTCAGGATCGATCTTCTTGAAGGGGGCTAAAATTGATTTGGGAAATCCGAGGGATTCTATCGAGCGTGGAATCTGTTTGCTGACGGAGGATCGGAAAGAGCAGGGCTTGATCCTCATTCATTCGTCTGTCGAAAATTTTGGACTACCCAATCTCAAAGAGTTCCAAGAAAACGGCTTCATTGGCCAAGGTGCGGAAGTCGAAGCATTCAAGGGCTATGTCAACAGTTTGAAAATCAGGCTAGCCAATCCTTCTCGGAAAGTAGGGGAACTCTCCGGAGGAAATCAGCAAAAAGTTGTACTTGCAAAGTGGCTACAGCGTAATGCGGATATTTTTATTTTTGATGAACCCACACGAGGTATTGACGTTGGGGCCAAATACGAAATTTATCTTTTGATCAACCAACTCGTGAAAGGGGGCAAATCGGTCCTATTGATAAGCAGCGAACTTCCCGAAGTTCTTGGAATGTCTGACCGGATAATCGTGATGAAAGAGGGACGTATTCAGGGTGAAGTTAATGATGCCCAGCGGGCGTCTCAGGAGGAAGTGTTGGAATTAGCTCTAGGATAATAGGTGCTCGCACAATGAGATTGAAGACTTTAAATTTCGGATTGGGTGAATATGGCATGGTGCTCGCTCTCATAGGGCTCTGCGTCTTGTTTAGCGTGTTGACCCTAAATCAGCAGTCGGGAGAGGGCATTGCGGCTGAAAGGGAGCTCACTAAGGTTGTGCTTGATCAATTTCCAACCGAAGGAGTTGTCCTCGTCGTAGGTGCGGAAAACACGTCTTCGGCTACGATGGCGGAGAACGTGTATGCTAGTGTAGTTTCTGCGAATAGAGAAAATGTCCGGCTGGTTGTGGGTGGACCCAGAGACCTGCGCGATGCGCTGGATGGGCTTGTCGCTGAGAGTGGTGGGCTCGCTAGAATTGTTACCGGTGGGGACGCTTCCAAGTGGCTCGTATTGGGGCAAATCGAGCAAAACTACCCCGCTTTCGACTCCTTTGAGATAGTCGTGCCACGCGAAAGACTTTGGCCTGATTTCCTTAAAGCGTCCAATCTCCTCGCCATTGTAGAGAGGATTGTGGTGATCGCCATCATCGCCATTGGCATGACGATGGTCATCATAACGGCGGGCATCGATCTTTCCGTCGGGAGTTTGATTGCTTTGTCTGCGGTGATTGGAGCCACCGTGGTAAAGCATATGGGTGGCCCGGAAGCTGCGGGCTGGGTCGTCGTTCTTGGGTTTTTTGCCGGAACTATCAGCTGTGGGCTCATCGGCATGTTTGCGGGTGGGCTGGTTTCACGATTCAAGGTAGCCGCGTTTATCGTTACATTGGGGATCATGATGATGGCTCGGGGGCTCGCCTTCATGACGACGGGTGGTTTCTCCATTGATCAAGTGCCGGACTCGTTTGTTTGGCTAGCACAGGGTAGGCTTTGGGGGATTCCAAATACAGTCATTCTTTTGGCACTAGTTTACTCAATCGCCCACGTATTCATGTCTCACACACGTTATGGACGTTACATATACGCAGTGGGTGGAAATGCGGAAGCAGCTCGTTTAACCGGTGTTCCGGTGGGAACGGTGATTGTGCTCGTCTACACCGTAAGTGGACTGGCCGCCGGACTAGGAGGGTGCTTACAAGCCTCTCTCGTGCGAGCGGCGGCACCCAACATGGCCAATATGTACGAGCTCTATGTAATCGCTGCCGTAGTAGTGGGAGGAACGAGTCTATCGGGAGGTTCGGGTAGAATGTTTGGTACTCTGATTGGTGCGTTCATTATAGCGGTGATTCAAAATGGGATGAACTTGCTCGGTATTAAGAGCTATGCCCAAATGTTTACACTCGGCGCGGTGATAGTTCTTGCTGTGCTGCTCGACAAAGCCCGCCAAAATGGAGGGTTTCGACGGTTGTTGCGAGGAAGGTAGCGATTTGCCCCACAACCCCCAGGTTTCCGAGCCAAGGCTAAGACGGAGAGAACGATACTTACGCCAAAGCGAGTGAGCTGTGACTCTTCCTTTGACCTGTTGCAGGGTCGATGAGATGCTCACCCCACTTTTAAAGTTCGAAGACTTGAATTCGTTTAAATCAGTGGAACGGGAAGGTTAATCGCTTGCCAGATCCTCTCAAAAGGGGATCAATGGATTTAGTTTAATTTATCCCTAGTATGAATATTCGAAATCTCCTTTCACTTCTTCTTTCGATCCCTCTGATTTTGTTGGTATCCTGCTCTGACCCTGGGCCGGGAAAGGGATCGCCAGTTACGGAGAGAGGGAAGATTGGAATGACCTGCATGGACCTGACCAATCCTTTTTTCAAGCTCATAGCTAATGTGATGGAGGAAGAGGCGTTGAAATATGGATACATCATTGTCGCATTGGATGGGGCGAACGATGGGGCGGCTCAAAACTCTCAGCTAGCTGACTTTGTAGCCCAGGGCTACGATGGGATTTTCCTGAATCCTGCAGACTCGAAGGCGGCGGCCGAAGGGGTGCGAAAAGCTCATGCTGCTGGGATTCCCGTTTTCACTTTCGATATCCAGATCGATGATTCCACAGTCGGGGAAATGGTGACTTCCCACATTGGCAGTGACAATTTCCAAGGAGGGCAATTAGCGGGGAAGAGCATGATGAAGGCCACGAGGAATCGTGGAAAGATTGCTATTGTGGGCCTACCCGAAGTGACTTCTTGCATCCTGCGGGTGGAGGGTTTCAAGGACTATCTTAATAACAATGGGGGAAATCTGGAGATCGTTACGGAGCTCAATGGAAAGGGGAATCGAAATGAAGGTTTCGCAGTAACCACGGATATCTTACAAGCTCATCCTGATATAGTCGGGATTTTCGCGATCAATGATCCCTCTGGTTTGGGAGCCTACGCCGCAGTAGCTAAGGCGAATCTGACCGACCGCATTACAATAGTCGCCTTCGATGCCTCTCCTGCTGGGAAGCAAGGGGTTTTCGAGAAGAAGCTCTTCGACACGCCTCAGCAATTTCCTAGAAAAATGGCTGAAGGGACAGTCCAGTCATTCATCCGCCATTTGCAAGGGGATGAGGTGGAGAAGAGCATTTTCATACCCTGTTCGCACTACTATTATGAAACAGCGGTCAACGACAAGAGCCGTATTAACGAGCAGTGGTAGTTGAATGCTGGAGTGAGGCTATAAATGTTGTTTAAACCTACTCTCGCGATGCGAAATGCTGTTCGCCAAGGGCGATCCCTTTTTAAAAACCTTTTGAACCCGAGACAAGCGGTTTGTTTTAAGAGGGTTGATACTGCTTATCAGCAGTATGGAGGGAGTGGCAGCAGGTTTGGTATTGAGGGGCTGTCCGGTTTTTTCGTAGGGCTGGTGCCCGTGCCACGCCACGTTGGTTGAGCTTCTAGTGTGGACTGCCAGGTCGACAGTCCCTACCGTCGTTTAAGCGCAATCGACGATCGCGTCTACAGCTCTTTTCGGAAAATAGTATCCCCGAAGTAGCCATTGGCTGATTCTTTTATTTGGTCTTGCTAAGCAAGCGAACAAAGGATCCCGTTTATCCGGAATCAAGGTTTTTATATTGATAGATTGGTGGAAATCGAGTTCATTTTCATTTGTCGCTCGTCGAATAAATCGATGGTGCCCAATCGGTATTAAGAATATGAAAAAGAATCATGCCTTACTCGCTGTATTCGCAGCGCTCGTCTTCGGTTTCGCCACCGGATTTTCTGCTACCAAGTTCCAGCAAAAGCAATTCGCGGAAGGGGATGCCAATGGTGACAAAAGCCTTAATAAAGAAGAGTATGTCGCCGTTAAGTTGGCTTCGGGCAAAAAATCTGCTCAGAAAAACAATAGGGAGTTTAATGAGGAAAAGGTAGCTGCCCGGCAAGCGAAAGCCTTCGGCAGACATGATACAGACGAAAATGGAAAGTTAAGCGAAGAAGAATTCTACGCTTCGTTCCCTGCCAGGAAGAATTAGTTCGGCCGGTTCGATTAATGGCGACTATCTCGGGTTAGTGGATCGATCGCTGTTGTGGATAGTATGTTCCGAAGGGAGTGCCAACATATAACAAATATGAAGCGGCGAGTTAGGGCTGCCTTTCCGTTCGACTAAGCTCACGGCAGAAACCTTAAGCAGCCGAAATAGGACGAACGAATGTGGCTGACCAGGGATCGACAGCCCTAGCTTTTGGTTTATTGGACACTCTCTTCTTTTAGCCAAAAGTGCTTGTCGATTTTACTGCAGAGCACCGGCGACTGTTGCACAGGGTCGGGGTCGTTCATTGTAGATTCGGCCTGTTTTGGGGCCTCAATGATCGGTAAACAAGATTTCGCAGGTGGTTTCGTGCAGTTGACCTTTCCGTTCGTTTTCGAATGCTTAGGTATTCGTAAAACTCATCTATGAAGACTTTGATCGAGGATTCCTGCGCAAAGCTGGACAATGTACGCAATTGCTTATCGCAAGTGATAGTCGGGCAAGAGACATTGATTGAGCGTTTGCTACTCGCCTTGCTTTGTGATGGGCATGTTCTGATCGAGGGAGTCCCCGGAGTCGCCAAGACACTCGCCATCACCACCTTGGCCCGCTCTATGGAAGCGACTTTTAGCCGCGTCCAGTTCACGCCTGATCTGCTGCCGAGCGATCTGATTGGGAGTCTCGTCTACGATCCTAAGGAGCACAGTTTTTCGGCCGAAAAGGGACCTGTATTCGCTAATTTGGTACTAGCCGACGAAATCAATCGAGCCCCTGCCAAGGTGCAGAGTGCCTTGCTTGAGTCTATGCAGGAAAAGCAAGTAACCTTGGGGAAAGAGACCTTTCCTTTGCCTCATCCCTTTCTGGTGCTGGCGACTCAAAATCCGATCGAGCAAGAGGGCACCTATGCACTCCCAGAAGCACAAGTCGACCGGTTCATGTTTAAGCTTAAGGTTGGCTATCCCAGTATGGATGAGGAGCATCAGGTTATGCGACGTATGGCCCGTTCCGTTCCGAAGATTTCCGTTGATCCTGTCATTCACCTCAACGAAATCCTCGATATGCGGACCTTGCTAGACAAGGTTTACATCGATGAGAAAGTGGAACGCTATATTTTGCGTGTCGTGGATGCCACGCGTAATCCTGAAAGCTACGGACTCGATATTGCCCGTTATATGCGATTTGGAGCTTCTCCTCGGGCCACTATCTACTTGTCATTGGTCGCTCGCGGCTACGCCCTTCTCAACCAACGGGAGTTCACGGTTCCCCAGGATATCAAGGATGTGGCGGGGGATATTTTGAGGCACCGAATCGCCCTTTCATACCGGGCAGAGGCGGAAGGTCTGAGTTCGGATGACTTGATTATCCAGATTCTGGAAAACGTTCCAATTGTTGAGGAATGAGTCTTAACGATGACAGTCGGCTCAATTTGCTCGAGTTGAAATGTCGCCGTCCGGTTGAACACGTTTTAGCTGGAGAGTACCGCAGTGTATTTAAAGGGCGGGGAATCGAATTTGAAGACGTTCGTCCTTACGTCCCAGGCGACGATGTTCGGGCAATGGACTGGAAGGTGACCGCCCGCACCAGAGTTCCGCATGTAAAACGCTACATAGAAGAACGTGAGCAGTTCTTCTTTCTTTTGGTCGACCTGTCCGCGTCTACGTTGAGTGACCGGAATGGGGCAAAACGAAAAACGGTATCTGAATTTTGCGCGCTCTTGACGTTGGCGGCCCTGTCCAATAATGACCGAGTCGGTCTTATCCTCTTTACAGATCAAGTCGAGCTCGTGGTCTCTCCAGCGAAAGGGCGTCAACAAAGTATACGAATCCTGGATGCGCTTAACTCGTACGAGCCAAAAGGAACAGGTACGCGTATCGATGTCGCTCTAGATGCCTTCGGGCATATGGCAAGAAAGCGTTCGGTAGCCTTTGTGGTTTCAGATTACTATGCGAGTGAATACGAAATCGATCTTCAAGCAGCGGGATTTCGGCATGACGTGATAGCAGTCAATTTAATAGAGCCTTTTGAGCTGGAGACTCCGGACGTGGGCTTGGCCCGAGTGAGGGATGCGGAATCGGGAGAGGCGCGTGTGGTTGATTTTGGGACGGGAGTAGGGAAACCCAATCCCAAGAACTTCCGGATTAGAGAGCAAATGCTCGATTGTGGAGTTGATCTTATCGGTCTAAAAGTAGGCGACGATTGCGTCTCAGTCTTAGCGGCGTTTTTCAAATCGAGGCAACGAATGGTAGCTGGGGAGTCTGGAGGCTGAATACAGTTCAAATTGAATACATTAACTAGAACTCAGATACTGATTGGGCTGATTTTCGTCGTATCGGAATTCGGATGGGTCGCACTGGGATCAGAATCCGTCTCGATTCAATTGGATCGAGAACGGGATTTCTACCCTGGCGATTTGGTTGAGTTAGAGGTGTCTATCCGGTTTAGCTCCTATGCACGGTATGCGTTGCAAGAGCCCCGACACAGATCCGCTCGTTTCCTTGAAACCCAGCCGTTTCCAGTGAGGAAGTCTGAGGACGGCGAATACGAACAAAAGTGGATGGTTTTATACCAGATTAGTCGATCGGGCAGTGTCGCTCTCGACGGGGGAAGCTTAAAGAGTGAATCGAATTCTAATAGTGATCCGATTCCCTTGGAAACGGCTGTCATTACCTCTCAAGGATTTGGTGTCGAAAGCGATTCAAATGCGCCAGAGTTACTGGTAGATCAGTCAGCAAAAAAAGAAAGAAGTAGGTGGATTTCCGTTCTGGTGGCGTTAGCGGGTGTTGCTTTGGGCGCTTTTCTGAGGTGGAGGAGAAACGCTCGTGTAGATAGACTTGAGGACGCGGAGAGGTCACCGTTGATTGAAGCGGTGGAGGGCTTGTTGGCGAAGCTGGAGAGTGGAAAACGGCCCATGAGCGACATGGAGCTTTTTTTGCGTGACTATTCGTCGGTCTGCTCGCCTTCACTCATTGAGTTTTTTGAACGAATACTGTATTCAAAGAATGGAAGTATAGATGAGTTGACAGACCGTTTGCGGAAGGAGTTTTCTCGATGAGTTTCGCTTATCCATGGGTTCTGCTTGTATTTCCATTGGCGGCTTGGGTCGCATTGCGGAAATCATCTTCCATAGGTTTGACGGTTGCCTCACTCGGACAATGGGCAAACTTAAAGAAGGGACGGGCTCGCTACCTGTGGCTGCTTACCGCGTTGGAACTTCTCTTCTACGGAGGGCTGCTGATTGCTTTGGCGAGACCGCAAGCCGGATCGAGTGAATCGATTGAGGAAGCGGAGGGAATCGCGATTGAACTGCTCGTAGATGTGTCGAGCAGCATGGATCGGGCGATCGACCTTCCCGGCGGAGGGAGCATGACTAGAATGGAGATTGCGAAGGAATTGCTGGAGCAGTTCATTCTGGGGGAAGGGGAGCGCCTGACGGGGCGGTCGAGTGATCTGATTGGACTGATCAGCTTTGCCCGGTATGCGGATACGCGCAGTCCATTGACTTTTGGGCACAAAGCCTTGGCCCAAATTGTAGGGAACTTAGAGATACAGGATCGACCCAATGAAGATGGTACCGCTTATGGGGACGCGTTGACCCTCGCTTGCGCTAGATTGAAGAATTTGGACGAACTGAAGTCGTTGAATGCCTCTCGCAAGCTCGCAGAGATCGAGAGTCGAATTGTGGTTCTGCTTACAGATGGAGAAAATAACTCTGGGAATCACTTGCCCCTTGAAGCGGCTGGGCTGGCTAAGCAGTGGGGGATCCGCGTCTATACGATTAGCCTTGGGGATGAGGGTGGGGCCCAAGGCATCGACATCGCCTTTGATGAATCTGAATTCTCTACCGCAGATTTAGTGCTTAAACGGATCAGCGATGAAACCGGTGGAGTCTTCAGGCGAGCGACCAGCTATGAGTCTCTAAAATCGATATACGAGGAAATTGATTCCCTAGAGCGCTCGAGTATAGAAACGCGTTCCTTTGAGATCGTTTCAGAATGGTATTGGCTGCCATTGACAGTGGCGCTTCTAATTTTGTGTGGCCGTATGATACTGCAAACCACTTGGCTGAGGGTCGCTTCATGAAGGACATCGTATTTCAATGGCCCTGGTTTCTATTGGCGCTTACTGGAGTGTGGCCATTGTGGTGGCTTCTGAATCGGGCAAAGAAGAAGTGCCACGATGCCAGAGCGAAGTTGGGTCACTCTGGAGAAGTGGCGGTAGAACGTCGTGATTGGATCTGGCTGGGCGTATTTATTCTAATCATTTTTTCGCTCGCCCGACCGGGGTACAATCCCACGCGATTCTCTATTTCGCAGTCCGGTCGGGATGTAGTCTTCGTTTTGGATGTGTCGCGAAGCATGCTCGCCCAAGATACCGATCCTACGCGACTGGAAGCGGCTAAACAAGGGATCCGGGATTGCCTGGATGGGTTTGTAGGGGAAGAGGTTGGTCTAGTCATCTATGCCGGTAGTTCCTCGATTATTTGCCCGCTAACTTCGGACTACGATTTTGTTCGCTACATGCTTTCTCAAGTCCAGCCACGAAGTGTAGAGTTCGGTGGCACTCTGCTGCTTTCGGCGATCGAGAAATCAGTTGACCAGGTGCTGGATCCGGAGAGGCGTGGATTTCAGGATTTGATTGTGTTGACCGATGGTGAGGACCATGGTCCGGGTATTGATAAAGTTGCGGAGCGCTTGAAGGAGAGTGGCGTATTCCTACTCGTGGTGGGGGTTGGAGATTCCGTATCGGGATCCAGAATTCCGATACTAAATGAGGAAGGTGAAAGCATTTCATTGAAGCACGAAGGACAAGTCGTATATACAAAGCTCCAAGATAGCGAGTTGGCTGGTCTGGCTCAAAAAACGCCGGAAGGCGAGTTCACCAACGTGGGGACTTTGCCCTTCCACTTGGGGGAGATCTACGAGACCTTTGCGGAGGAAAAGGAGTCGATTCGATCTGATGGCGATACGGGATACGTGGTGTATAAAGAGGCCTCTTTTCTGATTTTACCGATCGCTTTCATTTTGTCGCTTTGGGCTTCCGGTTTGGCGAATCGAGGAAAGGGGACGTTAAGTTTGGCACTTTTGCTAGGAGCTTCTCTTGTCAGTGAGCCCGCTAGTGGGCAAGAAGAGCTAGAGTCGGCGAGTTTCGAAACAGCGCTGGACTGGTTGGAAGATGGGAAATTCAATGACGCAGGGGTCGCTTTTGGAGAACTGGCCTTCCAGATGGAGAGGCAAGGCGATTCTCCCGTGAATCTCGCCGCCGCGCTTTTCAATCAGGCTCTGGCGAATTTTCGTCAGGCCGAAGTATTGGGGGAGAGCTCTCCGAGGGAAGCGCTTTCGTCTGCCCTTTTTGCCCAGAATCTATTGTTCCAAGCAGCCCGAATACGCCCGGGATTCAAAAGAGCCAGCATGCGACTCGACTCTCTCGCGGTAATGATGGAGGTGTTGGAAAAGCGGGTGGCTGAGGAAGAAAAGAAGGAGCAAGAAAGAGATGAGAAAATTGAGGCGCTCCTCGATAGGATTCGAACGCTTTTAGCAGGCCAGACAGAGTTAAGGCGAAATGTGGAGAGTATCGACATACAGCGACGGCCTGCGAGCCGGAATGTTAGGTCGCCTTCACGCGATCTTCAAGAACCGCCCGAAAACGCGTCGACTTATGCGGATCAGTTTGAGCAAAGTCAAAAGCGACACCGCTCCGAGGGACAGGCGATCGAACGCTACATGATTGAGCTAGACAATGAGTTTTCGATAGCCAGTGCGGTGGCCCAAGCAAGTGACGGGAAGGGGTTGGAGACCATTCTCAAGCGTCCATTGGAACTAATGGGAAAGGCGGTGGGAGGGCAACTGGAGGCGGAAGAACTGCTTTCCCAATGGCATTACTGGTCGGCAGCTCGGGTACGCCAGTCCGTAGCGATAGACCGGCTTCAGGAAATATTAGATCTGTTTGCCTCGAATAGAGATGATGAGGGCGAAGGAGAGTGGGATGATGAAGATTGGGAGGAGTATATGGATACGGATCCGGGGGAAGCAGTCGCCTCATCGCTTCCAATGAAAGGGGAATTCCGGGAGGACTCCCTTATGCAGCCACTTCCAATTCCCAACTTTTCAGTGGAAGATGTGCTCATGGAAGAAATGGGTAGTCAGCAATTTCGACAAGAGCAGCGGGCAAAAGCCAATGCGGGAAAAGTGGAGAAGGACTGGTGACTGCTATCTTCAAAAAACCTTTCATGCGTGCGGGGTGCAAAACTCAGAAGCTTTTTTTAGCCTTGTTAGGTAACGGGCGACTGCCCGCCGGGCCGCGTTTTACGAGCGGCTTTTGCGGCACATCGGGCCGTCGCGCTCTGTTGGCTCCAAGGATTCCGAGCACTCTTGTGTACATTGCTTTGGTCATCAC
>PBMN01000065.1:0-17209 GCA_002722675.1 Opitutaceae bacterium
ACCAACAGCTACGATGTTCATTTGAGCAAGCACCTGGCGACCTATCTTTCAGAGATTCTCGATGCGAAGGCTCACAACAAAGTCGAGCACTTCGAAATTGGCGAGGAGGGCTTCGTCCTTAGCCCCGGCACCACCTATCTGGGTTCGACTCTTGAGTACACAGAATCTCACAAACACGTTCCTTTTCTTGAAGGCAAATCGAGCGTTGGACGGCTCGGTATCGACATACATGCTACGGCCGGCAAAGGAGATGTCGGCTTCTGCAATCACTGGACCTTGGAAATCTCAGTTTCCCAGCCCGTTCGGGTGTACGCCGGCATGCCTATCGGCCAACTCATTTACTTCGATGTACAAGGAGACGTAGAAACCATGTACAACAAAAAGGGATCCGCCAAATACAACACCCGCTCCCCCCATCCACTTGAGTCAATGATGTGGAAGAACGCTTTCTGATACAAATAAACGATTGCATCTTTTGATGTTTTTTATCCACTTGCACCTGTTCTCAATTATTGAATTCATCAGAGATCAGTCGCTAACTACAACTTCGGTTTTCAGCGAAGTTCAAGCACCGCTAGATAGCAGGTTTATTTCTGTCGATATTTTCCGATCGAGCTTCTCTTGGGACCGGATCGTAGCCGGAGCCTCCCCAAGGATGACACCTTAAAATTCGCCTCAGTGAATAAAAGAGCGCTTTCCGCGACGGCATTTCTCGAAAACATTCGATCGCATACTGGGAGCAGGTCGGCTGGTAGCGGCACCCTGAATTCGGTCCAAACAACACATATTTAATCGGCGACAGAAACAATTGATAGATGCGTATCAGTTTAATCGCTACCCAAGCAATCGGTCTTGTGCTTCTGTCTTTCACTATGACTCGGAAGTTTCTCTACCTTCAAACCCTGGATTAATCGATTCGCAATCCTCTTTCAAAACATCGGAAACCACATTAAGTCCGGCTTTACGCAGTACCGCCAACCCCGCACCTCGGTGTGAATGAGTGGGATCCAGCGTTCCTATCACAACGTTTTTGATTCCAGCCTCTATAATCGCATCGGTGCACGCCCCTGTCCTTCCATGGGTTGAACAAGGTTCCATGGTCACATACAGCGTTGCATTCGTTCCCGGCGATCTTCCGAGATTTGCCAGTGCCTCCCGCTCTGCGTGAGGCCCCCCATCTTCCCGAAAACGTCCTCTGGAGACGACCAAGCCTTCCTCAACGATGATTGCGCCTACCCTCGGATTTGGCCAAGTCTCACTCACAACTGACAAGGACGCCTCGCGTATCGCCTCTCGCATAAATAGTCTATGTTGTTCAGGCTCTTCCATTTCAGATCCAAAAATACCTGATCATTTTCAGACTGCAAGACCACGAAACACTTTCGATTGGCTGCATCATATATTTCATCATCTAAACCGGCTGTTTTTTGTAGCCATAACGCGGCCACCTGTTACAAGATAATTCACATGAAAAACAGCCCCGATACGATAGAGTTACTTATGAGCCGCCGCTCGCTGCTCGCCGGTAAACTCATTGATCCTGGCCCGACGGAAGAGGAACTTGAAAAGATTTTGATTTGCGCAACACGGGTCCCGGACCACAAGGGCATTTGCCCCTGGCGGATTCAAGTTGTGGATCGGGCCAATCAGGACACTCTTCATGCCAAGCTACCCGAACTTCATGAGGGTGACCCTGCCAGTCTTAATAAAACCAATTCGAAAGAAGCCAAGACCGCTCCTCTACTCCTCATCGTATCGTCATACACTGCGTCAAAAAAAGCCCCACGATCCGAGCAACTCCTGTCTGGAGCAGCTGTCTGCCAGAATATTCTGATTGCCTCGAGCGCGCTAGGCTACCGCAGTCAATGGCTCACCGAGTGGTTCGCTTACAACGACAGAGTAAAGGAGTACCTTGGTATAGCAACGATCGAGGACATCCTCGGATTCATTTACATCGGAAGCGAAACGGAAACGCCAAAAGAGCGACCGCGACCCAATGTATCTGATATCGTGACTCGGCTCCAGCTGTAGCTCGACGGCACGGTCCGACGGTTAGCGGTTTCTCAAGCAAAGCTCCGCGTAGGCTTTGATCTTTTTCCTGACATTGGTAAGGCCATTTCGCCGGTTAGGTGACAAGTGTTGCGTGATCCCCACGTCAGCTAGAAAACCTGGCTCCATCGAAAGCACGTCTTCTGGAGTTTCTCCACTGTAGAGCTCGCACAGCAATGCCGCCGTCCCTTTCGTTATCGCAGCGTCAGAATCCGTGTGAAAATAGCATTTTTCCTCCTTAAACTCCGGAAGGATCCAAAGCTGCGACAAACACCCCTCAATCAGGAAAGTGTCGATCTTGTACTCGTCTGCCAGCGGGGGATGCCCCTTCGCCCTATCTATTACGTACGCAAAGCGTTCGAAATGGTCTTCGAACGGCATTAGCTCTTCCACAATCTGATCCCTCTTCTCTTGTATGCTCATGACTACTTAGACCACTCGAACAGCACCTGTCCTCCGAAGTCAATTCAGTCCTCTCTTTTCAGAAATCTTGCCATCTCCGAAGGAGACGTACTTCGTTTCAGGACAATGAACGAAGGCGAATCGTATGCTTCCCGAATTCCCAGAGGATTCAAGCCTGACCCATACTCTTACCATGAGAAGATCGAGCTGGATGTAGAGACCCTCACCAACATGGGCCAAGGGCTGGGTCGCCACAATGACTGGGTCGTCATGGTTCGATACGCATTGCCCGGAGAAAAGATCCGAGCTCGAGTCTACCGAAACGAAAAGAACTTCTCCGAAGCGGATCTCGTGTCGGTGCTGAAACCATCTCATGACCGCATCGAAGCCCCTTGTCCGGTGTTTGGTCAATGCGGCGGATGCCAGTATCAGCACTTTGCTTACGAAGCTCAACTCGAATGGAAAACGCGTCAGGTAAAAGAGCTTCTCTGGCACATGGCCCGCATCGAAGCGGAGGTGCTCCCGGCAGTTCCCTCGCCGCAGCAATATGGCTATCGGTCTAAGTTGACTCCTCATTTCCCTAAACCAAAGAAGGACCGCCCCTTACAAATTGGTTTTCTGAGGCAAGGCTCTCGATCGAGTTACGTGGAGATTGAACGCTGCCCCCTTGTTTCAGACGAAATGAACGAGCAACTGGCAAAAGCGCGTTTGGAAGTGCGTCGAAACCAGATAAGAAATCCCTACAAAAAGGGAGCCACGTTGCTTATCCGAGAACATCTCTATGGAGTAACTACGAATCCCAAGGAGATTATCCGCGAAAAGGTAGGAGAACTCGTCTTCTCATTCCCTGCCGGTGAGTTTTTCCAAAACAATCCCAGCATTCTGGAAAGCTTCACTCAATATGTAGGTCGCAAGGCTTCAGAGAGTGGAATCCGCAATTTAGTAGACGCCTATTGTGGCAGCGGCCTGTTTTGCCTCTCAGCGGCTTCGCACTTTGAGCAGGCCGTCGGAATCGAGGTATCTGAATTCTCAGTTCAATACGCTATTGAAAACGCGAAAGCGAACGATATCAAAAACACCCGATTCGTGCTGGGCGATGCAGCATCGATTTTCAGCCAAATCGATTTTAGCGGAAGCGACTCTTCTGTAATCATCGATCCGCCCCGCAAGGGGTCCAGCGAGGAATTCCTAAACCAGCTCATCGCTTTCGGACCACAGAAAATCGTCTATGTCTCTTGCAATCCGGCTACTCAAATGCGCGACCTCCAAATTCTGACCGATAGGGGATACAATGTTGAGGAAGTCCAGCCCTTTGACCTGTTTCCGCAAACAAAGCACCTTGAGTGTGTAGTCACTTTGACAAATTCTGGATCCAGCAGCGAGAGCTAGTCTACGAGCGCCACTTTTGTAAACACAGCCTATTCCGTCGACGCTTAGGCTGGTTTTACGGGTCCGACTCAGGACCTTTATCACTAGCTGCCCCACTCGTTTTCTTCCACTTCAATCGCTTCGACCGCTTTTTAGACATGTTATAATAGATCGGTCGTTTTCCCCAATCGACGATTTCGGCGGAAAAAGGAGTCGATTCTCGGAAATCGATTGCCTTGCATATCTAAAAAGCCGCCCTAATTTTCTACTAATGTCAGAACATAAGGCTAATCTCGTATGGAATCGAAACGAAGTCGATTTCGGTTATAAGAACTATTCCCGTAACCACACATGGACGTTTGAAAAAGGGGCAAAACTCGAGGTGTCTGCCGCGACTCAATACCTTGGTGATCCCGATTGCGTCGATCCTGAACAGGCATTCGTCGCTTCGCTATCCAGTTGTCATCTGCTTACTTTTTTAGCCCTTGCCTCTTTCCAAAAATTGACCGTTGAAAAGTACGAGGACAACGCCATTGGCCACCTTTGTAAAAACGCTGAAGGCAAAATGGCCATCAGTCGCGTAGACCTATATCCGGAAATTCAGTTCGCAGAGGGAATCAACCCAACTCGCGAGCAGTTGGAAAAGCTACACCACAAAGCCCATGAGGAGTGCTTTTTAGCAAACTCAGTTAAATGCGAAATCGTTACCCACCTTGACTGAGACTGCAGCTAGGACCAGCCAATTCTAGATTCTCTTTAAAGCATCTTCCCTGGCTTTACTTGTTTGGAATCGGGGAATCGCTTTACCCACTTCGCTGCGTCGCGTTTGAATTGGTCCACTTGTTTGGGAGCGGCTCCCACGAATCGTTTCGATTGAGAGACGAGCTTCTCAAGCTGCATCAACGAAAGTGGAATCCTTTCGTCGCCAGCAAGTCTGCCAAGGAGATCCGCATCCCCAGGTCGGCCTTCACGAATCTCCTTACTCGCCGCAAGCGCGTTTTCCTTGATCGCCAAGTGGGCCCCCTCGCGGCCGGCACCTGCCTTTACCGACTCCATTAAAATCGTGGTCGTGGCCAGGAACGGCAACTGCACCGCATTCTCCGATTCGATCGCTTTCTCAAATACTTGCATCTGACCCAGAATAGTCAAGAAGGCCTCCAATAGGCCGTCTATGGCGAAAAAGGAATCTGGAAGCATTACGCGGCGTACAACCGAACAAGAAACATCGCCCTCGTTCCACTGGCCTCCGGTCAAACCTGAAGCCATCGCAGCGTATCCTTTCAAAATTGTCCCAAATCCGTGGATACGCTCACTCGTCCTGCAATTCACCTTGTGAGGCATTACTGAGGAACCGACTTGACCTTTCGAAAATCCCTCGCTCATCAGACCTTGCCCTGCCATGAGCCGGACAGTCGTGGTCATATTGATCGCTGAAGATGCCAACTGTTCCAATGCCGTAACCGTATCTAGATCAACACTACGTGGATAAACCTGCCCAACATTTGAGAGGACTTCTCCGAAACCAAGATGCCTAACAATTTTCTCCTCTAGGGCCGCAACTTTGCTCGCATCCCCTTCAAATAGCGTCTGTTGATCCAACTGGGTGCCCACAGCTCCTTTAAGCCCTCGAGCGGGGTAACGTTCCGTGAGGTCATTGAGTCGGTCAATCCCAACCAAAAGCTCCTGACCGGCCATCGCGAAACGCTTCCCCAACGTACTCGCCTGGGCAGGTACATTGTGCGTGCGGGCCGTAATCATCATATTCCTAAACTCAACCGCTCTTTCGGCGAGCCGATTCAAGCACGCGACTGCCTTGAGCCGGGTCAGTCTCAACGAACGTATGACCTGCAGCTGCTCAACGTTTTCAGTGAGGTCCCGACTAGTCATTCCTAAGTGAGCGTACTCGTATCCCGCCAACGATGAAAACTCTTCAATGCGCGCCTTCACATCATGTAGCACCTTACGCTCTCGCCGATCGATAGACGCCAGGTTCACCTTGTTTTTTACCGACTCATAAACCTTGATCGCCTTAAGCGGGATTTTAAGCCCCAATTCTCTCTGAGCCTTCAATACTGCGATCCAATAGTCGCGCTCGATCACAACCCGGCCTTCAGCGGACCAAATTTTTTTCATCGCTCCGGAAGCATAGCGATCCGCGAGTACGTTCTTTATAACTGGATTTTTTTGCGGCATAAGAAACGAACACCCTGAGTAGCGCCTCGAGAATTTAAAGCATTTTCTTGTTGTGGATGAGCCCTCGGCTTCCTTGCATGCGTGGCAGTAATGACGTCCTCGAATAAAGAGCCATCAGAAAGAACGATCGCATTGGAGTTGAGCGTAATGCGCTCGGGCTCCACCTTGCTAAAAGCGCTCATGGCGGCAGCGCCCGATATCTCAAGCCTTCCGGAGACCAATTTTCAGAAATTCCAGTCGGCAACCGCCGCCTCCGAAATCGCTTCTCTTTGTGACGAAAGAATTGTCGTTCTCAAACGTCCCGCCTGGTTCAATGAGACAAAGCGGTATCCGAAGCTACCCAACGTTTCCAGGGTGAAGCGTGTCATTCTCGCTCGCGACGTTCACACGACGACAGCCTCGCTGCGCAAAATGGTCTTTCGTAAAGCGGAGCTTTGGGCTCCAAAATACGTAGATAATTGGTTAGCCAACGATTATTGGGCCCCGGTATACGCGAATCTATTGGATCGGTTCCCAGATGATGGTAATTCAAATTTTTGGATACGCTATGAAGATCTCGTCCAGAAACCCATCGAGTGGACCGGCAAACTCTTTCGGTTTTTAGGTTCGGACCGGACTGAGGGGATAGACTCGTATCCGCCACCTCAAGGATACGACTGGAAATGGGGCAGCGACGACGGGGGAGACAAAATCAAAAGTCTAACTGTTCAGGCTCCTAAGATTCCACAGAGTTCCCTGGCCATTTTGGAGCGCGTTCAAGGGCTTCCTCAAGTTGCCCTTGTTAGAGCCCGACTCGGATACGCGAATTCCTAGAGTTTTTTGCAGTGATTTTTACGTATCTTTATTACAGATACATATGCCTTTTCTAACCAATCGCATCGCGGTACAGTTGCTCTAGCTTGCTACCGGTTTTTCCCATACTATGGTCGCTTGCATTATCTGTAGCCGCCTGGCTCATTTCGCTTCTCAAGTGTTTGTCTTTCATAAGCTTGATCATAGAATCTGCCATGTCTTGCTCGTCGTCCGGCTCGAAAATCAATCCGTCATTTCCGTCCTCAACAAGCTCAGGAATTCCCTTGGCCCTTGGGCCAATCATGGGCAACCCGAAGGCCATCGCTTCCAGCAGACTCACGGGCTGATTCTCTGTTTTACTCGCCGTCACAAAGACATCTCCAAGTAACAGATAGTTTTCTTTCATCAAGATATCCCGTTCAATGCGACCCGTCCGAACGACCGCTTTCTCAATCCCGAACTCCGCCACCTTTTCATCGATCTCCGAGTCGGAGGGTCCAGCTCCGACGATGACGAGTTTAACATCCGGATTAACCCGTGTTACGCGATAGAATGCCCCAAGGAGAACTCCCAAAGACTTCTCTGGCGATATTCGCCCAACATAGATGAAAGCGAAATCGTCGATGCCCAAAGATTGGCGAAAAGCTTCAATCTCCTCTTTCGGTCTGAACTTAATGGGGTCAATCCCGTTCGAAAGCAGGGTCACCTTGGTCTTCAAGCCTCTTTGAACAAGATTGTCCCGAACCGATTTCGACGGGCTAACCACATGACTACAGTAATTGTAGAAAGTTACCGAATACTTCCACATCGCTTTTCGAGTAAAGGAAAAGTTTGGAAGATGAAATTGCTTTAGATACTCCGGCTCAGCGAAGAAGGTATGGAATGTTCCTACTACCGGCACCTTTTTCCAGCGTCCTAAAAACATGCCTTCGATTCCGCAACCGAACTCAGTATGAACATGGATCACATCTGGAGAAGCGATCTTAAGACGCCAATAAGTGAACAGGAACTGAGGTATCGAAAATCGCAGCTTAGGGATGTTGGGAATGGGAACGGAGAAGGGCAGCCCGAAAGTCTTTACTCGGGAATCAAGTCCGGGAATCCCCTCCTTTCGATCTTCCTTTTTCGCCCTCGGGTGGAAGATGCTTACTTCATGCCCGCGGGTGGCGAGTTCATTCGCCTGATTGATAACCGCAGAACTGACCCCCGAAATGTAGGGTAGGAAGCTATCGGTGAATAGGCAGATCCGCATAGGTGAGAAAGAAAAACGGGCTCCAATTGGAAGGCGCAACTTTATTCCAAACGAATCAATTCTCTTCCGTAAGCACCTTGGCTCTCGGGCTGGATTTTACGCGAGGCAACGAATCGCCATGTTGCGAAGCGCTTCTTCCTGCTCGTTTGGACGCTCAACTATCTCCTCAAATGCTTTAATAAACTCCCCTTGGTGGTCGATCAGCCTCTTCAATGTCGGCAGTTGCCGCTCACCGACCAGCTTACCCATGTACCACAGGTTTTGTGTAAAAACGTTAAAGTTGCTTTTGTCCGAAAGCCCATTGAAACGGTCTTTGTATTTTGCGGCCGCCTGTTCGAATCCGGGTTTCGATATCCCTCGTCCGCCAATATGGATCTCCCCTCCGTCGATGAGGGCTTTCAACTGAATCAGCAACCGATTGCGATTCTGCAGCGAGGCAATCACCGGCCGTGCGTCGTAACCCGCGAAAAAGTGACGACGCAACGCTTCCAAAGTCCATTTCAGATTTCGGGAAAAAAACGCTTCAGTCGTTTCGAAAAAGTCACCTTCGCCAAAATTGGGGACGAGCTCTTCGATAAGCTTCGCCGTAATCTCGCTCCCCTCCTCACCTAGATAGGTCGCCAGCTTGCGAGTCTCCTCCAAGAGGAGACGGGCATTGGCGTTCACCTTGTTAAGAAGAATTTCTTGGGTGCTCCGCTTCATCGAGACTCCCAGAGATTCGCACTCTTCCTCTAAAATTGCCAAAAGTGTATCTGAACCGTTTCCCTTGGAATCTACTCCCCCCGAAGCTACGTGCTCTCCCTCTTTCTCGAGCCACTTGGCAAACCGCTTTCGGCGATCCACTGGGGAAGCAGAAATCAGTACACCGACCTCATCTGGGGTTGTCACCTCCAGTATCTCCCTCAAATCGTCACACGCTTTTTGCGTTCCTTCTGCTCGCCCCAATAGATTGTCCGCCAAAAACGAGCAGCTCTTGAGCCAGATCACTCGCCTCCCTCCAAACAATCCCAATGTCTGCGTCGCCTCCCTCACGCGATTCACAATCTGCTCCACATCCTCGACCTTCCCGGCGTGTCCACTAATAACTTCTTGGGAAAAGTCGTCGTCAACAGTGGCAACCATCTCCCTCCATGCCGCTGACGCAGCTCGAAGGGCTAAGAAGTCATCTGGACCTGACACATATATGAAACTCGGTTCGGACATCTTCAGGAGAGAATACAATCTGGCTAGGGATTGAAAAGGCTTTTCCGCCATATCGCATCCTGTCCTTGCCAAATGGGAAAACATCCTCAATCAAATGCTCGTGATTTCCGTCGAAGCAGCACAACAAAAAATTTCCGAACGATTGGCTCCCCTTTCATCCGAGCTCGTAAAAATCGAGGATGCTAACGGGCGTGTATTGGCAGAGCAGCTACAATCAGATCGCAACCTCCCTCCATTCAATCGTTCCACCTTTGACGGGGTTGCGCTTTGCTACCAGTCAGTCGCTCGAGGCCTCAGAAGTTTTCCAGTAATCGGGACTGCCTATGCGGGATCTCCCAGGATTGAATTGAACAACTTGGATTCCTGCGTCGAGATCATGACTGGGGCTCCAGTGCCCGAAAATGCAAGTTGCGTCATCAAGATTGAGGATCTGAAAATCGAAGATGGAATCGCGACGCTCAACGATGGCGTTGAGCTTTTCGAGGGCGTCGGCATCCATCCTCTAGGTTCCGATTGCCCTGCCGGGAATGTTCTTTTGAAACCGGGATGTACCCTCTCTGCCAAAGAGCTGTCCATCGCAGCATCCATCGGCAAATCTCAATTGCTTGTTTCCCAAATTCCTCGTATTTCCATTGTCACTACTGGCGACGAGCTCGTTGACATTTGCGCCTCACCCTTGCCTCATCAAATTCGTCGGTCAAACGATCTCGTTCTTCAATTTGCCCTTCAAAGTGCAGGTTATCAGAACGTTTCGAGACATCATATTCTGGACAATCTAGCGGAGACCGAAACAACAGTCCAATCAATCCTGCGAGACACCGACATACTAATACTCGCCGGAGGTGTCTCGAGGGGGAAGCGAGACTTCCTCCCCGCCGCTCTCGAAAGCGTGGGCGTAGGAAAAACATTCCAATGGGTTAGTCAGCGTCCGGGGAAACCGCTTTGGTTCGGATACGTGGACCGGAATGGGAAACGCACCCTTGTTTTCGCCCTCCCAGGAAATCCGGTATCATGCTTTACCTGCCTACATCGATTCGTGCTTCCAGCTCTAGCAGAAATCACAGGTAAATCGGCCTGCCCTCCCCAAATTGTAAAGTTAAGAGGCGAGTTCAGCTTTGCCCCGCCCCTGACCCTTTTCCTTCCGGTATCACTGAGTTGTGACGAAACCGGTCAACTTTGGGCAGTGCCGCTTCCATTCAATACATCTGGTGACTTCATCTCGGTCGCCCAAACTCAGGGATTCGTAGAGCTGCCATGTTCGGAATCGGTTTTCCCAGAAGGATCCTCTCACCGTTTCTATAAATGGAGTGTCTAACATCAGAAATGATCCGAGACCTCGACAATCGATCGCAACTGACTATACCCAGCACAAATGACTGATTTCACACACCTCAATGAGAGTCAGCAGCCTCAAATGGTTGACGTTGGGGACAAAGGTGTCACCCGAAGAGTCGCCCGAGCGGAGGCTGTCGTCTTCCTGACACCCAAGGTAATGTCGAAATTCGACGGCGAGGAGATCCAAAGCAAAAAAGGCCCCGTCTTTCACACAGCAATTTTAGCAGGGATCCAAGCCGCAAAGAAAACGAGCGATCTAATCCCCCTTTGCCACCCGCTTCCTCTCACTAAATGTCAGGTCACTATTGGGAAACTCGATGACGCTCGAGTAGTAATTCAAACTGAGGCCGCTACCGATGCCAAAACCGGAGTGGAGATGGAAGCCCTCAGTGCCGCAAGCGGTGCCGCCCTGACCCTCTACGATATGTGCAAATCCGTTACCAAAGGAATCATCATAGAAAGAATTCGACTCTTGGAGAAGAGCGGCGGAAAAAGCGAGTTCCAGGCAGATTAGGTTAGTTCGATTATTACCAATGAAGATTCAGATCGAGTACTTCGCATTACTCAAAGAGCAGCGCGGTGCCTCAATTGAGACGATTGAGACCGAAGCGGCCAACCCCGAGATTTTGTATTCCGATCTGAAACGCCAATACTCATTCTCACTTGAGCCATCCGCGCTCAAGGTAGCGGTCAACGAGGATTTCGCTAATTGGGACCACTCCCTGAAAGACGGGGACACAGTCGTGTTTATTCCACCGGTTGCGGGTGGATAAAATCCAGCCGCTCCCACTGTACCGTCTATGCAATTTCAAATTACCGACCAGGAGATCAAACCAGAATCACTGCGAAGAAAGATCCTCCGCGACGTTTCTGGAGCTTATGTTTCTTTCGAGGGTTTGGTACGGAATCACAATGACGGGAAACCAGTGAACGGTCTCGAGTATAGCTCGTACATTCCTCTCGCTGAAAAAGAGGGAATGCGGATTTTATCAGAGGCGAAGGAACGCTATAGCATCGAAGCCGCCGCTTGCGTACACCGAATCGGGAGCCTGAAAATCGGTGAAATTGCGGTTTGGGTTGGGGTAAGCGCTGCTCATCGTGACGCAGCTTTCGAAGCGAATCGCTACATCATTGACCAGACTAAAGCCCGCGTTCCGATCTGGAAAAGGGAGGCCTATCTCGACAGTCCGGCAGAATGGGTCAACTGCACAGAGAATACTCCTCGATAGCCGCTTAAGTCGGAGGATTTAAAGGTCGTTACGCCCGCAGGAGAACTATCGATTTACCAAGATGCTCTACGTGGAACGACTATTTGAATCATTGCAACCCCTCTACACCCAACCGTGGTTCCCATACGCGATGGGGGTGATTGGGATTATATTCGCGTACTCTATCTTTAGGACACTCAGCACCTTACCTAGACTCGTTATGTACTCGATCATCGGGGCAACTTGTGCAATCATCTGTATTAATTGGGTCTACAACCGAAACGAGCCGGAACTCCTCACCCCTACCGTAGACATGATCGCTCCTTGGCTTCCTAGCAAAGTCTAGAAATTTTCCTCTCCAAAAATTTTCGACGTCGACTAAAACCTGGTTCACACACGTGTGTGAACTATTCAGGTAGAAACGGGTTTCAGGCTTGATGGCCATAACAGGGCTCCCTTATATGGCCGCTCTTCATCTGAATCAATCGATGTCAAATTCACAATCTGATATAGGACTCGTCGGCCTAGCGGTCATGGGTCAAAACCTAGCTCTCAACATAGCCGACCACGGCTTTCGAATTTCGGTCTATAACCGCACGGCTTCGAAGACCGACACATTTGTCGAGGCCCATCCGGATACTCCCGGTGGCCTACACGGTGCCCAGTCTCTCGAAGATTTCGTTCAGTCAATCAAACGTCCGCGAAAGATCATAATTCTGGTCCAAGCCGGGAAAGCGACCGACGCTGTGATCGCGAGCCTTCTTCCCCTTCTCGATCCGGACGACATTATCATAGATGGAGGGAACGCGCTTTGGACGGATACTATACGTCGCGAAAAAGAGCTGAATGATAAAGGTTTTAGGTTCGTTGGTTCCGGCGTTTCAGGTGGGGAAGAGGGAGCCCGCTTCGGTCCCTCTTTGATGCCCGGTGGCAAGGAGTCCGCTTGGAACGAACTCAAACCAATCTGGGAGGCTATTGCAGCCAAGGTCGACGCGGACACAGGGAAGCCGATTGAAGGCGCTGCCCCTGGCAAACCGGTCGAAGGTGGCGTCACTTGCACCACCTACATCGGCGAGAATGGTGCGGGTCACTACGTGAAAATGGTGCACAATGGTATCGAGTACGGCGACATGCAGATGATCTGTGAAGCCTACGCGCTGATGTCGAAACTCTTGGGCATGAACCCCAAGCAGATGAGCGAAGTGTTCGGTAAGTGGAACGAAGGCCTACTCGACTCGTTCCTCATCGAAATCACCACAGACATTCTGCGGCAGGATGACCCTGTCACCGGACAGCCGTTTGTTGATATCGTGCTTGATACAGCGGGCCAAAAAGGCACCGGGAAATGGACCTCGGTTAACGCGCTCGACATGGGCATCGCCGCTCCATCAATCGCAGAAGCGGTATTCGCACGTTGTCTCAGTGCGGTTAAAGAAGAACGAGTGGCCGCCTCCGAAATCATCAATCCAGTTTTCGATGCCTTCGAAGGAGACAAGGATTCCTTTATCCAAGCCATCCACGACGCCCTCTACTGCTCCAAGATCTGCTCCTATGCCCAAGGTTTCCAGCTAATGCGAGCGGCTCAAAAGGAGTATGATTGGAAATTGGACTTTGGCACCATCTCCATGATTTGGCGGGGTGGTTGCATCATTCGAGCCGCCTTCCTCCAAAAAATCTTCGAAGCCTATCAGCGCGATCCAAACTTAGCGAATCTACTACTTGATCCCTATTTTAAGGGCGAAATAGACCGGTGCCAATCAAACTGGCGCAAGGTGGTTGCAGCGGCCTCCGTAAGCGGCGTGCCGATCCCGACTTTCATGTCCTCGCTCGCCTATTACGACAGCTACCGTAGCGCACGCCTGCCGGCTAATTTGCTACAAGCACAGCGGGACTACTTTGGAGCCCACACCTACGAGAGGACTGACCAGGATCGCGGGAAGTTTTACCATATTGACTGGCCCGACCCAGCTCGCCCTCAAATTGAGGCATAACTCGTTATTTTAAGATCTTTACAACAAAAGCGAATTTGGAGAATCAACGTCTCTTTTGATTCCGAAATCATTGAGTTCCAGCTTAGCGACAGAGTCTTCTTCGCGACGAATCAGATGTCTGGCACCCTGATCCCCTTTCAGCGCTTTCAATTCCTCTGCATAACGAAAAGGGAAAACAATGGGGTGCCCGGGGATTCCACTGTGGACCGGAATGGTGATCTTCTCTCCCCCCAGATTGCAAAATCTCTCCATCACAGCGAGCACTGATTCTTTCCGCAAGTATGGCAAATCGCCCAACGAGACCAAGATGCCATCTGGCTCAATCGCAGAAATCGCCTCTACTCCAACTGCCAAAGATGTTCCCATCCCTTCCAGGAAGTGCTCATTGAACACGAATCTCAATTCGTATCCGTTCAAAAGGGACTGGATCTTCTCGTATTCAAAACCCGTTACGACTGCAACGGATTCCAACTTTGCCTCAACGATAGGCCGAACAGAACGCTTAACCATCGTCTCACCACCCACTTCCATCAGCAACTTGTTAATCGCCCCAATTCTCCTGGACGAGCCCGCTGCGAGCACAATCCCGCAAATCGTTAGATCAATATTCATGGCACTTAGTCACCTGATAGCGCTGTGTTTTTGGTGACTCTTTTTGACGATTTCCGCCATTACGCTTAGAGCGATTTCTGCTGGGGTTTCACTCCCTATGTCTATACCGATGGGAGCATGGATACGGCTAAAGGAACCATTTTTAAACCCTAGCTTACCCAATCGCTTCAGTCTTGCGGCATGGCTCTTGCGACTTCCCAAAGCCCCAATGTATTCAGAATTACTACGCAGGAAAACGTTCAAAGCCTCATCATCGATTTTGGGATCGTGCGTCATCGCCGCAAGGCAATCAGACCCTGTTATCGAATATTTCTCCAACGCGTGCTTCGGCCATTCACAGATCAGCGCATCAGGTGGATTAGGGAATCGGTCTTCCCTGGCATACGATTCTCTTGGATCGATCACGATCGTCTCAAACCCCAATGATTGAGCGAACCCGACCAAGTGGATGGCGATGTGAGCCGCTCCCACGACAAACAACCGTTTCGGCCGACTCAGAACCCTCAACAAAGCCCGCGACCCCTCCCATTCGATCTCCATTGTGCCTTCCGCCCTTCGATAATGCTCTTTTGCCCTCTCAATCAGTCCTGTAGAATCCACCGATCTTTCAGTTCCCCAAATTTCGTCGTGTTCTAGCAGGAAGTGGCGACCATTATGGCTAACCAGCAGACCACGGTCCTGGGCATCCAAAAGGCTTGAGAGCTGTTTTCCCAAATCCGGATCCGAGAGTCCTGCAAAGGGCTCGATTCGCACTCGAATACGGCCCCCACAGGACAGCGAAACCTCCCAAGGGAAACCACTGTCCGGCCCAAATGAAAGCCAGCGAACTTCCCCATCCGCCATGCAAGCTTTGGCCGCTTCGATCACCTCACTTTCAACACAACCCGCACTGACCGAACCGATAAACGCGTCGCCATCCGACTGGACGGCCAGTACCGAGCCCACCCCCCGCGGCGATGGCCGCGATGCTTCCACGACTGTGGCCAAGGCGAATGGGATCCCGTCTGACACCCAATGCTTCAATTGTGGCCAAATCTCCTGCATGAACAACCACCCTTTTGGGATACAGATCGATTAGGTTCAACTTTTTGCGACACAAAATGATTCAATAAGCTATTGATTGATGAGGGTAAGACTTCAAGGGAACGGCAGATCCCTAGTGTAGATTCGCATTTTGCAATGTTTCCTTACAGATTGGTTTAAGAAGTGCCCTTATCCTCCGAGTCATATGGCTGTAGGCCGTTTTTCGCCATCAATTACAAGCTAAGACCCCCGCGATCGTTAAAATTAGGGAAAATCAAAGCTGCTCACAGCGAATGCGCCACAAGACAAGACACCTTTTAAACCTTTACTCAGCTCGGAAAAACATGCACCCCTGATGCCCGCTACCTCTTTTCAAAGCTAAGAATCATCATGCTAGACCCTCTACCTCAAGAATCCTGGTCTCGCCGTACTGCGACGCATTTGCTGCAACGGGCCGGCTTCGGGGGAACTCCCGAAGAACAAGAAGCCTTTTATCAGCTCGGAAAAGAGCAAGGAATTGAAGCTGCAGTCGACTCGCTTCTGGAGGCAAGCGAGGACTGGTCAAGCCTTTCGTGGCCCGAATGGATGCAATCGGAAGTCGATCCGAATGGAGAGACATATGCAAATCAGGGCATCCGCCGTCGAGATTTCATTCAATGGTATTTTAAAGTACTAATGCAGGGGCAGCCCCTCGCAGCAAAACTCCTGAAGTTTTTCATCGACCACTTCGCCGTCGATTCCGCGACTGTCGGGCAGTACTTCCGCTGGATTGGCATGTTCCGCTACACGGAAATGCTCCGCAAGCATGCCGCCGGCAACGTAGCCGGGGAAGACGCTCCCTTCGAAGGGGACGAACGCCTCGTGCCTCCAGGTCACTACGGGAATTTCAAGACCTTAGTTAACCATGTGTCCTGGTCCCTCGGAATGATCCGGACCCTCGATCTCGCCCAAAGTAGACGAGGCAACGTGAACGAAAATTTTGGTCGTGAGTTGCTGGAATTATTCGCTATGGGGATAGGGAGCGAGTACTCCGACGATCCAGAGTACACCGAGGAGGATGTAGCTGTAGTTGCCGATGCCTTCACTGGGCGAAAATATTACGGTTTTCGCTACTTCCCCGATGAGAACCGATACAACAATCCCGCAGGGGATCAGAACCCACCGCTTCCCCCCGCAAGCGTTTACCAACTTCGGGGTCAGCAAGACCGGAGCACCAAGGGTCCTTTTTACGGTTACACGAAAACGCCCAATGGCAACCCGATCATCAATGGGGATGACGTGATCGACATCATATTCGACACAGACCGATGCGCAAAGCATCTCAGCTGGAAACTTTGGAGATATTTCGCTTCGCCAAACCCGTCCAAGGAACTTGTGCAAGCCTTGGCCTATAAATTTCGCGACGAACACGACTACGAAATTCGACCATTCCTCAGAGACTTATTCTTAAGCGAGGAGTTTTACGAAGATTCCGTGGTTAGCACCCAAATCAAGGATGCCGGAGATTACTTTGTATGCTTGGCCAAACAACTGGGAGTGCCGCTTCCAACGCGAGACGCCATGGAGGACGTCATGCAACAACTGGGATACGAAGTCATTTTTCCCCCGAGCATTGCTGGTTGGCCGGAACCCGATGGCCCTGGCAATACGTGGCTCGCGACCGGAGCCATGGTATTCCGCATGAACATGCCGAGCATATTCACGCATCATAATTACGCCGTTTTTACCAGCGGGCGAACACGAAACTCCATGGATGAATTTCCGGAGGCCGATTGGAACGT
>PBMN01000066.1:0-32101 GCA_002722675.1 Opitutaceae bacterium
ACTTGTTGTACGGACTACCAGATCGCATCTGATATTTTTTACCTCGGAGAAGTCGCCTCAGCTTATTGTATCGGTGAGTGTAGTTTTTACCCAAAGAGTCTTTGTATCTATTCGCTAAATCGCAGAAATTTAAGTTGATCTCACACCATTCTCCATCATGAAGCTGATCGGATGGTCGCTCGATCCCCAAGAGGCTAAGCCACGCTTGTTCAATCGCGATATCCGCCTCTAGAGCTGATGCATGTTCCGATGCCAGATAATCCAGCTCGCTCATCAGATTCGTCTCTGCTCTCTGGAACTCTGCTTGCTTGATATGCAAGCTCTCGACATCCTGTTTGTCTCGATCGTTTGCGCTGAGCAGAAGCATTCCAAGACGCTCGTCTATGCTCTCTAATCTAGCTTCTATTTTCCCAAGTAATCTTTCTGTTTCTTTGCTCATTCAAACAACTCTACCAATATTGTATTTTATCCAAGAGGCTCAATAGAGAAAAATGCCTCACCTTGCTCCTTGGTCGCAAGAGCACGGTAATGATCGAAGAGAACTTGGTCACTGGCTTTGTGCCCTAACTGCCTAGAAGTCTCAAGTGGATTGCCATGCAATGCGTAGTGATAACTTCCGAAGGAGTGCCGCATGGCGTTGGTTTTCCAATCTGATACCCACCCGCCATCAGCGTTTTTCTTTCCGAATTTCGACAACTCCAATAAACGGTTGAATCTCAATCGATAGCTCTCGTAGTTCGAGACGTTTACGATCTTCCCTTCTCGTCTGGGGACGAGCGAGAGCCACTTTATTGCATTAGGAGCAATATCTACGTTTCGTATATTGCGCTTCTTCGCCATATCAGGGGGTATTGTTACGAATGGAGATTCCGTATCAGTCTTCACTAGATCCCAGCTCAAGCGTTGAAGCTCCCCCACCCTGATCCCACACAAGAGGCCCAGCACGATAGGTCCCAGCATTTCCAACTCCGAATGCTTCAACGCTCCTTCAAGCAGTCGTCTGGCGGCTCCTGGGGAGAGAATCGCTGGCTGCGAATTTGAATCGCTGTTTCCAATCAATTCCTTGCGCCTATTCGATGTCAGCCTGACCAAAGGACTTTCTAGGATGTACTTTCTCTGAAAGGCCTCGTGCAGAATCTCGCCAACCACCGAAAGATAGTTCTTCGTTGTGCGAGGCTCTAGCTCCAAACCAACTAGCCAATCTGTAATGGACTCAAGTTCTAGCTCCTTGATTGGAAGATCACCAAATGCATTCCCAAACTTATTAGCTCTGCTCTTGAAGTCCTTGAAGCTCCTTTCCCTAAGGTCACCTCGTTGAAGCCTCAGGCTTTTGCTCTCAACCATTTCCTGAACAGCTTGAGCGACTGATCGCTCTCCCCCTTCAGGCCTCATACGCTTTAGAGCAAAATCGAGAGCTTCCGATAACCCAATTCCATAATCCCTGAGCTTTGGTAGCCATTTAACGAATTCACGGCGCTCAGCTTCCGTGGCTTTGAAGTAATCTTCCCCTTGTTTCTTGCTCCCTCTGAATTGAGTAGAAGCAAACTTCTCAGCCTCTAGTCTTACCTTGAATTGCTTTCGCTTTCTGGCTTTTCCCGTGAGTTTCGCGGGAATCGTAACTTGGAAAGCACTGTACGTTGATTGTTTACTATGGAAGGTTTGCGAGTATAACATCTCGCGTATCCATATCCCTGAGTTCTTAGGATATTCCCACCGCTTCAGCTTGGATTCACTCATTGCAGGCATGTGCAACACAATGGCTATTGTATGCAGTTTCGCAAGCCTGATTTGACAGGAAGTGGACAGGATTTTAAGCCATAAACCCTATCTCGTTCATAAACAGCGATTTAATTGGTGCCCAGGGCGGGACTTGAACCCGCACGTCCTTACGGACAACGGATTTTAAGTCCGCTGCGTCTACCGATTCCGCCACCTGGGCTTCAGGATTGGAATTACGACTTATGCCAGCAGGTTTTTTTGGCGAAAACAAGTCTGAGATCAACTTTCTGGCGATATCAATTCCCAAAGGTCAAAAGAGACCGCCTGAGACTCATAGAAAACCGAGACTTGCGATTCGTTCCGCAACTTCTAACGTCAGACCAAGATTTGTCCGACTTTCTACGATGTCCAAAACTGAAAATCCCAAGCAGCTGACGCAGACCGCCACGATTTCAGAAGAAGCTAAGCAGGCGGCCACGCTCGTCATAGCTCGCTTTCGGAGGGCTTTGGACACGACGCTGGGAGTCCCCGAATGGCAAAATAGCATCCAATCTGCAACCGATGCACTTGATCTGCCGGGGCAGAGACAGGGAATCAACTTTGTTCAAGCGGTGCTCTCGCTGCCTTTGGAATCCAAGCGAGACGTCGTCAGCCACATTTTTGATATTCGGCTTCCAAGATTGAAACGTAGCTCGGTTTTATCACTAAGCAGAGCTTGGGGTTTCTCTGATAGACCTAGGGCTGGAGCAGAGCTTACATTGACACAATGGCAAGATCTAAAGCGGACACTTGAACTTAGATTGGCCTCACGGTATCGCTCTTATAAAAACGCCCAAATAGTTTTGTATCAGAACTACGAGCACATTTCAGCTCAGGCAGCTAAAGAAATTTGTTGCAGCAGCGATCGGAGAGAAGATTGCGAACAAGAAGGGGCCTTGGGTCTATTGCAGGCTATCGATCGGATTGAGCCCGACAAGCCATTTGCAAGCTATGCCTTTCAATGGACAAAGAGGCGTATCCGAAATTACCTGATGAGGAACAGCATCGCTGTTTCAGCACCCGTCAACCTTATCTCCAAAGTTTCACGGTCGGAAAAGACTGAATCCCACCCCAGCCTAGACACGAAAAACTTAACCCTTGCTCTTAATTGTATTCAGCAACCTCACATAGAGTTTTCGAGTGACAGGTCATCCACTGCGGCGATCGAACTCGAATCGGAAATCCTGTCTCCAATTGCGGCAGCGGCCAGAACTGATTTAGTCGAGATTCTAGAAAAGGCGCTGACTCAACTTTCTCCCAAGCAACGCGAAGTCATCGCTCTACGATTTGGTATTCTCAATAAGGAAGTCGTCGATACGCTCCAGGGAATCGCGAGAGCGACCGGCATTTCCCGTCAGCAAGTCACCCGACGAGAGAAACGCGCCTTAGCTAGGCTGGAGGGAATTTTTTCTCCTTTTGTAAATGAGCTTGCCTGACCAAACCCTGCGAATTGGGCTATTCGGAGGTAGCTTTGACCCCATCCACGAAGGTCATTTGTCAATTGCCAAAAAAGCGATCGAGCAATTTCGACTGAATCGCGTCCTCTTTATTCCCGCAGCGCAATCTCCACTCAAAGTGAATTCTCCTGCGGCGTCAGACGAAGACCGAGTCGAGATGATCCGCCTCGCTATTGGGCACAACCCATCCTTTGAAGTTTCAACCGTTGAGATTGAACGGGGTGGAATTAGCTACTCGATAGAAACCGCCGAACGGATAACCTGCCAGAATCCAGGGGCGAAGCTATTCTGGATAATCGGAGGAGATCAGGCGAAACAGCTAGACCGATGGAGAAATATTGAGGATTTAGTGCAAAAGGTAGAATTCATCTATCTCGAACGGGATGATCAAGCTAGCCTACCAGAGGTTGTTTCGATTCTGACAAAGCTCCATCCTTTGCAGATGGAACGCATCCCAACGAGCTCCACTGAGATTCGAAACCGAGCGAAATCGGGTGATCTCCCGAAGTACTTCTTGCCAGGGTCAGTCTTTCATTACATCAAATCGCGAAATCTCTATCGAGACGAACTGACCACACCATGAGCCAAGAAACAAAACTTTCCTCCAAATACAGGCAACTTCTCGGAGCTTGTTGCCACGCACTGGACGATACCAGGGCAGAGGACATCGCGATACTCGATGTGAGCAAAATTTCGACTATCACAAACTACCTGATACTCGCGACTGCCAACTCACAGCCTCATCTGCGTGCCTTGAAGCGCGATCTGGACAAGACGCTGAAGGACCTCAATGTAGGAATACTCGGCGTGGACGAGGGTGACCACAGCGGTTGGTCCGTCGTCGATGCCTTCGACGTCATGATCCATTTGTTCACTCACGAAATGCGAGAAAATTACGATTTAGAGACTCTTTGGAAAGACGCCAAAGCAATCGACGCCGAACCGCTAGTGTCCAACCTTGAAGAAAGTGCCTAAAAACGGTTCGATACGCTTACTCAGAAATCGATTCCTACCGAACTCACTATTCGCTGGTCCTCACGCCGGTCCTCCGGCAGCGACCTATCGTATTCTAGCTGATACCTGATAGAAAGGTGCAACGAGTCGGTTACCTTGCTGACCATTCCAGCCTGAAACTCGTATTCGTATTCGCTCCGCTCATCAGGGGGAAGTGCAATTCTAAACTCTTGTGTAAATCGCAGGCGACTACCTAACCGATAGTCAAGATCTTGAAACACGTCCAAAAGGTAATTCGTGTTACCATTGTCGACGTTGTCTTCACGATACCGCCCACTTAGTCCCGCGCCTGTCGAAACTTTGAGAGTTTTCTGATTCAGTAAGCGATAACCCAACCCCAATGTTTGCTCCAAATTGACATCGATTTCCTTTATCGCGTCTGAACTGTAGAGCGTATCAGTTTGGTAGAATACACCGGGCGATAAGTCTCGTCTCCATCTAAAGTTGGAATACAGTCGGTCAGACGTCTTCCCTTGGTCGCTTTCGCCAAAGTATCTGCGGGCTTCAAACCGGAAATCGTTTTTCTCGATCCTTCGCCGCACATTGAATCGAGCATTGTAGTCGAATTTATCCCGGCGGCCACTCTGCAGGTTCATTCCAAACTCAAACTGGCGGGACCAATTCTCAAAGCTGATCACCCGTAAAAAATCTTTTATCCAGGGTTTCGATGCTTGCGTTTCCTCGTTCTCAGGTTCCTCAGGAGGATCTCCTTCATTCCGATTCTCATTGGGGCGGATAATACTCCTGACACTACTTTTTGGAATTTCAACATCACCTAAAATTGCATGCTCAATTAATACAATGTCACCTTCGCTAATCAGCTTGCCCCTAAGTACGTCCCCATTTCTTAAGGATATTCGAACCTCCACAGCCTCCATCCACTGCATGGACAGGCAGGCAAAAAAAACGATGGCTACTCTCACATAACTTCGCATCCAAAAATTCATCTTAAATTCTACTACCTATTCCCTGTTTGTAATAACCTCTAGGCGGATGCGTAATCGCCTCAATTAGAGCAATACTAATACGACTATTTTTTCAAAATTGCTGCTCTCTTTCCGTATTTACAAATGGTTGACACCAAATACGAGAGCAGCAGCTAAAGAGCTCCTAAGGACGTCCGTTCATTGGGGCGTTAATGTCCTTTTTCTAATTCACAAATAAATTATCAACAGGAATCAATATTATGCATAAAAATACATCCAAGAAGGGTTTTACCCTCGTCGAAGTCATGATCGTTGTTGTTATCATAGGCCTCCTTGCTGCTATGGCCGTACCTGCGTTCCAAAAGGTTCGCGAAAGCTCACGTAGCAGTGCAATGGACAATGATGCTCGTCAGCTCGCATCTGCTGCCCAGCAGTACATGTTGGAAAACAACTTGACGACTGTGACCGCAGCAATCACGACGGCTACTGGCGAAGTTGGTGCCCCACTTGACGCGTACGTTTCGCAAGTCAGCAAAGGATACACCAGTACATCTGTTACGATTACTACAGACGGAACATTCTCTTTGTCACATCCACAGGTTGCAGGCGGTTCGTCTAGCTATTCTGCTGAAGGCCAAAAGCAAGAATTGCTAAACACTCTATAAATTTAATCAAAGCCATGCCGTATTCGGCATGGCTTTTTTCGTTCTGTAAGCTTCGATTCAACTTTCTTATAACTCAGAAATCAACCGCACCAACAATAACCTCACTAAAAAAACCCACTTTCCTTAGTCCTTTTTCCTCAACTCGGACTCTCGTTTGGATGATGCTAAATGTAGCGACTGTCAGCTATCCTCCAAAAAATCCCCGTTTTAACAATGAGCAAAAAGTCGTTGATTTGGTCGCTTTTCGCCGTCTCTAGTGCTCTTTCAATTTTCGTAGGTTTTTTCCTTTTCGAACCTGCTGAGGCAGGAGAAATGTTCGGCCAAACAGGCTACTGGTTCATTCTCGCGACCGCTATCCTCTTCGCCTGTTTAGTCGAGAAGAACTATGGATCCAATATCTGCTCTTGGTTCCTCGACAAGAAACAATGGCCCGTCATCGCGTTTGCCTTCGTCGCTACAATATTCCTCTACACACGCGAAGGTGGGGGATTCAAAATCACCTTCGACGAGCATACTATCTCAAATGTCGCCAAAAGTCTTCATTTCGAACGATTGGCTATATATAGAGAGTCGTCGCTTCCCGGAATCGAAAACACATACGCCATAGATAAGCGGCCTATACTTTTCCAATTTCTCCTTGCGACCGTTCACGACTTTTTTGGGTATTCCATATCGAACGCCTTTTACCTAAACGGTTTTCTGACCGGAATCCTGCTTCTTCTCCTATTTTCCTGCGTAAGCAAGCTTTACGATCAAAGAGCGGGATGGTTCGTAATCCTACTGACCTGTTGCAGCCCCCTAATCGGACAAAACGCGAGTGGGGGCGGCCTGGAAATAATTAACCTTGTCGGCATCATAAGCTGCTTCCTTCTTGCCCAAAAATACGCTGATAATCCTAATTTGATCGGCCGGTTTTCATGCCTAATAGTCGCCGTCGCTCTTTTTTCCCATGCTCGCTACGAATCACCCTTTCTCGTCCTCCCAGTTACCGCGACTATATCATTTCTTTGGATACGTTTAAAGTTCACTCAAATCTCTTGGCCTGCGGTGGTGGTACCATTAATCTTCATACCCATTGCATGGCAGCATTCCTACACGGCCTCCTTCGAATCGTTCAATCAATATAAGTACGATACGGACGGACTCTTCAGCCTTAGCTACATGTCTACCAACTTAGGGCACGCGACAAACTTTCTCTTTACCTCGAACAAGTTCAGCTCCAACTCGCCATTGATTGCGGTTTTAGGAATCGCGGGTCTCGTCTCAATAATCGCGTTCAACATAACGCGCTTCAAGGCCTGGTCGGCTAATTACAAACAACTGCATACTGCTCAGATTTTCGGAGTGGCAGTAATCGCTGAATTTATACTTGTTCTAGGGTTTACTTACGGCCAGCTCGATGACCCGGTCGTCACTCGACTTGGAATGCCATTCCTTGTTCTAATACTGATATGCGCAGGCCTATCACTAAGCATGCTTCAATCCGTACGATCGAAGCTAAAGCCTGCAATTTATATATTGATCGCTATTTGCTTCATTTATGCACTACCCCTCTTTTCCAATCACCTATACACAAGGAATAACAAAGTTCTGGAAAGCATGGAATGGATAATGGCCCATCACAAAAACTACCAGAGGGCAACTATCTCTATATTTCTAAGTACCCTCAAGAAATGTCGCTTAACCAAATCGGCAGTATCAGCTTAAGAAGGAGCCTTACGAAAATAGAGCAGCTGAAGCTACACAAAGACATAAAAACCTACGATGATATATTTGTTGTTCAAAGCTTAAAATTCATTATGAAAGACGGAACGATTCAAACCACGCTTCTTTCAGGAAATGATATTGGACCTTGGTTCGAACTGGAAACTATAGACGAGATCTCCTTGACTCCGTATAACCTAATTCGCCTAAGCAGAATTTCAGATATCAGTCTCTTATCGGAATACGACAACAGCGAGGTGGATCTAAGAGAGAGTCTTCTTTCCGCAAAACCGAACCGCATTTACGAGATCAAACCAAAGGCCTACGAAGCTTGGCTCAAGACGCTTCCCTAGAAGCTCATGCCTTCGCAACGTAAATAATCGATTCGCTTTCTTGAGTGGGGGCTTTCATCTCAAAATCTCCGAAGAGATCGATTTCAGAAAACCCAATCTGGGCTAATCGGCTCTGCATCTCAAAAGGTAATTTCCAGTGAATCGTCATTTCTCTATCCTCTTCAACGACTACCGTATCGCTAGAGTCTACCTGCTGAAACCGATTGATTAAAGTCAAACGTTGTTCGAATCGATCCAATTTCCAACCTTGCCACGCTACGAATCGCTGCCCGTTTTCGTCCGCTTCGCTATCGCGGCGCAATTCCAACGGAACTTGATCGGAGCGGCTTTCCAGCATTTCCCACGGCATGTACATCGGTACAACAATTTGGCCCCCTGGTTGCAAATGCTCTAAACAGGTCTTCAGACACGAATCTATGTCCTCGGCTTCAAGCAATAGTTGGATTGAAAATCCAGGAATGAGAATTGTCGCAAAACGCTCTTTCAATTCGAATTTCCGCATGTCGTCCTGGATCAATCGGGTATTCGGATGGTCTTTTCCAAGCTTCTCTTGGCAAATAACTAACATTTCTTCGGACGTATCAATGCCAACAACGGCCATTCCTTCCTCAGCGAGTGGAGTTAAGATTCGCCCAGTACCACATCCCAGATCTAGAACCGGGCCTGGATTCGACTCGATTAACAACCGATAGAACGCGTAATCATCGAAATCCGAAAGCTCGTCGACGAGGTCATAAGAAGCCGCCTCGAGGCCGTCATAGATGTAAGGTGCCTTCATTTTTCACAAAACATGAAGAGCCCTATTTCAATCTGCGAGGCATTTCAATCGGGACACAACTACGAAGTTCAGCTCGATTTGCTGTATTCCCATAATCTCTACCCACAAGATGGATCGAGACTCCTGTGTCTTGATCGCGGTCTGCCTATCTGGAACGAACTAAGGTAAAATGTTTCCTGTCCCCAGGAACGTAAATGCGTTCGATTGTCTCAGGGGCTCCAGAAATGCACCGTTGGAAAGGCCATCCCACCGAAAATTGTTTCAAAAGTGTCTAAGCTCTATCTGTCCTAGATATGCAGCAAGAACAAAAAGAGCCGATTAAAGCCCGCTCGAATCGACGCTTTCGATCCAATCGACGTAACTCTGAGCGTTGCCATCGTCGATATACTCAATCGCTCCCTCGGCACGCCCATCCTCAGCATAAAAAACAAGGAATGGAATTCCGGTAATTCCAAAACGCTCCCTGATTCCTGTCACATCCTCTGGCTTTCGAGGAATCCCAATCTTTGCCCCCAAAATTCCTTCGGACTCCAAATAGTCATCCAATGCCAAACTCTCTTTGAGCAGTGCGTCCAACTTGTTGCACCAAGGACACCAATCCCCATTCCCCTTAAAAATCATGAGTAATCGACTCTGCTGGGAGTTCCTTCGCTCAAGAGCTTCGTCTATATCGGCCAACCAATTCATCTGATTCTCATTCGCTGTTTTATATCTACGTCCGCGAACCCTAGAAAACTTTCAATACCTGGCAAGGTCGTATGCGTCATTTTCAGGAAAAGAGTTTCCTTTCTCAATATGGAATGCCTACACCGCCGAACTGCTCCTAATCTCCTTAGCCTAGCGTAGTCGAATCAAGCATACGCCAATGACCTAATAAGACTGAGCATGACATTGCAGCGTTCAGAGATTCCCCATTCCCAAAAGAGGGAATTTCTATCCGATGGTCCGCCAACTCCAGAATCTCCTCCGAAACTCCCCTCGCTTCATTTCCAATTACCAGTACGGTTTTAGCCGGCCAGTGGAAACTTTGAAGGGACTCACTCGCCCCAATTTCACTCGCAACAACTTGAAATCCTTCACTTTTTAAAGAACCCACGGTATCTGCTAAATTTTCAATCGGCAAGATGGGCAAATGAAAGATACCACCCATCGTGGCTCTTACGAGTTTTCCGTTTTCCTTTTCCGGACACCCCTTCCCCATGAGAACCGCATCAGCCCCAAACCAATCACACCCTCGAATAATCGCACCGCAATTTCCCGGGTCGCTAACCGCATCCAAGACTACCAAACAACTCTCAACTTTTGTCCTGAGAGAGGCTTCAACGCTTCCCCAATTATAATGTAAGCGATCGGCAATCCCAATCACTCCCGAGTTTGTCTTCGTTTCTCCCAGAGCCTTCAGCTGTGATTCGCTTGCCAAGTAGACCTTATCTGAATGCTGCTTGGCTTTAGCTAGAACCACTCGGTCCTCATCACTCAACTTTCGGGATCCATCATATACCAACGCGTTAAGATGCACACCGGATTTGATGGCCTCCTCCAGCAAGTGCCACCCTTCAATAATGAATCGGTTTTCGATCTCCCTGTTTTTCTTGCCGCGTAACTTTCGATAGACCGAAAGCTTGGCTTTTGAAAGCGGTTCTGCCATCTTGACCCCATCAAGCATCGTCAATTCCGCTTGTCCATAGAAAAGCTGGATTCGCTGCACTTGGGAATGATATTTACACATTCAAGAGGAAGGAGATGGAGCGGCAGATAATACATGTGGATATGGACTGTTTCTACGCAGCAATCGAGGCTCGAGATAATCCATCCTTGAGGCGAGAGCCTATCGCCGTGGGTAGCAGAAGCTCGAGAGGGGTACTGACTACATGCAACTATGAAGCTCGAAAATTTGGTATCCACTCGGCAATGCCAAATTTTATCGCAGTCCGAAAATGCCCCCACCTCGTTATTTTACCAGTAAGATTCGAGGTATATAGATTCGAGTCCAAACGCATTAGATCCATACTCAATCAATACACCAATCTAGTAGAGCCCCTTTCGCTCGACGAAGCCTACCTAGACATATCGAGCGATGAACGAAACGCGGTTTCAATCGCCGACGATATCCGAAGACAGATAAGACGCGTCACTGGACTGACGGCTTCCGCAGGAGTCGCTCCCAACAAAATGCTCGCTAAAATCGCTAGTGACTGGAAGAAGCCCAATGGCCTTTTCCATCTCGCTGCGAACGAAATATCCGAATTCATGTCAAGCCTCCCTGTATCTAAGATCTGGGGAATCGGAAAGAAGGCAGAGGAAAAGCTACTAGCAAAAAACATACGAACATGCGGTGATCTTCAGTCCTATAGTTCTCTTGAGCTTACACATTTATTCGGTAAATTCGGCGGTGAGCTTTACGACTTGTGTCGAGGGATCGACCATCGTCCCATCGTCTCTAACCGTATTCGTAAGTCCATTAGCGTTGAAAGAACTTTCTCTGCCAATCTCGAATCGCTCGAGGCTTGCACGGAAAAGGTTCAATCTCTCTTCTTGGAACTCGAAGAGGACTTGTTCCGAATCAAAGTAGATCGGAAGATCGCGAAGCTTTTTTTAAAGCTGAAGTTCTCCGACTTTTCCAAAACGACCGTCGAACGAGTGGGTCTTGCGATCAACGAGTCTTCTGCCCAAACCCTGTTACGAGAAGCCTTCGGCCGTAAGGCTTTGCCTGTGAGGCTTATCGGAATTGGCGTTAGGCTAGCGACCTATCACGCGAGCCAATCAAAACAGCTCGAGTTCGAGTTTCAAAACTAGCCTTTTTCTTTTGTGTTCAACGGACAACTCTCAGGGCTTGCTCTCTTGATCTTTTCAACGAACATCTGCCTTTCTATGTTTTAAGTCATGCTTGAGGGAAAACGCATTCTATTGATACTGACAGGCAGCATCGCGGCATACAAATCGCTCGACCTCATTCGTCTGCTCACAAAGGCCGGTGCCTCGGTTGAGGGCGTATTGACCGAGGGAGGAAAGCAATTCGTAACTCCCCTTTCCGTCGAAACCCTCACCGGAAAAAAAGCACACGTCGAAATGTGGGATTCCCAAGCCTACGAAATGAGCCACATCGAACTTTCCCGTCGAGCAGATTTGATTGTCGTGGCTCCGGCAACCGCTGGCTTCATTTCAAAAATCGTACGAGGCGAAGGAGACAATCTTGCTTCCGCCCTAATGCTGGCGAAGAATAAGCCAGTCATTCTCGCCCCTAGCATGAATGTGGAAATGTGGGAAAACCCTGCTTTTCAACGCAATCTTGAAATTGCGAAATCCGATGGAGCCACAGTCATTCCTCCGCAAGCTGACATGTTGGCCTGTGGAGAAATCGGTATGGGTAAGATGGCTGAGCCGGGTTCGATAATGGAAGTGATCGACGACCATTTCCGGCTTGCATCAACACTCGAAGGGAGACGTGCCATCGTCACATCTGGGGGCACTATCGAACGCATTGATAGCGTGCGACACATTAGCAACTTCTCTTCCGGCAAGCAGGGCAATGCCATCGCAATTGCTCTTGCCCAGTCAGGTGCGAAGGTAACTCTGGTTTTAGGCAAGAACAGTATCGGTCCGGCAAGCCACCCAAATCTGCAGGTTCTCGAAGTCGTATCAGCCGAAGAGATGTATGAATCGGTCCACAAAACCCTTCCCGCAGACATTTTCGTTGGATGCGCCGCAGTGTGTGACTTTAAGGTCGTCAATCGTTCTGATCGAAAAATCAAAAAGTCCGAAGGATTGAATATCAAGTTCGCCGAGAACCCAGACATCGTCCGTTCGGTAGGCAAACTGGGGCCTGCTGATCGTCCCGCAGTGGTCGTCGGATTCGCTGCAGAAACAGAAGAACTGATAGACAACGCTCAAGCGAAGCTAAATATCAAAGGCTGCGACTTAATTGTAGCTAATAATGTCTCAGGTGATTCCGTTTTCGGTCAAGACGATAATACTGCTCACTTCGTAACTCCTGAAGGGTCGGTCAAACTAGGGACACTAAGCAAAAGGCAACTCGGACAGAAGATATCCCTATGGATTTCTGAACGTCTCAAAAGGTGAAATTTGTCGAATACGCGGGCTGATGGGGATCATGCTCCCAGCAGCCAGTGCGAGCTGTGAAAAATCGGTGAAAGTCACTTGAGCGGTGCCTTCCCTCCAGTGGATTCGCCTTTTCTGCTCTCTTTCTCACCGAGGCACACGTTATAAAAACTGAGGCGGTTTTCCAAAACGGCTTCCCGTATCGCCCACAATTACAGTCAAATGAGTTCGGAGGCAAAGATAGCAATCAAGATACTGATTGCTGACAAGGACCCTTCTTTCCTCGATTCGATTAGCAACGCTCCATCGATCATCCAGGAAGGATGGCAGCTGCGTACCCTACAGGATGGAGAAGAAGCAGCCGCTTCCCTAGCTGCGGATCAAGCGGATATCGTACTCACCAGCCTAGACCTTCCCAAGACCTCTGGCGACATACTTCTATCAAACGTTAAACGGGAATACCCAAATTCGCTTAGGTTTCTAGTCCACGACCAGTCTGACAAAGAATCGTTAAAGAAAGGGACGGGTCTGGCCCACCTCTATATCGAGAGACCCATCTCACCAGAGGACCTCGTAACCGAAATCAAGCATGTCTTAAACACTCAGTTGAGAATTCGGTGCAGAGAGGTTATCGAAATCGTTCGGGACACAAAACAGCTCCACGTCAACACGGAGCCAATGCAGCAGCTTCTTAAAACCTCCGATGATCCCAATTGTGGAATCGATGATTTCACTCCCGTGATACGGCAGCATCCGACAGTAGTTGCTACCATTCTTCAAGTTGCCAACACCGCTTTTCTCGGAGCTGGTGGCCGAGTGGAAACCATTGAGGAGGCCCTCCAGATGCTGGGTATGGACTTCGTTCGTAATCTCGCAATTACTGAGTTGGCGAAAAAGCAGCTAAGTCTTTCTCCTGGGCTGCAAGAGATCGCCAACGCGGTGTTGAAGCATTGCATCGAGACCAGTCATTGCGGATTGCAAATGGGAAAGTTTGGGGTGAACGTGAAGCAGACTCAAGCGCTTTCCAGTATCACTCTTCTCCATGACCTTGGAAAATTAGTTCTCTTGGCAAACAAACAAGAAGAATATGCTGACCTAATGGGGAGATCCATCGAGAACAACCGGCCATTGTGGCATTTGGAGCAAGCCATATTCGGTTGCGACCATGCTGCCATTGGAGGTTTACTCTTCGCAATGTGGGGACTCCCGGAAAATATCGTAAGAGCCACAACATGGCATCATGAACCCGCAGCTTTTGCTTCGAATGAATTTTGCTACGTTACCCTATTGCATTTCGCCAACTCCGCCGCTCATGTTATACACGAGATGCCTTTTTACTGCGGGGATGAGCTGATTCCTGAGGTTGCCGCGAAGGCTCGACTACCAATCGAATACGTCCAGGAACTGGACTGACTTCACCTACTAATCCAAGGCGCAACGCAGTGCTTCGACGATGTGTTCTCGGCTGTAGTCCTGCCGTATTTTGGCCAATGCTCCGATTCTTAGCTGGTGCCACAAGGGTGCTTCCGAATAAACACGAACACAAGCATCCGCGAAGCCCTCTGCGGTATTTACCGAGATTAACTCCTCTTCAGTCCATCCAAGCTGGTTCCTTGCAAGAGCAGTCGCCACAACGGGTATACCCTTCGAAGCGGCTTCAATGATCTTTAGAGGTATACCCGCCGCAAACCGAGCGGGTGCAATGAAAAGTCGGCATTTTTCATACCACTCACTGAGGTCTTCCACGAATCCTAAAAAAACTTCTGAATCCGAGGCATACTTCATCAATTCATCTGAATGGTATCTGCCGGCACAATACAACTTTATGTCCTGACCCAGTTTTGCACGAATTAACGGCAGGGAATTTTCAATAAAGTCAATCAAACCTATCGCGTTAGGGGCCGAATCCGAGTGAACCGCCCCCACAAAAAGTATCCCTTCTCTCTCTGCAAATGACCTAACCGTTGGCTCAATTGTCGAGTGATGCCTAAGCATGATCACCTTAGAGAATCCCAGTGAAGCAAATTGCTTTCGTTCGTGCTCGGATATCGATAGTATTACATCCGCAACCACCGCCAGCTTCAATTCCGCTTTGAGCAGTTGTCTCTCTTCCGACTCGGAAAACGGTTCCCCATTATATAGTGCCTCGCTTATCTCTCGGTTAGCGAAAACAGCCTCTGCGTCGTATATCAAACGCAAGTCGGGTCTTTTACTTTTTGTATTTTCAATTATACGACCAATAGAATTAAGATTATTGGGTCGCGAAATGATGACAGTATCATACGCTTTCCATTTTCTCTGCCAAAATTCTTCGAAACCTTCCGCCCCAACTCCTAAGGCCACTTCAACTTCTCGCGGTGTATCTTTGTACACATCCATAAAGTCGCTCTTCGTAATAAAAGTGGGAAGCAGAGTTACAGAGTGCCCCAGTTCAATCAGAGTCCGCAGCATTTCCTTCGTCCTGGGAAACCCTGCTCCCATATGGGCGAAAGGAGGAGCGTCTTCAACCCAAAGTATCCGCTGCCCTCTCGCACACTCATGAACCGTATCTAATTCGAAATCGCTTTGAGAGGGAAAACTAGCGAGCTCTAACTCGCGAATCAACAAAAGCCTATTTCTATTTGCCTCCATCAATTTCGTGGCCTTTTCCCACGAGTCTCGGTACTCCAGATTTCTGGTCGCTACACTGCAAGGATCGTAAACGGTCCTCCTCCCAATGCGATTGAGCCTCAAGCATAGGTCAACGTCTTCGTAGTACTCATCCAAGAAAGACTCATCGAATCCTCCGATCGACTGAAAAGTCTCTTTTGTAATTCCCAAGTAGGCTCCTGAGCAAAACGCTATATCTCTTCTGTACTGCACACGATAGTCGTCCGGATTCCAGCCTCTTCCTACTGATCGGCAAATTCCACTGGAATTCAAAAGCGATCCCGACTCGATGAGGACCCCATCTCCATCCAGCAACATGGCTCCAACGGCTCCCACCCCGCCATCATTATTCAAGAGGTTCAGTGTCGCGCAAATCGCATCCTTCCTTACGCACACGTCGTCCTTCAAAAAAATGATATTTGCACTTCGTGCTACATTCGCACCCTGATTCCAGGCGTCAGAGTAGCTTACGATTTCCGGACAACGCACCTTCACAACGGTCTTTAATCCATCGAGCAAAAGGGCAATCAACTCACGAGGCCTCGACTCAACGACGACTACAACCTCCATCCGGACGGATTCCGAAAGGCACAGTGCCTCTAGGCAACGAAATAGGAATGGAGCTGGGTTACGCGAAGCGATTACTATGGTTACTTCTGGCTCCACAACGGGATCAAATTTCAGTTCTTCTTCCGTTTCCAGAATTAAACCGAGCGCACGCTTCGCTCGCTTGTAGCAATTTGACTCTCCTTTTGAACTAGAATCTAGCATTTGGTGATGACTAGCTCGGATGACACAGATTGAATCTGCGTGAGCAAGCCAAATGCCTGTTTTACTCTGAGCAAATGAATCGGGTATTCGAACAAGGAAATCCGCTTTTGACCGTTAAGAGGTTGGAGCTGAACCGCCCTTTGATTCTAGAATTTCGTAAGTACTCTCAATCGCTTCTTCTAGCTCAATGGGCTTAAACGGCTTGGTCAGGTAGTCGTCCATCCCAGCTTCGTAGCATTTCTCTTTATCTTCCCGCATAGCGTTTGCGGTCAGCGCAACAATTCTCGGTCTCGCATCACCCCACTTGGCGATTATTTGCCTAGTAGCTTCAATACCGTCCATTTCCGGCATCTGAATATCCATGAATACAAGGTCATAAGAACTCTGCACAAGAGCCTTTATCGCTTCAAGGCCGTTATTCGCCACTTCAATCTTGTAACCAATTTTCTTAAACAACCTAATAGCAACCTTCTGGTTTACGATATTATCCTCAGCAAGCAAGATAGAGATCGGCATTCTCTCTCCTAGTTTCTCGGAAGTTTTCTCGGTCCGTTTTACCGCCTCCTCCGCTAACCCTATGGATTCCGTTAGATTGCGTTTTGTATTCGCAAGCTTAAAAGGCTTTAATTGTGACAACACCTTGCCAGAAACACCGCTGCCAGCATGAAGACTCCCCAATGGACCGGATATCACTACAGGCAAATTCGAATTCCCTGCGCCTTTTCGAACGCTTTCAACTAATTCATTCGTATCTAATCCATCGATACCCGATTCCACATAAGCCAGAAGCAGATTCGAAGCCTCAACTTCAAGTTTATCAAGATCAGCCAACGACTCCAGAGCAATCGATTCTAGGCCAAGGTGTTCAACCTGGCTCCTCAAGGACTCTCGACTGAATGCGTTGTGCTCAACAATCAAAGCATTCTTTCCCTCAAATTCGCCCACAGTCTTTGTTCCTGTAGGAAGCGATCCAATAGCAGATTTGCAGAACTCAACCGTGAAGTGGAACGTCGACCCCTCCTCTATTGTGCTCTCCACCCACATCGATCCACCCATCAACTCTGCCAGGTTCTTGCTGATCGACAAACCAAGACCGGTGCCACCATACTTTCTAGTAGTTGAGGCATCCACCTGACTAAACGAATCGAAGAGTGTATCTAATCTATCCGCAGGAATACCAATTCCCGTATCACGTATTGAGAACTGGGCCTTCAAACGATCATCGCTCTCCTCTACAAGGGAAACTCGAACACAAACGCCCCCTTTTCCCGTAAACTTCACCGCATTGCCAATCAGGTTCATCACAACTTGCCGTAAACGCGTAGGGTCTCCGAGCAGCGTAGTTTCCATCGACTTCTCGATCACATATGCGATGTCCAAACCTTTTTCGGTCGCCTGTAAGGCGAGCGTATCAACTGCCTCCTCTATACAATCCCGAAGATCAAAGAGGGTACTCTCGATCTCGAGTTTTCCGGATTCGATCTTCGAAAAGTCTAAAATGTCATTTATAACGACAAGTAACGCCTCGCTACTGGCACGGATTGTATCCACGCATTCGCGCTGCTCGCGATCAAGATCCGTGTCACTTACCAAGCCGGTCATACCGATGATGCCATTCATCGGAGTCCGAATTTCATGGCTCATGTTGGCGAGAAAATAGCTCTTAGCCTCGTTCGCCTCTTCTGCCTGCCGCATTGCGGCTCTTAGCTGCTCTTCAGAACGTTTCTGCTCCGTTATCTCATGAAAGAACCAAACCCTTCCATACGATTCACCTAAAGGTGAGCATATCGGGAAGGAAGCTTGCTCAAAAATTCTTCCATCGTTCAACTCGAGCAGATCTTTTACTGTCTCGGTTTCACTCGCAGAAATTGAATTCGCCTTATCCAAAAACGCTTGAGGTTCAGGCATCAGTTCCGATGCAGTCTTCCAGATTTTCGCAGGGTCTCCCGCGTCCATAACACTTGGAGAAAGCGACCAGATTTCGTGAAAACGCTTGTTGTAGTTCGATACAATACCTCGTTCATTCACCACCAGAATTCCATCCGTCGATGCCTCTGATTGCGCTTTCAATACAGAGTTGTAGCGCTTCAACAGATTCTGGCGCCGTTTGTTGTGAGTGACATCAGTACCAGTGGCAACGATTGCTGTAATCCGTCCTTTTTCATCGCGCACGGCAACTGTTCTAAAGTAGACATCAAGCACTCGACTTGACTCCGTAGCCATCTGTACATCTCCCTGCCAATGACCATATTCCTGAGTCTCTTGTAGGATTTTCTCAAACAGGCCTTGATCTTCAAATAGAGCCACTGCTCCACCGGAATTGTTCAACTGGTCGACTGAGTCATATCCAAGAACGCTGGTGAAGGAGTTGTTATGGTAGACGCCGTTTCCTTCGGTCGACATCATCAGGATGAAGTCGCTAGAGACGTCAACGGCAGCAGATACCATTCTAAGGCGTTCTTCGGATTCTTTCCTCAAGGTAACGTCCTCAAAGATTCCGTACCATATAATCGTCTCGTCACTACGCTTTTCCGGTATCGCTTTAGTTGATACCCATTTCTGTTTTCCGTTAGGACCGTTAACTCGATATTCTAAATAGAGCGGATTAAGATTCTTCGAAGATACTGCCAAGCTTTCATATACCCGCTCCAAGTCCTCGATGAATACGGCCCCCATGGCGATAGAGGCATCCTTCATTACATCTTGAGCTTCGACTCCCAGAAGGTCTTTAATCTTCTCGCTGATAAACGGGAAGGACGGATCACCGTCTTGGTTAATCTTCAAATGAAAGTAGACCCCAGGTACTTGGTCACTCAAGCGCTCCAACTCATTGGAACTGCTTTCCAGCTCCTGCTCGATCTGCCGCGCCTTGGTAACGTCTTCAACGACTAGAATGTACTCAGAGCGATCCGTTTTCTGGGCCGAAAGAACAACCGTTTTCAACTCGCCATGCAACTCAAATGCGAGCTCTTTGCTTGCCGGCTTTTGAGTATTCTTAATATTCGATATGAGCTCGTCAATTTTGAGAACGTCGTAAACTGAAGATACTTCCCTTAATGCTCTGCCCACAATATTTAAGCGTTCGATTCCAATAAGCTCACGGGAAGCGCGATTAGCGAAACGGACAAGCCAATTTGATGTCTGATCTTCACTAGATAGGTCTTGCGATAAGCAAACGATTCCGTCTGTCGATCGATCAAGAGCCACCTTAAGGGCCGACTCTCGGTCAGCACCGCTTGATTCAATTCCAGATCCAATCGGACGCAGATTCCACAAAACTTCTCCTTCACCCATTTTTGACGTTAGGGCTTCACACGCATATGGGCCTTTTTCAGTGGGCGAGGCCAAGGTCAACGACACGTTACCTTCGTTTTCCTGAACCGCTTTCTCCCAATTTCTAAAGTAGACCTCCATCGGAGTGTTCGTGAGAGAATCAAGATCTGAATTGCGAACCAATAGCTCTACTGCCGTTCGATTCGCCATTTGGATGAGACCATTCCTCGAAATAATCTGAGCATGGGGAGATTTGAGGAATATGTCTTTGAACAAACCAGCGGGATTCATAGCGTGCAGAAATAATAAGTTGAGCCACTTAGCTTATCGGCAGCCCTGCCTCGAACGAGAGTGCTTTTGGGTACTTTCACCCAATCCTTCCAAAAAATCGCCCCGAGAACTCTCCCACTTGAAACTAGAATTGGAATCGCTCGTTAAGGACGAGTAGACACTCCCAAAGAATAGCGAATGCAACCGAGAAACCGTGCTCCAATTGAAGCCTGACATCGATCAAGTGAATGCGGTAGTGACCACCCAATAGCGGCGATTACGCCTTCTCAATTTTCTATTTTAAAAATTCGATGCAAGCGCAGGAGCTCTATGACAGATTGGACCGGTGCTTGGACACTCGTCAGGCGAACCTGCCCATCTGTGTTCGTGAGCCGCTTGTAAACTCCTAGCAACGCCCCCACTCCAGAGCTGTCGATGAAACCAACCTGCTTGAAATCCAATTCAACCTGTTTAACGTCCTTTGACCAAATCAGGTCGACTTGCTTCTTGAAATCGCGAGCGGCAAAGGCATCCATACGATTTACATCTAATTTGACACGCAAAATGCCGTTGTCCAGATGACCATCAATTACTGTACTCATGTTTGTAGGAATTTGGGATTGTTCGTTGCTCGCCCCCTAATGGCAGACTAAGCTTCTTCTTTCCTACGACATTTTGGCCACGAGCCTTGAATCACTGCGAGAGAAAATAAGAGAAAAGAGTGAATAGAGTGCCTATCATAATCGGTATTTCAGGCGGCAGTGGCTCTGGGAAGTCACGATTTGCCCGTCGTATTCAATCTGCGTTTCCCGAGGAATCGACTGTTATCGAACAAGATTGGTACTACCGTGATCTCTCAGGCATTAACCTAGAACAGGCCAAGAACACCAATTTCGACCACCCTAACGCAGTCGAACACACACTGCTTCATCACCACCTCAATTGTCTCAAACAAGGTATCGAGGTGGAGGCACCTGACTATTCTTATATCAACTATCGTCGGCTGTTCTCTGGCAATATTCTCGTCCCTAGTTCGCTCATCATATTGGAAGGACTGTTCGTTCTATGCTGGCCAGAGATACGCAACCTCCTGAATTTCAAACTCTATATCAATGTAGATTCAGAGACCCGCCTTGAGCGAAGACTGAAAAGAGATACTAAGGACAGAGGCTATACTGCGGACCAAATTCGCGCGAGTTGGAGCCAGCAAACCCTTCCGATGCACCATGAGCACGTCGAACCCTCCCTGCAACACGCTGATTTTATCTGGAACTCAGAAGAAGATACCGCTTTTGAATCAACGTTTTTGGCCGATCTAGGAAGAAGACTCGCCAAAAATGCAAAAAATCCCAAATGAATCAGACACAGAGCTTGCCGTATATTGGGCCAAAGCCGCCACCGTCTCCGGCAAGGTAGGCCTAAAAACGAGAGCTAGACTGAAACGCTCTACTTGGGCTTTTGTAATCGGAGCGACAATCACCCTCAAACGGATTTTCGATATCCTGATTTCCGGTTTCGCTCTCGTGGCCCTTTCTCCGATTTTCTGCGTCACGGCTGCCCTTGTAAAACTGGAAGACAAGGGGCCTGTATTCTTCACTCAACAACGAATCGGACTCAAAGGGCAGTCATTCATGATCTGGAAATTCAGGTCCATGGTGCTGGATGCTGAAAAGGTGGCTCAGCGAATGATCGAACAACAAGAGGCGGAAGATACCATTGAGATAAAACTGAAAGGCGATCCAAGAATTACGCGGATCGGGCGTTATATCCGAAAGTATTCGGTCGATGAACTGCCCCAGTTCTGGAACGTGTTTCTTGGCGATATGTCGATCGTGGGACCTCGTCCGGTTGTCCCAGCCGAGGTCGCAGGCTACACTTTGGAAGCGCGCAAACGCCTTCTGGCAAAACCGGGTCTAACCTGTTTTTGGCAAGTCGGTGGAAGAACGGATCTCGATTTTGAAAACCAGGTTCGGCTCGACATCGAATACATCCAGTCTAGCAGCATCTGGCTCGATATCAAACTACTCTTTTTGACCATTCCAGCCGTACTCCTCGGCAAAGGTGCTTACTAGCCGACTCCCTATCGCGAAATGAAGCAAAAATGGAAACTACTGATTCCAGATTGGGGGGAACTGGATGATCTTTGGAAAAACCCACAACCCTTTTGCCTGTGGCCGGTTGGAAACCAGCCATTTATCGCTCATTGGATGGATCGGTCAGTCGAAGAGAATATCGAAAATATCGAGGTATATGTTTCTGATCGACCGACGCTTGTTAGAGACTACCTAGATGGAGGAGCCTATTGGTCGCGCAATGTAACCGTAATTCCTATACAGTCGGATGAAAAAGCGCCGAATGACGCTATTCCCATTATTGGACTGCCTCGTGAAAATAAAATCCAGACAGGCCTCGCGACAACTTTCGACCTTTTCCGACATTGGCTAAAACTAAATAAGAATTGGGTAAAAAAAATTGAGGAGTACGAGCTTCGCATCGAAACATCCGTTTGTCCTGGAGGATGGGTGGGCCCTCAAACTCGAATCCATCCGAGTGCCAAATTGATGCCTCCTTTTTGGATTCAAGGTAAATGCGATATTGGCTCGCAAGCCGTCATCGGACCCAACGCTTGTATCGGGGAAAATACCATAGTCGACGACAATGCGATCGTCCGAGATACCGTTTTACTCCCAGGGACCATGGTGGGGCGCAACACCGCACTTGATCAGGTCGCAGCCGACGGTGGGCTGCTAATTGATGTTAAAAGAGGTTGTCGCGTAAATATTTCGGACGCATTCATTCTAAGCGACCTGGGCAGCCGCATTCGTGACGCCCCCCTGATCGAGCGCCTTTTCGCAATCCTGCTTTTTACATTCGCCGCGCCTGTCGTTGCTCTTTCCCAAATCGACTGGACCACAATTGAGGCTCATGACGGAAAAGGTGGCGTCCTTGCTCTTAAAACAGGGAACAACGGGTGCCTTCTCACTCGTCGTTGGCATTGGCTAAAGGAAGTGTTCAAGGGACGGATGCGTTTGATCGGCATTCTTCCCCGGCCTATCGAATGGAGAATCAAAGAGGACCTGGAATTGGAACAAAGGCTTAAAGAAGTTTCCCCTGGCTTTCTCTCGTTGTCCGACCTCCACGATTGCCATAGCGCAGACGATCCCAATGAGTGGGTGCACGCTTCGTATCAAGCTCTCGGCAGAGACAAGAATATCATCAAACTTATTCGGAACAATTTTTGGCGACTCGCGTTCAAGCGATCCGTATGATCCATGGCGGAGCTAAAACACCAAAATATCTCATCCTGCGAAGTTCCGGGAGAATTGAGCTTCGTATCCAGCGTAGCAGAACATCTTAGGGAATTCTGCGAACTACGCTTGATCGACCCCACTATTTGGCCAGCCATCGAACTAGGTTTCTGCGAGGCGTTAAACAATGCGATTGAACATGGCTGTCGAAGATTTCGCCCTAAGTCCGTAAAGGTCATGTGGCAATGGGAAGGGGAGCGACTAAACATCGAAATCGAAGACCCCGGAAACTTTAAATATCTACCAAAGGCCGATAAGCTTCCAGACGACCCTCTGAGTGAATCGGGTCGAGGGTGCTTTCTCATTGAATCGATTTTCGATTCCGCGGTTCACTCTAAAACCCAGTATGGGCACAAGTTGGTTCTCGTTAAAACTTTGCATCGTCCCAAAAGCCCCATCGCTAAGATTCAAGAGCTATACGACGACCTGCAAAGCACCACAAATGAACTCGGTCAAAGCTACAGTGAACTTGATGCCCTGCAAGGATTCGCCGAGGATCTTAGTCGCGAGCCCTGGCTAACTGAGACGGTTTCAAGCTGTCTCGCCAGACTCAAATCTGTATTTAACATTCCTCGCGCCGCAGTCTGGGTCTTGCAACAAGGGCACCTGATAAATCCACTCGATCACAAAGAACAACGCTTCGAGCTGACAAGCAACCACTCTATCTCGATTGTTCAAGCTCTCCGCACCCATCGTGAACAGATCATCGTAGACTGCACCCAATTCGCTAGATCGGATCCTCTCTATTCAGTGTCCGACAGCGCTCTACTCGTCCCAATTTCATACCAAGACGAATTCGTAGGTATAATCTCTTTACAAATGCCGAAACAGGATGCGATTCAGCTCGAGAATAAGATTGCACGACTCGCCCGTGCAATTTCAAGATTTCTCGCTATTGCAATCGAAAACGCATCTACCATTAAGCAAAAAAAAGAGCACGCTCGCTCAAAAACAGAACTAGAGATCGCAGCGGAAATCCAACAGTCCCTTCTACCGTCGAAATTTCCGAGCAACGAACACTTTCGTTTAACTGGCAAATGTGTTACGGCTTTAGCTGTCGGCGGCGACTACATAGACGCCATTGAAATAAAGAAACGCGGACTACTTCTTGTCATAGCCGACGTGATGGGAAAAGGCGTTCCCGCAGCATTGCTGGCTACCATTTTCAGGACGGCGATCCGCTCGCGGCTAAACTTGGCAGAAACCCCGGGTTGGCTTTTGTCCCAAACTAACAAGCAAATCTATGAAGAGCTCGGGCACTTGAACATGTTCATCACTGCCCAAGTCGCCTATTACTCCTATGATGACTATAGGCTAAAGCTCGCGAGTGCCGGGCATTGCCCCGCTTTTCTTTCTAGAAACGGATTAAGTGAACCAGAAGAGATCTGTTCGGAAGGGGTGCCGCTCGGCATCAATCCTAATGATGTCTACGATGAACGATTGATCCAAATGGGGGCCAAAGACCGAATCGTTTTCATAACGGACGGTATCTACGAGGTAGAAAACGAATCAGGAGAGATGCTAGGAATCAATGGATTCTCGAAAAGACTTCCTGAAATCTGGCAGGAAGGAATAGAAGCCGTCCCCGAAAATGCCCTTTCCGTCGTCGACGCTCATTCCCAAGGTGGGTCTGCTCAAGACGACAAGACGCTGATGGCTCTTGAAATACTGTAAGGGATATTCCTTTACACTCTTACTCGGAACGCCAAGACGCTTCGAGCTCGCGTGATCGCTCTTCTTCCCAGATCTTGTTTTCTGAGTGCTTTCACGCCCATACTCCCTGTGAAGGTTCCCCCACTTCCGCCTCGAACTCCGACCAAAGCTTTTTCAAATCAGGTATTTGAACATCCAACCGCAAATTTTCCTCTGCCAAGGAGTTCACTACCCCAATCAATCGAACGAGTAACCCCAATGTAAATATTCTCAATGAAGCCTGCCCGGTTACAGCCTACTCTTTGACTTTGTAAAAACTCCGGCGTTTCCCCACCCCACCTACGCAGTAAGAATCCGTTTTCGACTCCAGCTCTCCAACGAATGAAGGAATCTCGTCCCGGCTTGCCTTGAACGCCACTTTTACGAGCTGATCCAATTTGAGAGCTTTGCTAAATTCGGCCAGCAAGGCGGGTGTAACCCCCTTTTTACCAATATGGATTGCCGGCTTCAATTTCTGAGCCGTATTTCGCAGAGTTGCTTTTTCTTTGCTCGTAGGGGCTGTCATAGCGAGGTTCTTTGCCTAAAGGCCGAGAACCGGTCAATCCTTCTTAACTAATGCCTACCGGTCACTTCGACGTTTACTTCTTGATTGATACACGCATTTCGCGTTCTCAATTAAATCTAGATCCATGGAAGCTGACACAGTCGTTATTGTTGCATTCTATAAATTCGTTCCGCTGCCTGACTTTGAACAGCGCCGAATTCCTCTATGCAATCTGTGCGAGAGGAAGGGGGTCAAAGGTACAATTCTGCTAGCCCGCGAGGGGATCAACGCAACGATATCAGGCACTCAAATGGGTATTGATGCGGTATTGAATTCCCTCCAGTCCGATCCCGTAATCGGCCCCTTGAAGCTGAAATACTCGAAAGCAACGAAGCTCCCTTTCTACCGAATGAAAGTCCGCCTGAAGAAAGAGATCGTACGCTTAGGCAGACCAGACATCAACCCAGAAGACCAGGTGGGTGAATACGTGAGGCCCGAGGACTGGAACGATCTTATCTCAGATCCCGATGTCACATTGATTGATACCCGCAATGACTACGAGGTCGAGATTGGCACGTTCAAAGGAGCCCAGAATCCGGAAACAAAAAGCTTCCGTGACTTTCCTGAGTACATCGACAAAGAGCTCGCAGAAAAAAAAGACAAGCCAATCGCCATGTTCTGCACCGGAGGCATTCGGTGCGAGAAGTCTACATCGCTTTTGCTCAAAAAAGGTTTTAAGAAAGTGTACCACCTAGACGGTGGGATCCTTAACTATCTCGAGAAAGTCGACGCTTCTGAGAGTCTTTGGGAAGGCGACTGCTTCGTCTTCGACAATCGCGTCACCGTTGATCATAATCTGGAGCCGGGCGAGTACGACATGTGCCATGCCTGCCGCCATGCGATTTCCGAGGTAGACAAGGAGTCTGAACACTATGTTGAAGGCGTTAGCTGTCCCTACTGTCACGAATCTCTCAGTAACGAACAGCGCGAACGAGCCGTGCAGCGCCAAAAGCAAGTTGAAATCAGCAAGAAACTTTCTCGCAAGCACATCGGCATGACGCCAAAAGAAAGAGCGACTTGGCGGGAAGAAAAACTTGAAGCGAAAAGAAAAACCGACCGCCCTCGGAACGGCCCATCCTAACAGAGACCCCTTTTCTTTTGCGGAAGCGGAGCCCACATTCGGAGAAGGTATTCCGACAAGTTAAGCATACTTATCTTTCGGTCACCTTCGTGAATCAGAACTTCCCTAAATCGAGACTCAAAGCGTGCCCGCTCTTCAAAATATTCCCATAAAATCCCGTTTAACTCAAGAGCTCTAGATTCCCGCCTTCCTCCACGGCGAGAGATTTCAGTCACCTTTGCTTCCCAGAACCGCTTTTCTTCAGAATGGCACTCCAAATAGTTCATTAGTATCTGTTCGTAGCGGTTTAGACTCATTACCGAATCCTTCAATACAATCGCCTCAACTAACTCAATGCCTAAGAATCGTGACACTCAAACTTCAATCCGATTTTCCATAGCGATTTACGACTTTCATGTCCGCGTGAAGTTTGGAGGTAAATTCTAATAGAATCGGAATGTCATCTCGACCTACGTATTCCCTCACTACATCCATTTTCACCATCTTGTTCCTCACGATCATGTAAGTCGCAGTGGCGATCAAAGGAGTCTCGTAGGCCTCTTTTTTCCTCCGCCTGTAGCCTGCGAATTCAGAGGTGTAGAAATAGGTGAGGTGTTCTGGACCGTCATTGGCCTCGATCCAATAACCATCAACGAAACCCTCCATTTCGAAATCGTTTCCAAACTTGAAGGCAATGTAGTCTTCAAACGACTCGAATTTTTCGCGTTCCGCATATTCTTTCCTTGCTCCAATAATTCGCTCGCGAATCGTGTTTTTGACTTTCTCGAAGCTACGCGGAGTGAACAGCGAAAACGCATAAGCTTCGGGTATCCAAAACAAAGAGAAAAAATTAACAAATTCCGATCCTGTTTGCTGGAGAAAGCTGTCGTTGTATGTAATTCTTGAAAGCGTGTATCCTGGCTCGCCTTTCCGCGCGTAATCCTCGTAGAGCCCCTTCATCTCTCTGCCATCTTCCCATCCGTCATAATAAGGTGGGTACAATTTCGTTACACCCGATCTAAACTCCCAACTCTTTCGGTAACCCACTCCGCCTTTGCTATGAAAGTCCACCCCCATCATTTGCATTTCCATGCGCCTCCGTTCCTCAGGCGGCAGTTCTTCCAATGTGACCTGGCTTTTCTGTTTTTGCTTTTTGGTCTCTTCTTGCGTCGAATTCTCCAAAATCTTTTTGAGCCTGCCATCGGAACTCTGGCCAGGCTTTTCTTTCCCCTCAAACGCAGCCTGACCAAATACAGGATCGGCAAACCCAAAGACCAAAACCAGAAGAAGGCAGATCAAACTAATTGCCCGAATGCTTTTTGGATGGTTCATTTTGCTTCTAAATAGAGGTTAATCCGAGTTCATACACACAACGTGAAAAGATAGAGAACTCATGCACTATCGCAAGAAATCCCTGTTTACTCAAGGGCATTTAAGAGTTCGGATCCGCCACGATTGCGTTGGGTTTTCGGACTCCGGTAAGTTATTAGCATGGACATCGGTTTCCGGGTAAACTTTCTCTGAACACCCAACTATTTTTCGATTCGAGCGACCACTCGGGCTGAATTCCCCGTAAAACCATACAATCGCAGAACGCGGAAATTCACCCCTGTAAGTATTCAATGAGTAATGACCTATCCACTCGCCACGTCTTCTACTCAGCCTCGCCAAAAATGCTACAGAATCGGGTTAAGACGATGCGAAATACGACCAATTGAATAAAGTTATGATACCGGAATACCAGCCACGAACCTAAAGAGTTCGCCGTACCTACGCACCGCCTACCACCAACTTTCTTAGTTGGTTGGTAACATACGAAAGCCCTGTCTGATCGCCGGTCTTTCTATATGGAAAATCTTTTCGAACCCTAACGAGGAGCCCTACTTCATCGCGGCAAATGTTTGCTTGAGAAGATCCACATCACTCATGCCTTTAGTCTTCGCTCGGGCTTTGTCGATCAAATCTTTCTCGAGCTCATTCTTGGTGGGTTCAGGTTTGTGATAATACACCCCAAATTTGCCTGGCCAAGCTCCCTCGGCCAAAGTGAGTGCAACAGACATATCGGTTACATCATGCTTTTGTTCATCAATCACTTCGAATGCCCCTCCTTTACGGGGTATCGCGGCATCGAAAGCACCCTTGTAAAACTCCACACACTCACTCAGGCATTCGACAACTGAAAAGCCGTCATGCGAAATCGCACGCTCGTACATTTCCATCATGTGCTTGATCTGAGACGCGTGCGGGCGGGCTACGAAAGTAGCTCCGCTGGAGAGCAACTTGCGCATCGGATTCGTGGGGCGGTCGATCGCTCCAGTCGGGTCCGTTTTCGAGCGAAAGCCCTGAGGAGACGTCGGAGAGGTCTGCTTCTTAGTCAAACCATAGACGAAATTGTCCATGATCACATAAGTAAGCCGGATGTTCTTTCGCCCGGCATAGTCAAGGTGATTCCCGCCAATCGATTGGATGCCATCCTGCGAGTTACCAGCCAGCCTTATGACTGCGTCTTGAATTCTTTCCTCTGTGGGGGTTGGGGTAGCAGAAGCCTCTGCTGACGTTTACTGGTGAGGACTAGTCGCGTGATTTTACACAGTCAATCAGTAGGTTACAAATCCGCGAAATAATCCGTTGAAGATGGGTCCTTTGGTCATTTATTGACCAAATCTTCGGGCATTTGAAGCGGAATTTTTGACTTTAATTCGCTATCCCACACGAAAAAAACCAGAAACCGCCGTTTTTTCCACTCTTTGACCCTATCCCACAAACAACTCCCCGATTAAAGCATGTAAGACAACATTAACTACTTCATACGGGAATTTCTACAACCATTGGTTTAGAAACAGAACAAACCTTGCTCCGTAAATAACGTGTGAATAACATTTCACACTTTTACTTACATCTGGATTTAACGCAGAGAGACAAATAATGCACCTTCTGAAACGTCTAGGCCATTTCGCAAATTATGAACACTGATCGCTTGATTTCCAACTGCTCAAATCCTTTGTATTCGCGTTTAGGATGCTAGAAATCATTCCCTTAGCTTTTCTTTCTTTTCCTATTACAAGCGTCATTCAATGGTTCGCCAGCAACTTTCTCCAAACGATCTCGTAATCAAATCCAAAGAGAATCCTTCCATCCTTGATCCCCCGTATCAGAAACTGATTCCGTTCCCTCCTTTTTCAAAATAATGTCCCAATCGGAGTCTCCATTTAGCAAAGACCGATCGAAGGTGCCTCCACCTGCGATCAGGGAAATTCGCGGGACTCTGTTTTTGCTAGCGATCATAAGCGATGAGGACGATGCGGCGACCCTGAGGGCTGATTTAAAGCGGTCTCGGCTCAACGAATACAAACTCCAACGCTGTACTTCCATCGAGGATGCCAGAAACATGTTAAGAGCCTGCGGGTTCGATTTGCTGTTCCTGGACTGCGACTCAGTTGAGCAGCCTGAAAGCGAGATTGATCGACTTCGCATTGCCGGTTTCGACAATCCTATTCTCGGACTCACCGACCGCCGCAATCTGAACAACCCTGACTTTGTCCGCCCGAGCGGGATAGATGAGTTTCTGTGTAAGGAAGACCTTTCCCCTTCATTGGTTGAGCAAGCGATTCGTTCCACTATCGTGCGACACACCCTCGCCTCTGAGAGATCCCTACTCGAGTCCCGTCTAAACCTGACTCTCGAAACGGGGCTGATGGGTGCTTGGACCTACTATCCGAAACAGGATAAGTTTGTTCTCGATTCGATCGCTCTAGCGATGCTCCGCTTCCCTCCTAGCCCAGTCGAGAGGAGCCTAGACGAAATCGTCGGGCAAGTTTTTCCGGAAGACCGCTCAGCCGTTTCCGAGAGTCTCGATCGATTTCCTCTAAAAAACGATAACGTCTCCAGCCATTTTCGGGTCAATGGCGACGAGATGCCTCTTATGGGAATGGAACTGCGCGGCAAAATTTGGAAAGGGAATGCCTTCGAGGAGACCGCCATAATCGGTGTCATTCGCGAAACTCCGAAGACGAACGAATTGTACGAGCGTCTCGCCGAAGCAAACACAGCAATCCAGGATGCTTTTCAGGCTAGGGAGGAAGCCCTGAGAAAGGCAGACCAAAAATTACAGGCCCTAGCCGACGAGATAGCTCACAGCGGGGGCCCTACGATGCCGTCTCAACCCCAAGCTCCGTTTTCAGCACCAGATACAGAAATTCCCGAGAACCAAGCGAGCGAGCCAGTTCCAACGATCGTAACCGAAAAACCAGACAACAGCCCGAGACCAAAGAAGGTAAAAAGCAAGAAACCCGCAAAATCGAGCCCCGGCACTTCCAGGCGGGAACAATCCCTCTCGATCGACAAAAAGGCGGCCTATCAAGAGATATTAAAGTCGGTCGCTCGAAAAAAGGCCGCAGCTCCCAAACAGGAATCACTACCCTTCGACTTCGCCCAGGAGCCCGTTGCGGATTTCAACCCTCCCAATCCAGCGAAAGAGGGCTTTGTCGGTGCCGCTAAACGCATGGTAGCCATGACGCGAAAGGAGCATGGCATCGACATAAGCATATCCATCGCGGATCAGCAGTCCATCGAACTCGAACAGAAGAAAGACCTCCTTTTCGAAATACTTCGCGAGCTCATCACCAACGTCGTTAACCACTCAAAAGCGAACCTCTGTATCATCACTTTGTTTAGAGACGAAGATGAATGGGTGCTTCAGATTGAGGACGACGGGGTCGGACTCGACGAGAAACTAGAGAGCGTCAACGCACCCCTAAACAAAATCGGCCTTTTTCAGATCCGTACTCAATTGGCCCTCAAGGGTGGCCATTTGGATATGGTACCCGCCTCTCCCAGTGGTCTGATTGCTAGAGTCCGGATTCCGGTTTCAATTCGGGACGGTGCCAAAACCAACTAAGCTCCTTTTCAGGAGGCAAGTTGATCCCTCGACAAGATCAATCCGGAGCAACATGTTTTTCCAAACTCATGAATCCAATCCGGACTTACTTGATCGAAACCTGGAGCCTAATTGCCGAAATGGGCCCCAACTTGCTGTCGGGCTTTTTGATAACCAGCCTATTGCACAAGCGGATTCGTCAGCAATGGATTGAACAACATCTAAGCCAGCCCAGATTTAAGTCCATCGTCCTGGTTTCCATCTTCGGAGTACCTGTGCCTCTCTCCTCTTACGGTGTCATCACGGTAACCGCTAGCCTTCGTGAAAAGGGCGCGAGTCAGGGAGCGGCGACCTCTTTTCTAACCGCTACTCCCCAAAGGGGAATCGACAGCATCCTAACGACTTACAGTATGCTCAGACCAGTTTTCGCGTTGCACCGCGTAGTCATCGCCTTCATTTCCGGGGTCGGGGTAAGACTTATCGTTGAGCTCTTCAGCAAGAAAAACGAAGTGGCAGTCCCTCGTTCATCCGGAACCGAAAGCGCGAAACCCAAATGTGGCGAACGCCTGCACAACGGACTGATGACCCTTCCCGGCGACATTGCCGTTTCTTTGTTTGTCGGCTTCCTGCTGGCCGGGTTAACAAGCACATCCGCTCCCGACGATCTGTTGGCCAATCCGCCCAGAGGGTTATGCATGAGCATCCTGCTAACTAACCTCAACGCCACCCCATTCTACATCTGCTTAATGGTCTCTATTCCCCTTGCTTTGGCATTGATTGATAGTGCCCAAACCCTTAGCGCGGACCTCAATTCGGGGAGGGCACGCATTGGAGGCTCGAATATTAACTCCGGGAATGTATCCGCAAAACTAGACTCTCTCGGATTTACAATGGCCAGCTTTTCAACCCAAGCTAAAGCCCAG
>PBMN01000067.1:0-15011 GCA_002722675.1 Opitutaceae bacterium
ATAATTTGGGGCTCGACCAATCATGACTTCGCTTCAAGCGGTATGACCACGGCAGATCTAAATCAAGATGGTAGGCCGGACCTGGTTTTTGCCAACGGCGATGGCTTTGGTCCCACCCTCAAACCGGGACCTAGACCCTGGCACGGTATCCAATGGCTTAAGAACGAAGGGAATGGCAAATTCAGCTACAAGCGAATCGGAGATCTTGCCGGAGCCTATAGTCCGATAGTGAGAGACATCGACCAAGACGGCGATCCAGACATCCTAAGCGTCAGTGCCTTTAACGATTGGGGAAATCCTGAATCGGATTCACTCGTCCTGTTTCAAAACGATGGGGCTCAGAGCTTCACAAAAATTACCCTCGCATACGAGCCGATCCAATTGCTTTCGATCGATTTTGCAGATTTCGACGGAGATGGAGTGGGCGAAATCATTTCCGGTTGTTTCCCAAGTTTTCCGCCATTCGAGCGGATTGGTCGCTTCGCCATCTGGAAGGAAAGGGTGCATCAATGAAGAAAATAATGATGGCAGGTATAGGAATTGCCATAGTCGCAAGCGTGTTGATTGGAAATCTATACTGGAAGACCCAAAGACATTTTGCGGCAGTAATCGAAACCCATCTACCACCCACTCCCAGCTCCAAAGGCCTTCATCCAGAACTCAGTAATCGTATCGCAGAACTGAATAAGCGGTCGACACTAGGCCCCAATCGTGTCGATTCCCTTGCCCTATTGAGCACATTATACCACGCTAATGGATATTTAAATCGAGCCTGGCAGGGCTATCGAATCCTGATCGCGATCGATGAGAAAAATCCTCTCTGGCCCTACAGGCTGGCTACGATTGTTTCCAGTTTCGGGCAACTTAACGATTCCATTGCACTTTATGAAAAAACCATCGAGCTCGACCCTGAATACCTTCCCTCCTATATCCACCTGGGAGATACCCTCTTAAAATTGAATCGACACGGCGAAGCAAAGCGCGTTTTCCAATCGGTTTACGACAAAACGCCCACTAACCCATTCGCCCTATTCGGCCTAGCTCGTACGGCTCTCGCTAAGAAAGATACGCCCCAGGCAAAACGCCTCCTAGAATCCGCCAGGCGCTCAAACAACCGAGTTGGCGGAGATCTCCTTGCCGACATTTACGAGAGGCTCGGTGAAAAGTCAAAAGCCCGGGCCCTCCTTCACGAGGTCACCTGGAGCAGCCACATAGACACACCCGATCCGTGGGTCGACGATATTGTCTCGGAATGCTACGACTCATTCGAAATTGCCATGGCCGGCGGGAAAGCCGGACGAGCAGGGAATACGATCAGAGCGATCCAACTGCTGAATAAGGCCATAAACCTCGACCCTCTCGATCACAATGCCTATAATCACCTTGCCGAACTCTACGTAGAGCAAGGAGATCTAAATAAGGCTCGGACGACCTACGAAAACTGCATAAAAACCCTCCCCACTTTCGACAGAGGCTGGGCTGGGTTAATTTCGGTCGAAATGAAGTCCGGCAAACAATCGAGAGCTTCTGAATTGATCGATCAGGCAATCGCTAAATGCCCCGAATCGTATGTGATCAGTAACTACAAGGGTGAGGCCCTAACCAATGAGAATCGCCTCAACGAAGCGATTCCCTATTTTGAGACGACCATTCGCTTGGTTCCAAACAACGCAGTAGGTTACAACTACCTAGCCAGAATCTACCTCAAAATGGGTGAAAACCGAAAGGCCCTCGAACAGTTGCAAAAGGCTCTTAAAGCAGAACCCAGCAACCCTTTGTCTCTGGAATTAATTACCATTTTTTATGTTTTAGCGGGAGATCCGGCTCAAGCCTCTCGATACCTACAGAGAGCGATCGACTCCCCTCGTGTTTCGGAAAAGGCGATAAGCCAGATGCAAGCAATGTACACCAATAAGTTTAGGTAGCACTTCGGTCACTTATATAATTGAGGCCTAAAGATCACCGGCGGCCAATGCTTCTCGCAATCAGGAGAGAGCATCAACACTACTGGGTTATAAATTTCAGGGGTTCGCCAGCCCTCTAGCTGAAGACTGCCCAAATCGAAACCGCATCAGGGATCTATCGCTGAGGGTTGGGCTTTTTTTGAATCCAAATCCCACTAGGTAGCTCAGTGCTTCAGTATGATTGATACAAATGCAAAAAGTCCTGGCTGTAGTTAGTACAGCACAAGGCGGCGTAACACTTACGGCAATGGTTTCGTATGCTATGCCCCAACATCGCGAAATCCCGATATAGCCAGCACCATTTTATCAAACCATTTTGCATGCGGTATAAGCCTATGAAGTTTCGGACCTCCGGTTAGCGGATATCAACTGCAGCGGCGATTGTTGATCAGTTATTTATCGACCCTCTCGCCTGAAACCCCAACTATCCACAACATTATCGGCCTGCTGCATGAACAGGCTGAAATTCCAAACGGTGCGATATCACGAACCACAAAAAAGCGGTACACCGTAGGCTGTACCGCTTTGGAAAATTGGTTCGAATAACGATCAGTCCAAGACCTTGACTTGGATGTCTTGGTAATGGGTAATACTGTCAGGATCGTGGGCCTGCAGGGCAAAGGTACCGCTACCCAGTACGCGACCCGACATGCCCGGATTTGGTCCCGCATAGCCTGGAGGCTGCTTCCACTGGACGATCGTTTCGCCATCAACTTTAATCGTAACATCCTCGTCTTTAACAATGATATGGTAATCGAACCATTCGCCGTCGGTTGAAGGAGCTTTCTCACGGTATACTTGAGCTCCCGCTTTGTCTACACGAATGATAAATGGTTCCTCAGGCTCCATGGGAACGTACACATTGGCCACAGCGTAAAGGCTGCCCGTCTTTTTTGGATCCTTTTGACTAGTATTCACCTGGCATTCGAAGCCTTGCGAAGGCCAGCCCTCATCTTGATAAGCAGTATGAAAATAGACACCTCCATTCGCGTTCTTCATAGTCTTAGCTTTTACCTTCAACTCGAAGTTTTTAAAAGTGCCGCTATTCACACCTCCTGTATAGAACAGGTGCGAACGTCCGCCATCCACAATCAGCGTGCCGTTTTTAACAGAGAAGGAATCAGGGTTTTCCTTGCTGGCAGTCCAGCCTTGCAAGGATTTGCCATCAAACAATGACACCCATTTCTTGCCATGATGGTCCGCAAACGCAAGCGAGCCCATGAAAAACAAAGAGGATAACAGGATAGTAACTTTTTTCATAACCCGCTATCTATGCTACCCCACCCAAAAAAAGCCAACTTCAAAAATCTGGCGCTACGCATCTCAGAGGACCGTATAATTTTAGAAAGTTCTAAATTTCATGCCCTCTATTAATTTTTTGAAGTCGTATTTTGAAGACACGGTCAGTTGACATTATTGTCTCCATCGTTTCGAATCAGAATATGAATCGTAGAACCTTCGTCAGTGCCGCCGCTGCGGCCGCTACCCCTGCCGCTCTTTTTGGAACTCACCATGAACCCTCCGATGATGCCCACTACTTGGAGTGGATAACATTTGAGGTACTTAACAACGCCCGACGCGGAGCTCTTGAGACATTCCTCAAGGATGTCGTCGTTCCGGGGTTGAATTCAAAAGGCTGCTCTCCGATCGGCGTCTTCCGCCCTAAGCACGGAGAGCGTGGAACCAAAGTGTTTATGCTGGTACCCCACAAAACGATCGAATCCTTTCTGACAACTTGGGATAAATTGGTTAAAACGGCTGACTACAAAAAAGCTTCTAATACGGAAATGGAAACGCCGCTATATGACCGGATGGAAAGCTCCCTGATGAGAGCATTTTCCCACATGCCTCAGGTCGAAGTTCCCTCAGTTATCGCCGGAGAAAAAGGCCGCATTTTCGAGTTTCGCGTTTACGAGGCCCACAATCGAGTGAAGAGCGATCTGAAAGTGGAAATGTTCAATGAAGGCGGCGAAATCGAAATCTTTCGAAACGTGGGACTTCACCCTGTTTTTTTCGGTAAGACCCTTGCCGGTCCACTGATGCCAAATCTTATCTATATGCTCGGTTTCAAGGATATGGCCGAACGAGATGCCAATTGGAAGCGGTTTAGTGCAGATCCCGCATGGCAAAAGCTTCGAGCCAACAAGCGGTATGCAGGAACTGTATCCGCGATAACAGACAATATTTTTGTCCCTACGAATTATTCCCAAATTTGAGTTATATAGCGAATCTTGGAACTAGAAATCCTTGAACGGTCCTCTCGGCTCCGCATCGAACATCGTTTCCTGATACCATTCGCCGAATCTCTGCTTCAGTCGCTTTAGGACTTCAGGATGCTGCAACGAGAGATCGTCTCTCTCTCCGACGTCATCGGACAAATCAAAGAGCCCTCCTCCTTCTTCTTCCATATCCACCCATTTCCAGTTTCCGATTCGAGCGGACTTTCTCCCTTTCCACTTCCAAAACATTTCGTTTCTCGGGCTTTCCGTTTCGCCTCTCAAGGTCGCCCACCAATTGTATCCGTCAATCTTAACGTCTTCGGGGAGCTTCGAACCGGTTGCCGCCGCTAAACTTGGAAACAGCTCCAGACTCGTCAGAAATGCATCGTTAACAGTACCCGCAGGGATCCCGCCGTTGGGCCACCGGGCCAAAGCGAGTACTCTGATCCCGCCCTCCCAAGTCCTAGCTTTGCCCCCTCTAAGCGGATAGTTACTCGAACCGCCTCCCCCTCCATTGTCAGAGAAAAACAAGACAATCGTATTGTCTGTTAAACCTTTTCGATCCAAGGAATCGAGCAGTTTTCCTATGGATGCATCCATGCAGGTAACGGCAGCTCGGAAATCCCGCTGACGTGCTTCTGACGTTGGCACCTTCGCCTTCTCTCCGTACTTCGTACCTTCTTTGAAGAGATTCTCTACAGGTGGGTACATTTCTTTAAATTCGGCAGGCGCTTGAATCGTTCCTCGGATTTTAGGATCCAGAGAGGATGAATTGTGTGGAGCGTTGAAGGGGACATAGAGGAAGAAAGGTTCATCATCCTTTCTTTCTTCTAAGAACCGCAGCGCTTCTCGCTCGAACAAATAGGTCGCATAGGTCCCGCGATCTTCTTCGGTCCTCTCATTATCTTGAAACATGCTGTGCACCCCGTATCGCTCGTGCGTATAGTAGTCGATCCCCGTATTCACGATTCCATAGAATGAGTCAAACCCTCTCGCCAAAGGCAAAAAGCGCTTGCTAATACCGAGATCCCATTTCCCAAATATACCTGAAACGTATCCTTGAGGTTTCAGCACTTGAGGTATCAATATTTCCCTGACATCCATTCCACCAATTCGCTCCCAAGTCACTGCGTACTCGTCTTCATCGTATCTATGCCCATAATCCGGTGCCTCATTCCGAATCATATCATAGATTCCGTTCCGTTGTGGGTAGCGTCCGGTCAAAAACGCCCCGCGAGATGGGGTGCAAGCAGGCCAGGCAACATAGAAACTGCTCAAGCGAGTCCCCTCTCTGGCAATACGATCCAGATTGGGCGTGATAATTTCACTGTTGAGCTGACCTAGGTCATTATAGCCCTGATCGTCTGAAACGATGAGCAGAATATTTGGCTTTTCGCTTTGGGCAGAGAGGTTAGCGAACAAAAGCGACGCTAGCCCGATCCAAAATATTTTTCCTGCGAGCATTAAAGATGCTGCAGCTGAATATTGCGCCAACGGACTTTTTGGCCGATCTTCTTTTTGTTTTTCCCAATCCCATGGAGTTGAAGGGCGATGTAGCCAGAAGCTTGGTCATCGTCATGTATATGTGCTACCGGTACGCCATTTAGCCAGGTTTGGAAGTGGTCCCCATTAGCGATGATGCGAAAGTGATTCCACTCCCCTGGCTTGAAGGCCTTCTTCGCCGCTTCGTCTTGCCCTGGAGTATGCAGAAAACCGCGAGCTCCCTCTTCATACACAGTGCCGCTCCAGCCTCTTTCCGTGGGGTCGATCTCAATTTGGTAACCCCAAAATCGTCCCTTTTCCCATACTCTCTCTCTTACGTTCTTCGTTCCATCCTCATGGAAGGTGCCACCCCAACGAATTGTTGTGGTCTCTTCTTCATATATGTGACTGCGAATCTGTATCCCTGAGTTCAGAAGCGGATCGATCTTGAACTCCACTTCCAGTTCGAAATCGCCATACATATCCTGAGTGGCGAGAAAGCTATTAGGCAAGCCAGGTGCGGCTTCGCCCACAATAGCCCCATCCTCGACATAAAAATTACCCCCACCAAAGTTTTGCCAGCCGGCCAGGCTTTGACCATCGAATAATTCAACTACATCGGTTTTTGTAGATATGCTGCAAGCAGCCAAAACCAGAATTGATAGGCACAAAAAAGAGGGTTTGGTGCAAAGGTGTATTTTCATAAAATGACTTGGGATAAATTTTCCGGGATTCACAGTTGAGATATCAAACCACCATTAGAACAGCTCCTCCCAACAATGCAATAGACGAGCTCAATTTGCAGAAGGAAACCCGCCAAGGAGAATTCCGTTAACTATTCCTATTCTTCCCAAAATCGTATTCAGTGATTAGCGACTGATGGCAGTTTGCTAACGAAACCAGCATCGGTTCGCTTGAGTTCATCGATCGTCCATTTTCGGTACTGACGCAGTACTTTAGAGTATGCTGGATTTCCCGCTAAATTGATCACTTCCTGTGAATCACTCACCACGTCATAAAGCTCTTCGGTTTCCCCTTCGATCAAAGTTCGAATGTACTTATACCTCCCTTGACTCAGGAGAACATACCAAGGTACACCCGGTCCGTGGTACAGCTTAGGATCCCCTTTTGGAGGAATGGTATTTGTATCGGATCCGTATTGCTTCGCTGTGTGGACAAGCATTGATGGTTTGCCCCAAGGGGTTTCAGGATCTTTCAGCAAAGGTGACAAGTCATAGCCGTGCATCTTCCAGGGCGACCTAAGGCCGGTGATTGAAAACAAGGTAACGGGTATATCCACTGCAGTAACCGGTTCGGTCACCACCGTACCTTTGCTACGGCTTTTCGAGGCGATCCCTTTCGGTAAGCGAAAGATCAGAGGTGCAGCGATATTGGCTCGATACGGGGCAACCTTCGATTTGGATCCATGCTGGCCCCAGGCGAATCCTTGGTCCGAAGTAAAGATGATGATGGTATTTTCATCCTGGCCACTTTTTTGTAGTGCCTCGAGCAGTCGACCGACGCCCTCGTCGATAGAGAGTACGCCTTGCTGATACTGACGAATCCAGTCTTTCAAAGGTCGGCCAGGTAAGTCCTGCATCCCAACCGGAACGGGACCCTCTCGCCCCTTTTCTTCCGGCTCACCATTAGGACCCGGCTTCCAGAACTCCATTTGGTTGATATATTCCGGTTTTTCTGGTCTCGGGGGATAGACATCAGGAATCCTTGGAGTCGTCACATCCTCGTACGCTTCCAAGTGTCGGTCAGCGGGTGTGAACGGAGCATGCACCCCTCCATAGCAAAGCCATAAATACCAGGGCTTCCCGGACTGAGGACCTCTTTCCTTGATGAACTCAACCGCCCAGTCCGTGTATTTGTCCGTTGTGTACTCCTTGACCAATACCGCTTCTTTTCCATCAAACTCAATGAGTTGATCAAAATAGTAGTTGGGAGAATTTTCCGGATACTTGGGTCGATTCCAGACAATCTGATGATCCCAATCACGTCCGTATCCGGAATCCACTCCTGTATGCCATTTTCCAATTTGGGCGGTATGGTATCCTTGTTTCCGAAGAGACTCTGTCCAAAACTGGCATTTTTCAGGATCGTAAACATTCATCGGATTCGGACCGGTCATTCTAAGGGACTCCACCTTATGTTGCTGAAGTCCGGTGAGAATGGATGCTCGTGAGGCCATGCACCACGAACCGATGTTAGCTCGAGTGAAGCGAATCCCCTCCTCCGCTAATCGATCGATATTCGGCGTATCCACCCAATGATACGCATCCTCATACGCACTGACCGTCCGGGTAGATTGGTCATCCGTGTAGATAAACAATATGTTGGGCTTGTCAGCCGCAATGGTCAGATTACCAAGGAGACATCCGAAATAAAAAAATCTTGTTATTAACTTCATAGTAACGGTTCGATTATTCACTTTCTCAGCCCCTAAACAATTTGAATCTTTTATAGAGCGGAATCGAAAGCAGACCGATTGATACAATCACAAAAAGCAAAGAAACTGGCTGTTGAACAATTGGTAGATAGCTCCCATTCGACGCCATCAGTCCCATTAGCAGGTTTTCTTCTGCTATGGGGGCCAGGATAAACCCAATGACAAACGGAGCTAGTGGAATCTTAAACCGTTCAAATGCAAAACCCAGTAATCCAAAAAAGAGCATAGTCCAAACATCGAACATGCGTGTTGAAAGTGCAAAGGAACCAACAATGCAAAACACCAGAATAACTGGCATAAGAAGACCTCTGGGAATAGACGCCAGTCGGGCCAGGTAACGAACCGAAAGAATCATGAAGAAAAACATGAACACGTTTGCGACAAACATGGATCCCATAATGGTATACACCATCTCAGGATTTTGCTGAAACAGAAGTGGCCCCGGCTGCAACCCGTGAATGAGTAATCCCCCCAGCAGAATGGCATCGATAACACTGCCGGGAATCCCGAGGGAAATCAGTGGAATCAGCGAACCGCCAATGGTTGCATTGTTGGCAGCTTCAGCGGCAACAATACCTGTTTCCGATCCCTTTCCGAATTTCTTCTTATCCTCCGGAGTAGCCAACGAACGAGCGGTACTGTAAGCGGTGACCGAGCCAATGTTGGCCCCTATCCCTGGCAATATTCCAATCCCCGTACCGATAACCGATGATCGAACGAGGTTGATCGCATTTTTCTTCCAATCCTCCCATTTAAAGAGCATGTCCCATTTACGTTTCACTGGGATAATTGTAATTTTATCACCAATACGGCTAATGTCAGATATAATCTGACTGATAGCAAACATCCCAATCAGCACTGGAAGAAGCTTTAGTCCCCCATTGAGTTCCTCGAATCCAAAGGTTAACCTCAAGTTTCCCGTGGCCGTATCAATTCCCGGCAAAGCGGCTAAGACGCCAAGCGAGGCTGAAAAGAAAGAACGACTCATCGACTTACCTCCGATGGAAGCGATCAAAACTAGTGCCAGCAAAACCAGGGAGAAAAAGTCGAAAGGACCCAGTTTTGTTGAGTATTGAGCGATAGGAGCGGAGAGCATTATGAGAAAAAGCCAGGATATGCACCCTCCCACAAAAGAGGCAGTAATACCCAAGCCCAAAGCCCTTCCAGGCCTGCCGTCACGGGCCATCGGATACCCGTCCATAGTCGTCATGATAGAGGCAGGGGTTCCGGGCATACGCAACAATGTCGCCGTAATCAATCCTCCACTGACAGCGCCCACATACATGCTGATTAGCAGGATGAATGCATTCACTGGATCCATATTAAACGTGAGCGGCAAGGTGAGGGCAATCAACATCGCTCCCGTCAAACCAGGAATCGCCCCCATCGTAATTCCTAAAATCGTACCCAAAATGACCAAGCATAGTCCTTGCAGGCTAAAGATGTAAACGGATGCGGTGTTTATAGCTTCCATTAAATGTAACTAAGGCAAATGAATCGCAAACAACTGCGTGAATATGAAGTGGAGTCCAAAGGACATGCCTAGAGCAACCTCGACGACATAGTATACTTTCTTCCTGTCGAAGTTTGTTAGATACAAGCCGCTTACTAGAATAAACAAAATTGTCGCCCAAACGAATGGGAGTACTCCCATTCCCATAAAAAAAACGTAGAGAACACACAGTCCAATCACACCAAAAGCCAAATCAAACCTAAGTTTATTTTCACTCGCTTCACCATCAGTCTTTTTCGGATTGAAAATGGCTTTCAACGATACAACTAGTCCCAACGCTAACCCCGCAGCAACTGACCAAAAAGTCACATCAGGCAATTCGACTCGACTAGGCACCTTCATGCGACTGTATAGGCTCATCTTCTGGGTAATTCGCTCCGCTAGCTCTACTCCGGCTATCGCTCTTGGCAAAATCTCCAATTCCGCAGAACGCTTATTCACGTAATCCGTCTCCATTGCGCTATTGAGGACAGCGGCCATGTAGCTGACTATTTCTGGATCTGTTCCCTTCGGAAACCACCAGTATTGTAGGTTACCGCTGAATACTGGATACCCTAACTCTTTCGCGGTAGGAATATCCGGAATACTTCCGACCCGCTCCTCTCCTAAATAGGCTAGTGGGCGCAATCCGTTTTCCCTAAACCGGATCAGTTCACCAACCGAAAAGAGGGCCGCATCCAGATGCCCACCCATGAGAGCGGCCAATCGATTGGCGCCGCCTCCCGTAGAAACTAGGCGAAAACGAGCTCCAGGAAGCGTTTCCTCTAATTGTATACCACAAAAATGGGTTGGCGTACCCAAATTGACTCCTAATTTCAATGTCTCAGGCTTTGCCTTAGCAGCTTCCATAAACTCCGTCATTGTCTTAAATGGCGAATTCTCCGACACCAAAACGGCTAAACCTGATTCTCCGGTAGCAGCAACCGCCTCGAATGCCTCCGGTCCGTAGGGTGACTGCCCGATAACCTTGGATGTCATCAATGCCTCGTGATTACAAAGTATCGTGTATCCATCATTTCGTGAATCGATAACGTAGGTACTGCCTATCGTCGCACCCCCTCCTGGTTTATTCACGATCACTAATTGCTGAGGCATAAGGTCATTGTCCTTGATCGCTTTCTGCAATATCCGTGCATAAGTATCAGTTCCACCACCCGGATTGTAGGGAACGATCACTCGGATCGGACGATTCGGATAACTCTCAGTATCCCGAGATCCCATTTTGGCATAACTGAAAATCGACAAACCAATCAGTAGAGCTACAACAATGTGGGTTGTTATTTTAGCCATGAATGAAAAAACTATGGAGATGAGCTAGGGTAATTAATTCGTCAAAGTCGATCTTCGCAAAACCGGTTGAGAATCCACTATCAAAAATTCCAATGAACCGATTCATCACTCGCAAACAAATAAAACACCGCTGGGTCAAGCCTCGAGATATTTCAAGGTCGCCGGCGATCTCTTAGCACCCATTCGTCGATTCATCTTTGTGGGCTCTCGGAGATTGCCCGCTGCCGAAGTCCGCTAAGAAGCCACCGACAGCTCTGGCTTGCGACAAGCTTCGAGTTATTTAACCGAGGGGAATAAAACAGGTTTCAGATGATCCGTTGCGAACTCGTTCTACAGCCCAAGCCCCCTTCAAGCATTCAAAAAAGCAGCCATTGACCTCAATTCGTAATAGAACAAACTTGGATCCGCAGTATCTCAGAAACGTATTATGAATCAAACGAAACACTCTCTACTCCTCTTGTCCCTAGCCGCTCTTACTCCATGGGGACTGGCACAATCGGATAAGCCGCTCAACGTTCTCTTCATCGCGTCCGACGATTTAACGCAGTCCATCGCTTGCTACGGAGATCCGATCGCCGTTACCCCAAACCTTGATAGACTCTCAGATATGAGTGTTCGGTTCGACAATGCCTACTGCCAAATACCCCTTTGTAACCCCACTCGTGCGTCACTCTTAACCGGCCTAAGGCCGGACACTCTAAAAGTTTACGACTTAGGAAGACATTTTCGCGACGAAGTACCGGATGTAGTCACGCTCCCTCAATTATTTCGTAATAATGGATACAAATCGATGAGAGTCGGAAAGCTGTATCACTACGGAGTTCCCGTTCAAATCGGAACCAATGGGCTCGACGACCCTGAATCCTGGGACCAGGTGATCAATCCCAAAGGCCGCGACACGGAGGAAGAGCACCTGATAATTAATCTTGAGCCCCACCGTCCCATCAGTGGTGCGCTCAGCTGGCTAGCGGCGGATGGCACGGACGAAGAACAGACCGACGGCATGATTGCCACAGAGGCGATTGAGCTCCTTCGAGAAAACAAGGATCGCCCCTTTTTCCTAGGAGTCGGGTTTTTCCGTCCTCACACTCCCTACGTGGCACCCAAAAAGTATTGGGATCTCTATCCCATGGACAAAATCAAAATGCCGTATGCCCATGAAAACGATCGGGACGACATCCCCAAGTCCGCATTCGCACACAACAATCCAGTACCGAATTACGGCCTACCGGTTGAGGAGGTTTTGAGAGCGAAACAGGCCTACTATGCCAATGTGAGCTTCGTTGACGCACAAGTCGGGCGACTGCTCGGTGCAATCGAAGATCTTGAACTCCTAGATAATACTATCATCGTTTTTTGGAGCGATCACGGCTACCATCTAGGTGAGCATCAGGGCGTTTGGCAGAAACGCTGCCTTTTTGAGGAGTCCGCTTCCGCTCCGATGATGATCTTCGCTCCGGGTCGCAAAGGCAATGGCCAGGCGAGTCAGCAAATAGTCGAGTTCGTGGATTTATACCCGACCGTCGCCTCCCTCTGTGGCCTCACCCCACCTAAGACTGTAGAAGGTAAGAGTATCGTCCCTTTGCTGGATCGCCCATCGAAGTCGTGGAAGGGAACAGCGTTCACTCAGGTTTTGCGTCCTGGCGATGGCATTCCGGTTATGGGGGCCAGCATCCGCACAGACAGGTGGCGCTACACCGAGTGGAACGAAGGTGAGCAAGGAATCGAACTTTACGATCACAGCAATGACCCCGGTGAATTCGACAATTTGGCCAGCAAACCAGAATTTGCAGGGACCATTTCCGGCTTAAGGAAGAAACTGAGGGCTAATGTATCAGGAAAGGTGCCAGATTCGCCATTCAACCCTGCTAGGCTTTGAGGAGCCCGCGAAACGCCCCGTTTTTTGGGCGAGAAAGCAATTAGACGGCCAAATAGGCGGATTTAGCGCACTTAGTCATTAATTCGTAAATCAAACCGTCGATTGTAACTAAACACGGTTTTCGAACTGCATTTTTCGATTGAATTGCTACGATCATAAAAGTCCCTGAGTCGATATCGATTTCAATTAATCATCAGCTAACTAAATCTATGAAACGTAATCATCTGCGTACTCCCCTCCTGTTGCTGGCCTTTACCTGCCTCCTTAGCGGCGCCCTCGCTCAGCCCGTTCTAATCCCAGAGGACTACCGAGCGATTCAAACCCGCCAAGAAATATCAACTTCTGAAGTCAGCGTCCAAGATGACCATATTCTAAACCTGGGTGAATTCACCGTCGACAACTCGAATCGCGAAGAGGTGCGTACGTTTTTCAACGCCATCTACTGGGCATCCAACTATGCCACGATTGACTGGACCGGAAGCTTTACCCCCTTTCCCGGGACAGGCACCCGAACATTCGAGGAAATTTCCCCTCTGGCCGGAGACACCTCCGATCTTTTCAAGGAAGCCGTCCTGCTCCGAATCAACTTCTACCGAGCTATGGCAGGCATTCCCGCCGACATCATCTTCGTCGACGATTTGAATCAGGCGGCTCAGATGGCCGCCTTGATCATGAGCGGAAATGACAACATCAGCCACTTTCCCCTTTTGGCCGGATTCGTTAACTATCTTTCGGCCGATGGCATCCAAGGAGCCGCTGACTCCAACCTGGCGATCGGTTCCTACGGACCTGACTCGGTCGACGGCTACATGCAGGACAAAGGCTCCGGAAACACCGCAGTAGGCCATCGGCGCTGGCTATTGTACCCGCCCATGCTAGAAATGGGGACTGGGGACGTTCCAGGAGGTGAGATTCCTGCAGAAGCCCAAGCGAACACACCTGGAGACTCAACAACCGTTCGGAGGGCTAACGCAATCCATGTATTTTCGTCCAATAACTTTGGAGCATTGCCTGATATTGATTTTCCCTATGTCGCATTTCCTCAAAAAGGGTACGTTCCCTACCACATCGTTTATCCACGGTGGTCGTTTGCAATAGACGGAGCAAACTTCTCAGCGGCTTCGGTTTCCATGACCCGCGACGGTTCTCCCATCGCGGTAGCAATTGAGCCCTATGATGCTCCTGGATTAGGAAGCAATAGCCTTGTCTGGGTATACGATGGACTCAACGCCAACAATTCGCATACCCACGCAAAACCTGACAGCGACGTCACCTACTCAATAACGATAGACGGGATTCAGAATGCTCCAGAGACGAGCTACACCTACAACGTAATAGTCTTTGATCCTGAAGCGTCGACGAGCGGAGAGAACACAGTCACAACCCTCACCGGCCCCGCCGCACCCGAAGTAGGCACCGCGACGGAATACAGTGTCGCCCTTCCGGATTTCGCTGACTTGCCTGGTAACACCAATGTCACCGGTATCCGCTTTAGATCCTTCACCACCTCCAGCGGGGACTTCATCGAAGGAGCTGAATCGGGTATCGGCGACTTGATCGTCAGCATTTTCGGCAGCTATAACGTAATAGATAGCAGCTTCTCAAGTAGTGGTTCCTCATCCTTTCATCTCGCTACAGACGAAATCGGAACCACACAATCCATCACTTTTCCTGACGCCTACATTATCGGTGATAGCAGTACGCTCTCCTTCCAGAGCATGCTTAGAACTGCTACCACTACCCAAATTGCAAAAGCAAATATCTCACTAGATGGCGGTGTCTCGTGGATAAACATGTTTGCTCAAGCGGGTGCTAGAATAGACGGATTGCCCGAGGAAACGACTTTCACGGAAAAGATCATCGATCTCTCTCCCTATGAGGGACGCTCTATACATATTCAATTTGAATACGATCACACGGGCGGGCTCGCATTTCCCGGATCAGATTCCAATGTCGGCTGGTTTTTTGACGACATCAATCTAACCGGTGTTCAAAGTATGAATTCGATCACGACATCGGATCTCATCACAGAATCTACCAGCATTGATTTCACACCTGGCGCCGTCGGCGACGTATCTTTGCAAGCTCAAGGGATGCTGCACGATTTCTACGAGATGGAATGGGGAGCCGTCCTTTCGGTATCCGCTGTGGAAAATGTAACCGCAAACGACGATACCGATTCGATCAATGAAGGCTCTACTTCGGTAAG
>PBMN01000049.1:0-36251 GCA_002722675.1 Opitutaceae bacterium
CGCGTAGACGTCCTCGTCTTTGGGGATCTCGAGTCCGGCAAAAAGGATTCTCTGGTGATGCTCGGGGGGCCAAGCGGCATGATCAGGGGCAACGAATTCTACCCAGTCCACCACTAGCCACGGCTGTTCGGGATCGGGCTTGTTTAACTCGCGTTCCTGTTCTCCTAGCCTAAGGTCGAGCACCTCTATTTTGTCCGAGCCGTCGTCGTAAACGTTTTGCACGGTAATCATGAGCCCAGGGAAATTGGAGGGCGTTTCCAGAACGCTCTTAAACTGCTCCAGCCGTCCCTTGAACTCATAGACTCCGGGGACGTCCTCCGTCGCCCAAATGTCAATGTCCTCGCCCACTTGCCCGCCGGGAATGTAAGTGTCGGCCCGAAGCCCCATACGTACCCGCATGCGAGGCGGGCCCTTGCCTTCCGGTATTCTCGCATGGGCTTTCACCCGCACCGTGACGGGTCCCTTTGTCGGATACTCCATCATCCGCGTCATGAACGCATTGCCGGGCTGGATCTTGTTAGTGTGAACTTTCTCGATTTTCGCATTCCAGCGTCGATCTACATTGCAGGTGCCAAAGTGGTAGAACCGTTCCGGCTGCGGTCCTTCGACCAAAGCCACATCTAGTCCCATTCGCGCTGCGTCCAAGTAATACTCCAACTGCATGCCCGACATTCCCATGATCGAGCCATCATTTTGAAACCCTCCCGGCCCTGCGGTTTCCGGAGGCAAGTTCTTGGCGTAGTCCAACTCAACTCCTAGCAAATCTGAAAGCGTGTTATTGTATTCGTATCGAGTAAGTCGCCTGATTACCCCTCGCCCTCCGGTCGCTCGCTTGACCTCGGACGCGTGCTCGAGACTAGCCGTTATCCAATCGATAACGGTCTGCCGCTCAGCCGCCGTGGGTTGCGGCTCATCCTCCGGCGGCATGTCACCCAAAATGAGGACATCATGCATGTCGTGCCACGTTTCCCCATCACGCCCATTGACAAAGTCCCGATTGAGAGTGTCCACGCGCAGATCGTTTTCCCGCTCATCCGGACCATGGCAGGTCACGCAATATTTCTCCAAAATTGGGGCAACCTCCTTATCGTATGAAATCGAGTTTCCAAATATAGCAGAACCAGATAGGCCCGATAAAACAGCAGCGATACTGACTTTTAGAAAACTGCGGTACGATAATAACATGGGCACAATCGAGGTAAATCGCTCAACTACCTGATAGACGACATACTCCGGTTTTAAAGAAGTTTCTTCTACTTGCGGAGCAAATGGACATCTCGACATTATGTTTGAACGACTTTTTATGGACGGATTAAATACAGCTGGAGCTATACCCATTTCCAAATACCTTTTTAGACGGTACTGATCTCCTCGCAAAATATTCCTGAAAATCGCTTTTTGACAGGTCTTCACACCCACTTCGAACCAATTTTCTTTTTCACCAAGAATGGCACTATCTTCTGACAACGAGTTTCCCGAGCTCTCCCAAATTGAAGGCGTCCCCTCACCCTCACTCGTAATATTTCCCGAAAAAATCCGGGCTAACATCAGGCTCATGATCAAAATTGCGGCTGGACCCGAGCGACTCAGACCGCATGTCAAGACCCACAAAATGGCCGAAGTCGTCGCGTTGCAGCAGGAACAAGGAGTGCGGAAGTTCAAGTGCGCCACACTAGCAGAAATGCGAATGCTTCTCACCTGCCGGGCCAATGACATTTTGCTGGCCATGCAGCCGGTTGGCCCGATTACAGAGAATCTTGTCCAGCTGTCGAAGGAGTATCCGGATACACGCTTCTCCACTCTCGTCGACAATTCTGAAACCCTCAAAACGATCGAGACCCTTTGCGACCAATCGGGAGCAAACCTCGGGATCTACCTGGATATAAACTGTGGTATGAATCGCACTGGAATCGTTCCCGGTGAAGCGTCCAAAAAACTCTACCAACGCATACATCAAAGCAAGTCGGTCATTCTGGGTGGCCTGCATGTCTATGATGGCCACATTCGCGATTCGAACATTGGCAACCGCGCGGAACATTGCCGGTGCGACTGGGGGGCCGTTGACGCCTTCATCGATTCACTAGAAGAATCCGCCTTTCCAATTCCCAGTATCATCGCTGGTGGAAGTCCCACGTTTCCGGTTCATGCTAGGCGAGAGGGCGTTGACCTTAGTCCAGGTACAACCCTTCTATGGGATTTTGGATACGGCGACGCCTTCCCAGATCTCCCCTTTCAGCACGCCGCCTTTCTACTAACTCGAGTTTTGAGCAAGCCATCAGAAAACCTTGTGTGCCTCGACATTGGCCACAAATCGGTCGCCGCCGAAATGCCCCACCCTCGTGTCCGCCTACTGGGACTGGAAGATGCTGCCTTCATTTCCCAAAGCGAGGAACACCTCGTCATAGAAACCGACAAAGCAGCCATCCTTTCAGTCGGCGACGTCATCTACGGCATACCTCGACATATCTGCCCAACTGTCGCTCTGCACAATAAGGTCGTTGTAGCGACCGAAGGGAAATCCAATATTTATTGGGAAGTCGTCGCCAGAGATCGAATACTCGACTAATCCTGAAACCACAAATCCCCGCTTCAGACAACTACAACCTCAACAACTGGACTGCTGCATAAACACCTATCCATTTTGCAAATTTTGCCCCTTATGGCGGCCAATAAACTTTCTGATTAGCTGGTTTCCACCTCAAAAATTCCTTCGATTTCGACGCTGATATTTCCCGGAAGCGAACCCATCCCTACAGCACTGCGGGCACCGATTCCTGTTTCTTCACCGAATACCTGCGCAAAAAGCTCACTACACCCGTTGATCACTGCAGGGTGGTTCCCGAACTCAGCGGTACTATTAACCATCCCCAATACCTTCACCACGCGCATTACGTTGTCCAAGGACCCCAGATTTGCTCGCAAAGTAGCCAACATCGCCAGCCCCGTCTGGCGAGCCGCTTCGTAACCAGCATCCTGATCCACCTCCGAGCCCACTCTCCCCATGTAAACCGACCCATCCGGTTTCAGGGGACCGTGCCCGGATAAGTAAGCGAGCCCCTCGTGAATGACGATCGGCTTGTAAACCCCCAGTGGCTTTGGGGCAGGCGGGAGCTCTAAATTTAGTTTAGCAAAATTCGATTCAGCACTCATGAATTCAGATACAAGGCCTGATCAGGCCTTCGGGCGAACTCTTTTTCCACTAATTGATCTAAATCCAAGGTATGTTGTGACGGCAGGCGATCTCCGAACGCCCACAATAAAAGAGTCACACAAGCCTCTCATCAATCCTGAACGGAGTCGATTGGACAGCCTGTTTAAGTTAGCAGTTAAAGGCAGGATGAATTTTCTGGGTTAAATGGGCGCTCGGTGACCGCCCGCTAAAAAAGTCAGTAACGGAGCGACCAACAACCTTCGAAGTAAGCCCATTTTCCACTTTATGGAAAATCATTGGCCATGCAGAATACCCATTTGGGCATAGCTATAATATGACTCGAGGGAATGCGTACTAGGTGAAAATGTTACTTGCACCAAAAGTGTGTTACTTGTATCATCCTGATGAATTCGTTTCAGATTTCCTCATCTGACTTTGTGAAAAGACGAAAGCGAGGAAACTGGGCCGCAAGGCCGATTTTAAAATAGAACCTCTTGACGTATAGAAACAGATTTCTAGCCTACCTTCAGTACCCCGATTATATACTTCAGCATCAACCTGACCAAAAACATTAATCTGGATTTGAACCGAGGTTTTTGCATACTTACTTAATTCATACGCATCTCGCTTCCCTATCAATTCCTGGACTTCCCCCATGAGAATACGAAAAATGGATCGTCGCACTTTTTTGAAAGGCACCGGTGTCGCCATGGCCCTCCCCTTCTTTGAGAACATGGGGCCCCTCTCCGCCAAAGCGGTTGGAGCGGCTGCCAAAACTAGCGGTACCGGATCTCCGATGCGAATGGTTTGCATAGGAAATCCTCTCGGGCTCATGCCGGACAGCTTTTTTCCGAAAGGCGAAGGGGCTAATTACGAACTTTCCGACCTCCTGCGCCCAATCGGGCGCCATCGCAAGGACTTCACGATATTCTCAAACCTCGATCACGATATTTCCGGCGGACACAGCGCCGTGCACGCATTTCTCAGCGGCATTAAGGACCAGGACGCATCTGACTGGCCAGAGGGAAACATATCCGTGGATCAACGGGCAGCCGAATTCGTTGGGACCCGCACACGCTATTCTTCGCTCGTGATGTCCACCGGTGACGGTGACGGCGACTTGAAATGCAAACTTTCCTGGACTCGAAATGGCGTCAACGTGCCCCCGGTCACAAGGGCGCGCGACCTCTTCAAAGCACTCTTTGTGCAGGATGATCCCCGACTCCTCGCTAAGCACAAGTCAGCCTATGATATTAACGAAAGCATCCTCGATGCCGTAAATAGCCAAGCCAAGATGTTAAGTCGGCAACTGGGCAAAGCAGACCAGGAGAAACTCGACGAATACCTGAACTCCGTTCGCGAGTTGGAACGCAAACTGGGCATGTCACGCGAATGGCTGCACAAGCCAAAACCCAAAGTCGACATCGGAGAGCCGGGAGAGGGCGATCTCACCTATACCGTTCCCGCCTTCTACGATCTGCTGGCTCTCGCCCTGGAAACGGATTCGACGCGAGTAGCGACCCTCGGCGTTCCCGGAAATGTGAATACCGCCGACCTCGGTCTCGTTGGCAGCTACCATGGATTCTCTCATCACGGAAAAGCCGAAAAGCTGCGGCAAGGACTCTTTGTCATCGAGAAATTCCAAGTAGAGCAAATGGGGCGATTTCTGGACAAGCTTAAGACAATCAAAGAGCCGGACGGGCAGTCACTCCTCGATCGCACCATGGTGCTGATAGGAAGCGGCATGGGCAACGGCAGCTCACACTCGAACAAAAACCTGCCCCTCCTTCTCGCAGGTGGCGGATTCAAACATGGGGAACACAAAGTGTATCCAACTGAAAACCACAAACGGGTTCCCCTCTGCAACTTGTATGGATCCATACTACAACGTTTCGGACTGGAAATCGACCAATTCAATAAGGGTTCTGGCACTTTGACCGGCCTGGAAACGGCATGAGCCACGAAAAGTCGAAAGTAGCGAACGATCTCCGAGTGCCCAGTTTATCCCTTAGTTTGTGGGCCCTCGGAGATCGTCCGGTACCCTTTGTCAAATTACATACTAGTCGGCTCAAAACAAATTGCTCGATTCTGGTAGTTCTGAGTTTGTTGTTTCTCAATACTCTGAGAACGTACGCGGATACCTACCACGACACAGTCGCCCCCTTCCTCGAAGAGTACTGCATCCAATGTCACGGTCCGGAGAAGCAGAAAGGCGATCGGCGGTATGATAATCTCAAGAGCGACTTTCTCGATAAAGACGCACTAATACTGTGGCAGGATATCGCAGACCTTCTGAATTTAGGAGACATGCCTCCGGAGGAGGAGACTCAGCCAAGCCCTGACGACCGTCAGGCTGTTATCAACTGGATTACAGACGAATTAACGATCGCCTATGAGCACCACAAGAGCTCGGATCGTAAGACCGTTCTACGCCGCCTCAATCGATACGAATACAACCGTACCGTCCGTGACCTTCTCCATCTCCAGCCTCTACTGATCGACCCTACGGAGTCTTTTCCTCCAGATGAAACGGAAGAGAATTTCAATAACATCGGATCCGCCCTCATCACCTCCGACTTTCTGCTGCAAGGCTATTTGGATGCGGCCGAGTCGTTCATCGAACAGGCCACGCGTCAGGGCCCTGAGCCCGAAGTCCAATCCTACCAATTCCCCGCCCCTTTTTACACCGCTGGCAACCGCTGGGATGGAAAAGATGTCGCAGGAGAATTTCAGCATATCCGGAAAAACACAACCGACCAAGACGGTTTTCTCTGGCTGGAAAAACTAGAACAAGGAGTTCCAGAAAGTGGATACTACAAGCTCAGATTCAAGGCTCAGGCCATCAATCGCGAGTACCCTTATCCGGAAAGGATTGTCGGAACGCGCAAGAGCGAGCCCCTCCGCGTTGATGTGATAGCGGGTTCACGAGAGTACGGTGAACTGGAATCCAGAACATCCTCAGACCGCAAAGTTGCCGATTTCATCATAGCCGACGAATCTTCCGAATGGTACGAATCCCGCATCTGGCTCGATAAGGGATTTCAACCACGACTGACCTTTCCCAATGGGCCCAATCGAGTTAAGCCGATTCGCAAGACCCTGGTCCGCAACTACCCAGATCACTTCCAGGAATTCATCCACAACTGGACCATACCAGGCGACGGGCTCTACCCCTACCCGATCGAGGAAGCCGAAGTGCGACGCATCGAAGCGGAAGCCCAAAAAATCGCAACCGTCGTCGGCCGCGTTCTGGATACCCAGGGAACTTCGAACAAGTTTAACCGACGCGATGGCTGGGCCGCCTTCTATCGTGGATACGAAGGTCCTCGAATCCGGGTTTTCGAGATAGAACTGGAAGGCCCCTATTATGAGGACTGGCCCACCCCCAGCTACCGCGCGCTTTTTGGCGACAAAGAGCCGACGATGGAAAATGCACGGCCTATCCTGGAGCGATTTGCCGACGCCGCATTTCGTCGACCCGCAGATGACGCGAAAATCGACGTGTTGCACGAACTCGTTCTGTCTTCCCACCAGTCTGGGAAATCCGCGTTCGAATCGTTGAAGATCGGCTTTCGCGCGATCCTGTGTTCGCCCGACTTTATCTACCTGCAAGAGCCGGAAGGTCGGCTTGATGACTACGCCCTCGCCTCGCGACTTAGCTATTTTCTTTGGTCAACTCAACCAGATCAGACATTAAGAGAACTCGCCAAAGCGGGAGCGTTGTCCCGACCCGACGTGCTGAAAGCGCAAGTGCTTCGCATGCTCGATGACAAACGATCAAAGGCCTTCACTGAGCAATTCACCTCACGCTGGCTAGAACTTTATAAGATCGGCACCATGCCACCGAGCGACAAGGAGTTCATGTCCTATTACGTGGACGGCCTAGAAGGTTCCATGAAGCGGGAAACGCAGACTTTCTTCCGGTACATACTGGAAAATAATCTCCCCATTAGCTCCTTTCTCGATTCCGATTTCACTTTTGTCGATGGAGGACTCGCCCGGCTCTACGGGATCAATGGAGTCACAGGTCCCGCGATGCAAAAGGTTTCCCTCGCCTCTCTTCCCCAACGAGGAGGATTGCTGGGACAAGCAAGCATCCTCACCGCCAGCGCAAATGGTATCGACACCTCCCCTATCATTCGTGGTATCTGGATTTTGGATAATATCCTAGGAGCTCCACCGGCACCCCCTCCACCTGATGTGGAACCCCTTGAGCCAGATATCCGTGGTAGCACTACCATTCGTGATCAACTAGACAAACATCGGGAGTTGGAAGCGTGTTACGAGTGCCACCGAAAAATCGACCCCCTCGGCTTCGCGCTTGAGAATTTCGACCCGATTGGTGGCTGGCGTGACCACTACCCCCGCGGCAATTCAAAAGGACCACTGATCGATGCTTCAGGGCAACTTCCGAACGGAGACCAATTCTCAGACATCAAGGCGTTTAAGTCGGTGCTCGCGAATCGCCAAGAGCAATTCGCACACTGCTTGACCGAGAAGCTATTGGCTTACTCAATGGGACGAACCATAGAATTCACCGATCGGCCCGAGGTGGATCATCTCGTGAAGCAGCTAAGCAACTCCGGATCGGGACTACGCGATCTCGTTATCCAGATCACGCAAAGCGAAGCATTTCTGACCAAATAGGGAGGGTAACAACCTGGAAACTTCAATCCCTCACAGTTCTCACCCCCCAAACAGTCGAGGTAGAGCTGACTATCCCTATTCAGCCGAAGCCTCTAAGGCTAATCTCATGCTTCCGCAAAGCGAAACCCCTGCTAACTCCAGCGACCCCTATTTAAGCCAACGTACTCGTTTATCGTTTTCATTGTCAAAAACGGCTCGCATCGCTCGCTTCACCATCTAGCCTAGCTTTCCTATGAAACTCAAAAGCGATTGGCTTTTTTCTATTCTTCTGGTCACCGCAACCCTCGCTACGGGCAATCTTGCCGCTCGCCCCAATATTGTTCTGATCGTCTCTGACGACCATGGAACCGACGCCCTGGGATGCTACGGAAATCCCATTATTAAGACACCGGCCTTGGACTCCCTCGCAGCCGACGGAACAATCTTCACCGACGCGAATTGCACCACGGCAAGCTGTAGCCCAAGTCGATCGGTCATTCTCAGCGGCCTGCACAACCACCGTAATGGGCAATACGGCTTACAGCACACGTTCCATCATTATCAGAGTTTCGACGACATCAAGAGCTTACCGGTCGCGTTATCAGAAAATGGCTACCGCACCGCCCGAATCGGAAAGTTTCATGTCGCCCCTGAATCGGTCTACCAATTCGATTTCGTTTTATCCGCAGGCGCCGCCAACGATCCTGCGACCGTCGGCCGAAGCCCCTGGGAAATGGCGGAACAGTCCCGCACGATTATCGAAGGTGATGATTCCGAGCCTTTCTTTCTTTTCTACGCGACCGACGACCCGCATCGATCCAACGCATTTACCCCCGACGGCCTACCCACCTTTGACACCTATCCTAAGCCCAATCGTTTCGGAAACCGTGATGAAGGTTATCCAGGAATCAACCCAGTAACATATGATCCAGAAAAAGTGGTCGTGCCACCTTTTTTACCCGACACACCTGCTTGTCGGGCGGAGCTGGCAGAGTACTACCAGTCCGTTTCTCGACTCGATCAGGGGATTGCCCATCTCCTCGATATTCTCAAACGTTCGGAGAAATACGACAATACCCTGATCATCTACATCTCCGACAATGGCGTCGCTTTTGCAGGGGCCAAAACCACGCTCTACGAACCGGGAATGAGATTGCCCTGCATCGTCAAAGAGCCGAGTCAGACAATGAAGAGTCGCACTCAGGACGCTCTTGTCTCTTGGGTCGACCTTGCCCCCACTATACTCGATTACGCAGAAATCGACCCAACGAATATGAAGACCCACGGCCGATCCTTTCGCAAAGGGGTAAGTGGAAACCTTAGTGGGAGGAACGAAGTCTTCGCTTCCCACACCGCCCATGAGGTCACCATGTACTACCCAATGAGAGTCGTAAAGAATCGTCAGTACAAACTGATCTTCAACATCGCCCATGGACTCGAATTCCCCCTGGCCAAAGACTTGCTCCAGTCGCCCACCTGGGTATCCATGCAAAAGCAAGGACTCGAGTTCTACGGAAAACGCACTCCCAAAGCCCTCCTCTATCGTCCCCGCTTTGAACTTTACGATCTCGAATCTGATCCACACGAAACGGTCAATCTGTCCGACGATCTAAAATACAGAAAAACCCGCGATCAACTCATGGTCAGGCTTCGGGAATTTCAGGAAGAAACCCGTGATCCTTGGGCAGTAAAATGGGAACGAGAGTGAAGATACGAACCGAACTTCAGGGTGGCAGCGATCCCCGAGCGTCCATTTAAATTCTAGTTCTGTGGGCACTAGGAGATCGCCCAGAGAATTACTAGGAAAAACCGCAGAGGCTGCACCGCATTTTCTGCTAGGCCCAGTACTCGCGATGTGCCGCGTTGCCTTATCCTCAGTCGCGGCATAGCAAAGACGACTCCCTTACAACTGAATTTAGCAATGCTTTTTCAGTAAAAGGTTGCGATAGCTCGCGCTACCGAACAACAAATTGAGATCCCTTACTAACTGAATTACGTTATGCCAACATTGCAACCAACCCATCCTAACCCACGTCGGGCCTTTCTCAAAACCCTAGCCGCCGGTGGAATAGCGGCTGCCGCTAGCCCACTTTCAGTTCTCGCGGCCCATCATAAGAAGACTCGCGTAAAGCTTGGATATGACAATTTCGCGGTTCGAGCCATGAACTGGATGGTGGAAGACCACTTGAAATATTCAGAGAAGCTGGGAATCGACTCGCTATTCATGTCGGACCTCGACCATTTCAAGAGCCTCAAGATGCCCTATCTTCGTGATGTCCGCAAAAAGGCGGATGACATGGGTATCGATATTCATATCGGCACCTGGAGTATTTGCCCGACCTCGACTACCTTCAAGGACAAGTGGGGAACGGCGGAAGAGCACTTGCGACTGTCCATTCGAGTCGCCGAAGCGACTGGATCCCCCGTCGTTAGAGTCATCCTTGGGAACCGTGACGACCGTGGAACAGAAGGCGGCATCATAGCACGCATCAAAGACACCGCAAAGGTCTGTCGTGCCTGCCGTACCCAAGCGATGGATGCAGGCGTTAAGATTGCTGTCGAAAATCATGCCGGTGACATGCAGGCCCATGAAGTCGTTACTCTGATCGAAGAAGCGGGAGGCTCCTCCTACATGGGCGCCAACCTCGATGCCGGCAATGCCTCCTGGACTTTGGAAGACCCTATCGAGAACTTAGAGATCATGGGGCCCTACGCCGTCACCACAAGTCTACGGGATTCTGCTATCTGGACATCGGAGAAAGGAACCACCGTTCAGTGGACTGCCATGGGTAAAGGCAACGTGGATTGGGTAAAGTACTTCGACCTTTTCAAGGAGCTTTGTCCGAACGTTCCCGTACACATCGAAACCATTTCCGGATTCAATCGGGAGATTCCCTTCTTGGAGGAAGGCTTCATGGACCTGTTTCCCGACATGAAAGCCTCTACTCTATCTCGTTACCTAAAGTGGGCCCGCCAGGGCGCCCCTCGGGACCCGTGGAAGGCGCCAGTGGGACCCAACGCCGACCGGGCGGACCACAAAAAGGACCTCGCCACCCAAGAGTACCAGAAGCTTGAAATTGAGGAGAGTATCCGTTACTGTAAGTCCATCGGGCTAGGCTTGAAGGCTTGATTGGATCCACTGCGCAAACCGTTTCTTTCAAGAACATATCTCGAGGCTTTTCTCTCATCCTGTCTTGCCGATGGCAATGTTGTTGGAAGGGCAACACTCGCACCCATGCATCAGCATCAAGATGTATTCCTTGTTCTATCCGCAAATTCTCGAACCGTCGAGAGGCCGAGAGCTAATTCGGTTTATTCCGTAACCACTGTGCGAGATTTCAAGTTTGTAGGACTAATAACCGATCGATCAAGCGTCGGCTTTGAATACAGCATAGCCAGATGCGGTGACTTCTTATGAGAATTAGCAACTTAGGCTTTTTGATTCTTTTTTTCTGTACGGAATGGCTCTACAGCAAGCCTCGCTTATCCTCGTGGTTCACTGACTATTCTGGAAACTATGCACGGATCTATGAGACCCTGAATGACGAGGGGAATTTGAGCACGGTCACCACATGGAGTCGTGGTGCAGGCGTACAATCGATCCCTACCTACGCCGGGATCCACGAAATAAGCTACACCGATGCCTGGGTATACATTCGCACTACAAATCTCGCTAGCCACATAATGGGTCCCTGGTACCTCAACCAAGCGAAGACCAATCTGTTCCCCAACTACCCCAGCAACCAGTCGGTTTTGTACCGTCTACCTCGCAACCCGGTCGATCCCGAGTCCGTCGCTCAAAAGACGCTGACAGGTGGAGGACCGATTGGATATTTCGTCAATGGCGTCTCTATGTTCGATTCTCGGGATGCCTTTTCGTATCGGTCGTCTACCAGTAGCGAAGTAAACGGACCACAAGGAGACGGAACTTGGAATCGTGATGCATTTGTCAATGAAAGCGTCACTTTCGACTCGGGCAACGCGCACCAGGCAATGGGACGCTACCACTACCACGCCAACCCACCCGCCTTGCGACACCAGCTCGGAGACAGTGTCGACTACAACCCTGAAACAAATACCTACACTGAGAACTTCAATGGGAAGCATTCGCCCATCCTCGCTTGGGCACGCGATGGACTTCCCGTATATGGACCTTATGCCTTCTCTGATCCACTAGACGACTCTAGCGAAATTAGTCGAATGCGTTCGGGATTTCAAATCCGAACTGATATCTCCAGCAACGGTTCGCCTCGAACAGCTTGGCCTACTTGGGCTACTCGGGTCTACTCCGGATTAAGAACCTTTGCCTCTGGTCCCAATGTCAGTAATCGGTATCCCCTCGGTCGTTACATGGAAGACAATGACTATATCGGAGATTTGGGACAAACCTTGGGAATCGATTTCGATCTCAATGAACACAATACACGTTTTTGCGTTACACCCGAATTTCCTGAAGGCACATGGGCATATTTTGTTTGTATTGATGAGTTAGGCACACCTGTGTTTCCATACAACATTGGCCGTTCGTTTTTTGGTGACCCCATCGGAGATAACGTAAACGACGTTCCCGGGAATGATGAGTCTAATGCTGTCGTGAAGACATATTTTGAGGGAGGACCCGAAATTCCTCCAGTAGTTAAACACATCGAGTTCACTGACCCTACCAAAGACGAGATTTCCCTAGTTTGGTCAGGCGTCGAAGGAGCCACCTACAAACTACAGACATCTTCGGATTTAGGGGGAAGTGATGACTGGAGGGAAATTGGACTGCAGGTGGTTGCGAGTGGAAGCGAGGTCAACTTCAACTATTCGTCCGAAGCCGAACGCAGTCAGCGACAGTTCTATCGCGTCGAAACTCTGAATGTCGCTCCTTTTGACGATAGTGGCTTCGATTACAAGCCAATGGACCCACCGGACTTTAGCGGCGAACTCTCGGCAATTACCATCTCGATGTCAGGAGGTCCCACCAAACTGAGCACACTACCCTCGACAATCACCTTTGCGGGGCACGCAATCAATATTTCGAATGCCAATGTATCCCGACCGACACAAAACGAGATCACTTTCGATTTTCCACTAGACAGTCTGGGAATCGGCGAATTTTATCTGGCTGCCAATTATACAGGCGAGACTTCGCAGAGCGGGACCTACACAGTCCACACCAACATTCTCCTAATGATTGTGGACGACTGGGGAGTGGACGCGAGTCCCCTAGATAACGATCTTCCCGACGTCTTGTTGGCGTCTATGCCCAATCTGGGCCAACTGTCGGAGGAGGGTCTGCGATTTACGCGTGCCTACTCGCAACCCCTTTGCTCACCCACACGGGCAACGATACTTACTGGCAGACAGCCTTTCCAACATAATGTCGGTACCCCCCAGGACAGCGGCCTATTTTCAAATGGTCAGGACGAAATCACCTTACCTGAAATATTCACTTCTATGAACGCCCCACACAGCCTTCTATCAGTAGGCAAGTGGCACCTCGGCGGGCAGAGTAACGGCTATAATTCGCGTGGAGGCTGGCCGGAGTTTTACGGAATAGATCGCGGTGGTGTGCAAGACTACTTCAATTGGACCAAGAACAGTAACGGAACAACCGCTGATACCACAGTCTACTCGACAACCGATCAGGTGAACCACGCGACGACTTTCATTGAAGAAAACGAGGCCAACGGAACGCCCTGGTTTGCTTGGGTAGCCTTTAACGCGCCACACACACCATTTCACGATCCGCCCCCTGAGTTGGCTCCGGACAGCGGGTACTCGATCCAAGAATCAGGAGAATCAAATAATCAGTTCCGATATCGCAAAGCTCTGGAAGCACTCGACACCGAGATCGGGCGCCTACTGGAAGCGGTCAACCCTGCCCGCACTCAGGTCATTCTACTGGGCGACAACGGAACGCCTAACCAAGTTGTCCAAGCGCCCTTTGGAGAAGGCAACTCTAAAGGGGATCTCTACAATGGTGGTATCCATGTCCCCATGATCGCTAAAGGACCCTGGGTGGATGTGGAAGCGGGCAGTTCAACGGAAAAACTAGTACATTGTATCGATTTGTTTTCCACGATCCTTGAGCTGGCTGGAATTGATGAGACGGCAGTTCCCAGCCTGTCATCACAAAGTGTCCGCTCACAAAGCATCGTTCCCATCCTTAAAGGAAATGATATCCAAGATCGATTTGTTGTCGCCGAGCGTACCGGAACAACGAACGGAAGGGCGATCATCGCTGGGGACTATCCGGATCACAAACTAATCATCTTTGGCGACCCTACGTCGAGCACCGACACTCCAAGTTTCGAATTCTACAACATAGGATCCCCGGCATTTGATCTCAATGAACAAAGTCCCCTAAGTATTCAGACGCTTGAGGGAACCGCTTTGGCAGCCTACAATGCCTGTCTTGCCAAAGACAGCGAACTAGGGGGCGGATACAGCGATTTGCCTCAGTGAAAGTTAGGATCCTGTTAGTATCGCTCCTATGTCCTCTTTTTCACTTTTTAAAGGCAGAGGACGATCCCACTTTGCGACTGGTATTCACACACGAATCCGACGGGGGCCTACTTTTCCTGGACTCACTACGGTACAAATCCACAAGCGACGAAACTTATTCTCTTTCTCGAGTCAGCTACCTCATAAGCGAAATTGCCCTTGAAACCAGTAGTGGCAATTGGGTTGAAGTTGACACAATTGGATACATCGATGCGGCCAAGCGCCTAACAAGCATTGATTTTCTGCTACCTCCCAATACCTATCGCTCGATCCGATTCAACATTGGATTACCAGAAGATCTGAATCACTCCGACCCTAGCCAATACCCGATTCGGCACGCCCTCAATCCGGATTATAACAACCTTCACTGGACCTGGGCTACCGGCTACATATTCATGGCCCTAGAGGGACGTGTTAGATATCCCGAGGGTAAAATCGGTGGCTTCGTGTATCATTTGGCCAATGACGTAAATCTTGTCTCGATCCAGTTGCCGCTCAATCTCTTTCATATTGAACATACCCTGATTGAAATAGGTTTTGATCTAAATAAGGTTCTTGGAAGCCCGCAGTCAATATCATTTCAAAATGACGGTTACTCCACACATTCCCACAAAGCAGATGACATTGCTCTCAAGCTAGTACAGAACCTGCTTGGCTCCTTCCAGATCAATCGCATACAAGAATTCAGCCCAAAAAAGAAATCCGCTCCTCCGAGGCCGATCGACCTACCCGATCTCCATACACCTTATGAATTTAAAATGAGCCGGCATTTCCCAATGCCCGATCTCCCCACTGACAACCCGCTTGTCACCGAAAGAGTGGAACTGGGGAAAGAGCTTTTCTTCGATCCCATCTTATCAACGCACAATACCATTTCCTGCGTCACCTGCCATAATCCGAAGAACGCGTTTTCCGATACCCGCATCCAAAGTACGGGTACGAACAGCACGATGACACGGCGCCATTCTATGCCTCTCTTCAATCTGGCATGGAAGGAAGCGTTCTTCTGGGATGGTCGGGCAACTTCCCTTCGCGAACAGGTCTTTCATCCTATCCTCGCTCTGAACGAGATGGGGTCGAGTGTCGACCAGGTGATCAAAAAACTACAAGCGGAAACTCGCTACAAGGAACTTTTTGCAAAGGCGTTCAACCCTGGAACAATCACCCAGGAGCACATTGAACTAGCCCTAGAGAACTATCTTCTAACACTTGTCTCCTACCACTCCAGATTTGATGAAGCCATTTCCGGAAAGACCAAATTGACCAAAGAGGAAAAACGTGGATTTGAACTCTTCATGACGGAGTACGAGCCTCGATCCAACCGTTTTGGGGCGGATTGCTTTCACTGCCATGGAGGAGCCCTTTTTACCGATAACCAATTTCATAATAACGGTCTTTTCCCCTCCAAAGACTTGGGGAAATATGAATACACCGCTAAAAATTCAGACCGATTCAAGTTCGCCACCCCTTCGCTACGCAACATTGAACTAACCGCACCCTACATGCACGATGGAAGCCTGGCAACACTTGAGGATGTGGTTGCCCACTACAATAGCGGGATCCACAATAGTGAAACATTGGATCCGAATCTAGCGAAGCACCCACCAGAAGGCATTCAGCTTTCTGAAGCAGATGAACGTGCTCTTGTGGCCTTTCTGAAAAGCCTCACAGATCCTCAATACTTAGAATATTCACCGTAACCCGAATCTCACGGCCTCACCCGGACGTACTTCTGAAATTTCCGGCTGCTGGGCTCGCCTCCATAGAGATTTCCGGCCGCATCCGCGGTAACAAAATCCGCCCCATTGCCCTTGGTGAATCGTGGGTCTTCTGTTGGCAGCAAGATGAAATAGTCGACCCAATCGGTCTTGGCATCACCAATACGGATACCCATTTCTCAACCCGGATTCTGCACATAGTCCGACTCGGAATCGGAAACGTAGATTTTATCGCGTTCAACAAAGAACACCCCGCTGGGCCTTACAAACTGGGTCCATTGGGCAACATACGTCCCGTCCTACTCGAAGATTTACAGCCGATTGTTGAATCGATCTGCTACAAATAGCCGTCCGCGCTAAGTCCATCCGCGATAATTATATACCTATTTTTCTCAATGACAACGTTTGCCGGCACGTTAAACTTATAATCCGCTTTGCTCTGTAAGCCTAGGGTCATCAAAACCTCGCCAGACGGGCTAAACTTGACTACTTTTTAGACCTTCATTCCCGCAGGGGTTAGATCCGACCTTACGGCATCCGTCATCCAAACATTTCTGTCTTCGTTCACAAACAGACCATGCGGCCAGATAAACATCCCACCGCCAAAGCTCTCCACCACATTCCAATCCGCATCGAATTTCAGAATCGGATCCAAGTCAGAATCGGGACACCCGTTACCAAAGTGCTCGGGTCCGGTGGCATCGCAACGAATGACTGCCCATGGGCAAGCACAACAAAGAAAGAACTGCAGGGAGAGCGAGGTAACACTTCTCACTTCAAAATAGTAAGGTGTGTGGCCTTACGTCAACCTAGGTTGTCCGACCGATACGATTTCGACGGATCTTCGCTTAACTAAAAAGTCGATCTCCGCCCAGATAAGATTTAGACATCCTAGGCCGCAGAACCACCCAGCTACCTAACTACTCTCGTTTTAGCGCTTCCATTCGAAACACGTTCCCTTCGGCATCAATATTACCTTCGAATGTATTTCCGTCAAAGACACCCCTCAAGTCGATCGTATATCCTTCGGAAACGAATTGCCCGCCTACTATGCGCTCCTTCTCAATGGATACATCCTCCACCTCCAATAGCCCCTTAGCATTTGATAGCACTAGGTTGTACTGGTCGTCGATTTTCGACAATGTAAAGTATCCTACCGGCTCGCCTCTTGGCAGATTGAAGATCTCATAATCCCAAACACCCACTAAAGGGTCTACTCGCTCATCTAGTGTGGAACAACCGAGGATCAGTACCGAAAGACCTAGAGCAAGGAGTAGTTTGCTGAGCATATTTCCAAATAAACAATTCATCATTTGGCCGCAGTTAGACAATTCTAAAATCAAGAGCAACTAAAAGCAGCCCCAGAAAAACAAATATTGCCTTGCAGAATGGGCCACGCCCATTCCTTCTTTTCCGATTTGCAGCCACTCAATCCCCAAAATTAGATGAACTTACTTAGAATCGCCTCTTACCTATTTACGGCAGTTATCACTACCTCTCTCATCGCACAGGAAAGCAACACACCCACTCAAACCGACTGGATCGACTTGTATGAGCCACAAGATGACGCCATCATGATTCATAGCTTAATGAAACCACTGGATTACGAACCCGGTCACATATATCCGGTTATAGTTTCTCTGCACGGCGGAGGAGGCAGAGGTACCGACAACCGGAGGCAGCTCAAGATCTGGAATCAGCATTTGGCAGATGAGGATGTTCGCAGAAACTATCCTTGCTACGTGCTCGCCCCACAGGTTACCGAACTTTATCAGAAGTCAGACCTTGAAAAGATACAGCAGATCATCTCAGGACTGCCCTCCGTGGACACCGCTCGCATCTACATGATGGGCCATTCCATGGGTGGCCATGGCACGAATATCCTTGTTCAGTTTGACCCCGACTATTTTGCTGCCATAGCCCCTTCCGCTGGTACCGGCCTAACGAATACAGCACCGTTTATCGATGCCACCCTGATTAAGAACGTTCCAATCTGGGCCTTTCACGGGGACCTAGACCCCACCTGTCCCTACGATCGAAACCTCAATTTGTTTAATGAAATGAAACAACTAGGTGGGAACATGAAGTTCACTACATTCAAAGGCGACAGACACAACATTCCCGGAAAGATTATTCCAGGCGGCGACAATGGAACGACTCAATTCAGCAGCGACCATTGCGATCCAGAAACAGATTTCCTGACATGGCTCTTTAGCCAAAAGCGGCCGGATCGGTAGGCAGCCATTTGCCACAACCGTTAAAAAGCCTTCTCTTTTAACAGATCCCCTTTTTGCGGGGGCAAATTCGAGAGCGGAAAGCACTTAAGAAACATTTTCTTACTTGATCCCATCCCGCCTCCTCTATGAGTTTGAAGTTTACAGCTATGATTCGCTTAGATTTTGGGCCTGATTTTACCCAACTGGCGAATCCACCAAACGAATATTATCAACCCTAGTTACAATGGCATCGACACCTAGCAAAGACTACAAGCGCCTAGAGCGTGAACAGAAGAAACGCGAAAAGCGCATGGCCCGCGAAGAAGCCAAAGCCGAAAAACTCCGAGCGGCGAGGGAAGCCGAGGAGAAGGCCGCCGAGGAAGCCCGAATCGCCGCGGAAGAGGCCGAGCTAGAGGAGCTTGAAAGAGCGACCAGACCTGACGGCGACTAAACACCTCAGGATTTTTGCCAAATTCGTTAGTCAGTTTATTAGGTATTTAGGACCAACCTTTGGGGTATCAAAATCCCATAAAACCACAATCCGGTTACCCTAGTTGCACAGTCCACTAATCGGTCGTTAAAACGCCGTTCGATCGGTTTTTAGACCATTGGCTCTGTTTTTCATCCACTGACGTAAACTTCCACAAGCCGGCCCCATAAATTGTCGATAACCACCTCCTAGCTCGGAACTCCCCACAAGTCCGCGGAAATGCTGTGGCACAACTTTTATCGATTGTCTTCCACCGGTAGCGTCAGATCTAGAAACGCCGCCTTACCACTTCCCATCGCTCTTACAAAGCTGCCTTCACTTACAGCAGGCTGGCTTTTCAAACCCTTCCTGTAAAGCGAGCCTCAAGGTGGCAGACGAACCCCCGATTAAATATCCAGTACTACACCTTCAACCTTTCGTCTTAATCCTTAGCGAACTTCCACCGATAAAGGTTCCTCCGATCCTTAACCAGGATCCCATTCTGCAACAACACCGGTGCGGTCCAAGTCGGGCTTTCCCCTACCTCGAAAGATGCGGCCGGCCGATACTCGTTTTCACCGGCTACAAGAACATCCAAAGTAGCATCGTCTCTAAGAACAACAACATGCCCAGTGATCGCCAAAAATGTCGCGTATTCACCCATTCGCGACAGACCAGTCCAGATAACTTCCCCTGTCATTGGATCCATCCTGAAAAACTGTCCCTGCCGGAAATGCGACAATCCGTACAAGCTCCCTTCGCTCAGGATGGCGCTGGCCATGTTGAGGGAGACATTTCGCTGATGCCATTTTTCCTCTACCCGCCAATTTCCGTTTTCCAAAATCGGCTCCAGACTGCGAATTCCTCGGTTCTCGCCCCCGACAATGAAGCAGCCCTGATAATGAACCGGCGTAGGGGAATTTTGGTTAGAACCGCTATGCGGCAAGAAGTAAGACCACAAACGACGCCCCGTCTGGCTCTCCAGTCCGACCACCGAATCGCTGTTCCATTCCACAATTTGGTGCACTCCGTCGATTTCGACTAGGATGGGCGAAGCATGACTGGCTCCGTCCTCTCCTTCCGTCCAAACTTCCTCGCCCGATGCGACGTCAAGTGCCACCAGTACCCCGTCATCGTCGCTCCCAAAATGCACCACAACCTGCTCGCCGTCCACAAGCGGCGAAGTGGAATGCCCCCATTTCGGGTGTGTGTGCACAAAACGATCCGCATAGTCCCTCCGCCAAAGTCGCTCGCCCGAGTCCGCCGCCCAAGCAGAGAGTACCCCCGTAACGCTTAGCGTGAAGAGGCGTCCATTGGCATAAGTTGGATTGGAAAGCGGACCGTCTCCATGACGCTCGCCGAAATGGGAAATCTGATACGGAACACGATCACTTTTCCGCCAAAGCACTTCGCCACTACCCAAACTTAAACACCAAACCACCTCTTCACCACTTTGTCGAGCGTGCTGATAGACCCGACCGTCCACCACAATCGGCATACTCGATCCCTCGCCAACTTCCTTGCTCCAGACCCTCTGCAAATCTTGCGGCCATTGAGTAGGCGCCTCAAAATAATCTACCTGGCCATCCCGATTCGGCCCCAACCAGCCCGGCCAAAATACCTCCTCCGTCTTTGAAGCCAGACTATTCGTCCAAACGGTCAGCAGGACCAAAAAGGGGATAACAACTCTTTGCATCGAAATTCAGATCAAACTCGAGAAGCAATCGACTCGCCAAGCGGAATGTATTCTCATCGGATGGGAACCCTAGGGCCCAATGGCCCCTGTACAAGCCTAGAAGCCGCCGAAAGAGAAGGGTTCGGTAATTTAACCGAACTGCCAACAGGAACGCTCCAAAAGAACGGCTAGCCCATCAAGCAGGCATTTTATTGACGCACCATTGGCTGATGGGTCGCCCTTTGTTCATTCCCGAGCGTTGAAAATCTATCTTTATGAGGACTCTGAAAGCTTTGACTTATTCGCGAGCACCCTCCATTTTTCTCCTTGTATGGATTACTACTCTGTGACGGGAAAACCCGACTCACCTCATCGAATACCTTTTGAAAGGAACTAATCGCCATGGAATATTTAGCAATTGCGTGTCAGATAATAGTGGGACTAGGGATCCTCAATGTTTGGGTGCTAAGGTTTAAAAAGCCTTCTCCCTACCGAGGCGGCCAAGCAATCAACATGACGGAAGAATTTGCCGCATACGGACTGCCAGCGTGGTCGGTTGCCTTCGTAGGTGTTGTAAAGGTAAGTGCCGCGATCGGCCTTCTCGTCGGCCTATTCATTCCCCAAGCCGTACTTCCCTCCTCGCTCGTACTAGCCTTCCTGATGCTCGGAGCCGTTGCTTGGCACATAAAAATTAAAGATCCGCCCGCGAAGTCCATGCCTGCCGCCACCATCTTGCTGCTTACTGCGTTCCTAGCCTTCTACTCAAACACCCTGCAGATATAAGTAGACCAATCCTGTGTTAAGAATTAGATAGAACACCGCCGGTAGCGAGCTCAGAAGCCCATCCTTAATCCTTATCCGTACGCACAGTGCTAGAACCATCTGGATCGCGAGACCTGAGGCAGCTAAAACACCGATTACAGGAACCACGTATCCGATCCAAAGGCCGATTACTCCACAAATTTGAAGGATGCCGGTCAGTATTCTGTATCGATCAAGGCCATACCGCTCAAATTCGAGTTTCATTCGTACGGTAGTCAGGCAATCGATCGCGTACCACAAAAAGGACACGGCCGAGAGTATGCTGCAGGAATAGAGTAAAGCGTTCGTCATGAGTAGATCGTTGCCCAAGCACATTCTTAACCTTCTTGTGGTCAGTACTCTTCGATCGCGGTTTTAAAAGACTATCTCATTAATAATCTTCCCATACGTCCAAATTCCCTTGCCAGACAAAAAAAAACACACTGCACCTCCACTTGCTAACCTGTCAACGAGAACCCCCCCTTTTCAATCCTCACCATTCCCAATTTCATATTCCCAAACAACACCGCGATCGAATGAAAGCTGAAGAAAGTTTGAATGGTGTGCACTGAAAGGAACAACACAGAGTGGTCTCTGAGGTAAGGCTGACTATCCTTGGTCAGCTGCGGATCAACGGACAGCTGTGGATCCTTAAGGCTTGGACCGCAATCTCAGCAGAACGGACAAGTAGCCCTAACAACCATTAAACCCTACTTGCTAGTCGCACTCGATTCTTATACAATGATTCCTAGGTGGCTCAAGCTGAAGCGAGTAAGGTACTTTTTTTCCGATTTTTAAACTAAGTAGAGTTTGAGGGCATCTGGCAATTTGTCCAGCTAGGGCCAACTTGAATGTCCCAATTCGTCCATATTAGTTTATCGAGGCTAACTGAAAAGCACACTTGCCGATTCTCGGAAAAAGCGTGAGTCTACGCCCATGCCATACGCCATCTTGATTCTCCTCGCTTTGTTTGTTCCTTCGTCCCTTTGTTCTGCAGGCGAGCGCAAGCCCAACATTGTATTAATCTACGTAGACGATCTAGGATACGGGGACCTCGGGTGCTACGGTTCGGATGAAAACGACACGCCTCACGTGGATCAGTTAGCCTTGGACGGCATGCGCTTTACCGACTATTATTCCGCCAGTCCCGTCTGTACTCCGTCGCGGGCCGCCCTGCTGACGGGTGGGTATCCGGGTCGGGTCGGATTTGACGCCTTCAAGGAAAGTCGCACGAGCTGGGTACTGTTTCCGGGCTTCGCCGAAGGTCTCCATCCAAATGAGCTCTTGCTACCAGAGTACTTGAAGTGGCAGGGATACGCGACCAGTCATGTGGGGAAATGGCATTTGGGAGACCAATTGGAACACCTGCCCACTCGGCACGGATTCGATTCGTATTACGGGATCCCCTACAGTAATGATATGGCGATCATGCCTCGCCGTCCGAAAAGCCCGCCTCTGCCCCTTTTGCGCAATGAGGAGGTCATCGCCGAGCAGCCCAAACAGGCCCCCTTAATTCAAAGCTATACCGAGGAGGCCGTGACTTTTATTCGGGAGAACGAAGAGAATCCTTTCTTTCTTTATTTTGCTCACATGCATGTCCACCTACCGCACTACGTGATGGACCCGTTTCTCCAGGCTTCCCGCAATGGCATTTACGGTGCCGCGGTAGCCGCGGTGGACTGGAGCACGGGGGTCATAGTTGCCGAATTGAAACGCCTCGGCCTCGAGGATAACACTATCGTTATTTTCACTTCTGACAACGGTAGCCGAGTAGACCAACACGGAGGTAGCAACGGTGCCTTGCGTGGCACCAAAGGCCAAACGTGGGAGGGCGGCATGCGCGTTCCTTGCATCATGAAATGGCCAGGGCAAATCGAGGCGGGATCGGTTTCCAAAGAGCTCGTCACTGCGATGGACTTCTACCCCACTATCGCAGCTATCTTGGGACAACCCCTCAGCGGCGATCCGATCCGCGACGGTCATGATGTCAGCCCGATTTGGAGAGGGGAACCCGGAGCCCAAAGCCCCTACGATGCTTTTTTCTACTATCTTGTCGATCAGCTTCAAGCAGTTCGTGTAGGGGATTGGAAATTACGATTCGCCACCGCTGGACGACGAGATGTCGATACGTCCAAGCCAGAACTTTTCAATTTGTCAAAAGACCTTTCGGAGCAGAACAATGTCGCCACCCAACATCCCGACATCGTGAAGGACCTCAAAAAACGCATGGAGGGCATGGGTAACCGGATCGGTGACGGGTTGCGCAACAAGCTTGGAAGCGAAAGGCGGCCTCATGCAATTGAGGAAAACCCCCATCCCTTGACAGAGTTTGACTCGGACTACCCCTACATCGAACCCAGCTACCTGCTAGATCAGGCAGGTTGAAACAATAAACCCGGGTTAACTTAGGCAGCGGGCGATCTCCGTAGCGCCGACAGGAAAATAAACATACGAGCGCTCGGAGATCACCCGCTAACTGGATGTCCATACTCTACCCAATCGACTTCACTCCGCATTCAAGTCCGCGCAAACCAGTTGCTTATCATTGCGGGCAATCACGTGTTTAGAGGCAAAGGCCGGGTGGGCCCACGTGACACCGCCAATACGAGCAGGCATACCTAGCGGCGTGCGTGGCACAAGCCTTCCACGACTGATTTGCTTATATTCTGCCGGAGAGAGATCGGCAATAATGAGCTCGCCGTGTTCGTTGAAAATCCAAACACGTTTGCCGTTGTCGCCTTGGACGACGATGTGGAGCGTAGCGAATCGGTCTGGCTCTACGGCCTCCGTCGATTCCCACGTGAGCTTGCCCAATTCAAAAGCGGTCGCTGAAACCCAAACCCCAACCACCCCTACCGCTAAGGGTCCAAAACCAACCAAATTAGCCAAACACGACTAAACATCCCATCAATTCCAAATTTCGCCATTTTTATAAGACCAAAATTTTTAGAACCTTCTAAAGTTTTTTGGCCCTTCGAACATGGCTGGGTGGTATTGTCGTTGAACAGGTTGGTATAGATTTCATGTAACGGACTGCCAACAATTTTGGGCCCTAATCACTCGCCTGACGCATGGGCTCGTTCGAGCCGCTCACGATTCTAGAGACAAGGGCTAGCGCTATGCCAAAACTGACTAGATCCTAATCTGTGCAACCTATCGGTTGTATTTAAAATGTGGGCCTCGCAATTCGCTCCAGACTTCGTCGCAGGCGACCAGCGTGTCCTCGCTGAGTCGGCCGTCCGCGGCGGCGATATTGGCCCTCACTTGCTCGACTTTACTGACTCCCATTATAATGGAGTCTACCACGTCTTTAGACATCAGCCAGCGATAGGCGAGTTCGACCAGGGTCAGTCCTACTTCTTTCGCAATTTCCTGTAGGGCCTCAACCGCGTCGAACATAGAGTCGTGCCAATAGCGTTCGATGTACATCCGGCTGTCGGACATTCGCGAGCCCTCGAATGCGGCCTTCCGGGTGTGTTTTCCCGTCAGCATTCCCGCTGCGATGGGATTGTATACTACCGTACCGAGATTCATTTTTTCGGAAAACTCCACGCATTCCTCATCGATACTTCGCGTAATGAGATTGTAGGGCAACTGCAGGGCGACCGGTTTCGCCCAACGATTAGCATCGCTTTTCCACAAGGCTTCGCAGACTTGCCAAGACGCAAAGTTTGACATACCCACGTAGTTGATTTTCCCTTGCAAAACCAAATGGTCCATGGCAGCCATGGTTTCTTCAATCGGAGTAGATCGGTCGGGACGATGAAGGTAGTACAGATCGATGCAATCCGTTTGCAACCGCCTTAGGGAATCCTCAACCCCTTGAATAATGTGCCAACGATTGAGACCCGCATCTTTGATCGGATCAGGCCCCACCGGATTGGCCACTTTCGTTGCCAGAAAGACGCGATCACGTTTCCCTTTCAGGGCCTTTCCCGTAATAATTTCTGACTGCCCTTCTGTGTAGGCATCTGCCGTATCGATAAAGTTAACACCCAAGTCGATCGATTCGTCAACGACCCGCTTACTCGCTGCCTCATCTAATTGATCACCAAAGGTCATTGTTCCCAAACAAATTCGCGACACGCTGGCCCCTGTTCCTCTTAGGTTCTTAATTTCCATAATCGTTCACTCGTCGCCTTTTCTCATCTAAAACCAACCCCCAAGCTAAGGAACAATGCCTCTAGGTCCAATTAAAAGCCCTTATGGTGGATCAATCGGTCAACGTTTGACTCTTTAAATAGTCCCGAACAATTGACTTCCTAGGCCAAGATCAGGTTGGGTGAAACACTACCCCGTGCAAACTTGTACAATGAAAACCGCCCCCGATTTGAAATCTCAGTTTACTCGTTTGGAGTTGCGTCCGCTTACCGGTAGCCTCGGTGCAGACATTGTTGGTATCGATCTCAATGCGGCTGATGAAGAGCTCATTGCCCAAGTTCAGCTAGCCCTCGACCATTATCATGTCATAGCGGTTCGTAATCAAAACCTGGATCCCACCACTTTACATGAAGTGGCACGCCGCTTCGGGCCCTTTACCGGAAATCCTATTCACATTCCGCTCGATGGCTTTGATGACATCGTTCGCTTCACCAGAAGCGCCGCAGATAGAGGTCCTGTAGTGGGTGAGGATCTGCACATGGACATGCCTTGGATGGAAATTCCTCCGGCAACCACCATGCTATATGGCGAGGAGATACCGCCCGTGGGAGGAGACACACTCTTTACGAGTCTTTCTGCCGCCTACGAGGGGTTGTCCGAAACCATGCGGTCACTTATCAACGATTTGATGGGGATTCACTCCGGCAAGGGCGTATTTACTCTCAACGCCTCTTACCGCGCATTATCCGTGAAGTCGAACGCAGAAGCGATTGACGATATCGAAACGGAGCATCCGCTCGTATGCGTCCACCCGACCACAGGACGACGCCACCTTCTCCTTAGTGCTGCGCTTTGCCGTTTCACCGATATGACCGAAGCCGAGAGCATGCCGATAATAAACTTCTTAATGTCACATGTCCAACGAGTCGAATACACCTGCCGGCTTCGATGGGAGCTTGGCACGCTCGCGATGTGGTCTAATCAGTGCCTCATGCATGCCGCCATTAACGACTACTCGGGCCAGCGCCGCGTGGTGTTGAGAACCACTATCGCCGGTCCCCCTCCTAAAGCAGCTAGCACTGCAGAGTGCAGTCCATGACCGCCCTCGACTGTAAGCACCTTAGAAAATCTGTCCTAATCGAGCTTGGCGTCAGAATAAAACTATAGCTTATTGACCTCGCTGTCGAGGAAGGCACCAATTGGATTTTCGCCATACACCGTCACGGGATCAGAGATAGTTACTCCTCGCTCTCACACGATTCTCTCCGCCACGTAGGAGTCCCGCACCCTTATCGTCAATCGGGAATTCAGTTCATCCGTGAGCTCTCCATACCAGTCTTCTTCAGGCTTCAATAGAAGGAGCACCTCACCAATCTTGAAAGCTATGTCAATATTGTCATCCGCTTACGAATCAGGCGTTTCCGCATAAAAATGTCTCGCCCGCTCCGCAGGCGAGCTCCACCTTTGGTGCGGCGGTGACTGCCAGAATCGCTCCCCGCTGCCGCCATAGAGAACAACCCTATCCGGATCCACTCTGGGAAGCGTCTTCTCTTTTTCTACGATCATCGCCGCATCATCAATGGTATCGTAAAAACCTGATGGATTTTCGTATTTATTTTTCAAATACTGCCTTCGGATGGATGTGATTGTTAAATATCCTTTCTCCAAAAATCGGGTTTGTATGGGTTGATTCAACAAATTGCTTTTCAAGGCCTACAGATTAGATTTTCCTCCTCCGCCACAAAAAAGAGAATGGTCGGGTGTTGCCCTTTGCCCACCGGGCTTCGATAGACAAAACGCAAATCAACTCAATCGGGGGATAGGATTGTTCTCGAGTATTTCGCTGCTGCGGTTCACAGGGATTTTGTCGGTGTGTTTTCGCTTCATCGCGAGTCAACATGCCATCCCCGTTTCGATCCGCCTCCGGGTACTGATTGAGGTAACGATCGATTTGCCCATCGGGTTGACTGAGAACGAGCCAATGGGTAGCCAAAAAAAAAGGCGAACATCAGGGGTAGCCGAATTTTCATGCGATAGAAATAGTCGGCTTAATCGACCATGGCAAGCATAGGCTTCCCAGCTAGTTTGCCAGGATTGGGTAATCTTGGGAGAATCGCAAGGCACTCAATCCAATCCTGAGGTTTTTTTGGCGTTAAAAGTAAGATGCTTGCGAGTTTGGCAGAACCCAATATCTTGGGATACATGCAAAAGATGAAAACTTCATTCTACTCGTTAAGCGTCGTCTTCATAGCTGCCGTCGCCCTGACCCTCGTTTCTCAATCCTGCTTCGCTGCTCACCACGCTGGCTTCAATCCAGAGGCTAACTTAAAAAAACTAGGCATCGCCCTTCCAACACCCAGCAAATCGATTGCCAACTACGTGGGCGCTAGACGCATAGGCAACACGATCTTTCTCTCGGGACACCTGCCACTCCGAAAAGATAAATCCGTTGTCATCGGTAAGCTGGGAAAAGACCTTACCGTCGAAGAGGGGTATCAAGCAGCACGCCTCTCAGCGATCGCATTGCTTGCCACGCTAAAAGCTGAAGTCGGAGACCTCTCTAAGGTGAAAGGAATCGCCAAAGTTTTCGGCATGGTCAATGCCAGCGACAATTTCACTGATCACTCAAAAGTCATTAACGGATGCTCCGACTTAATGGTTGAGGTATTCGGCGAAAAAGGCAGACACGCTCGGGCCGCCAGCGGCTTCAGCTCCCTGCCCCTGGGTGCTGCCGTCGAGATTGAAATGATTGTTGAAGTGGAAGAATAGTCAGTCGCGTTTACAGCAAACGGATTCAGCTCATGAACCTAAGTGCTTCTACAAACGTATCCTATTACTCAATACTATTAAAAACGTTAGGAGAAACGCGGCGAACCCTTCTAAATCTCATTCAAAAAATCCCCGCGCCCTTCGTTTTACGCTTCCTCAATCGATTGACTTTCAGAAACTTTTTTGGCGTAAATAGAATCTGGCACGAAAACGCCCCCTTCGGTTATCTTCCTACCCAACAAGGACTCATATCATGCAACACCTATCCTCGAATTTTCGCCCAATAATCTCAACTAAGCGAACCTCATTCACGATTTTCATCATGGCTTTTGTGAGCGTTTTCCTTAAATGCCGCGCCCAGGATTTTTCCGTTGGCAAACCCCTAGGAGCCACAAACGAAGCCGGGGATTGGGTAGAAATGTCGGGTAATATCAAAGTCTTTGGGAGTTTTCACTTTTGTGAAAGCGCGACCTTTGACCCCGCCCGAAATCTTATCCTCGCCATGAACTCTGGCGACCGTCTCGACGCATCAAAGAACGACGGCTTTGTATCGCTCATCAATCCTGATGGCAGCGTGCACACAGCCAAGTGGATAGGAGAGACCCGTGAAGGACTGGAGCTGTACAACCCCCTCGGGAGCGTGATCAAGGATGGCGTTCTGTACACAGTCGACACAGACACCGTACGCCTGTTCGACCTAAATTCAGGCAAGCCGCTTCGATCAATCCACGTCCCCGGTTCATCGCTTCTTAATGGCATCGCTGTAACTGATGACGGGATTATCTACTCCTCAAACACACGGCCAGACTGGAAGGTCTATAAGATCACCACAGGCGGAAAATCATCCGTGTTCGCTGCAGACGGAAAGCTGAGTACTCCCAATGGTGTCGCGATCGACCCGGATGGAAACATCGTAGTAGTCAACATAGGCAACCGCGATGTCATCACCTATAACCAAAAAGGTAAAGTGGTCCGAGTGGAACAGGCCGCTGAAAAAGGCAGTGATGGTATTGTAATTTTGGATGACGGCACCAAGTATGTTTGCAGCGTTGGACACGGCAGCGTCTCCCGTATTCGACCCGGAAAGAAAGCTGAGGTTATCGCCTCTGGCATACCAAGTGCCGCTTCCATGTGCTATGACTCTGTACAACACCAACTCGTCATCCCCATGAATCCCAACAACGGATTGGCGTTCCTTAAGCTTTAGAAGCTTATTTCAAAGTCGAAAATATAGTAATTGCGAAGCTGGCTCGTACGAGACCTCGAAGGGAAATTGCGATTTGAATAGCGGTGGGCCTTAAACACTTCCGTACAATTGAGGTTTAGCTGGATACAACGCTTTATCGGTGCAGCAATAATTCTCAACACTTCAAATAGTCTCAATGGAGAGGAATCCGTTTTTCTCGGCAATGGGATCAAAGTGGGAGAGGTGAGCCATCAAAGCGCCATCGTTTGGGTGCGGTTGACTCAATCGCCTGAGCCCGTATATCCGGGAATTGGATTCACTCTCAGGAGCCGAAGCGAGGTCAACCAGTTTCAAAAAACAGACGCGCGGGAGCTCGGACCGGAAGGACGTTTCGGATATCAACTTCCGGAAGGCTTCACTATTGGTGATACAATAGGAGCCCTCCCAGGAGCTTCGGTGGACGTGCGGCTAACCTCCATGGCAGATTCACGCACTGTCCCCGCTAAGTACGAAAAGCCGACGCCATAAAACGCTTTGACAGGTCTGAAAACCGCTATTGCTGAACTTCAGCTTCCATCTCAATACGGATCATTTCATTAGGTGCAATATAGGCATTCAGCACCTCAAATTCCATCGAAATGGTGCCTACTACCTCGCCCGTTCGTACCATAATTCTCTCTGAGCTGTGCTGGGGCACAATAAACGTCGATGCATGCCTGTGCAGACCAAACGGACTCAGACTCCGCAAATGAAAATCCGCATCGGAACGATTGTGAATCGTCACGCTCAAAATTTGGGCATTTTGGTAAGCCGCGTCGCTGAACGAAAGCGAGGCTTCTAGTAGCGGCCGGAGGTAGGTCTCTCGGCCCATAAGCCAATTCTGGTACCACACCACCGTACGCCGATCAAATAGCGCTTCTTTCATGGAGCTCGCAGATCGCTCATGGGCGAACACCAATGTGACGGGACGGTGTCCTCCCTTGTGCGGTTCGTAATCCCAGTCGATGAGGTCGTGGACATCGGAGACTCCGATCAGGACAAGGTTGTTGTCGAGCGCGATTTGGAATGCGTCTTCGGAGTAGTTCTTTCCATTTGCGATCTCGATCCCGTGCAACCGCCCTTTTTCAACATTTTCCCGATGAAAGTCGGAAAGTACAGGGATGCCGTTGGGGAAGTCCGAAGCCCACCAAGAATGGTTCCAGAATACGAATGCGCCCTGCTCATTAGCAGCATTGATCGCATTTTGGGCGGGCCATTCTCTGGCAGTATCACGAAAATCGTTCGGACTGTACGGCTCTTCCGATTCTGGCACGTGGTAGAGCTTATTCGCGTCTTGAATAAAGATCGCATTCATATGGCTCGCTGGCGCCTTGCGCGTTATCTCCGCTCCTGGGATAACAATTAAATCCGAATACCGGGCCGCGTTAGCGGCCTCTTCGAAGGAGCGATTCCGATCCTCGTGCGGCAGGTCCTCGAGGTGAGGCTGATACTCCAAATGCTCGGTAACCGCCATGGCATCCAGTCCGTCACGATTCGCTTCGCCCACCCGAATCTTCGGCCACACATGTCCGTCTGAAAACACCGAGTGCGTATGGGGGTCGAATACGAGTGTCAAGTAACCCTCTACATCGGGAAAAACAATCTTCCGGTCTTCGTCCGCTGGTGGCTGGGGAGCCAATCCATGGCCGAGAGCGGCAAGAGGAAGAAAAAACGAGAGAAAAGATATAGGAATTCGCCAAATCATTGTACCTTCAGATCCGTAAGGCGTTGACCGTTATAGTAAATATTTCGTTTTTAGATTGAAACACAAGCTTCTTAGTATGCTTATTTCACAACAGAAGGGTATAGCCGTTCTCCAAGGTTTTCACGGTAGCGGGTAATCGAACTCCAAATTCTTTTAAGCGACCAAACTGACAATAACGTATTCAAAACCCGATTGAATACAGCGTCTCACTGCGGGCTTCGTTATTGTAACTGGCGGAACGAATTAAAATCCGGTCACGGCAGACAACGGGAGACGCGAATATCTCTTCCCCCAATTGGTTTTCTGCAACTAGCTCAAGCCTCTCCGAATTCGGTTTGATCACGAATATCTTGCCCTCCTCGTTAGCGTGAAGGATGTATCCGTTTGCCAATACCAGAGATGCGCACTCAGGACCTTTGGGCAATCGTTCACGCCAAAGGACCTCCCCTGAATTGGGATCCCAGCAATGAACCAGTCCCCCTTCTGCAACACCATACAAATAATCGCCCACCACGAGCATCGACTGCTCGTAACACTTTACTTGCGAACTCCAAATGCTTTTCCCGCTTGCTACATCAATGGCCCAGGTTTCTCTTCCCGGATAACCTCCCGACGCAAAGACCACCCCGTCTTTCCAAACCACCGAATTGGCAATCAAGGGGTCCCCGCCTTCCACGGACCAAAATTCGCGTCCCGTTTGCGGATCATAACTGGCAACCCGGTCGGCTCCATTGAGGACAATTTGATCTTCACCTCCAAAGTTGGCTAGAACAGGCGATCCATAGGACGATCGTATCGCCTTACGCAATGTTCGCCACACTTCTTTGCCTGAGCTTGCGTCAAACGCGGCTATGTATCCCTCTCCTTGGCTTTCAGCAGCAACAATAACATTCCCTGCGGCTAGAAGGGGAGTCGTTCCATAACCAAATGACTGCTCGGGGTAGAAACGTCCTACGTCGAGCTGCCACAATTCATTCCCATTCAAATCCAGTGAGAAAAGCCGAAGCCGATCTCCCGCCAAAAAGAACACAGCGAATATTTTGTCTCCATCGCTCGCCACGCTGGGCGAGGCATGGGTATTCTTTCGATGAATCTTTTCCGGTAAAAGCCCCTCCAAAAGAACTTTTTCCCAGATCAAGTCTCCCGTCGAAAATGAATAGCAGAGAACGGATTGGGATCCCTCCTCTTCGCGGGCCGTAGTCAGGAAAATGCGATCGCCAACAACAATAGGCGTGGAATGCCCCCGCCCAGGCACCGGAGCCTTCCACTTAAGATGCTGCGTTTCCGACCACTTAGTCGGAATATTCTGTCCCATCGCAGCAACTCCATCACCACTGGGACCTCGCCAAGATAGCCAATTACCGTCACTCCCAGGATCGGCAAAAGTGAAGGAACAAAGGACCAGTGCACTCGCGCTTAGGATTAATCGAAATGGGCAACTTTTCATCGGAGCTGTAACTGCAAAGAGAATTAAAGCGATTCCCAGACTTGTCACGAAAAACCCACCAGCTAGAGCCAAACTTGACGAAACCAGTCGTATCGATTCACTCTGAAACGTATAAGGGGAAGCCGAATCCTATACCTGGCTCAGTGACTCAGTATCCACCCGACCAATTCCACGGAACTGAAAACTGCGGCGTTGCCTTGAGCGTGCTTGGGGGCCGGAAAGTCTTGGGCGTGGGCAATCCAACTAAGCTTTAAGAAATTCAGGATTACTATTTAGGCGCCAACGAGAAATGTTGCCCTTGTGGTGAGTGATGCCTTTTTACTTTCGCAAGTCGTAGCAAATCAGACGCGACCCCGTGGCGTTCTGGTTCACAAAGAGCAAGCCGCGATTCACGGTCGGCACTCCCCATGTCTCCGGGGCCTGAAACAACTGCGTTTCCGCCAAAATTTTGGCCCCTGTAGAATTTAGATCAAGCCAGAGCAACGTACCCTGTCCGCCAATACAAAGGAACGCGCCATCAACCCGAAGCAGGCTGGCCCTTCCCAGCCGCGCGTCCTTGAGATAAATCCCGTCACGCCACATCTCGCGACCTGACGCTATCTCATAGCATACCACTTCAGTGCCAGCAGTACCGTCGACACCATAAAGATAACCTTCATGGGCAATCGGTGTTGTGAATTGACCCCTAAAGCGATCCGCCTTCCAGCGAAGGGTTGAAGAACCATCCGGCGCAAAATCGATTAGCGCCCCGCCTTCGGAGTATCCCTCCGTAATGAAGACCGAGTTACCAACGACCACGGGTGAGGCGGCATTGACCGAGGCATACATTCGAGCTCTCCAAGGAAAATCGGAGTCTAGGGCCCCCGTATCCGGATCGATACTCAACAGTCCCCCTGTAGGAGGACGAACCATCCCACCCGCAAATACGAGAACCCGATCCTCACCGTGAAGCATCGCTGGAACAGGCGACGCATAACTCGCATGCCATTCATGCTCCATTTTCCAGATCAACTTTCCGGTTCTTATGTGAAAACTGGCGACACACATCTGACCCCCAATATTGACGATCAGCTGTTCCCCATGGACCACTGGACAGCTTCCTCGACCAAAAAAGAGCGGAGCCGCTCCATATACTTCGTCTAGATTCCTGCTCCAAACCACATTGCCTTTTTCCAAGTCAAAACAGATCAGGTCACCCCTCACTCCAACCGTGAAAACAAGCTCTCCATGGATAACCGGTCCAGAACGCGGCGCGTCCGCAATTCCATAACTGGAACCCAATTCAACTGGATAGTCGTGTATCCAATGCTGCTTCCCGGTTTCGGGCTCTAAGCATTCAATCGTCTCACTCCCATTCAACTCATGGATCATGACCAAGTAGTTGCCCGAGACGACCGCGGGTGCATGCCCGTTTCCTCGCTCTACTTCCCAGACGCGATTAGGCCCGTCCGCCGGCCAGGACTTAAGCAGCTTGGTTTCCCTAGAGTGTAGATCATGCCGCGGACCCAAAAACCGCGGCCAGTCTTCAGTCACTGCCTCAGGCGAAAGGGGCTTGGGCGGAGCGTAAAACAACCGCCGATCAAAGTCCGTCGGCTCAGCAAAAGCCAAATTTGTGACGAAGATTATTAGTGGAATGGTCAATTTCTTCACTAGAACGGAACTCTATGACACAACATTCACTGGGGTCAATGGGCAAGCTCATCGTATCCTCCAATCCTTTACAATCGCGGTTAGAACCAATTCTAATGTCACAAACTAGTTCTTGGCAGAGCGGCAGCCAAAACGGGGAGTTACTTGAAATTTCTCCTCATTACCAAAGAGTATCGAAATGCTACTAAAGAATTTTTGCAGGGCCCTAACCACTCTGTTATTGGCTCTTCAGGTCCAAGCTAAAACGTCACAGCTAGAGCTGGCCTCCCCGTTTTCCGAGCACATGGTTTTGCAACGCGAGATGCCGGTCCCAGTATGGGGCCTGGGCGAGCCGGGAGCCTCCGTCAAAGTCTCCGTAGTCGAAGTATCCAAGCGAACCAAAGACGTTCGCGGGAAGCGAATCCAACAAAATCGATATTTATCGGGTAGTGTTCCGTTCATCACGATTCACCCAAAACGAGTACGGCCGGCATACAGGCTTGAAATGTGATTCCGCTTCCAAATGCTCCCCTCAAATGAAACGCCTTCTACCCCTAATAGTCGCAATCGCGTCGCTCAGTCTGTTCGCTGCGGAAAAGAAGCCGAATATACTCCTTATTTGCGTAGACGACTTAAGACCGGAATTAAACTGCTACGGGGTCGACTACATCCACTCTCCAAATATCGATAGGCTCGCCGCGGAAGGTCGCGCCTTCTACAAGCATTACGTCCAAGCCCCCACCTGCGGTGCGTCGCGCTACACCCTACTAACCGGAACATACGGCGGTCCCAGCAACACGGCTCTGTTTGATCGGGCAGAGGACCTCGCCAGAAATGCAAATGCCTCTCCTCCTAGCATGCCCGCTTGGTTTCGTCAAAATGGCTATCGCACAGTCTCAGTAGGAAAAGTATCCCATCACCCTGGCGGTCGCGGAGGCCCAGATTGGGACGATCAAACCAGTCCCGAGATGCCCCTTTCCTGGGATCGACACTTACTTAGGGCCGGTGCCTGGCAACACCCCAGAGGCTGGATGCACGGACAAGCCCATGGAGAAATTCGAGATGACGCCAGCCAGATGGATCTACTTCAAGCTTATGAGGGTCCGGACCAGATCTACCCGGATGGCATCAGCTCCGACCAGGCAATCGAGCAGCTTGAATCCCTTGCAACAAAGGAAAACGACAAGCCTTTCTTTCTGGCATTCGGCATCCTCCGACCACATTTGCCTTTCGGTGCTCCCAAGAAATATCTGGATCTCTACGCAGACGCTGAACTCCCGGAAGTACCTCACCCTCGGAAACCGAAGGGCCGTACAACCTGGCACAAGTCCGGAGAATTTTATAAGTACAAGCGTGACGGCATGGACCCCAACACCAATGCCGACTACTCTTTGCAAGTCCGCAAACACTATGCGGCCTGTGTCAGCTATGCCGATGCACAAGTAGGTCGCCTACTCGATCGCCTCGACTCTCTCGGTATCCGCGATAAAACTATTATTGTCCTTTGGGGTGATCACGGATGGCACTTGGGAGAACATTCGATATGGGGCAAACACTCCCTCTTCGAGGAATCCCTCCGCTCACCACTTATTATCAGCTACCCAGGCATGCCCAGTCCTGGCAAGCTAAGTCATTCCATGGTCGAAACCGTGGACGTTTTCCCGACACTCGTCGAACTCTCTGGTATTCCGAAAGCGAAGTACGTCGACGGCGTATCCCTGAAACCCATACTTGAGGAACCCGAAACCCCGGGACACGACGCCTTCGGTTATTTTAGCAGAGGCTATGGTCATACCATACGCACTAAAACACATCGAATGATCGCTCATACAGATGGCTACATCGAGCTCTACGATCACCGTACTCTAGAAGGCGAAACCCGCAACGTCGCGGACCATCAACTGGAAATAGTCGCTCAACTCAAAGCAAAAATCGAAAAGCGATTTAAAAACAAGTAGCACAAAAAAATACTATTTGTCGTCTCTGAGACATGTGCTCCAAAGGATAAAAGTGATTGATTCAAGAAATACAGCCTACCGACTGCCAAGGCGAGTCGGAGAATAAGATATGGAGGGCTGGCTCGATCCTCATATACTTATGACTCTAAGCCCGACTCTCCAATCAGTAAATCTCACGTAAACCTGCACTTTAGAGCCTAAACGTTTATTCCTTAAAGTACAGTACTGAGTGCCTATTAACCTATCACCTTAAGCAGAGGCGGTTGAAA
>PBMN01000068.1:0-18653 GCA_002722675.1 Opitutaceae bacterium
CCCCATTCAGATCAACAATCAACGCGACTCTTTCGCCAGCAAGAGCTTAGAAATACACCTTTATCCCGTTTTTTTCATAAATCACGGTCAATAGTTACTCAACGGTGACGATTTACTACTCCATCTATCATGAGCCACTCAATCCCCAAAACCGTTTCCGCTAACCAGTTGAACCAGGAACAATGCAGAAAGTTCCTCGCTGGTAACCGTTCTTGCTTCTACCGTGGCTTTTGGAAAAACTCTCCATACGAGCAGGAGAAGAAACCCAATCCTCGAGAGTCGGTAGTAAAGTCTAGGCAAGGAAAGAATTAGCTCCGGCCTGCTAGATCCAAGCCGCTAGAAACGTCGCCTCTCATTCCAATGGCGGACGTTTTTCTATTGATTTTCAGAATCCCAATCCTAACTTCCGGGCCTACGACGGCCTCGTGGTGTAATGGTAGCACTAAGGATTCTGATTCCTTCTGTCGGGGTTCGAATCCCTGCGAGGCTACCAACCACACGCTGCTTCAACGATGCCCGCATCAAAAAGAAACCCCTAATCTTGTCCCTTTCAGGCCCTCCAAGCATGAACCTTTCAGAAAAACCGATTCTTGGTCATTCTAATTTTGCCCTTCCTGCCGCTCCCCTACCAAAACCCATATACAAACAGCCCTTTTCTCCATGGAGACTGCCATCTTGAAACGGACTTCAGCCCAGTTTCCTCTGCCGCGGCTTTAATCCAAGATCGCGATGGGAATGTTCTATTAAAAAGAAGTTGCAAGGAGCCACATAAGGGGAAGCTCGGAATTCCGGGCGGATTCATGGAAGTACCTTGGAGGCTGGCCCAACGAATATTCCCCAAAGTCTATAGTTTACGCTGTTAACAATGTCTGCTTTTTGGCTAGGGTGAAGAGCTTTCAGAACATCCAAACATATTCCGATCAAATTTAAGGGATCCAAATAGAGACCCCGGATGCAATCTTCACTGAAGAGCTCGCACTTCCCTCTCTAAAGTTTTCCGTCTCCGCGTATCTAAATAACGGTCGCAGGAGCTGGTCAATTGTCAAAAATACTACCCATTAAAATTCCCTTTCGAAACCTCGACGATTCTCCAATCGTCTTTCTCTACTGGCGAGGGTAGCTGGGTACCAGTCGCAATGATTTGCAAATTCTTGTCAAGAACAGACCAGAACCTGTCTCTACGTTGCTGGTCCAACTCCCCCAGAGCATCATCTGCAAGAGCAACCGGTCTGAATCCAAATCGGCTCTGCCAAAACTCAATAATCGCCAACGAAAGTGAAAGCGTGATTGAACGCTGTTGTCCTTCAGACGCAAAGTCATCGGCGGACATCCCGTTTAATGAGATCGAAAAGTCGTCGCGATGTGGCCCCTTACCCGTCGACTGCAAGTAACCATCTCTTTTCCGGTTTTTCTCCAACAATTTAAGATAGTCCCCTTCATCTTCGAGCTCTGCACTTCGACTATACTCCACAGCCAAAGTTTCACCATCTAATGAAATTTCTCGGTGCACGCCGACGGCATATTCCATGAGAGAATCTAATATTTCCGTTCGAACCCTGCAAATCGTCAATGCCGGCTCGTCCATTTGCGATTCAAAGGCGGATACTACTGCATCAGACTCATTTTGCTTAAGTAGTGAATTCCTCTCCTGCAAGAGCTTTTGAAAGGTCTGCAATGCTCTAAAATAGTTGCGATCTACGCCACAGATAAACGCGTCGAAAAAACGCCTTCGATTTCCTGGAGTGCCCCGAGTTAATTGTAAATCATTAGAAGAGAGTATCACTGTCGGAAATTTCCCAACAAAATCCGACAATCTTTTTGTGGCTTCACCATCGATCCAAACTTCTTTTCCAGACTTCTTAATTCTAGCCCTAACCTGAGTCTCGCCTAGGTCTTCGTGGTCTAAATCATATACAATTTCCGAATACAACGCTGCAGGACCTATCACCACCCGATTCTCATGAGTACGAAAGGGACGCAAAGCGGTCGCCAGTCCAAGAGCCTCCAACATATTCGTCTTCCCCTGCCCATTCGGGCCATGAAGAAACACACGAGGAGATCCTAGTTTCAACCGGCTGAATTCTATATTCCTATAATTTCTAACACTGATCCGCTTAAACTGCATTCTTCAATCTTTGTCGTCCCTTATCAGTAAACTTCTAATATCCCAGCATCGGATTTCCGCCAAGAGGCGAAGGCTTAACTGAATTTCGATCCAGCAAGTCAGCACGATAATACTTGTGCCCTTGCAAACCAGCTCGGAAAGGAGCACCATTCTTCTTCACAAATTCCGTGATTGACTCCAGAATACGCGGATCCTTCCTAACTGACCACTCGGGGTGGAGCCATACCGAACGCTTATCAATCGAATTGCCCAATGTCTCTACCCACTTCTGAACCGAGCTCTCATCTTCAATAATCAGCTTAAACTCGCTCGCAACCGCCAATGACTCAGGCAATGGCGTTGAAAGCCATTTAGGGCTCAAGGTTATCCAATCGAACGAACCTCTAATCTGAAACGAACCCGACGTTTCCAAATGGGATTTCAGTCCTCTCTCCTTCATGGCATCAGTCAATGGCTCCAGATCATGAATTGTCGGTTCTCCTCCCGTAATTACTACGAGATCGCTCTTCACCGCAGCCGCCGCATCCGCGATCATGGCAGCGTCTATCCTGTCTACCTTATCTGGGACATAATCCGGATGCCAGGTTCCTGCCGAGTCACACCAACGGCAATGAACTGGACATCCGTAAAGACGTACGAAAAAAGCGGATTTTCCCATATGGTCTCCCTCACCCTGCCATGAGTGAAAAGTTTCATGAACCGGATATTTCATCAATCTAATTCCGGAGAATACGTGGCGCTGTTTCGAAAATCCTCTTTAACAGTCACCGAGATTAGAAACGCCCTTCCCCCTGTCATATCTTGTATCATTGGTTTGGCGACACTGAAAAGAAATTTCGCCATCCCTTCACTCGAACATTGCTCCACGACAAGTGACTTGAAGACGCTAATTCCATTTTCGTCCTTTAATTTCATAAAGGATTCAAGCAGCGGATCGTCTTGGTTGAAGACACAGGCATGATCCAAATTTTCCTCCAACCAAGCGCGCAGCTCCTTTAATTTTCCAAAATCTACGACAAATCCGCAATCGTCCAGTTGATTACATCCAAACGTGAAGGTGAAACTCCAATTATGGCCGTGAATCTTGGCACAATGACCATCGTGCCGATGCTGCCGATGAGCAAAGGGAATTTCCGAGTAAGTCTTTTGACAGGTGAACATACTGAATATCAAGTCAAGAGGTGCCAGTTTTGAGCAACAAGCGTTTCGACGCTCGGCGCACTAGCGGAATAGCTCGTTGGGTCCTGGACGCCCGCCAAATGAAAAGCTTCCCTTCGCTCGATGCAAGTACCACATTTTCCACAATGCAAGTCTCCTCCTTTATAACATGACCAAGTGCTTCCTAAAGGACTTCCTAGACGATGCCCCTCTGCCACAATCTCACTTTTGCTTGAATTAACAAAAGGCCGATACAGTCGAATTTCGCCCCAGTCGCAGAGTTGCATGGCTTGATCTAATGCATTGGCAAAACTCTCCCGACAATCAGGGTAGATGGCATGGTCCCCGCTATGTGCGGCGTACGCCACCGCTTCCGCCCCTTTCTTGATAGCCCATGCCGTTGCCAATGAAATCAGGATCATGTTTCGATTAGGAACGACGGTCTGCTTCATCGAAACTTCTTCGTAGTGTCCCTCTGGCACGTCAGTATCAGAATCCGTCAGACCGCTCGATCCAAACAAAGTCGCAATGCTCCTCAAGTCCACTATTCTATGTTCCATTCCGAGCCTTTCACAAATCTCCTTTGCCACCAGAATCTCTTTGCGATGTTTCTGGCCGTAGTCGACGCTCATGGCTCCTCGTAAATCGACTCCCTGCTCTAACATCGAGTATAACATTACAGTAGAATCCATCCCCCCTGAATAGACAGCAATAGCGGTCTCAGGAATCTGGTCTGTTATTTTCGGCATCGTCGCGGGGATAGACGGAGCCCTCCACCAAGTCAAGCGCGGTTGAGGGAAGCTAGGATAAGGGCAACACACTTCGCAAAATCGCCTCTCCCTTAGTAAACCATTTTTGAAAGTTTCGACGATCATCCCGCAAGCTATTTCGTCTAGAATCCCTCCATTGAACTCGTACCATCACGATACCCAACTTGCCTGCTCAACCCTACTTAAAAGTACATTTTCAACGTTGTATTCATTATTTTTTGAATTTGTTTCGTACTCACCCTTCAGCAATTCTTGAAATCTTTCAAACTCGTCCAAGATGAGCACCCCTCCCCCTGAAGCTAGACGCTCTGATTTTATCAATTCCAGAACCAATTCAAGATCGTTCGGACTACAATCAGCTTCGCTTCGGAAACATTGAAAATTAGAAAAAGCCAGCAGTTTCCAGTGATCGATTTTTGTTTCGCACGAAACCGCCACTTCCTTCCACAAAACGAAGAAAATTCGTTCTCGCAAGATTATCTCTGCATATACAGGGGCAAGACTTTCCTTTAATGCGATGGGGGCCGGCTCTAATATCCAATTCCCTATGACAAACGCACCGCTCCCCTGATTGCCTGAATAGAGAAGCTTCGAGAAACCGCGGGCTCGACTTTCTCGTTGAGATACGACGCTGAACCCTGACCTTTCCGCCCCATTTCCCATTGCGACCTAAACTATTCCCGACCGCTTCTCCTATCTCTGCCTTTGATGCGTCCCCAACTACTTTAAATTCAACTTGGCCTTATTCGATCCACTCATGAAGCCAATCCTAGACTATCCCGCATCAGGACAAAACCGTCCTTATGTTCCCTCTTTAGTTGATCAGAATTTTGAAGGAACCCTTACGATTCGCACCCTCTGACCTTTTCCCGCTCCGGCACTACCCGTTTCCTCCGGAACCGCTATAATGAAGGCCCCTCCCGGCTCCGGTAGCATCGCAAACTTTCCCGGCGTTGAAAACGTCATCTCTGGCTTGAACCGAATCAAACGGGATGCCTTCCTCCCCCGAGGAACTATCAGCTCACCCTTGTTCGTTGCCAAAAGAACTTTTCCACCCGGCGTGAGACGCATGCTGCTCAAAGCTGTTAGCTCGCGTACTACGGTCTGGATTTTCATGACGTTGTGAAAGTCGCTGCGAGCAACCTTGAACACCGCTCCCTTCGTTGCTCCCTGAATATGATTGGCCACGAAGAAAACCGAGTCGTCAGCACTCTGATAGGAGATATCTCCGGGAATACTGGAAATCTTCATTACCTCTACATCCATAGGACTTTTACCCGTAAACATATCGATCAAACCAATGGTACTAATCCGGTAAATGACTGGCTGTGCCTTAATCCTTTTTTTGAATAGATTCCCGCCAATCCCCGTATCCCCAATGTAAACACTTCCTCTTTTGTCGATCGTGATGCTATTGGGCGAAACCAAAGGATTCTCACCCTTCAATTTGACATCCGAAGCAGGACCCAGGTCTACCTTCTTTATCAGCTTGCCAGTAGTTGGGTCATACAAGGAGAGACCGATAAAATCAGCCGAGGCATCCTTGATCATTCTCCCATCCTCCGTTTCTATCAGCGGCGTGCCAGAAACGAGAATGAGCGACCCCGCTGGAGCGACACCTGCCAAATCAACGGGTAGAAAATCAATGTCGGAAGGAGCCGTTAATCCGACGACAAATCGCTTGCTTGCCAGTTTGAATACGGGACCTTCACTTACGCTGAACTTTGTTATTGAGCCCGCATCTCGGCGGGCACCCACTTCACCCCTAGATCGGTTGACGACAAAAAGCGACTTCCCATCTGGGGAAAAAGCGGCCGAAACGGGCCGATCGAAACCCGGTAAGTCCTCGAGTACCACAGGTCTCGCACCGTAGGCAATAAATGGAGCAGAAACAGCTGCAAAAAGGATAAAAAAGCGGATCAAAATTTTCATTATCGAGGGATTAACTAGTAAATATAAAGATTAGCTTCCGACAATAGTGTTTGACCGAGAGGTGTCAAAGAAAGCCTTTCGCCTTAACAAAATGTATCGAAAGACATCTATTTCTCTCAAGAGCTCAATCCAGAAAAAGTCTTCTCCTAGCATTGGGATCGATTGCAGAGAAAACTTTACCATTCTTTCGGATAAACCGCCTTATCTCCAGCTCATAAGCCTCGGGGACGGCAATCAGGTGAATCTCTCAATCCATTTTCTCAGCCAGCAACTGAAGCTCATCGAGTTCAACTCGAATTTCCTCTCGCACTGCCGCAAAAGCCACAGAATTCCCGTCAAATTTCCTCCGAGCTCCTTTCATTTTTCCTTGAACATCTCGATAGGGCCTGACCGTTTCGTCGTTTCGCTTAGCATTCAGTCCAGCCAGCTCGCACGATTGTTTAAAAATCGGCTATTCAGGGTTCGACTGTATTGAAATTCCTCTCACAAGGTCGTCACTTTTAGCGACGAGAACAATTACGCCATCCATCAGCACCTTATATACGCCCTGACCCAGGTCGCTCACTGACAGTAAATCGTTGTTGATGGGGAGAACTTCCAGCACAGCCCTAAAACCCTTGCTCGGATCATCTAAATAATTCCAAGGGGCCGGCCCAATCTCCCCAGAGGCCAGCAATACACAAGGCAGAGGCCCAAGGGTAACAGTAGCCTCCAGGCCATCCCGATCGAAATGGTGAAGGACTACGTTTCCTCCCACTGTCGCCCTGCCATTGGTCAACCGCTTCAATTCAACTCGACTCGCTTCAATTCTACCCCCGCCAAAATACCTTGCCATTTCTATCGCCATTAAAGCCATTACATCAGGGTTCGGACGAATCGAGTCCGGCATCAAAGTGAAACTCTGGTGATCCCGCCTAAAGCGGGTAGTGAAGTCATTCATCGACCCCCAAAAGATCCGAGTAATCCAAAGACCGTGTCCGAGCAACATTCCTTAGCCAACCTCCATAGAACGCTAGCTTGGCATTATACTCCTCATGGACACTTAGTCGCTTGAAGCGAAAATCCCGGTCTTCGTATCGAATAGTTTACTGACGGTGGTCGAACAGGGTCGGCGATAGAATGATCGAACGGGCCTCGATCTCATTTAGGCGGTCCAATACGGTATTCACATTACGCTGGTAGACCGCAAAGTTATCCCTCTCGAATTCTTGGTACCTTCCGTCGTTCATCCCTAACAGCAGGGTAACGTACTGCGGTTGCGACTTTGCCACGTCCTCATCAAATCGGTCCAACAAGTCGCCCGCACGGTCGCCCTTTATTCCCGCATTCGCGAAACGTAGCTTCTTATCATGAAATCGAGTATCCAGGAAATTCTCCTAGTACTGTGTATATCCGCACTGGTGTGTAATCGAATCTCCTGCCCAAACGATCATCGCTCCAGGCTCTGGATTGAATTCTTCTGCTCGATTCACAGAAGAAATGACCCCTAATGATAAAAGGGTAATACTTGTCGCCAAGAAACGTCGCATTTCAATGCATAAGGCTGGGTTAGAACTACTCTGGCAAGTTCCAATTGCGGCACCAGTAATCGCCGAAGCCAACACGACATGGCCAACTGACCAAAAATGGGCTCGGTCTTCGCTCGCACAGCCGAAGTCAAAGGAAAAAGTATCCAATAATTGGGGTCAATAAAAATGACAACAAAATAAGTACGGTCTATCCGACCAATCGAAGTCTAGGCTGGGTTTATAGAACGTCATATCGGACAAAAAGTCTACCACTTTCGCCTATCACTGTTCTCCCTTAATCTGATCCCACAGCTTTTCCAGCACTTCGGGACTCGCATCTCGGAAGTTTAAAAACGGAGCGTGCCGATGCGGTTGGTCGGGATCGAATTCAATTCCCCACAACGGAATCGCCGACTGTGGCAGCATTGCATACCTCGCATCGCTGATGACATCTGGACGGTTGGGATGCCAACTCAGGTAGCCCGCCGAAAAGTGATTGAATCGTTCTAGATCCTGTCTCAGCACCGAGCTCTCCGGGAGTCCTCCCTTCAATCTCTCTATGTCAACCCCCCTAATCCGCTCACCCTCGTAAACAATAATCTTCCCACTCAAAAGGCTCACTCTGATCGCATCTACTTGGAGGTCCCCCTCAATCTCATAAATCCCTCGCCATACCAGTAAATTTCCTATCGAGGGTTTAACGGTAAATCGACTGGCTCTCTCTTCGCCTCGATTTCTTGCAAGTTCGACCAATGCGCTTGTAGCTCTATGACTCTGAAGAGCCCCGATAGACAAGTATACCAAAACAAAAATGCCCCCCATCCACGCCCACTTTTGGCAGGAGCGTATCCAACCAATTGCGAGTAAACCGAGGATCGTGACCGTAAATACCGGATCGACTATCGATATGACACTCCAGGCAATCCGCAGGTCTGAAAACGGCCAAAGTAACTGTGTACCATAACTCGTACAGGCATCTAGGAGCCCCGCAGTCGAATATCCCGCTGTAGCGTAGAACAGCAACTCGCGAAACCCAATCAGCCTACGAAGAAAAATCCACAACAAACCCGCACAGATCAGTCCCCCTAACGGTATAAAAACGAGTGAATGGCTAAAGTGCCGATGGTACTCAATATTCAACAAAGGATCTGATTCGGAACGAATGAATATATCCGCATCCGCCAGCATTCCGCCCGCCCAACCTACCGCTACGGCCCATCGATGACGGACTGGTTTGGAAAGCGTCGCAGCTGCAATCGCTCCTAATGCTCCTTGGCTTATCGGGTCCATGTTATTGCTCTCCCATCCATCGCGAATCGAAACTTCTGGATTGCAGATAAACTCTCCCTCGACAACTGAAAAAAAGCCGCTTGCATTTCTTGGATTAGATCCCATCGATTTCGCTTCTATTCCCACTCGAGATCGATAACGCTCTCTCTATGGAAAAAGGCCGATTTGAACCAAACGATGATGGGTTTATCAATGATCACGTCCGCGACGCAGCCGTAAGTATTTCAAAAGCAATCCACGTGTATTGTGAGGGCCATTACGCTCATAGCAACGCGAAGGACATTCCCGAAGAACACCATTTAGTGACGATTATGAATCGCTTGAAAGAACTGGACGAGCAAACCGCTGAGTTCGGTAACCGCGTTCACGACCCCAGTCTTTTCAAGATCCACCAACCGTCGAAAAAAGCGAAAACTCGCTGGAATATTTAGCTTTGGAACCATAGTCCAAAAATAGCCATTCCTGTTGTTCATGATAACTTCCGACATTAAAATCGGTCACCAACCGAAACTGGCTGGAGCATCAGCCACTCAAAGATGAAGGAGTTCCTTAACTATCTGAATGAAATCTCCTGAGAGTCGTTCACCGGCTAACCTTTATCGTCTAGGTACTTCCAAACGCCCTTGTAGCGTTTGAATCGCGAGCATTCGTGAAGCTCGAAAGGCTCTCCATTGACATAGTGCTCCGCCACGAATTCCACTTTACCCACTTTATCCAACTCTCCCCCTCGTGTCTTGCCAAGAATGGTAAGAAAGCTCCAATTAGCTTGGTAAATCGTCTTCTGAAGTTCCTCCCTTAGAATTGGGGCTCGCGTGTCTGGATGCGTCGTTTCGAAAAGATAGTCCACTTTTCGGAAAAAGTAAGCGCTGTAGCGCGAACGCATGAGCTGCTCCGCTGTTTTTGGCTTCTCCTGACCGAAATGGAAAGGCCGGCAACATATCCCGTAGTTGAGCTGACTTTTGCAAGGACAGAGGGAAATTTCTCTCTCAGTCGGAATGCGCTCTTTGTTTTCCTCCATTCAACTTACAGATTCCCGAAAGACGCCTACTTTTCAAAGCTATTCTTTCAGCGGCAGACGGTAGCACGCCACCTCTAGATGGTTGCGAACCAACAATAGGGATCCCACCAATGCGGGTGGATTCCAGCTTTTTCCTTCCAAGGCTGCAAACGTTCCTAAAATCTCTGTTTCATCTGGATTCGGCTCAAGAAGAATCGCTTCTCCGTTCTCTGCTATCAGTAACAACCAATCGTCTCCCAATAATAATTGCCCATGACCATAACGGCCTTTTTTCCAAGTCCTACGACCGGTTGCCACCTCGATACAGGTCAACATTCCATCGTCCAACCCATACAAATAACCATCACTTAATACAAAGTTATTGAACTTGGATTTCAGATGAAGGCTCTTCCACAATTCCTTGGCCACATATCCACTTTCAGCTTTCTGGACCTCGAACATCGAAGCACCTGCTCCGTATCCACTCGATATTACAAAACGGTTTTCCGAAATCCGGACGGGGATCGCAACGCGAGGCGTTCCGGTAGATTTTGTCCAAGGAAATTCCCATAAAACGCTTCCATCTTCGACGTCATGTCCCGCTACCCCTCCCTTGTTGAAGATAAGAACCTGATCTTCGCCATCCACTTGATAGACAACCGGAGAACTCCAGTGGGCTTTGTCGCTTCCTCCTCGCCAAACGAGTTTTCCGGTCAACTTGTCGTACGCCACAAGAGAGTGCCCATCAGACCCGCCCGCACTCAGAATAACGAGGTTTTCGAAAATCAAAGGAGAGCCGGCCACCCCCCAATCGGGCAACGGCGCACTATGTTCTTCTAATAAATCGAGTGAATAGACCAACTTGCCCGATTCCACTAAACGACATGCGAAAAAGCCGGTCGCCCCAATCGTGTAAACGCGATCCCCATCTATCGTCGGAGTGGCTCGCGGCCCAATTCCTCCCAATGGATTGTCGTATCTCGCCGTGTTTCGCGACTGCCAAGTCAACTCCCCCGAGACCAATTCAAAACAGGATACCAACTCATCCTCGCCATCCTGCTCCTGCGTAATCGCTCGGTTGCCTGAAATCGCAAATCCCGACCAAGCTTCACCTATCGGCTTTCGCCAGAGAAGCGTTGGAGGAAACTCAGACCAGTTTTTCTTCAGCCGGATTCCAGGAATCGACGCATTCCGATGCGGTCCCAAAAACTGCGGAAATGCGCCATTCGTTTCTCGCTTTAGAAGAGTCGCTTTTTCAACTCTAGCCACCGAAGGCTGAGACCATCTCCATGTAAAGATGGGAACCAAATCCCCCGTAACGCCTCCGTATCTGACCGCGCTCGCGAGTAGTAACAATATCAGGGCAACGAATCCTAGAACCTGAAACCGATACTTCGCCCTGATACCTGAAAACAAGAGGAGCCAAAAGATCGACAGTACGAAGCACACGATCGCCACTCCGGTCATTTTCATGACCATCCCCTGTCGAGCACCGACCTCGCTATCCTGAAGAAAGAGGACGACACCGATCGTTGAAACGCCAAGCACCCAAATCAGAACGAGCGGCCACCAACGTACTTTCATAATCTCAATTCCTTCATCATGTGGACAACTATTCTAGAATTAGCAACCACCCTCCCCTTCTTCTCAGTGATTGACTCCTTCCACCACCCGACGACGAAGGATATCCTTGGCAAATGCCGCATAAAGCCATTGCCCATCAGGACTGATACGGGCGTAATTGCAGCGCGGACGGTTGTCCGGCGAAGGAACAACAATCAACGGATGCGCACCTTCTTTCCCTAACCGGGGAGCAATTTGTATTCCCAATGCGGTACCGATCAACAGACGTCCATCCTTGAGTGGCTGCATGCCATCTAGTCGGCCCAGCCCGTTCGATGGGATCCCCAGCCGATAGGCGGGCGAACTCTTCCATTTCAGTTGTCCCGATGAATCGATGGCAAAACCATGAATCGTTCCGGAATTGAACTCAGCGACGAGCAGCGTCTTCTGGTCCAACGAAAGCGAAATCCCATTGGGCATCCACTTCGGATCGGCCGCCTTCGTCAACTCCCTACTTTTCGGATCGATCCGCCATACGTTGTTGTCTCCGGGATCAGTAAAGAAGACAGTTCCGTCTTTCAAAATCGCAATGTCGTTTGACGCTGGACCGGTTGCCACCGCTACCTTGCCCCATGTAACAGGGTCCCAAGCATAGATTCGACTCGCCCCTCGAGAGCAGCCATACAGTCGCCCATCCGGGGCAAAAACGATCCCATTCGCCCTGCCGGTATTGTCGTCAATCAGAATTCGTTCACCCGTATTGGCATCCACTTTGTACAACAGCGACCGGGGGACATCCGTAAAATAGAAATGCCCCTCCTCGTCCCAAGCCATACCCTCCGCAAACTGATGACCATCAGAAACAAGTTCCCATTCCGAGTCTTCCGGAAATATCAAATCGTCCGCTTTTGCGACAGTCAAACTCGCTAAAAATACGCATACCGCTACAGAAAATTTAATCCTCATTTCGAAATCCTTAGCGCTCTCGCCACAAACCGCAACTCGTTAAGGCTTTAATGGGTCATGACGTACGTGATGATGTTTATCCCCATCGGATAAGAGTTGCGCTCGGAGTATTGACGAAAAAACTCCTCGTCCTCGCCCTCCCGTTCCCAGCCGTCAACTAGGTCGTTATTGTGGCATAGGAGAACCATCATTCGCCCCGTATCATCGAATATTCCATAGAAGTGAGGTTCGGGATCCTCCGCCACTCCTGGCATCGGATGGTAAGTGTAACCTTGTCGCCAAATGTGTATCGGTACAACTTGGGGCTTCTCCTTAAAGTCATAGACATTGTGGAATATCTCATGCTCAAGGGGAAGCTCTCGCGGTTCGAATTCAGGGAGTGCTCGCTTGATTTGGTAGTAAAATAGATCCCAGTGCTGCGGTCCCCAAAATTCATCTACCATCAGGAATCCACCGCTCAATAGGTAGTCTCTCAACGCCGCTACCTCAGCATCGGAAAAATTGACCGACCAGGGAGCAATCAAAAAAACAAAAGGATAGTTCTTCAAATCCCTATCCGTCAATTCAAGCACCACCGGATTAGGGTTGACCTTGATCGATGTCAGCTCCTGTAGCCGATACGATATATTCAGATCGGCCTCCGGATAGTCGCCATCCCATCCGCGCCGACCATTCGGAATATAGCGGATTCGCACGAAGGTGAATACGTCCTCTTCAAACTCCTCTTCGTTCTCCCAAATCGGAAACTCGCTACGATCCACATAATTGCGACCACCCTGCCTAAACTGCTGGGCAAGGACAAACCCGCTCACTAGAATCACGGCCAAAACAGTCGCTAACAATAATCGTTTCAATTTGATACACTCAATTAGCTACCTTCACAATCCAGACTCCGGCAAACACGCAGATGCCAAGAGAACTAGCAACTGCGAAATCCGATTGAACCGCAATCTACCTAGTGGGCGTTTAACAGCAAATGACCAGGGAGTCCTGATAATTCTGGCGGTCTGAATGATAATTTATTGTTCTACTCACTGTCAAAACTCAGGCTTAAGTCGTTGACCCCAAACCTCCCGAGCACTAACCGTGGTATTGTTGAAAAAAATTGCTTACATATACTTCCTCTTTACCCCTATCAGTTTTTCATTTGCGGAAAAGAGCATCAATTTCAATCGGGACATTCGTCCGATTCTCTCTAACAAGTGCTTCCATTGCCACGGCCCCGACGAGGAGGATCGCAAGGAGGAACTTCGATTGGACATTGCTGGAGGCAAGCTGGGAGCACTCACCCCAAGGGATGGCTACCACATAGTCAAGCCAGGTGAACCCGAGGAGAGCGAGCTTTGGTTTCGCATCACTTCCGAATATGAAGACGAGTTTATGCCACCGGCAGACTCGCACAAAGCCCCGCTCACTGAGGACGAGATTGATCGCATCACCCAGTGGATCAAAGAAGGTGGCGAGTACCAGAATTTCTGGGCATTCGTGCCACCGCAACGTTACATTCCAGAAAGTGTTGAGAAGGACTATGATAATGCTATCGATCAAATTGTAAACGCCTCCCTTCAGACGAGAGGATTGCGACTCAATGAAGAAGCGGACAGACGGACTCTGATCAGGCGTTTGTCATTCGATCTCACTGGCCTTCCCCCGACTGTGAGCGAAATCCGGGAATTTCTGGATGACCGCGGCTCTAACGCATATGAGAATCTCGTTGAACGCTTGCTCAACAGCCCGGCTTATGGCGAACACATGACTCGTTATTGGGCAGATTTGGTTCGGCTGGCTGATACAAATGGCATGCACCACGATTTCGATCGCGAGTTTTCCACCTTTCGTGACTGGTTGATTCGTTCCTTCAATGAAAACCTGCCGTTTGATGATTTCATAAAGTATCAGTTGGCTGGTGATGTATATAATGATCCAAGTCTGGATCAATTAGTCGCATCTGGATTCAATCGGTTGCACATGATCATCGATAAAGGGACGGCACTTCCCGAGGAGAGCTTGCATAAAAACGTCGTCGATCGCGTCGAAGCCTTTGGTACGACTTTCCTTGGACTGACGGTTCAATGTGCTCAGTGCCACGATCATAAATACGACCCGCTTACTCAAAGGGACTATTATCAGCTCTACGCCTTTTTCAATAACTTTAGTGGTGCGCCCGAAACAGGTGGTGAACCCGAGCGAGGTCTTCAGCCACCATTCATAAATCTTACCACCCCGAAACAGGAAAAACAATTAGCCGACTTCGATGGCAGATTGCAGGCACTTGAGTTCGAACTCGGAGCGATATTGCGGCGCCAAGGATTGTCAGATAAATGGCCGAAAGATTTTTCAAAAGTAGCGGTTCCTTGGATTTGGCACGGACCCTCCCACCCTTCCCCAAGCGTCGATCTTAGAACCACCTTAAAACTGTCCGCAAAACCTGAATACGCCATTGCTCGATTTGTTGGTCTGCCAAAAACAGATGGAGCTAGGAAAGGTGCTTTCCAGGGTAACCTTCCTCAATCGAACGATGGTGTCGCAACCGAAGCGAACGATGTTCAAAATGCTGAGGAAGCTATTGCGCGTATTCCGAAAACGGAAGTGTTCGTGAACGGTGTTTCCATCGGGAATGCGCTCACATTGAAGGATGGAGTGGCCGCGGAGCTAGGTGACCTTCTTAAATCCGGGGAAAATCTTATTACGGCAAAAACCACCGGGAAATCCGGGTTTGCTTTTATTCTTGAATATGGAATTGGGGAAGACACTACGATCTTTACGACGAGTTCCGATTGGAAAGTGAGTATCGATGAGGGATCTTCCTGGGTGGCTGCCACTGAAGTGCATGATCCCGAACACGAAAGTGAGTGGACTAACCGAGTACGTTCGAAAGAAGTATTGGAGGCTCAAAAACAGATCGCCGATTTGAAAGCCAAGCGAACTGCCTTTTATCATACGATTCCTGGCGCGATGATCATGTCAGAAATGAAGCCCCCTCGGCAGGCGACGATGTTCGTGGGCGGGGCCTACGATGCTCCTGATGCGCCTGTTGAACGTAACACGCCGGCTTTTCTGCCTCCGATGAAAAAGAAAAAAGACATGTATACCCGCATGGACTTAGCCGAATGGCTTGTCGCCCCCAACCACCCACTGACCAGTCGAGTGGCGGTTAATCGTTTCTGGCAGCAAATTTTCGGCGTCGGCTTAGTCAAAACCTCTGAGGACCTTGGGGCACAAGGGGAGTGGCCCAGCCATCCCGAGTTGCTAGATGAGTTAGCGGTCACCTTTATGGAAACCGGGTGGGACGTTAAAAAACTATTTCGGTCGATTCTGCTTTCTAGTACCTACAAACAAAGTTCTGACGCCGATCCTGAAGCCTATACCAAAGATCCGGAGAACCGGCAACTGGCACGTTCCTCTCGCTACCGTCTAGATGCGGAGGTGATTCGTGATCAAATCTTGGCAGTGAGCGGCCAGCTCAACAATACCATGTACGGTAAGAGTGTTAGGCCACCCCAGCCACCGGGCTTATGGGAAATGGTGAACATGGTGGCAAATCGGCCTTATGTTCCTGATAGCGATGACAACATCTACCGTCGGAGCCTATACACTTTTTGGAGACGTGCCATTCCCCCACCGCAAATGACAATCATGAACGCTCCATCGCGGGAATATTGTCTGCCCAGGCGAGAACGTACGAATACCTCCCTTCAGGCACTGCTCATGATGAATGAGGAGGAGTACTTCAAAGCGGCCAAGACCTGCGCGAAACAGACGCTTGAGGAAACCGATGGTCTGGAAAGCGGGCTGAGCCTAACTTACGAAAAGATCACTTCCCATTTGCCCGCGAAAGAACGTCTCGAACTCATGAAGGAAACCTTCGTGGAGTTTTCTGAAATTTACCAAAATGACGCAGCGCTAACCGAGTCACTTACGCCCGAGTTGAACGGCACCGATTTTAGCAAGCGTGTGGAGCTCGCTGCCTGGACGATGATGACTCACAGCCTTCTCAATCTCGAACTCGCCAAAGTAAGACGATAGCCATGGACCAATTTCAATCATTTTGCGACCAACTCAATCGACGGCAATTTATCAAGCGGGCCTCAGTTGGCTTGGGCGTCGCTGCACTGGGCGGATCGATGACTCCCCTCGTCGCCGCCGCTCAGCCAGGTCTGCATCATGCGGCCAAGGCAAAGCGGGTTATTTTCCTCTTCATGGCCGGAGCACCTAGTCAGCTTGACCTATTCGATTACAAGCCCGGATTGGAAAAACTGCACGGACAGTCACTTCCACCTGAAATCACTCGTGGCCAACGGGTCACTACAATGACTCGTGGCAAGAAACAAGAAATCTGCGCTTCGATTTTCAAGTTCGCGCCTCAAGGAAAAAGCGGATTGGTAATGAGCGAGCTTCTACCGCACCTGTCTAAACATGCAGATGATATTTGCATGATCAAATCTACTCATACGGAGGCAATCAATCACGACCCAGCCAAGACATTTTTCTGTACCGGATCTGAGATGCCAGGCAGGGCGAGCATGGGATCGTGGCTTAGTTATGGACTTGGAACCTTAAATCGTGATCTGCCAGATTTTGTGGTTTTGTCGTCCGCCTTTTGGTCCGGAAAGACGAATGTTCAAGCACTTTACAGCCGCCTTTGGGGCACCGGTTTTCTTCCCGGCAAGCACCAGGGCATTGCGTTCCAATCGGTCGGTGATCCCGTGTTATTTCTTTCGAATCCCAAAGGCGTCGATCGAAAGGCGCGCAACAAGATGCTCGATTTTGTTAGCAAAGTAAACGCCGAGCAGAAACTGGTTACCGGGGATCCGGAAATCCAAACATCCATTGCGCAGCAGGAAATGGCTTTCCGTATGCAAGCCTCTGTGCCTGAGCTTACCGACCTGACTCAAGAAAGTGAGGAAACGCTAGGCATGTACGGCCCTGAGGTAAATCAGTCCGGATCTTTCGCACGCAATTGTTTACTAGCCCGCCGCATGGCGGAGAGGGATGTACGTTTCATTCAACTTTTCCATCGCGGATGGGATCACCACCGACAGCTTCCTCTGCATATGCGAGGGCAGGCTCGCGACATTGATCAGCCGATATCTGGATTACTAACTGACCTAAAGCAAAGAGGCTTGCTAGAAGATACTCTGGTCGTGTTTGCCGGTGAATTTGGTCGTACGACCTTTGCACAAAACCTCATCCCAGGCGACAGAGGAAACTACGGCCGCGACCATCATCCACGTTGCTTCACAACTTGGATGGCCGGCGGTGGAATCAAAGGCGGAATCAGCTACGGTGAGACGGACGATTTCTGCTATAACGTCGTCAAAAATCCGGTACATGTCCGCGATCTACATGCCACCATGTTTCACCAACTAGGAATCGACCACAACAAGCTGATATTCCCCCACCAAGGTCTCGACCAGAAACTGACCGGCGTGGAAGAGGCTCATGTCGTCAATGATATTCTCGCGTGACTAGTTTTCTGCAAAATGCGCCTTCGCACTAAAACAACCTGTGCACGATCGCGGCGAAAAGAGGCTCCATCTAGCAACATCACAACTAGTCTGTCCACGCATGTCCAGCTGGAAGCGACTCAAGAACCTATCTACTAGCATTGAGCCAGCATCTGCAATTTTCAAAAAGGAATGGGTAGTCCTTTTTTAGAAAACGACATTCGTTTGCATTCCCTTTTCCCTACAATCTAAAGGAAAAAACCCACGAGAAGTTCCCTCAGTTTTTTACCACTGCTTGGGCCCCATTATTTATCGAAAAAAGAAATAAAACCCTCATTCAACGCTTACTTTTCCCCAAAATTTTTTCTAGGATCAAGAACACTTTAAGTGCCCTGGATCACGGGATTCTTGTTAGTTCTTAACTGGAAATATTTCGATTATTTGATATAAAAGCGAAGCGAATATTGTATTTATTTTTCTATCACATCATTACTTCCTATTACACAACTTAACCGCTCTCACAGGGTTCATTTCGAAAAGTAATGGCTACCTAAGGTTATCCCAAAAAAAGTGTCGCCTACCCCAGTCTTTGCCTTGCATATGTAGACGAAACCCTAAGTTTTCGGTATTCAGAAAATTCTGCTTTTCGGCCTCGAACTCTTCTCTGATTAGGACTCCACTTTCACGTAGTTCGGCCAACTTTTTTTAGATTCTCGTACCGGTCTCCCTGAGCATCGCCGCTAGTTGCTTCGAATCTAGTCGGTCTAAATGTTTGACATTTTAGCAACCGCCGTCCTCAGAAGTCTCCATGAACCTTTCTATTTTTTTTACTTTCCACGATCTATTAGTAGGTTTATGGTTTTAAACTCAGCTCTTTGGTCCAAAAGCCTTGCATTA
>PBMN01000069.1:0-18914 GCA_002722675.1 Opitutaceae bacterium
ATATGTGCACTCCGGGAGCGCCCTTTTCAATCAGTTCACCCACCTGACGCATTGCCCATTCAACACCGACTCTTCTGACGGCTTCGGGGTCGGACTCCACAGCGCTCAGTTTAGCTTCCAGTTCTGCAGGAAGCTCGGAATGGCAAAGCTGGGTGATTCGCTTAATCTGTTTGAGTGCAAGAACAGGCATAATTCCAGGAAATACAGGAAGCTCAATTCCGCGGGCGCGAACTTGGTCAATGTATTTAAAATACGCTGCGTTTTCGAAGAAGAGCTGCGTCGTTATAAAAGAGCCTCCGGCATCGGCCTTGATTTTCAGGGCGTCTAAATCCGCGTCAAGCGAAGCCGCTTCGGGATGCTTTTCTGGGTAGCTGGCGATCCCGAGACAAATATCAGGATGGCGATCCTTGATGAAAGCCACGAGATCGGATGCGTATTTGAAACCTCCTTGGGTGACCTGAAAATCAGACTGACCATTAGGGGGGTCGCCTCGCAGAGCCATTATGTTTCGGTATCCTTCGGCATAGAAGTCGTCGACGATCTCTCCGAGTTCCTCTTGGGTCGATCCCACGCAAGTCAAGTGGGGCATTACGCTGAGGCCCACCTCGTCTTTCATTCGCTTGCTAACCGCGGCCGACAGGTCTCGAGTGCTGCCACCTGCTCCGTACGTGACGGAGACGAAATCCGGATTGCAGGCGGAGATTCGCTTGCCAGCTCCAACAAGCAGATCGATGGATTCCTCAGACTTTGGCGGAAAGAATTCGACTGAAAGTAGGGGCCTCCCAATCGACAAGAGTTCTGCGATTGTATGTTGTTTAGACATTTGTATCAACGTATGTTGATTCGTTGATATGTAAAAACAAAAAGCCTAGCTCAAACCTAAAACCTGCGATTCGAGGCGTCTTGGGATAAGAAAGGCAATTCTTGTTTAGGGCGACTTCTCGGTCTTGAGCTTCAGTTGTCCGCAGGCTGCTGCGATATCATGACCTTTCTCCCTTCGGATGGTGGTGCTGACGCCTTTGCGTTTGAGTCGTTCGTAGAAGCCATCTTGGCGAGTTATGCTAGGTCTTTTCCAGTCGAGACCGGGGACGGTGTTGTAGGGTATGAGGTTTACGTGGGCGCTTAGTTTCAGGGCGATTTTGCTTAGTGCCTCCGCCTGTTCGAAGGTGTCGTTGATTTCTTCTATTAGAATGAACTCCAGGGTGACCATACGTCCTTTCGTTGAAGCATATCGTTCGATAGCGGGAACGAGCTCCTCGAGTGGATAGCGCTTGTTGATCGGCATGATTTGTTTCCGGACGTCGTTGGTTGCTCCGTGAAGGCTAACGGCGAGCCGGAATTGTTCAGGTTCGTTGGCAAGCTCGACGATCCTGGGAACGATGCCAGAGGTGGAGACTGTGATGCGTCGCGCCCCGAAATTTAGACCCCAGGGGGCATTGAGTATGCGAAGCGCAGGCAGGAGGTTCTCGTAGTTGGCCATGGGCTCTCCCATTCCCATAACTACAATATTGTCAAACGAGGCGATTTCCTCGCGGGCTCTTTGGGTCGTTTCGTCCTCGAGGTGGCAGACGTGGATGAGCTGGGATACAATCTCACCGACGCTGAGGTCGCGCTTCCATCCGGCCAGTCCCGAGGCACAGAAGCGGCAGCCGTAGGCACAGCCGACTTGAGTCGAAATACAGATGGTTTTGCGTGAATTCTTCTGGCCGACACCAATCTGTGGGGCTCGGATGACAACGGTTTCCACGAGGGAGCGGTCGCCCATTTCCAGGAGGAGTTTTTCGGTCTCGTCAGAGGACTCTTTGGCTAAGACACGCTTGGTGGGAGCAATTTCGAATTCTTGTTTCAGACGGTTTCGCAGGGGCTGGGGCAGGTTGCTCATTTCCTCCCAGGATCGAGCTCGCTTTTTGTAAAGCCAGTCCAGCACCTGTTTTGCCCGGAATCGCGGTTCACCGAGTTCAGCAAAGCGATTCTGAAGGGAATCAAGGCTTTGGCCGTAGATGGGCTGTTTTTCAGGAACGTAATTCATGGCACTGGCTGCGATCTTTAGAAGGGATGTGTCAATGAATCAAATTTGTCTAGCTCTACCTATCAGGTTCCTTTCGGACTTATTGCTTGAACAAGTTTGCCTTCGCGCAAGTCTACGAGTCGTGTGAACTTGATTCATCGGTATATCTTTAAGGGGGCGTTTGTGACGAGTATGGGTGCGGTGGCCATGTTCGCATTTTTGCTTCTTATGGGGGCCGTCGTGAAGGACATGCTCGATCTGCTAGCGGAAGGGCATATGACGATCCCGATTTTCCTGCGTTTGATCCAATTGCGTTTTCCTGATTTGTTGGTCTATGCATTGCCAGTTGGGCTCTTGACGGGGATACTACTGACAATGGGAAGGCTGTCCGCTCAGAATGAAGTTACGGCACTCCGGTCTGCCGGGGTAAGTATTTTCAGGCTTTCGAGTTCTATAATTATTTTTGCAATACTGGGAGCGATGGTTTCCTTGGTGGTGAATTTCTATTACGGGCCAAGAGCGATGGCTTCCTTCAGACAGGAGAAAGAGGCGATTATCCAGAAAAACCCACTCAGTTTTATACAAGAGAAGACATTTGTCAGAGGTTTTTCAGGTCTCGTTATTTATGTAGGGGATAAAAATGGCGATAAGCTCAATGACCTTTGGATTTGGCAGTTAGATGACGAAAACAGGGTTAAGCAGTTCATCCGGGCGGAGTCCGGGGAAGTGCGATACAATCAAAATCAGAATACACTGGTGCTTGTTCCCTACCGGGGGTCGTTTGAAGCCCGTGATCCAGAGTCGCCAGAAGATTTCCGGAAAGTTCGCACCGCGCTGTCTTTCGAAAAGACTAGTTTGGTGCTACCGCTGGACGAGATATTCGGGAAGGTAACATTCCAAAAAAAACTGAAATGGATGACCTTCCAAGAGCTGCAAGGTGTCGAGTCAGATGCGCTGGCAGAGATGAGTTCCAGCAATCCGGAAATTCGAGAAGCGGGCGAGGATCGCTACCACAAAGCGAAGATGGCTTTCCACGAGAAATTTGCTATGGGTTTCTCGGTCATCTCGTTTGCTATGATCGGAGTTCCGCTAGGTATAAGGAGCTCCCGGCAAGAGACTTCGGCCAACTTGTTTTTGGCGATGGGTCTGGCGTTGGGGTATTATATTATGATGATGTCGATCAGTTGGATGGATGGCCTGCACCAGTATCGGCCAGATTTGCTTTTCTGGATACCGAATTTCATTTATCAGGGGATTGGTTGTTGGCTCTTTATTAGGAACGATCGAGGCAGGAAATTTAAGGACGGACAGGCGGGCTTACCCACAGAGAAAGCCAAGAAATAGGGCTGGGGTTTGAGGTTTGAGATACCGACTTTCTCTATGCTGCCAGGTCTCCAATCGATTGCAGGGCCTTAGTGGTTTCCATGGTTTTCCAGTTGCCGCTTTGGGGAATCGTCTTCAGAGAGCATGCTATGGAAATCGATTTTGAATCTGTAACCGCTTTAGAGCGCTACCAGTTTTTGACCCACACAGTGGTACCGCGTCCTATCGCTTGGGTGACGACCGTAAATTCCGAAGGGAAGGTGAATGCGGCTCCCTTTAGTTTCTTCAATGTTTTTGGGTCGAAGCCAGCGGTGGTGGCCTTGGGGATTGGAACGAAAAGGGATGACTCGCCGACGGACACGGTGCGTAATATTTCCGACAATGGCGAATTTGTTATCAATATGGTGACGGAGAAACTGGCCGAAAAAATGGTGCAGACTTCCTTTGAATATGCTCACAGTAAAAGCGAATTGGAGGCGGTGGGGCTTTCGCCCGTTCCCTCTATCTCAGTCGTTCCTCCGCGGATAGCGGAGTCGCCCGTTCATCTGGAATGCCGGAGGCTTTCAATCCAGGAAATTGGGGCCAATCGACTCATTTTGGGAACCGTGGTTCATGGAGGGGTAGACGATGAATTCTATGATGCCGACTCCGAGCGGATTTTGACCGATAAAATTGGACCGGTTGGCCGCATGCATGGACCGGCTGGCTATACGCGAACGCATGACCTATTCGAAATAGAAAGACCTTAGCTGCGGCTAAACCACTCAGTCTTGTGCAAAAGAATTCGTTAATCTACGATGATGCTCATTGCCATCTGCAGGATGCTCGATTGGCACCATGGCTTGACGAGAGTCGCGATTCGCTAGATGCCAGCGAAATCCGAAGAAGGGTTGTGAATGGTACGCAGCCGAGCGATTGGGAGAGCGTTTTGTTTTTAGGAAACGAATTTGAAAGCGTGATACCTTCAATTGGTCTACATCCTTGGTATGTGAATACAGTGGGAGATGATTGGAAGGCTGCGTTTGAGAAACATATTGACACAGGAAAATGCGCGGTCGGCGAAATTGGGCTTGATCGATGGATTGAGAATCATGATACGGAAGCTCAAAAGGATGCGTTTCTGTTTCAATTTAGGCGGGCTCGGGAGGCGGAATTACCCATTTCCATTCATTGTTTACGAGCTTGGGGGCTCCTCTTGGAACTGCTGGAAAAGGAAGGTCCTTACGAGCCCGGATTTCTGCTGCACTCGTATGGGGGGCCGAGGGAAATGATTGAATCTTTCGTTGCTCTTGGAGCGCGATTTTCCTTTTCAGGCTACTTCGCTGTTAAGGGTAAACGAAAAAAGCGGGACGCCTTTCTGGCGGTGCCCTGGGATCGATTGCTGATCGAGACAGACGCTCCTGACATGCTAGGACCGGAACCGCTTCGGGCTGAATCGGCTTACGACTCTGAGGGAGAGGCGATCAACTCACCGAATAATCTCATCAAAATATACGATTTCGTGGCCCAGATGAGAGGCGTGGCGGTGGAAGAATTGACTGCAATCGTTGACGCAAATTTTAGGGCACTGTTCAGACTATGGGAAAACTAGCGGCGATTGGGTGTTATGTCTACTGGGGGCTAGTTGTCTTTTACTGGACATGGCTTGATAAAGTTGAGTCTCAGGAGATTCTCATGCATCGGGTTGTTTGGACGCTGGTCGCAATGGTGGTGGTTATTTACTTTCGAGGAAACCTGTCTGAGTATCTAAAGGCATTTCGCGATTGGTATGTTATCAAGTGGCATTTCGTCGCGGCTTCCCTTCTTGCCCTTAACTGGTATTTGTTTGTTTACGGCGTAACCAATGGCCGAATTACAGATGCTAGTCTGGGCTACTTTCTATGTCCCTTCGCAACCATATTTTGGGGACGTGTTTTTGAGAAAGAGACCCTGAATTACCTGCAGCTTTTTGCGATTATCTTGGCGGCTGTGGGAGTAGGGCGACTAGCGTTCAACTTGAATGACTTTCCTTATATCGCGACTGGAATTGCTTTAACGTGGAGTAGCTACAGCGTTGTTAAGAAGCGATCGAAGCTCGGAATTTTTTCCAGTCTCGGGATGGAAATGACGCTCTTAGCTCCGTTTGCGTTAATATCGCTTTTCTGGTTCGGGAGAAAAGGCGAACTGGTATGGGGAACTCATGGCACTGGCTATGATTGGCTTATCGTTTCTACTGGAGTGGCTACTCTGATTCCCTTACTCTTGTATAGTTACGCAGTTCGCCGCGTATCTCTTATCACTATGGGGCTCCTGCAGTACATCATGCCAACCATGGCATTGGTCATAGCGGTGTTTGTATTTGGAGAGCCATTTGGCGGAGTCCGACTGTTTGCGTTTTCCTGTATTTGGATCGGCTTAGCTACTTATGGCTACGATAGCCTGCATAAAGCTCCGGAACAATCGTGCGACTCTCCCTAACGGCCAGATGCAGAGTAATCACTGCGGTTCCGAAGCGAGAGGGTCGGATAGGATAAGCTGTGCTTCGAAGGCCAGTTTTTGATCTCCCGTAATCACAAAGTACGCGTCTTCATTGATCCCGGCACCTTGACCTGGTAGGCACCCGGTTTCTGTCCTGTCTCATTCTCGACGGTCTGAAACATCTGGGATTGAGCATGTGCTAAAAGTGCTCTAATTGACATTGGATTTCCCAATGCTATCGTAACAATGATCTAAGGTCTTCGAGTCCAATTTTCGAATTATTGGCTTCGCTGGCTTCGAATATTTCCGCAAGAAGCCGTCTTTTGGTGTTTTGCATTAGCAGCACGTGCTCCTCGATTGAATTGGAAACGATGAGCTTGTAGCTCGTTACCACTCTGTTTTGTCCGATACGGTGGGCCCGATCAGTGGCTTGGGCCTCAGCGGCTGGATTCCACCAGGGATCGAAGTGGATCACCGTATCGGCACCGGTCAAATTGAGTCCCAATCCTCCGGCTTTGAGCGAAATAAGGAACACAGGGATTGTCTCATTGTTCTGGAAACGGTCTACCACATCCATTCGATTACGAGTGGACCCATCCAGATAGCAGTAATCGATTTCCTGATCTTCTAGTTCGTTTCTGAGAAGAGTCAGAATAGAAACAAACTGTGAGAACACGAGGACACGGTGCCCTCCATCAATGGATTCTTCGAGGAGTTCGAAGAAATTCGATCGCTTGGCTGAGGCGTTCGGTTCTGTTTCGGACTCCAGCAGTCGGGGATCGCAACAGACCTGACGAAGACGGAGAAGCTGCGTTAGCGTTTTCATCCGGATCGATCCTTCAGAAGCTCCCGATTTTTCGAGTTCAGTCAGCTCGGACTCTGCCTGATTTTTAGTTTGATCGTAGAGTTTTCTTTGATCGGGCGTCATCTCGACATAGACCACATGCTCTAGTTTTTCTGGAAGTTCGGGAACAACATGAGCCTTTGATCGTCGCAGAATGTAGGGGGTGGCCTGCTCTTGAATTCTTTTTTCGTGCCATTTCCGGTCATCGCCTTTGGCGTCTCTTGGAATTCCCTTCCATCCTCCTGGTAAAATGAATTCTAGAAGTGACATCAGGTCTCGAATGCTGTTCTCAACCGGAGTCCCGGTCAGAAGGAAGCGTCCTCGCGACTCGAGGCTAAGAATCGCTTTCGCATTCTGAGTGCGGCGGTTTTTCATATGCTGTGCCTCATCGGCGAATACACAGCGAAAGTCCATTACGGCGAAAATAGACTGATCTCGTATGAGTGTGCCGTAGGATGTTATAACCAAGTCTGTTGAGCCTAGGTCTGTCTCGTTTTTGAAACGATTGACTCCTTGGTTTACGAATACGCACAATTCTGGACAATGCTTTTCCGCTTCGCGTCTCCAGTTCTCGACGAGCGAAGCGGGGCAAATGACGAGTGACCGCTTGGATCCTTTCGAATGAGGAAAGTCTTTCGTCTCTGAACTCCGAGCGTCAGAGAGCTTAAGGCTGGATATTAAAGCGAGAGCCTGCAGGGTTTTGCCCAGACCCATTTCATCTGCTAAAATACCGCCGAGCTGGTGGGTGTAGAGATGATGAAGCCAAGACACTCCGATGGTCTGGTAGGGTCGGAGAATTTTTGATAGCGAGTCGGGGAGAGGAGGGCTGATGAGTTTTGAGAGGTCGCGAAGAGCGGCGCTTCGGCCTCGCCAGGTCGAGGGCGGTTTGAAATTCGGGTTTAACGCGACTAGTTCGTTTTCGATCTCGGGTGCTCGAGAAAAGGGAACGTTGTAGGTCCCTTGGTGCAGAAGCGGAGCATCAGGAGACGATTCGAGGGACTGTTGCAGTGCGTGTAATTTTTCCAGACTCCGTTTTTTGATGAGAAAGACTTTTTGCCCTGATTCCACGTAGTGACACCCCGAGTTGATCGACTGGCGAACTGATTGCTCTGATATTCTTCCTGCTTGGACCGAAAGCGTAACTCTATAGTGGTTGCGATCTTCTTGAACCGACGCCTTGATTGAAGCTTCCTTTATTTCCGCAGTGCGAGAGCGGAAATTGTCAGTGAACTCTGCTCCGTATCTTTCTTCAAGGTCTGTCCAGAACTCTCCAAGGAAATTCAAAGTCTGGTGACGATCGCGTAGCCACCATTTACGATTTCGCGGTTCCAGTCGAAAGCGGTAAGAATCCAGTAATTCGCGAATTTCCGCGTAGTAGGGGTGTTCCCGAGAAGGAAGTGAAACAGCGAGAAAATGAGAGGATCCATCGACAATCATGGGGTTTCCAGAAAAGGACTCTCTTTGCCTCGGTAAAGGGAATCGCACTTCTACATTTTGATCGGTGTTCGAGCTTTCCCTTGGCGGGGTGATGGAAGAAGGCTCTTGAGACAGAAATTCGCTCACCCCGATTAGTTCCCGCCCATTCCATTCAATTGGTTCCGTCGGGCGGTTTGCCCAGAAGAAGACTTGCTGACCTTGGAGTGTGTCCACTAGATGCAAAAGTTTTGCCCTATCCAGCTGGAAAAAAGAGGACAGTTTCCCGCCGGACCATTGGAAAAGTGAGAACGCTGCGATGCGTTGGCCCTCGGTTAGACCTCCAAATGCAGTCTCAGGGAGGGACTCTGGGGTTTGAACTTTGCCTTCGCGATCAAGCGCTTCCAGCTTTGTCGGAATGGCGTCCCGCGGTGCGGAGGACTCCAGATTCGGTGGGATGATTATGCGTAATTCCACGATTTTAGATCCGAATGCCCTAGTCTCGTTTAACAGGAACGTGAATCACATACTTCTGATCGAAATCTTCGTAGTCGAAGAATTCCCGTATGGGAAACGCAACTGGCGTTTCTCTTATTTTTTCGAATTCCTCTTTGAGATCGCCCCCTTTAAGATAGAGGACCCCGTTTGGCAAATTGTTGAAAGCGGTTTTTTTTATTTTCTTACGCACCCAATTCATAAATTCGGGAAACTGTGTCACTGCCCGAGCGACGACGAAGTCAAATTGCTTAGGGACTTTGTCTGCTCGCACTTGTTCAGCGGATACATTGTCCAGACCGAGCTTTTGGACGCAGTCTACAACTACTTTGATTTTTTTTCCAATCGAATCGACCAAGTGGAATCCACATTCGGGGAAGAGTATGGCCAGAGGAAGCCCTGGGAACCCCCCTCCAGTGCCGACGTCCATGATGCGGGTGCCGGGTTGGAAAGGCATCGCTTTGGCAATGGCGAGCGAGTGGAGAATGTGCCGTTTCGGTAGGTTGCCGATGTCGGACCGAGAGATGAGATTGATCTTCTGGTTCCATTCACCGATCAAATCGGCGAATTGGGCAAGTCGTTCATATTGAAGCGACGTGAGAACAGGGAAGTGTCTTTCTACGATTCGAAGGTCGAAATCCATGCAGCGATCTCAGTGGCCATGCCTAGCACCAAGCGCAAACATAAATCCACTATGCCACAAACCTAGCGACCGCCTCGGCCGCCTGGAGCACGCCGCGGTTGAGGCATGAGCTTTGCCATCGTCGACTGGAAAGTCTTGTACTGCTTTTTGTCCAAAATCGCCTTCACTTTTTTGTTCAGGTCTCCACGTAGCTTTTCCAGCTTTTGCCGCCGTTGCATCATTGCTTGGCGATCCCTGGTTGTGGGCCGGACGCCTTCAGCCTGCATTTTTTGGCGCTCTGCCTGCATCTTCGCCTGTTCAATTTGCATGGGCGCGAAAAACCGGATGAGCGCTTCCTGCATGGGTTTGAGCTGCTCCTCTGTGACTTCGACGCCTTGCAGAACTCTTAGCACCCGGTTTTCTATGGCTTCGGTAAAGCGGTTTTTCGCTTCCTCTGCCTGCTCGGGAGTCATGGAAATTTGGGCGGAAGCGATGGGTGGTACGAAAAGGGCGAAGATTAGAGCTGTGAGCAAGCAGGTGAATAGGCTGGCGATTTTCATGAGAGCAGGGAGAGGGTGAACGGTTTGCACATAGGGTGGGTCGAAGATTAAAGGGCTGTAACTGTTTGAAGATCCATCGAGACAGAATCAACGGATTTTTTCGGGTAAAGGTTACGCACCGACTTAAAAAAATCGTCTGAATAGATAAGAATCGAACATTGGACCAGATTCGGAAAGGCTGATGGTTGGTATGCGGGAAGAATATTGACTAATCGGCGGTGTCCTGTGCGATTGAATACGACTGTTGAGTTCATTTTACGGTCTGTGCCATATTAGTTTGGTTAAGCCGCTTTGCCGTCACCTCCTTAATCGACGCGATTTCCCCCACGCCATTTCAGAAATGGTTCACTTCTAGTTCATTAATATCTATTTCCAATCTTCTCTTCTTGCCTACAACAGCGAGGAGCGTTGACCGTTACTTAGAAAATCCCCCATTTGACATCCGCTGTATTAATGAGGATTGATTGCAATGAACGCGCTTGACCCGGAGGATTGGCTTTGAGAACGTGAGGTCGTTGAGGATGCCGGTTAGGATCGCTCAACGTGCATTTGCCCCAAACCAGATGACAGAAGGACCTTCTCCCTTTTACGTAGCACGTTTCATAACGCGTTGCTTTTTCAAACTAGCAATTTTTCTCGGAGTCGCAGTCAGTGCCTTATGCGACGACTACGAGCGACTCGAGTCGGCCACGAAACGTTGGCTAGACTTGGAACAGCGAATCGCGGAAGAGCGCAGTGCCTGGAAATCACAGAGAGAAGTTTTGTCTCAGAGCGTAAAAGTGCTCGAAGCCAGCATTGGCGAACTGACGGAGGGACTGGAAAACTTGAAAGTCTCAGCCGAAATGCGATCGAGCGAATTCGCGAATAATGAGCAGACCTATGAGAACCAGGAGGTCGCACGGGCTTACTATACCGGTAAGCTGGATGAGATAACCGAGCTCTTTTTGCGATTCCGAGCATCCGTGCCCGAGTATCTTGAGGAGGAGATGAATGCGGCTCAGGAAAAACTGGAAATGGCTGATCCGATTGCTCTGGGGGAAAGGGCACAAATTTTGATAGCCGCATTCACTCGCGTCGAAGAGTTCAACCGATCCGTTACCATAGACTATGTCTCAAGAGAACTTGCCGACGGTCGAGATGTGATGGTTTCGGTTCTCTACTGGGGTCTTGCCCGAGCCTATGCCGTTGATCCCCAAGGCACAATCGCGTGGGAGTTGAAACCAGGACCGGAAGGCTGGGTTTGGCATGAGCGACCCGAGTACATCCAGCAAATCCACGAACTGGTTCAGATTCACGAGCAGACGCGACCTCCGTCGATTCAGTCCGTACCGGGAGAGGTTTTGCACGAGTTAGGAGGTAAGAGATGAGTTCACGGAACTTATTTTTACCATTTTCATCGATCGCTTTGGCACTTGTTTGTTTTTCATCAGCCACATTCGGTCAAGAAAAGGATATCGCCGATTTGGCGAATCAAATGGAAAGTCGGGTAGAGCAAAGCCTGCAGAAATATCGCGTTCTCCAAAAGGAAATTGCGGCGGAGAAAGTCCCTTTGATACAGCTTATCAATGAGCTTGAAAACCAAGTCATCGAAATGCGTGGGCAGATGCGATCGATCCGCTCGGGAGAAGAACGGGCCCGAGAAGAGCTAAGAGCTCAGCGATTGCTAACGGGAGATTTGAGGACCCAGAATGATTATGTATCGGGGTTGTTTGCCCAGTATTTGAATACGTATGAAGGGCGATTGAATATTGCGGAGGACCAGAGGTTTTCAGCTTTGCTGGATCCTTATCGAGAGGCTATTGAACTAGCAGGTCCAGGGACGCAGGAAGCTCGGGAGAAGCGTACTGAGGCAGTCGAAATTTGCCTGCAGCGCCTCGAGCTAATTTCTGGTGGCTATTCCTTTGGCGGGCAAGGGATCGATCAGGCTGGCGAGATTCTCGAGGGCGATGTGATTGTTTTTGGTCCGGCAGCATTTTTTCGGGAGAAAAGCGGTAGGGAAGTGGGGACGCTCAACTATCGTCCGGGAGCAATCGAACCCGCAGTCTCAACTTTGGAAGGGGCATTTGGTGAGTCTTTAAGAAACTACGGATCTTTAGGTCAGTTTAACCTGCCTTTGGACGCCTCGATGGGAAAGGCGGCATCGCTCGAAAAGGCGAGTGACAATTGGCGGGAGCATATTGAAAAAGGCGGAGTGGTCGGCTATCTGATTATTGCCATGGGGATTCTGGCGCTCCTCCTTGCTGGCGTGAAGCTGATCGATTTCAAGGCGTTGAACGTATCGATTCCTTCTAATCTAGCTTCAACTGCGGCGGCGGCGGTGGAAGGAAACCTTGAAAAAGCGAATGAGCAGATTGCGAAAAGTGAGCCGTGGATGAAGGCCATGCTTACTGAGGGCGCGACTCATGCCAACGAAGATCGGGAATTGATGGAAGACCATATGATTAGCGTAATTTTGCATCGTAAGCCTCGACTCGAGCGCTTTCTCCCCTGGCTAGCAGTGACGGCGGCGGCGACCCCTTTGATGGGTCTTCTGGGGACGGTGGTTGGAATGATTAAAACATTCACATTGATCACGATATTCGGATCGGGAGATCCAAAAGCCCTTTCGTCTGGGATATCTGAGGCACTGGTGACAACGGAACTGGGGCTCGTGGTTGCGATTCCTACGCTGATTATTCATGGAACGCTCTTGCGTCTAGCCAAACGCCGCATCAGCGCAATGGAATTAGCGGCCACTGAGTTTTCCAAGATCGTGAATAAGCTTACAGGAAAGGGAGACGCTTGAAATGACAGATGCGTTCTATCTGGAGGTCTGGCACTCCATAAAGGATGGAGGAGTCGTGATGATTTCGCTGATCTTGTTGTCGGTGCTGCTTTATCGCTCGGCGCTCGGGACTTTGTTTTTCGTCAAAGGGTTTTCGATCGCCGAGATTAAAAGCGGTCTAGATGACAACGCAACTAATGTTGAGCTGGAGATAGGGTATTCACAAGCCAAGCGCGAGTTTAGTGAAATTGTTTCCCGTCAAGTCGCATACATCGGTATGCTCGCGGCCGCCGCACCGTTACTAGGTCTGCTAGGTACGGTGATTGGAATGCTGGAGACGTTTGAAAGTCTTTCGCAAAGAATGCAGGAGACAACTTCCCAGGTTAGCCGAGGTGTTCGATTCGCTCTCGTTACTACCCAAGCGGGGCTAATCGTAGCGATTCCGGCGATTTTCATGATTCAGTGGATCAAGCGGGAGGCGAAGAAGCGGCAGGAGGAAATTGCCCATCAGGAACTTGTATCGATTCATGGTGAAGGGGCATTTGCGAAATGAGACGCAACATGGCCGATTTAGATCTAGGCGGGGAGACGGAAATTAATCTTTCCCCGATGATCGATTGCATATTCATTCTCCTCATTTTTTTCATTGTTACGACGGTTTTCGTGCAGGAAGCAGGTATTGATGTGGAAAAGCCCGAGGCTAGTAACTCTACACTGCTCCCAAAAAACAGCATTCTAATCGCTATTACAGATAACGGTAGGATCTTTTACGGAGGAAAAGAGATTTCACTGGCACGCGTGCGTCCCATTGTTCACCGGGTCCTCGCTATCGAAGACGTTCCAATTATAATCCAGGCTGACCGGGAATCCATTCACGATACCTTTGCCAAGGTGTATGGTGAAGTAAAGGCTGCGGGCGGTAAGGACATTCATTTTGCGACGAAAGAATGAAGTCGTATTCTCTAGAGACGGGATTGAATCAGTCTACGAATTCGATCAGAGTTGTCGTATTTGCAGTAATCGTGACCGCTGTTTTGTTTTTAGGGATGTCAATCTCTCGGCTTGGAGATATCGAGCAGACAGAAGACGTTGCATTGGCGAAGATTGAATTGTTCATGCCACCGCCACCGCCACCACCACCACCGGAGATAGTGGAAACGGTTGAAATATCTCAAGTTCCGATACAGGTCGACGTCACGTTGAATCCAGATCCTGCTAAGCTGACGGTTTCACCAATAGAAACTTCTATAGACGCACCCTCGCAAATTACCGATAAAATTGAAGTCAATTTGACCGATTTTCAAAGGCCGAATATTGAAGTGAATCTAGAGTCGATCGTTTTTGAGAAGAGTGAGGTGGATCAAGTTCCTGCGAGGAACTATAGCCCTATGCCGACACTTCCTCCGAAATTGAAGAAGGAAGTGGGAAATTCTAGAATTATCGTCCAGCTGTCCATCGATGAAAACGGGCGCCCTATTCATGTTATGGTTTTGAATTCTCCCGTTGAGGAAGCTAGACCCCTTATTATTAGAGACCTAAAGCGTTGGCGGTTCAGGCCGGCCAAGAAAAATGGTCAGAAGGTTAAGTGTTGGGTGCGCTTTGTCCTCGTCTATCAGAAATCGTCCTCGTCTCCATTTAGTCTATGAAAACGTTGGTTGTAGCATTCGCTGTTTTTAGTATTGGTTACGCTTCTGGGGAGGACCAGGAAGCCGATGAAATGGGGAAGCCGGATTTGTTTGGACCCGAGTTTCAAAAGCGATTCACCGCAAGCTATGGAGTGCTGGAGGACCGGGAGCCGGAATTGCAGGAACTGGAGATTTCTCTGTTGGAAAAAATTGGTCCCATGGTAGAGGACAACCCGGAGTTCGCCAAATCTATGCTGGAAGGCATGCTGGGTGAAGAAACACCCGCGACGGCTTCATTCAATTTCATCTTAGCCAACCTTTACTTTAATGGAGGTGCTTGGGATGATGCTTTGGCTGAGTACGATCGAGCGATCGAGAAATTTCCTACATTTAGGAGAGCCTGGAAAAACTTAGGTATGCTAAAGACGAGGCTAGCGGATTATGAAGGGGGGATGATGGCGCTTGTTAGATGTATCGAGCTTGGAGATACAAGCCCTGATACCTATGGGTCGGCGGCTTATTGCCATTTGCGCGTAGGGAATCTGATGGCGGCTGAACTGGCTTACAATGCCGCGGTCGTGCTTGATCCAAATAATATCGAATGGGTCGAGGGTAAGGCGCAGGCTATGATGATGGCTAAGCGTTACAAGGAGGCATTGCCATTGCTGGAAGAACTATTACGGCGCGACCCCCAGAAAAATATTTATCGTACCTATCAGGCGAATGTTTATGTTGAAACCGAGCAATTTTATAAGGCGGCCCAGATTTTTGAAATGATCGAGGCTTTCGGCGATGGGACGATGGATACTCGTGTGCAGCTTGCTAATATATACAGTTTGCAAGGCATGTACGAACTTGCGATCGATACTTATATAGGGGCTGAACGGAGCGATTTGGTTAAGCGAATTTCAGAAGCCCTTCTGTCGGTGAAATTCCTAGTAGAAAAGGATGAGGTGGATGAAGCCCGACGCCTGTTCGATAAGATTGGTTCACTCGACACGTATTGGAAGATAGAGGATAGAACGCGATTTTTACTCTTAGAGTCGACTTTCGCTAAGTACGACGGAGATAGTGTTGGGGAAGAAGGAAAGTTAGTGGAAGCCTTAGAGAACGATCCATTGAATGGCGAAGCGCTAATTCTGCTGGGGTCACTTCATTCTGGAAGGGGCGAGAAGGCGAAAGCGATGTACTATTTCGAAAGAGCATATAGCTCGGAAAAACATGAATATGATGCCCTGATTTTGGCTTCACAAACACTCATTGATGAAAAACGCTTTTCTGAATCACTTGAATTGCTGCAACGCGCTTTGCTGAGGGAACCGAGCAGCGAGCTTAAGGCATTGATTGGCCAAGTTAAGCAGGCGTTGATTCAGTAGACTCGAAGTTTGAAGAGTTTGAGCTTTTCAGTCAAGTCGACTTGTTTTGAACTCATCGGCTTGACGCCATTTCGTCATTTTTGCCTCTGGGACCAGTATGGGTATTAGGATTCCAGTTAACAGTTCTTGTTTTTTTCACCTGCGACGATTGCGTCATGCTCAGTTGATCCAGTTCGAGATTACCTCACGCCTTGTAGCCTACCACTGTTTCAACGAGAGTCTCCATGTTTTCAATTTTGGCTGCCGGATGAATTCCGTGTCCAAGATTGAAAATATGACCAGGACGATTTCGCATTGCTTCTAAAATTTTCAGGACCTGAATGCGAACGATTTCTGGGTTTGTGTTTAGAATTAAAGGATCCAAATTCCCTTGAATGGCGATGTTGCCGTTTATTCTCTTGGAGGCTTCCTTGATGGATATTGTCCAGTCTACCGAGATTGCGTTTGGATTTGAAGCGCATTGTTCGGAAAGGTGGGCGGATGTGCCTTTAGCGTAGAGAATTATAGGAATTTGATTTCCAACTGCGTCAATAATCATACGTATCCATTTTAAAGATGCGTCTTCGTAGTCAGTGCCGGCTATGATGCCGCCCCAAGAATCGAAAATCTGGATCGCGTCGACACCAGCGGCTTTTTGCATTCTGAAATAATAGATCAAGCTATTCGTAAGTTTGTGCATTAAAGCATCGAAGGTTGCCCGATCGGAGTAGAAGAGGCTTTTGATCTGCTCGAAATTTTTCGAGCTTCCTCCTTCAACCATATAAGTCGCGAGCGTCCAAGGGGAACCTCCAAAGCCGAGCAATGCTTTGCTCCCAGAAAGTTCTGTGTGAATGAGCTTAAGGGCATCGGAAACATATTTCAGTTTTTCTTCGACCCGGGTCGAGTCTAAGGCTTCTATCTGCTGCCTATTCTCGAGACGGTAGTTCATTGCGATCCCTCCTGCATCCCTAAAATGGTAGCCCTGTCCCATGGCTTCTGGGATGACAAGAATGTCTGAAAATAGAATTGCCGCGTCCAAGTGGAAGCGCCTGAGCGGCTGCAGAGTTACTTCCAGTGCCAGCTCTGGAGTTTGGGCGAGTTCAAGAAAGGTGTATTTTTCTTTCAGGGCCCGATACTCGGGTAGGTAGCGTCCGGCCTGTCGCATTACCCAAATGGGTGGACGATCGAGGGATTGGCATTTTAGAGCATTCAAAAAGCGTTCGCGGGAATTCATTTGATTCTTATATAACTCGGTCGTGAGCGGGTAGTCGCTTAGGGCGTTTCACTTGCCCAGTCGCGTGGTTTAAGGAAGTACTCATAAAGATTTGCTTCGGGAGTTCCTGGTTCAGGACTGTAGTTGTAACTCCATGAAACATTAATCGGAAGGGACATCAGTATGGATTCGGTTCTTCCACCGCTTTGAAGTCCGAAAAGAGTTCCCCTGTCATAAACGAGGTTGAACTCAACATATCTTCCCCGCCTGTAAGCTTGGAAAGATCGTTCCCGTTCTCCGTATTGATGGTTCTTACGTCTGGCAACTATAGGGAGGTAGGCTTTGCAGAAGTGGTTCCCAACATTCTGGGTCAGTGCAAACGCGTTCTCGAATCCACCGGAATTGTAGTCATCATAGAATAATCCTCCAATTCCACGGGGCTCTTTTCTGTGTTTAATATAGAAATATGAGTCACAGGTGGATTTGAATGTCTGGTAGGTTTCGGATCCGAAGGCTTCACAGGCCGCTTTTGAGGCTTTATGCCATTCGATAGCGTCCTCTTTGAAACCGTAGTACGGTGTAAGGTCGAATCCCCCTCCGAACCACCAGACATCCGGTTCATCGCTCGACTTTGCTGGGGCGTAGAAATAGCGCACATTAGCATGCGAAGTTGGGACGTAGGGGTTTTTTGGATGTACCACGACCGAAACGCCGGTGGCGTGAAAGGCTCTTCCCGCTAGCTCTGGTCGGCTCGCTGTGGCAGAAGCGGGTAGCTCGTCTCCCATTACGTGCGAAAAATTGACCCCAGCCTTTTCGAAAGTCTCTCCGCTTTCCAGTACACGGGTTATTCCTCCGCCCCCAGCCTCTCTCGTCCAGTCGTCACGAATAAAACGGTTGCCAGAGTCCTCAAGGGACTCAATTCCGTCGCACACACTGCTTTGAAGAGAAAGCATGTAGGATTTTACACTTTGCAGGGCTTCTAAACTCACTGAAGGCATTCCTATGACTAATTTGACGGAATTCTAGATATTTTATGAATTATCCTCGAGAATCATAATCGCTTGTGCGTTTCAAGAATTGTCCGGAATGTCCTAATGGTACGCTTCCGCTTGCGTTTTGAAGACCTCCGGTGCTTCAATTGCCAGTGTTAAGCAGGTTAGGTCGTTTACATAAAGTTATGAGCCATTTTCAGATTCTTATTCGTTTTGTTTTCATCGCGGCTTTTTTGGCAGTTGGTAAGGTGGCTGCTCAAAGCGAGCTTGAGCCGCTTGTCGTAAAGGCAAACAAGGAAGTAGGTACAGAGGACGCGGATCAAACTCCGGTTAAAGAGTCGAGTTCCGAGGTAAGTGAGGATAGTGGCGAAGCGACCGACCTAAAGGAAGAGAAACGCAAAGCGGAAGTAAAGGCTTTGAATGGCGAGCGTGAGTTGATTGAAGCTAGGATGTCTCTACGGGCAGAGAAGTTCAAGGAGGAGATAGCAGCTCTCAAAGAAGAAAAGGAGCTTCTGGCGTTAGAAAATTCTTTAGCCAAAGAGCGGTTGAGTCGGGAACTGACCGAACTGAAGGCGGAAAACGAGCGTTTGAGTGTCAAAATGGATGCGTTGAGCAAGGAATTATCGCTGGCTGGTCTAGAGTCAAAAAAAGCGCTTATGGAAGAGCTAGCGGCTCTGAAGTTAGAGGAGGAGCGTCTAATTCTCTCCAATTCAATTTTGTCGAAAAAGATGGAAGGGGAGCTAACCGGGCTCAGGCTGGAGGACACTCGTCTAAAGCTAAAACGGTCCGCATTGGACGTCGGGGTCGCTGAATTGCAAGCGAAGCTTTCAATGAAGGAAAAGGGCGATTTAGTCGACAATATCGTATATAGGGATGAGGAAATCATGTACCTGCAAGAGCCTTTTTTAGATGGGGTTCTTCATGTCAGTGACCGACGAATCGCCTTAAACGGTCCGATATGGAGTGGTTTAGCTGATTATGTTAGCGAGCGGATCAACTTTTTCAACAATGAGAGTGTAGAGTATCCCATTTTCCTCGTAATCGATTCATCGCCAGGTGGCTCGGTTATGTCTGGGTACAAGATTTTGAAATCGATGCATGGAAGCACGGCGCCAGTATTCGTCGTCGTTAAATCCTACGCCGCAAGTATGGCAGCCAGCATAGCCACATTGGCGGAGCGTTCCTACAGTTATCCCAATGCTGTGATTCTCCATCATCAGATTAGTTGGGGAGTGAGCGGGAA
>PBMN01000070.1:0-19260 GCA_002722675.1 Opitutaceae bacterium
ATACCGTGAACGGGACCTGGGGACAGTTTTCGCGGGATGCTCGAGTCGCGGAGGCGGGCAACCTGGCATTCATCGAATCGTTTATCTCAGCCGTCGTCGAACCTCAGCCCCTAGCTGTTGTTTCTAGTTCAGGGGGGCTCACGGTGGAGATGTCGGGGCCTGTGGGGCAGCCGATTTACCTTCGCGTGTCTGTGGACCTCGTAAACTGGGAGCAGGCGGCGGTGCGCCGGATGACCCAGGCGACCGAACTATTCGAAGTTTTTTCGGCGTCCGAGATGCAAATCCTGCAGCAGACATTCGTGGTAGCGGTCCGTGAGCCGGTCACACCGCCGGATGCTCCCGATCCGCCCGAACCACCGGTTTCAAATCCCCCGGAGGAAGGACTCTTCGGGGCGGATGCCAATTCGGGTCAGTTGCTGGGGATTTCCCCGCTAACGGGTGCAGGCGGCACATACGGAGCGACCGGTGTGGCGGATCTCAGCGGGCTGGCCCTCGATGTGAAATCCGGAATTCTTTACGGGATCGACAGTACGACAGATTCGCTAGTTACTATCAACACGACGACCGGTGCTTCAAGCTTCGTGGGGGCTCTCGGCGTGAGCTTCTCAAATGTCTCGGGCTTGGCTTACGATCCGGATAGCAAGGTTCTCTATGCGACCAGTAGCGGGATCGCGGCCAATCTTTATACCGTGAATATCGCCACCGGACTGGCGAGTTTGGTAGGACCGCTCGGCGTGAATATGCCGGGACTGGCGTACGTTCCCGAAACCTTGACCTTGTATGGGGCGAGCAGACAGACGAATTCGCTTTATACGATTAATACGGTCACAGGCGCAGCGATGCTTGTCGGTGATCTGGGTATTAATACGCAATGGTGCGGGCTCGCCTACGATGCGGCTTTGGATAGTCTCTATTTGTCGGATACGATAAGTGATAATCTCCACACAGTCGATCGATTGACGGGATTGGCCACCTTGGTGGGAGCTATGGAGGGCGGGATGGTTAAGGGGCTCGCGGGAGAGAACAGAGTGATCGTCGGACAGTGATGCGGTCCTTGGAAGTTAACCCTCGTTCAATAGAATCTCCTATCAACAATCCAGACTACTCATAATACCCCACCTCATTGATCAACAAGGGCCTTACTTTATTCCACCACTGTTCATAGGCAGATGCCATTTGCTGGACGATCTCCGGGTGATCGGCACCGACTTCCCTATCCTGGCTCGGGTCGCTTTCCAAATTATATAACATCCACTTTCCTCGAGGTGTCTGAGCGTAGTTTATATTTGGATATTCCGTATACAGCAATCTGTCTCCAGCAACTGCTTTTCTAAAAACCTTGCACTCTCCATCGCGCGTCACATCCATTCTCCCAAACAGCACCTCGTTCGCTACTACGGTGCCTACAGCAACCGAGCCCGCGGTGATCCCCGCAAGCACGCGGAAAACGTGGCGGCCGACTACCTTAAAGATCCAGTAATATGGGGCTTCTGCAGGATCCTTTTCTTCCCACACTTCGGGATCCGTCCACTTTCGAATAGCCTGCTCCGCCCGATTATCAGCACTGACATCAATCTCCGTCTCCCCTCCCGGGAAAAAGGCCGGCTTCGCCTCTTCTGCAACCAGACCCAGTGTCATCAGGGTAATCCATATTCCGATTAGTGATTTCATTTGAGCCACTCGCAAAAATGGGAACTTGAGTATCTTCTGCTCATTTACAAGGATTGCAAAATCCGTTCTTAATAAAACCCTCTACACTTTGCCTGATGTCATCAGATAACTCCCAGCGAGCCAAATTCCTCGAAATCGGGAATCACTCAATCTCTCTTTTTTTGCTCACCGTATCGGCCTTGGTCGTATCCCGAGCAGATGCAGAAGACTGGAAACTCCAGCCACTAAAATACAACAATCCCGGTCTCGTCGTAGACCTCGGCGTAGGCCTCTGGGCCTGGCCACTCCCGATGGACTATGATGGTGACGGCGACATGGATCTAGTCGTCTCGGGGCCTGACAAGCCAACCAACGGTCTTTACTACTTCGAGAATCCAACCCAGGATCCGGGCCTGAAGATGCCCGTCTTCAAACCAGCTATCTATCTTGGACCAACAGGCCACAACGTCCAAGTCAGTTTCGTTGATGGACAACCGCGCTTGCTGAGAGAGAACTATGAATATCCCAACTTCCGCGAAACCGGCGCCGGGACGGAAGGTAAGAAAATCTACGATAATGCCCGTTTTCATCCCGGTAACACTCGTGCTCGCATGTGGCGCTACGTCGACTGGGAGGGCGATGGCGACCAAGATCTCATTGTTGGTATTGGCGACTGGTCAGACTACGTCTGGGATCAGGCCTACGACTCCAAAGGACGCTGGCGCAATGGGCCGCTACATGGTTGGGTCTACCTCATCGAAAACATTAATGGCAACTACTCGAGCAAACCAAAGAAAGTTTTAGCAGGAGGATCCCCAGTCAACGTTTACGGTTGGCCAAGCCCCAATTTTGCCGACTTTGATGGCGATGGGGATCTTGACCTTCTCTGTGGGGAGTTTCTTGATGGTTTCACCTACTTCCAAAATATCGGCTCGCGTGAAAAGCCCTCATATACCACTGGAGTTAAGCTGAATGGAGAAGACAACTCACCCCTCGTGATGCACCTGCAGATGATCGTTCCGACCGCGATCGACTGGGATGGTGACGGGGATCAGGACCTCATCGTCGGAGACGAAGACGGTCGAGTGGCATTGGTGGAACATACCGGTAAGATCAGTAACGGAGCTCCGGTTTTCAAGCAGCCAGCATACTTCCAACAAGAGGCTGAAACCCTAAAATTTGGTGCTCTTGCCACCCCTTACGCTCACGACTGGGACAGGGACGGAGACGAAGACCTCGTTGTTGGCAATACCGCGGGCAATATCGCTGTTTTTAGTAATCTCGATGGAAACGGCACCAAGTGGAGCGCTCCTGAGTTGATCGAGGCCGATGGAAAAGTATTCCGTGTCCTCGCCGGCCCCAGCGGCTCAATCCAGGGACCGGCCGAAGCAAAGTGGGGCTACACCACTCTTTCCGTTGCAGACTGGGACGGCGATGGGCGTGATGACATCCTCTACAATTCCATCTGGCCACGCATCCAGTTACTGCGGAACACCAAAAATGGTTTGATCGAGGAGCCCCTGACCTTTTGGACAGAGGAATCGCCCCCGAAGTGGTACTGGTGGCAGGCCAAGGCCGAAAACCTTCAGACTCAATGGCGAACGACCCCGCTTGCAACTGACTTCGACGGCGACGGGCAGCTCGATCTGGTCATTCTTGATCAGGAAGGCTACCTGACCTGCCAAAGTCGAGCATCTGACGAAGTCCGGATTTTTATTGATGAGGACAATCAGCCCATCCGTTTGAACACAAGATCCGCCGGACGCAGCGGGCGCTACAAGCTTGATGTCGTCGACTGGGATAGTGATGGGCGCCTCGATATCCTTGTGAACTCTGAGAATGCATCTTGGTATCGAAACTGTGAAGAGCGTAACGGCAAAGTCGTACTCAAGAAAGTCGGCAACCTCGCGAGGCGAAACGTTGCCGGACACACCTCGAGCCCAACTGCGTGCGATTTTGATCAGGATGGCAAACCTGACCTCGTCGTTGGCGCAGAGAACGGCCGCATTTACTACATCAAACACGATGACTGCATCAAATACTCGCCAGATCAGATTGCCGCGCGAAAGCCGAAGGAAAAAAAGAAGCCTCGCTTCCCTGGATTCATCAGCGAAGGATTCATTTATGAGAAGGCTTCTTTCCCTCAATGCCACGCATCCACCATCTGCGAAACCCCACGCGGTCTTGTTGCCGCCTGGTTTGGCGGAACAAAAGAGAAACATCCTGACGTAGGAATCTGGTCCAGCTACAACGACGGCTCCGGCTGGTCGTCTCCTCAGGAATGGGCCAACGGAATTCAGCACGAAGATCTCCGTCATCCTTGTTGGAATCCGGTTCTCGTTCAGCCACCTGGAGATGCTCCGACGATGCTTTTCTTCAAAGTGGGACCGAATCCCCGCACTTGGTGGGGCGAGGTCATACTCAGCTATGACTACGGTCGTTCTTTCCGTGACCGCAGAAGACTTCCTTCCACCATTGATGGACCAGTTCGCTGCAAACCTCTCTTTCTTGAAAACGGAGACTTGCTGTGCCCCTCGTCTACCGAGCATGCTCACGACTGGCGCTTCCACTTCGAGATCCTGACGGATCATTCACGACCAGAGCTCGGAACCTCGTGGAAACGCATCGAACCCAAGACTCAACCCTATCAGGTCATCCAACCAACCCTGTTGACTCAGAGTGATGGTTCGCTTCGGGCTCTCATGCGCTCGAAACACGAACAGATCGCCGAGAGTATTTCGAAGGATGGAGGGCGCACCTGGAGCGAGCTCAAACTGATCGAACTACCGAACAATAATTCCGGCATTGAATCGATCACGCTAAAAGACGGTCGGCACCTCTTGCTCTACAACCACACCGGCGGCCGCCCTGATCGGGCTGACGGCTGGGGACAACGCAACGTTCTCAACCTCGCCGTCAGCGAAGACGGGGTGGAGTGGAAGGAAGTCGCCACGATTGAGAATGAGGACACTGGCGAATTTTCCTACCCGGCCATGATCCAGTCCAGCGAGGGGCTCATTCATATGACCTACACGTGGAATCGCCAAAAGGTGAAACACGTCGTCGCTGATCCCGGAAAACTGGTTCCAGGTAAGGTTCTCAATCTCGAATCCGAGTAGTCGTCGTCATGAAAGTTTGGCTCACCATCTGCTTACTCGCGGTAGCGATCTGCTCCCACGCTAAGCCACCGAACATCGTCTTTATCGTCGGCGATGATATTGGCTACGGAGACTTCGGCTGCTACGGGAGCCAGCTCAATGCAACGCCGCACATTGATGCTCTAGCTTTAAGGGGATTGCGTTTCACCGATTATCACTCGGCTGGCGCAACGTGCAGTCCGACGTGCGCTTCCATCCTGACCGGCCTCTATTCGCACCGCGTTCAAAGGTGGCGACAGAAAGGCTAGAACTCGTAGGAAAGCGTCGCTCCAATTTGCTTTGGGTTAGCGAGGGCTTCGTAGCGGCGCTCGCCGTCTCCGTTATCAAAGAAGAACACGCGGCTCGCGTAGCGCTCGTCGAGCAGATTCTTCGACCACACCGAAATGCGCCAGTTTTCGAACTGGTAACCTGCGGATGCATTTACGGTGGCGATCGCATCGCGCTGTTGGAGATGGCTGTTCGATTCAAAGTAAGCGTCCCTCCCAGCCAGGGCGATGGATCCGAAGACTCCGGATTCCGCACTATAGTTAAGCCGGAAATTGTAGTTGTAGCTAGGAGCGCTCGCTAGTTCGCGTTCAGGCACAAGTCCTCCTGGATCCAAGTAGGAGTCTCTTTCTGCATCCAGGAATCCGATACCAGCGGCTATTCTCCAGTCTTCGCTGAACTGCCACTGCAATTCTGCTTCCGTTCCGAGATGCGTCGCATCTTCTCCATTCACCGTCAAGTAGCGGAAGAAGCCTCCCGCTCCTACGGAATCGCGGAGTTGGGCATCTTCACGACTGAGACAGAAAGCGGTTAACTGACCGGTCAATCGGTTATCCACCCAACTTCCTTTGAAACCTGCTTCGAGGTTCCAGAGCGTTTCTTCGCCGTATACGCTCGGATACTCCGGACTCGTGAAGGTACCGCTATTGGCACCGCCGGCCTTGTAGCCGCGAGCGATGCTCGCGAAGGCCATCACGCCCGTATTCACGTCGTGCTCCAGAGTGAGCTTGCCACCGAGGACATCATCGTCGTTTCCGTTTTTCCCATCATAGAGGAAGCCTTGGTAATAGCCCAGCTCGTTGGATACCGAGTCGAAGGCAACCTCGTGCATCTCATATCGTAATCCCGCGATGAGGCGGGTTCCTTCATTCAGTTCGAACGCCATTCGACCAAAGGCGGCGATCGTCTCCGTTTCGTATATCGAATCGACATCCGCCTGGCCGAAACTGAACTCACCCTGACTGGGATCGCCGTCGCGGTAGTACACGTCCGAGTCTTCCTGTAGATTCTGATAATACAACCCGACTGTCCAACGGCTAAGGTTGCTGCTATCGCTATCGATTCGTATCTCCTGATTGAATACTTCTCTATCTCGCAAGGTGGAAAGATAGCCGGCGTAAGATGCGTCGGTCCAGTCCGCATCATAACTATAGAAGGAGTCGGTCTTAATGACGGATGTCTTCGAAGTAACTTCGAAGCCTTCCCCGGGATCGAATTGACCCTTCAAGCTAACGCCAAGGGATTCTTGCTCGTCTCTTCCGGGCTCGTTGGATAAGCTTCTGAAGGCATCGTTGCCCATGGAGAACTGGTCGTACCCGTCATTCATATCCACGTATAACAAGGCCCCGTCCCATTGGTAGCTGTCTTCCTTCAAACGAAGTTTGAAACGAGCGGCGGTTTCATTGCGCTCATTGGTATCATCGCGACCCAGGAATTCGTTCCTGTAAAACCCGTCGCTTTGCTGGCTCTTTAATGCGAAGCGCATGGTCAGTCTTTCCGGGTCGTTTTCAGATAACGGTCCGCCGATCGCAATCTCGCCACCATACATCGAGTCCTCGCCCATGCTCGTCTGCGCCGTCCCCGTCCAATAAGGAGTGGGTTCCGCACTGACGATGCGAATCAATCCTCCCGCCGCGTTGGCTCCGAAGGCGCCGGCTTGCGGCCCGCGGAGGACTTCGACCTGCTTGACGTCGAAAAGACTCCCTGCGGACCCAAGCCCGGTAAAGTCCATGTCATCGATGAGGAAAACCACGGCGGAATCAGGCGTTTCGCCTTCGAACTGCGAGTTCTCACCGATACCCCGGATTTGGATGTAGCGGGAGCGAGCGGTGCCACCGGTCGTGGTGAGATTTGGCAGGTAGGCTGAAAGGTCATCGAAGTGACCCCGTTCAGAGCTTCCCAGCTCTTTTCGATCAAGCAAGCTGACGCTCGCCGTCGTTTTGCCGCGCTCGGTCTGCCATAAATCACCCGTCACGAAAACGGAGGGCAAGTCGATAGTGTCACCCTTTGCATTGGCAACTTCCTGGGCATTAATCGGTTCGATCGCCGCCAGCGCAATGACGCTGCCTACCGCGATGGCCTTAAAGGTGTTTCTATTCTTCATTTAGGATCTCAATATTAACGGTTTGAGATCCGGTGTTGAGCGAAGAAAGGTGAATCCGCTCCAAATTAAGAACAGGACTCGCTCCTTTTCCTACGCCGGTATCAACCGGATCAGGTTCAAAGGGACCGCGTCTGTGCTGCTCGTCATTCCGATCAGCAAGGAAGCTATCTCAGACCCATGCCAGGTCGCCCCTAAGGAATCTAACATTGCGTAAGCCCCTTACTGGTTTTGTCAAGAGCGACTTGAACACGCGTTGACCGATTTTAGCCGAACCAACCCGCTCTCCCCTCGCAAGACCTCGAAAAAATAATTGCATCATTACCCAGCGAAGCCCGCATTTGATTTCGAGAATGGACAGTTCCGACGATTTCCTATTTCGAAGAAATCGCGTTCCATGGAAACAATCATAACTCAGATTCAACAAACCTCAATGGTAGAGTGGCTCGGAACAGCAGCCGGGCTCATAGGAGTCTACCTGAGCATCAAAGAAAAAGTCCTCGCCTGGCCCTTTTTCCTGTTTTGCTACGGACTCTACGCCTATCTGAGCTACGGCGCGTCGCTCTATGCGGCGATGACGTTGAACGCGTGCTTCATTCCGATATCGGCCTACGGCTGGTGGAAATGGGGAGTGGACTCTCGGGGGAAAAACGAAAGCACTCCCACCAGCAAATCGCTCGCCATAACCCGACTGACCTTGAAACAGAGGATGGCGATAGGCGGGATCAGTCTGCTCGCTACGATAGGGATCGGAACGATTCTAGATCGATACACGGAATGCGTTCTTCCCTATCTCGACGCTTTCGCTACCTCAATCTCCTTTCTTGCACAATTGCTGCTGAGTCGGAAGCTTATCGAGAATTGGATCGCTTGGTTCATTGCAGACACGGCTTTTATCGTTCTTTGGGCGATCCAGGGCTACTGGATCGCAGTCGCAATGTTTACCGTTTTCACGGTAATGGCGGCATTAGGATTCTTGAGCTGGAGGAAGGAACTTTCTAAACATGCCAAACCCCTTAATTAAGGTTCGCCGTATCGTTTTCTTAGGGGCGGAATGTACAGGGAAGAGCACCATCGCTCGCGCCGTCGCAGAACATTTTGGCGAACCCTGCTCGAATGAATACGTGCGCCAGCATGTCGAACAACTCGATCGGCCCCTCGACGAATCCGACCTCGAACCCATTGCTCAGGGACAGATTCGCCTTGAAGATGACGCCTATGCAAAAGCGGCCCGATACGTTTTCCACGATACTAATCTCCTCTCAACGATCCTCTATGCAGAGCAGTATTTCAACACGTCTATTCATTGGGTCGATGAACGGTTCCATAGCCGCATCTACGATCGATACTACTTCTGCCAGCCCGACATTCCCTGGAAAGCGGATCCAGGCCAGCGCGTCAGCCCGCAAGAACGCGAGAGACTGCACAAGCAGTTCGAATCGATTCTTGAGCGCTTTAGAATCCCTTACATCACCCTAAAGGGATCACCAGAAAAACGATTGAACACCGTTTTAGAAACGCTCACCTGAATCGTCGGCCGAATCTTGCTAGCTTGGAAATCGAAGACGGCAGGCACCCTATTAACTTCACCTGAAAACGTAAGGGAGCGAGTTCCCCAAAGGGAACAACTCACTGCCGCATCCACAATTATGCCAATAACGATTGCCCTCGCGATCCAGAATTTCTTCTTCAATCTGCATGAAACACTTTCTCAGCTAAACGCAAACCGGCGAGTTATCAGAATTCGTATCCATTAAATCGGCCATGTAATCCCACCACTTCTTGAAGATTTCCGTCTCTGGCAACTGATCCGCCGAATGGTCGTCCGACAACTTCTGCACTGCTAAAAGCGTCAGAGTCTCTTCATCCATAAATATCGATAAATCGGATACATCCGCCGCCGAGAACTCCGACGACAATTCGGGCCAAATTTCATCGTGTCGCTTTTTATATTCATCCTCGAAGCCAGCAACAATTCCCGTAGGCGGGTGCATTCCTAGATATATCTTTTCGTAAGTTTCTCGGCTGTGACGATCAGGAATCATGTCCTCGATCGCAGGGATCAAATTGCCTGTTCGCAAATTGACACACCACGCTCCCATGGTAAATTTCATTCGCTATGAACATCTATGACCTTCCCAACGCCCTTAGCCACGAAGGTGGACTCACCCGCCGTCTCTTCCTGGCCTACGCCGCTTCCCTTTCATCGATCCCTCTCCTAAGCCACTACGGCTCCGCCAATCCGGCTCACGACTTTACCAACGATCCCTTCACCCTCGGCGTAGCGTCCGGTGACCCCGATCACGAAAGTGTCATTCTCTGGACTCGCCTCGCGCCCAAGCCGCTAGAACCGGGCGGCGGCATGCCCAAGACTCCGGTCGAGGTTCATTGGGAGATCGCCGAAGACAACTCCTTCAAAAAAATCGTCCAGTCGGGCAAGGTCAACGCCACGCCTGAACTCGGTCACTCCCTCCACATCGAGCCCCGAAACCTCAAGCCAGACCATTGGTATTCTTATCGTTTCAAGTCCGGCGACGCCATCAGTCCCGTCGGCCGCACCCGGACGCTCCCCGCACCCAACGCCTCACCTGAAAAACTCCGCTTTGCCGTCACCTCCTGCCAGAACTTTGAACAAGGCCTCTTCACCGCCTACCAACAAATGGCCACCGACAGGCCCGATTTTGTCTTTCACCTTGGCGACTACATCTACGAATATGCCGGAATAAACGGCAAAGTCCGCACCCACCAAGGGCCCGAAATCGAATCCCTGGACCAATACCGAATCCGCTACGCCCAATACAAAGGCGACAAGGATCTCCAGGCTATGCACGCCGCCTGTCCATGGTTCGTAACCTGGGACGATCACGAATTTGACAACAACTGCGCCAACGACATTTCCGAACAAGAGGGAATCGATACCGCCAAATTCCTCATCCGCCGCGCCAATGCCTATCAAGCCTACTATGAGATGATGCCTCTGCGCACCTCTTCGCTTCCCGTCGGCCCCAACATGACTCTCTATCGCAAGGGGAGCTTCGGCACTCTCGCCGAATTCTTCATTCTCGACACCCGCCAATACCGCAGTGACCAACCGAACGGCGACCGACATAGTCCCCTCAATACCGCCGCCACTAACCCAAGACAAACCCTCCTCGGCAAAACCCAGCGGAAGTGGCTATTCGATTCCCTATCCCGCTCCAAAGGCAGCTGGAACATCCTAGCCCAACAAGTCATGATGGCTCTCGTCGATCGCTCGAAGGCCAACTCACCAGCCGCCTACTCCATGGACCAATGGCCCGGCTACGCTCACGAACGAAAAGTTCTCCTCAAGCACCTACGGAACCACAAAATCAACAACCCCGTTGTCCTCACCGGCGACATCCATTCGAACTGGGCCAACGAGCTCCGCGTTGACGACTTCAAGCCCGACCAAGCTCTCGTGGCCTCCGAATTCGCCACTACCTCCCTTTCTAGCGGCGGCAATGGATCATCGCAATTCGAAGGACTAGACGAATTCCTCGGCCGCAATCCCTGCACTAAATTTCACAACCGCCAACGCGGCTACATAATGTGCGATGTCACTCCCAATACCTACTCCTCGGACTACAAGGTCATCGAAAAAGTCACTAGCGTAGGCGGCAAGACGACATCGCTCGGCAAGTTTACCGTGGAATCTGGCCGACCCAATATCCATGCTGCTTAAACAATTAGCAGAATCGCAATCACAAGCTCGCGCGTATCCTCGAAGACCTCTGTGATCTCCATTAGGTACCCTACTGTTTCGCATGCTTCGAAGCCCCATTGTTGTTAAACTTAAAGCTGCCAATCTAACCTAACTAACTGAATCTTATTTCCCTCCCCAACAACCAGAGAACAAGACTAAGTGCAAAAGTCGCTGGGAAACTGCGAAACGGGTTTCATGCTCTAGCTGAACAGAATGGTTTTGTTGCCGTGCACCAACACGCGGTCTTCCAGGTGGTATCGTAAGCCTCGGGCCAGCACCGTATTTTCAACATCCTTGCCCTGACGCATCATATCTTCGATGCTATCGCTATGCCGGACACGCACGACATCCTGCTCGATAATCGGGCCAGCATCGAGGTTTTCCGTGACGTAGTGGCAGGTTGCACCGATCAACTTCACGCCACGCTCATCCGCCTGATGATAAGGCTTCGCACCGATGAATGAAGGGAGAAAGCTGTGATGAATATTAATGACTTTATGACGGTATTTTTTGCAGAGCCAAGCGGGAAATATTTGCATGTAGCGTGCCAGCACAATCGTATCCGGCTCCGCTTGTTCGATGAGTTCCGCTGTCTTCTCGAAGGCTGCCTGTTTCGCCTCGGATTCCTTCGGCACCGGCACATAATGGTAAGGGATACCATACCATTCGACTAGCTCACGCAGCGTTTCGTGATTAGAGATCACGCAGGGAATATCGAACCGCAAGTCGCCCCCCTTCCAACGATGTAGCAGGTATGCGAGACAGTGATCGAATTTACTTACCAACAGAACGATGCGGGGCTTTGGGGCGAGATCGGTCACGTGCCATTCCATTCGAAGTTCATCCGCAAGCGATCGAAAAGTTATCGCGAATTCGCTAGCAGACATTTTTGTATCTAACAATTCTATACCATATCGCATAAAAAACGTTTTGCTGCGCACATCCTCGTATTGATTAGATTCCGTGATATTGCCTCCATGATCGGCAATAAAACTGGCCACGCGGGCAATGATACCCACTTGATCCGGACAGCTACCAACCAGACGTAAATGCGTGCTATTAATCTTCATTCAAACGGCTAAAGGATACGGTTGCTCTTATGTTAGTCTGGATGTGACGTTCGACGACCGGCTTGGCGGATCCGCCGTCTTCCTCGCCCCATACCACGTTCACTTCAGTGTTGTCGGGAACATCCTCATCGACCATCGCCAGCGAGAACCAACTACGAACATTGGATGTGTAGACCGTATAGGTAGACAAGCCGACAACACGCCCATCAGCGACGATCTTGTCGAACGGTAAAATTGAATAATAAGCATTGGGTACCTCCATATATTTGTAGCGGTCGCCTGAGCCCAACTGACTGGCAAAAACCTTTTGTACATCGTCGTCATTCCATTTCAGCCAAACCTTACGCTTGTGCGGCTGGTCGAACATCTTTTCGAGGGCTTCGCGGCCGATGAAGTCATGGTCAAAGTTGATGTGTTTGCCGTAGCCAAGATCCCATGGGGTCTGGTAGTAATCTTCGATCTTCTCAGAATAGAAGCTACCGCCGAGGGATGCATTGGCCTCGAACCCGTTTGCACTCAGCCACTCTCGGTAGGGCTTCATTGCCTCGCCGGTATAGATTGCCGGCATCGGCGAAGGGATCCAGCCGCTTTCAGGAGAGACGGTTGAGTAGGCGCGGCTGCCGCCCATGACAAGGTCAAACTCTGGGCCAGCCTTCAAGAGCGCCTCGAGGATGACATCACGGTCTTCGACGGGACCGTGCAGTTCGAGCCCGCCCATACGCGACATGTTGTGGTTGAGAGCGCGCACCTTCTTACCCGCGATTTTGAGGTTACCCAGATTGAAAAACTTGATGTCCGGAAACTCGCCTTCGTTCACGCTTTTAATGAGATCTAAGGCGTTCGGTCCTTGTATCTGATAACGATAAATGAGCCGCGAATCATCGTTGCTAACAGTACGCTCGTCGCGGGTCACCTTAACATCATAGTCGCCGCTTTCCGCGTGAAAATGCACCCAGTTCGGCACGGAGGGACGCCCGACCACGCTTACCCTGTCTTCGGCGTGGCCGAACAAGATCGCATCGCCTATCACATAGCCATCGTAGTTGCAGGCCACAAATTGCTTCGCCTTGTCCGGGCCGAAATTCTTTAGCGTATTAACCCCGACGTCCGAGAGCAGACGCCCAACATCCGGTCCCTCGAAATAGACATCCGTCATGTGGAAGGACTGATCGAAAAGTACAACGCTTTTCTGCCATGCCTCCTGCTCGTCACGCCAGTTAGTGTATTGACTAGGAAAGGGGAAGTCGTATCCACCGACCTGGGCGTGGCGCAGCATTTCTACTGGGCTGCTGTATTTCTGGAGTTTTGCTTCTAGGGAGGTGTTATTTTGAGTGTTCATATTTTTTGCATAGATGATACTTATTCGTATGGTACTGGATTTTCACGAAGTCTGGTTATTTTCGCGTAGCCATATCGCACTTTTTTCAAGCCCACCAAATGGGTAGAGATGAAAATTCTGTGAGCGGGTGACTTTATTGATAAATTTAGCTGGATCACCCGATAAGAGCAGTCGCCCCAGGCTGAGCCCTTGTTTTTTAAGCACAGCGGTTGATGCCGAGACGCCGCAGACTTTAGCATACTTTAAGAGCGTTTTTAACGAAGTAGGGCCGGGCACGCCAACCCGCACAGATATGCCTGGACCTACAGTCTCCACCTCCTTGAGGTAGGCGTTTACTTTTTCGGGCAAGAAGCTCCATTGAGTAACTATCTCAGCGCCGTTGCCTTGTTCACTCAATAAATCGAGCTTTTTAAGCAAACTCTTTTCGGCCTCCCCATCAACTGGATTACCCTCTGGGTGTCCAGCTATAGCCACGGTAGAAATGCCGGAGTTTTGAAAGGCTTTGGATTGAAGCACCTGTAAGCTACTCTCGTATGGACCACTGGGAGAGCTGAGGCCTCCAGCTATGACAAGAACCTTCTCAATAGCATGATCACGCAGCCCTTCGAAAAAGTATTGAAGTTGGTGGTCATCACGGAAGCCACGGGCAGCGACGTGAGGTACAGGCTTAAAACCCGCAGCTTTCAATTGGGCTAGGGCGCTAAGGATATCTCGTTCATCAGTCCCAGGAATCATAGTCACGAAAATTTCTCGCACCAGTCCAGTAAGTACATCGGTTCGTTCGGCATGAGCGGGGACAATTTCAACGGTCCAATTGTGGTTTGTTGCACTATTCGTATGAGACATAATTATGCTGATTTATTTTTCCAAAAATCGCTTTAGCTGGTCTTCTGCTTCGCTTAGACTGCAATTGCTTCGAATTGAGGGACCCCTCGGGGACGGTGCCCTATGCCGAGGGCACGGACTTGAGTTCGGAATTCGTCGATCAGGTTGGACAGCATACCATAATCCTCTTGATCCATGATCTGACACAGTAACGGGTCAAAATAAACGCCTCGCAAGCGGGTTTCACGTTTCTTTCCATTGAGCAGGTTGACGTCCCTAGCAGTGTTGAGCAACGAATCCTCTTGAGGCAGGCGGGTCTTGGTAGATTTCGCTTCCTTTTTTTTCAGCTCTATGTTGACCCCCACGCAATCGATCTTTGGGATAACTTCGTATTTGCCATCCAGCGTACCTCCGCACGGTCCGTTGAGAAGACCTTTGGCGTAAATCAACTTCGTATGGGTCAAGATACATTGGCCGCAGGTTTTACAACCATACAGCTTTTCCTTTAGCCATTTCCCCATTTTGAATATCACGCTCATTACTGTTTGGCACGTGCTCACGTCCCATCACATACATAATAACAGAGCACTTCATTTTATCTTGGATGAAACCGCTTAATCCAATTGTATTATCCGGCAATGAAGAATCGAGAGGCAGAAAAACTGGTCCGTCAGACTCCCGCGCCGATCGAGGTTCCAAAGGGACAGGTACGTGTGTTGGAGAGTCATCATGCTGCCTGTTTCGAAATGGAACTGGACCATTGGGCATTCCACAAAATCTGCTGGGTCGCGGTCGGACAGGGTCAGCTTGAATTTTCCGGTAGTTCGACACATATTCAACGCAATGACCTTCTGGTTTTACCAGCAGATTGGCCGCATCGTTTTGTCGATGATCCGAATGAGCCCCTGACGCTTGTGATTATCTGCGTCGATCAAAGGTTGACCGCCGCGGGTTCGGCATTGAAGCCGATTTGGTCGGCCACTCTAGACAAAGGAACACTTGGGCAAGCTCGTTGCGCTAAATCAGCCTTTCATCACAACGCATTCGTAGAAGATTTCCGTAAGGGCCTGCGTGAGCAATTGAACCGCGAGACTGGCTGGCAAATCACATTAACAGGTGTTGCGCAAAGTTTGCTCATTCGTATAGCCCGCGGGCATTGCGTAATGCGTGAGGCATTCGAATCCAACAGCGCCGCAGCCGTGTGCGGTTCGATCGAATACCTGGACCAACACTTCAACGAAATGCAACGCATCGAAGATATGGCAGAACGCTGCGCACTCTCGCCGCGACGGTTTACGACACTATTCAAAGCCCAAACCGGCCAAACCTTTAGTCACTATCTCAATGAACGCCGTATTGAGTACGCACGCCAGCGCTTGCGTCAAACTGGACACATTCTCTACGCCTGTTACGAATCGGGCTTCAACGATCTGGCCTACTTCTATCGTGTATTCAAAAAACACACCGGTCAAACTCCCGGTCTTTACCTTAGCAGCATTGATAGCTGAATCCGGTCCGTCAAACGATCGGTCCAAACAGTACCCAATTACTTCGGCACCTTCGCGCTCGGGCTCTTTTCTCACAAAGGCAACGAAATCGGCACTCTCTCTCGAATTGTCTTCGGGATGGCCGCAGCCTACTAAGTCGCCAAAGAAGAAACCATCATTTTCTGGCTCTAATCTATATACGGTTCCCTTGTGACATTCGCCATCGGCTACGCCGTCAGCATAGCCGCCGGCGGAAACCGAGAGAGCATCGACGGTCTAACATGCGCCTCCCTCAATAACCGGACCGGCGGCCTCGATGATTGAGAATCATCAAAATCACCAACTGTCATTGGCAAAAGCGAGACATATTGCTTTTATAGAACGACATTGTTCCTCCTAATTAAAACTCACGTTCCAAACCTTCGAAAACGTAGAGATCTCATTTCCATCGCGGACCGTCAGAACCACCCCTTCCTGTCCCAAGCCTTCGTATTCATAAATCGGGTTCGATACCCCAACATAGCTACAGTAAATCGACAGCTCAATCTCTACAACTCGCTTATCATTCGGCGAACACAGAATCGCTCAACCGCAGACTCGTCGATCTCAAGACCCAATCCAGGCTTGTGCGGCACGTCAACGAAGCCATCCGTTTGCTCAAAGGCAATCGATGCGAGCTCGTTACGAATCGGGTTGGGCGTCTGGTCGAATTCCATTACTGGCGTCTGCTCGTAGGGCCTTGGATTCCCAACGCGAGGACAGGGCTGGAAGGTGGAGGCGAGACTGATACTGGCGGAAATCATAATAGCGGAGCCCCACACGTGTGGATTCACTCGGATCCCCATGGTATTAGCCATGGCGGCAACATTTCTAAATTCTGTTATGCCCCCGATGAACCGAACATCTGGCTGGGCAATCCCGAGTGCCCTTTTAGCGAGAAAGTCCCTGGCCTCATAACGATTGTACCAGACTTCCCCTCCCGCAACTGTCAAGGGCTGCCCGACTTTCACTTCCAAATAACCTTCCACATCGTTCGCAACCACGGGTTCTTCGAACCAGTGAATATCCAAACCGGCCAAACGATTACCTATATCAATGGCCGTTGACGCATTGTAGGCTTTATTCGCGTCAACCATGAGAAAGAGGTCGTCGCCAATCGCATTTCGAATGGATCTCACTCGCTCGACATCTTCAGCGACACTCAATCCTCCAATCTTGGTTTTCATTCCAATGTATCCAGCTTCTACATACGACACAGCCTCCTCTACAAGCTTAGAATAATCATCGCCATCTCGATAGTACAGTCCGGTGGCATAGACAGGGACCTTGTTTCTAATAGGTCCGCCCAGCAGCTCCGATACACTCTTTTCTGACGACTTCCCCAGGATATCCCACAGAGCGATATCAATACAGCTGAGAGCTCCTCCACCAAAGCCACTTGTCTGGTTGTCATTATAAATCGTGCCAAACATTCGGTTCCATAGCTTGTTGATCGCGCGCGGATCCTCTCCGATCAATTTTGGTGCAAAAAGGTCGTGGATAACCGTCTGCGAGGGCGAGTCACCTCCTTCGCCCCATCCTAAGAAGCCTTCGTCCGTGGTGATTTTGCAAATTAGGGCAGTCCGCTTTCCGGCGATACCTTGCGACCAGGAGAAAGGCTCCTCAATCGTGCTCTCTAAAAGGAAGGTCTCAATTGATTTTATTTTCATCTGTAATCTGTAATTGAACCTCAATGACAGCGGCTGATCTTCTGTTTTCCCAATGAAAAAGGGTCCTACCGACCCATCCAGCCTCCATCGACTAGCATGGTCGTTCCGTGCATGTAGTCAGATGCCTGGGAGGCCAAAAAAACTGCGGGTCCCTTGAAGTCATCGGCTTGGCCCCACCTTCCAGCTGGGATCCGTGAAAGAATCGAAGCGCTCCGTTCCGGGTCATTCCTTAAGGCCTCAGTATTATCGGTTGCAATGTAGCCCGGGGCGATCGCATTGACGTTGATCCCTTTGGAAGCCCATTCATTCGCTAGGGCCATCGTAAGCTGTCCGATACCCCCCTTGCTAGCCGCGTATCCAGGAACCGTAATTCCCCCTTGATAGGTTAAAAGAGATGCCGTAAGAATAATTTTTCCGCTTCCCCGCACGATCATTCCCTTGCCAATCTCCCGGCTGAGAACGAATTGGGCATTCAGATTCACCTCGATCACCTTGTCCCAGTACTCATCGGGATGATCCACGGCTGGCTTGCGCAAGATCGTTCCCGCATTGTTGACAAGGATATCTATCTTAGGGTGATCGGAATTCACTTCTTTAATAAATCGATAAAGCGCTTCCCGATCAGAGAAATCACAAGCGTATCCAGAAAATGAGCGTCCCATAGCGAGTACTTCCGTCTCCACATCGCTCCCAGAACGTTCCAATGTCGCAGAAACCCCCACGATGTCCGCTCCCGCTTCCGCCAATCCAAAGGCCATTGATTTGCCAATGCCACGCTTGCAGCCCGTCACGAGAGCTGTTTTTCCCTCCAAGTTGAACCTGTCTAAAGATTTCATATACAAACTATTTCATTAGGCCACTACGCTTCAACGTATCATCCGCATTGTATATTAAAAGAATCTTATTATACATAAACACCTGATAGAAAGAGTTTTATGATTTTATATGGGTCATATTAAAGTGGGGATAAAATAAGCACTGCCGTATAGCTGACACTAAAACGATTCTGCCAGCACTCTGATGTTGGTCTTCTGCGACAGCTGATCTTGCTGAAGCACACTTGGGGAAGTCAAGCTATCCAACGGGGAGGGGTCAGGGCGGCGGCACCATCGCAATGTATATGCATCAACTGCCCCCAGAAGAAATTGTCCCTCAAAGGACTTCTGAAGCTATTCTTAACCAGCTTGCGCCTAGCAAAGGCTAGAGCCGCTACACCTACTCCTAGGAGGGCTGCTGTGGACCCTGTGTCGGGGACGGCTGGTGTCGATGTCGTACCCTGAGGATCGCCATAAGGATAGGATACACCAGATCCGTCTGCTCCCCAGGTTAGCAACACCGAAGAAATGGCTGATGGGTCAAATGCATTGCTTCCTGACCATGTAATTGAGATTGCAGAAGTAACCGTATCTCCAGCTGAGAGAATGTCGTCAGTTAAAAAAACTAAAACGTCATGAGGGGCGCCGATATTCACGTTGTTTAAAGAATGGAAATGATTGATGGCTTTTCCATCAATTTCTCCGCTGCCCCCACCGCTGGCATTGCCAACTACCCAGTCGGAGTTACCTCCATTAGGATCCATTAGGTAAAGTGCAGTGGCGTCAATATCCGGTGGAGGCGTCCCTGTTGCATCAAGGGTCGCGGACCCTGCAGGAATACTGATTGTCAATTGATCAGTAGTGAATGTATCGATATTAAAAATCAGAGCTGCCGATGCCGAAGCAGGGAACAATGCTAACAGAAGACTGATTTTGAGCAGATTGGCAGAAAGCCTCATCGCGTTAAAAAGTAGCATTTATTGCGCTATGGGAAGCAAAACACACCCTGATCGTGCTACCAGGGTTCCTTGCAAAAAAGAAAGGGAAGATCGCCTAAACAATCTACAAGACAGAACCTTATCCCAGCTTGCGTCTAGCAAAGGCGAGAGCCAAAACAC
>PBMN01000071.1:0-17744 GCA_002722675.1 Opitutaceae bacterium
CCAAGAAAGCATCTGCCATTCTTGGGTGTTGGGTTTCTGACATCTAATAAAATTAAGAAAGTGTCCTATGTGTCACTTTTCGAATTTCAAATGGTAGGGGTGACTATCCTTCGTCACCCGAATACGGGAAAGCTCATCGACACGCCATTTTTAGACACTTTCTAAAATCTGAAATAGCACGGGCATAGCCCGATTCGGTAGGGACGCTAATCCAGTCTAACTCAACCCCTTTCTATTGAGGGCATTCATTGGCCACCGGCAGGGCCTTTCTGGCAGGCGTTCGCGTCTTCCAACAAAAGCTGGCCAAAAGCGCTTGCTTATTGGGAATATTCGATTCTTTTCACCCTTGCCCAGTATTCCTCTTCTGTGGCAAATTTGGGAAGTTTATCATGCCAAAACGCGTCGACATCGAATCAATTCTCATCATCGGAGCAGGTCCCATTATTATTGGTCAGGCTTGCGAATTCGACTATTCCGGAACCCAGGCCTGCAAGGCTCTGAAGGAAGAGGGATATAAAGTGATACTGGTCAATAGCAATCCAGCCACTATCATGACCGATCCCGAATTTGCCGATGTGACTTACATCGAACCGCTTACGATCGATGCCCTAACAAAGATCATCGCCAAAGAAAAGCCCAACGCCCTGCTCCCAACACTCGGGGGTCAAACCGCTCTCAACCTTTCGCTCGAACTTGATGCGGCTGGCGTGCTTGCAGAGCACAATGTAGAGATGATCGGGGCTGTACCCGCCGCGATCAAAAAGGGTGAGGATCGCGAGCTCTTCAAGGAGGCAATGGTTAAGATTGGACTGGATGTGGCTAAATCCCGCACGGTCAAGTCCCTCGCCCAAGCCAAAGACGCCGCCAAAGAAATCGGAGCCTTTCCCCTTATTATTCGCCCTAGCTTTACCCTGGGTGGGGCCGGGGGCGGTATCGCCTACAATCGGGAGGAGTTCGAGGATATCGTAACCAACGGACTCGATGTCTCACCGGTTTCGGAAGTCCTGATCGAAGAGTGCCTTCTCGGCTGGAAGGAATACGAGATGGAAGTTATGCGTGACCGAAAGGATCAATGCGTCGTAATCTGCTCCATCGAGAATTTCGACCCGATGGGGGTCCATACCGGTGACTCCATTACGGTGGCTCCGGCAATGACGCTCTCCGATCGAGAATACCAAGCGATGCGCGATGCATCTTTCGCCGTTATCAGGGAAATCGGGGTCGAAACCGGCGGATCCAATATCCAGTTTTCTTTAAGCCCTGAGACCGGCCGAATGGTTGTCATCGAAATGAATCCGCGTGTATCCAGAAGTTCTGCACTGGCCTCCAAAGCGACTGGGTTCCCTATCGCCAAATTTGCTGCCAAACTAGCCGTAGGATACAGTCTCGACGAAATTCAGAACGACATCACCAAGAAAACACCAGCCTGTTTCGAACCGACCATTGACTATGTCGTAACGAAAATTCCGCGTTTCACATTCGAAAAGTTTCAAGGGGCAGACGATACGTTAACCTCCTCGATGAAATCGGTCGGCGAGGCAATGGCGATCGGCCTTACCTTCAAGGAGTCTTTCCAAAAAGCGCTGCGGTCCTTAGAGACTGGGGCCTGGGGATTTGGGGGAGGGAAGCTGGGCGGCGACGATATTCCAACCGAAGAAACCATAAACGGTAAACTCGTTCGCCCGAATGCAGAGCGCGTCTTCTACCTACGCTACGCCCTGAAAGCAGGATACTCTCTAGAAAAAATCTTTGAGCTGACGAAAATTGATCCCTGGTTTCTCTACCAGCTCAAGCAGATCAGCGACCTTGAGGATGAACTGAAAAAGGAAAAGCTGGATACAATAGACAATAGTCGCTTACGCACGGCTAAAGAATACGGATTTTCAGATCGGCAAATTGGAAGCTTTTTCGGATGCGACTGGAAATTGGTAAACGAGAAACGCAAAGATATGGGTATCCCAACCGTTTTTCGTCTAGTCGATACGTGTGCCGCGGAATTTGAAGCCGAGACTCCGTACTACTATTCTTCATACGGAGCCGAAAACGAAGTCATTCCTTCAAATAAAAAGAAGATTATGATCATTGGCGGAGGGCCCAACCGAATTGGGCAGGGAATCGAGTTTGACTACTGCTGCGTACACGCGTCATTCGCACTGCAGGAACTAGGTTACGAATCGGTAATGATCAATTCCAACCCAGAAACCGTATCCACAGATTACGACACATCTGACAAGCTCTATTTCGAGCCCCTTACACTTGAAGACGTACTTGAGGTCTATAACCAAGAAGGTTGTAGCGGGGCAATCGTTCAATACGGCGGCCAGACTCCTCTTAATCTCGCAACAGAGCTGAAAGCCAACGGTGTCAATATTATCGGTACCTCTCCAGAAAGCATAGATGCCGCTGAAGATCGCGAACTTTTTAAGCAAATCCTCGATGAAGTCGGCCTTAAGCAGCCCGACAATCTCACGGCCCTAAACGAGCTTCAGGCATACGAGTTGGCAAAGAAGGTCGGATTTCCGCTTTTGGTAAGACCTTCATTCGTTCTCGGAGGCCGCGGCATGTTTATCGTCCACGATATGGATGAGCTACGATCCGTAATACACGAAGCCTTTGAAGCCTCACCCGGAAAGCCCGTACTTCTCGACAAGTTTTTGGAGGATGCAATTGAGCTCGATGTTGACTGTATTTCTGACGGCAAGAAAACCCTTGTCGGAGGAATGCTTGAGCACATCGAGTTTGCCGGTGTCCACAGTGGTGACGCAGCGATGGCTCTACCTCCTCACACACTCAACGAGGAAATGATCGAGATCGTCCGCCAAGCGAGCTACCGACTCGCAAAGGCTCTGAAAGTTGTGGGACTGATGAACATCCAATTCGCCATCAAGGACAACGAGCTCTACGTTCTCGAAGTGAATCCAAGGGCCTCCCGCACCGTTCCATTCGTCTCGAAGGCGATCGGCGTCCCTCTTGCCAAATTGGCGGCTAAGATCATGACGGGTAAAACATTAAATGAACTCAATTTTACGGAGGAAATGAGTCCCAAGCATTGGTGTATCAAAGAGGCAGTGTTCCCTTTTGTACGCTTTCCTGGTTCAACGATTCGTCTCGGTCCGGAAATGCGATCAACGGGTGAAGTCATGGGGTTGGACGAGGACTTTGGCATAGCCTTTGCGAAAACCCAGGCTGCGGCAAAGCCGGGCCTTCCCGTTGAAGGCAATGTCTTTCTCAGCGTGAAGGATCAGGACAAACCCAAGGCGGTGGAGCTTGCTCAGAAACTTGTCTCGCTCGGATTCAAGGTCTATTCCACGATTGGAACAGCTGATTATTTCAAAGAGAACGGCATCGAGGCGGGAAAGCTATTCCGCATCGCCGAAGGGCGCCCCAACGTCCTTGATCTGATTAAGAATGGTGAAATGCAGATGATCATCAACACTCCTTCAGGTATGATGCCTAGAAAAGACGAGAACCGGATCCGATCTGTCGCCTATGCCAACAATATTTGTATCATGACGACCTTGACCGGTGCGACCGCAGCAGTCGCAGGAATCAGTGCATTAAAAGAAAAAGACTTCGACGTTCGATCGCTGCAAAGCTACGTCAACAAAAACGTCGCTACTGTCTAAGGAGGTGGCTGTTTAGTTAGTCCGACTCTCAACGTTTTAGGCTCTGATGAATCCCAATTCTCCTAGACTAATTGCCCTTCTTTCCGGCCCTGACCAAAAAGGCCTAGTAGCGAAAGTCGCGAGCTGGATCTGCGAACGCGAGGGCAACATTATCCACGCTGATCAACATCGCGACCAGGAAGAAGGCGTATTTTTCCAGCGAGTTGAGTGGGCCTTCGAAGGCAACAGGTCCGCCAAAGTAGAGGCAGCCGCTTTTCGTGATTTCGGCGATTCCATAGGCATGCGAACCAACGTTGCCATCCCCGGAACAAAGCCTAAAGTCGCATTGTTCGTATCAAAGGCCAACCACTGCTTCCACGATTTGGTCCTAAGATGGAAAGCGGGCGACTTTCCATGTGACATCAGCCTCGTGATCTCTAACCACGAGACTTTGAAGTCTAGTGCAGAATGGTACGGGATTCCATTCGAGTACGTTCCAGTGACCAAGGAATCTAAGTCTGAGGCCGAAGCGAGGCAACTCTCCCTAATGAGAAGCTACGACATCGATCTAGTCATAATGGCTCGATACATGCAGGTGCTTTCAGCCATCTTTCTCGATACCTGGAGCAAACCGGTAATTAATATTCACCACTCTTTCCTTCCCGCATTCGCTGGCGCCAAGCCCTATCATCAAGCACACAAGAAAGGCGTAAAACTGATCGGGGCAACCGCTCACTACGCCACGGCGGAACTCGATCAAGGCCCCATAATACACCAAGCCGTTGCTCAAATCACACATCGAAATAGCGTACAGAACCTTATCCGTAAAGGGCGTGACTTAGAGAAAATGACCCTCGCCCAAGCCGTTTCCTGGCATCTAGAAAACCGTATACTAGTCTACGAAAACAAAACGGTCGTTTTTGATTAGCGGAACCGGAGTGGTGCCAATAGATCCTGGATTATTTGGGCTCTGGGCCAATTGCATCTGGTTTTCACCGTATTCCGGAAGGCCCTCTATAATCTAATTCAGCCGGTTTGATGACGAAAGTGCTTTAAAAAGCCAAGAAATCGCGCTCAATCACTCTTTCCCAAAAGCAGGCGACGATTATGGCCCAATCAACCGACAAAAACCCAACTCCAAAAAGCGACGAGCGCAATATCGTCGATTCCGCAATTTTCAGTAGTGGCGATCTTGAAGATCAACTAACCCTGATTTGGGAGAAGAATAAGAAGTTAATTATCTATTCCATAGCTGGAATCTTCGCCGTTTTCGGGGTATACCACCTGAGTGGTTTTATGATTGAGCAAGGTAGACTCGCCGTACAGGAAGACTATACATCGGCAGACGATAGTGCCTCTAAACTCGCCTTTGCCCAGAAAGAATCCGGGCATCCACTGAGCGGCTTTGCTTATAAGGAACTCGCCGCCGAAGCCTACGAGGAAGGCGACTATGCCAAGGCAGCCGAATATTTTGAAAACGCTTCAAATTCAGCCAAAGGAGTGATCAAAGAAGCTGCCCAGATGGGCCACGCCATGGCTTTAATTCAAACCGGTCAATCCGATCAGGCAGAGTCTATTTTAAAAGAGCTAGTTTCCAATGAAAACGCCGGAAATCTTGCTGAAGCGCGCTACCGGCTAGCTACCCTCGCCGTTGAAAATGAAGATTTTGAGTACGCTCGGACGCTGATAGCCGACCTTCAGACCAACTTTTCCCAAGAAACGTTTTACTGGATTCAGAAGGCAATGACTTTGCAAGGCAAGCTACCGGCAGAAGAACCCTCCCCTGCTCCCGAAAGTTAAGCCATACATTCACCCGCCAATGACATTTAAAGCAATTCTCACGACTAATATTAACAATTACCATCAATAGCTATTGATAAAAAAGAGCAACTAGCCTTCCTCTGAGGAATTATCATTCTCTCGCCGGATGGGAATCGGAACACGCTTTGCGAAGGCAACTCCGAGCGATGTAAAATCGAGGATTGATCACGCTAAACGGTGAAAAACCCGCCGATTGGGTGCCAAAAATAACTAAGGTTGGGCGACACCTGGTCAGAAGCGAAATCGATCCGCAAGTCGCTTGGTCAAGCCTTTGGGACGGCAAATGGCACATCGTTTCTTTCGACCTTCCTCAAGATCAGCCCTCTCGACGGTATCAACTGAATTCATGGCTGAAAAGACAGCGTTTCGGACTGCTACAAGGGAGTTTATGGATTTCGCACAGGTTTTCCCAGAATTGGTCCGAAGCCGTATCCCAAATCGATGCAAATCCGCACGACATAATCTTCCTGAACAGTACTTCTATTGGGAAATTGAGTACTGAAAAGATTGTAGCGAATGCTTGGGATTTTAAAAAAATCAATGCTCTTTACGGCGAGTATCTCCAATTTTTAACATTAACCCGCCCGCCCATTCGGGTGCACGTCGGATGACAGAATCCTCAATAAACTGGTTTCGTTCTGAGCATTCACTCTGGAGGAAGGCGTATTCGCTGGATCCCTTTCTTTCGAAAGAACTTAATCCATCCATCTACCTTGGTTATAGGGCGTTCCTCGCAAGACAAAAAATGTTCAAGACCAACGTTCTACAAGAAGCACTATAATCGATCACTTTTATCAATTTTCATCGATAGCTATTCAGCTAATTTGCCAAGAGTGGGAGAGGTTTCTTGTCTTAGCTGAGTTCCGCTTTTCAAGGGTCCTATTGTTCGATGAATTCCCTTTGGGTGCCGAATCGGGCTTTTAGGCGGAGTCCCTGTAGGCGAATAAATCCTGTCGCATCGTCCGGATTGTAGTCGCTTTGCACCCCTTCCATCGAAGCAATGTCCTCATTGTAAAGTGAATAAGGAGACTTACGTCCGACGGTAGTTACATTGCCCTTGTATAGTTTTAGCCGTACGGTACCCGTAACGCTTTTTTGGCTGTTGTCGATAAAGGCCTGGAGCGCTTCACGCTCGGGCGCATACCAGAACCCATTATATATAAGTTCTGCATACTTAGGTATTAAACTATCACGCAGATGCTCTAAATCTCGGTCCATAGTGATAGACTCGATTTGCTTGTGGCCCATCATCAGAATCGTTCCACCAGGTGTTTCATAAACACCTCGACTTTTCATACCAACAAATCGGTTCTCTACTATATCCACTCTTCCGATACCGTGCTTTCCTGCTAGAGAGTTTAAAGTTTTTAGTGCTTTCGCAGGGCTGAGCGGTTGTCCATTGACCGCCACGCAATCACCCTTTTCGAAATCAAGCTCAACGTACTCGGCTTCGTTCGGAGCATCTTCAGGATCGACAGACAATTTGTACATTGCCTTGTTTTCCGGCGTGGTTGGGTCGAACCAGGGGTCCTCCAAAATACCCGCCTCGTAGGAGATGTGGAGAAGGTTGCGATCCATCGAGTAGGGTTTTGAGGCAGAAGCTTCCACGTTAATCCCGTTTTCTGTGCAATAGGAAATCATCTCGCTTCGGCCTGGAAATGCTTTGCGGAAAACTTCCATTCGCCAAGGCGAAATCGTCTGTAAATCGGGGGCCAACGCAGCATAGGCCAGTTCGAACCGCACTTGATCGTTGCCTTTACCAGTTGCGCCATGGGCAAGTGCGTCCGCTCCGACTTTGCGGGCGAGGTCAATATGAGCTTTACCGATTAAGGGCCGCGCAATGGAGGTGCCCAAAAAATACTGCCCCTCATAGATCGCGTTGGCCCGTATTATTGGGTAGATAAAATCTGACGCAAACTCTTCAACGAGATCGAGTGTATAGTGCTCGGAGGCACCTGTAGCCCTGGATTTCTCCTCAAGACCCACTAGCTCCTCTTCCTGCCCAACGTCGGCAGCAAAAGTGATAATCTCCGCGTTGTAATGATCTTTTAACCACCGAACGAGCACCGAAGTGTCTAGTCCGCCTGAGTATGCGAGTGCTATCTTCATTTTTGATACGATTGAATGGTTAACGGCGAATTACACGAATAAATTTAGAAATATCCAACTCATACCTATCCGTTCTATAATTGCGTGGGAAATTTAAGCCCGGACCCCTTGGGCGAGCACCGCCATAATCGCCTTTTGGGTATGGAGCCGGTTTTCAGCTTGGTCAAAGATGATTGACTTAGAGCCATAGAGGACGTCTTCCTGCACCTCCATGCCCTTGTACGCAGGAAGGTCGTGCATAAATAACGCGTTTGGCTGTCCTAGTTTCATCAGATCCGAAGTGACCGAATAGGGACTCATTGCAGCGATCCGTTCAGTTGACTCTTCCTCCTTTCCCATGCTTACCCAGGTGTCCGTGTATAGCACATCCGCGTCGCGAGCGGCGGCCTCAGGATCGTTTGTGAAGCGATAGGTTGGCGTATAGCCACTCTCAGCGAGTATTTTCTTGATCTCCGATCCCGGCTCATAACCGTCTGGCCCAGCGAGTACTAATTCCATCCCAAAAAGCGCTGCTCCTAGAATCCAGGAATTTGCAATGTTGTTGGCCGTATCACCAAAATACGCCATCTTCTTGCCTTTTAGAGACTCTAGATGGTTTGTTCCGTCGGACCATCGTTCTGCCATTGAGAACGCGTCGGTATAGGTCTGACAGGGATGAAGAAAATCGGTCAATGCATTGATCACAGGAATCGATCCCATTTTCGAAAGTTCTTCTAGTTCGCTGTGTTCGAAGGTGCGTACAATGAGTCCATGGACAAAACGTGACAGCACATTTGCGGTATCATAAACCGACTCACCACGACCCAATTGGATATCGTTCTTGTTTAGAAATATAGGATGCCCTCCCAGTTCATGAATACCCACGTCGAAGGAAACTCGTGTTCGAGTACTCGATTTTGAGAAAATCATCGCCCAAGTCTGACCTTTAAGCGAAGGAGGCGTGTGACGGCCTCGACCTTTTTTAAAGCTTTGAGCCAATGCTAATACTTCGCTTGCTTGATGTGGAGCGAAATCCGTTTCTTTCAAAAAATGTGCCATAATTGGTTTTTCCAACTTAATTGTATTAACGATGCTGCGTCGCCTATACTGCCGCGTTATTTACCGCAGCCCTTTTCTTTACTGCTGAGCTAAATATTTCCAGAGCCTTATCGAAATCCTGTTTCGTCGCCGTCAATGCAGGAAGAAAGCGAACGACATCAGCCCCCGCCGGAGGAAGGATAAGTCCACCTTCTCTTAATTCGGCAACCACATCAAAAGTCGAATCCGCAATCTGGATTCCGATCATAAATCCCGCTCCACGAATATCCAGAATATACTCAGGGAACTCCGTCTTGAGTTCATTCAAACGCTTTAGTACGTATTCACTATTAGTTACGACATTTTGAAGGAGATTCTCCTCTTCGATCGTTTCCAGAACTGCGAGGGACGCGGCGGCGATGAGTGGAGTACCTCCAAAAGTAGTGCCATGCGTCCCTAGGTGGAAAAGCTCCCCGTGCGGATCACGGATCCAAACCGCCCCGATGGGAACCCCACCCCCCAGACCTTTCGCCATTCCAATTGCATCTGGCCTAATACCCGCTTTCTCAAAGGCAAAAAAGTGACCGGTTCTTCCCACGCCACATTGTACCTCATCAATTAAAAGCAGCACTCCACGCTCATCGCAAAGATTCCGCAAGCCCTGTAAGAATTCAATGGTTGCAGGGAAAATGCCTCCTTCTCCCTGTATTGTTTCGATAAATACGGCTGCCGTTTCTGAGTCAATCGCCGCGGCGAAGCTCTCAAGATTGTTGAGTTCGGCAAAAACGAATCCCTCAACAAGCGGTGCGAAACCTTGCTGGATTTTCACTTTTGGCGTAGCGCTCATTCCACCAAAAGTACGCCCATGGAAAGCATTTTTCGCACAAACAATTTTGTATTGCTTGCCTTCCAATCCGGCATTCTGGCACCCGTAGAGCCGCGCTAATTTTATTAGCGTTTCATTCGCTTCCGCTCCACTATTGCAAAAGAACACTTTTCCCCTTCCACCCGCTTTTTCATTCAGCTTTGCGGCCAGAATCGCCTGGTTCTGATTGCGATACAAATTGCTAACACATAACAGTTCCGCCGCTTGTTCCTGGATTGCGGTAACCAACTTTGGGTGACAATGCCCGATACTCGTCACTGCAATTCCAGAGCAGAAATCCAAATACTCCTTCCCTGTGTCATCCCATAGTTGAAGCCCACGACCACGCACAAACGTTACGGGCGGTAATCCGTAATTGCCGAGTACATTATCGATATAGAGCTTCTCGGTGTTCGTATTTTCTTTCATCTCAATTTTTTATAGCTACGGCGTATTCAATAAGTCGTCTTAGTGAACGATTTCCGTTCCAATCCCCTTATCCGTAAAGATTTCCAGCAAAAGGCTGTGAGGAAGACGTCCATCGATAAAGTGAACCCGGTGTACGCCCGAATCCAACGCCTTTATCGAACTATCGATCTTAGGCAGCATTCCTTGGCTGATCGTGCCATCAGCTTTCAGTTTGTTAATTTGATTCACCCTCAGTGTTGGGATGAGAGAATTGAGATCGCTTGGATCGCTCAGCAAACCTGGTACATCGCTCAGATAAACCAGGCGCCTCGCTCTCAAAGCACTGGCGACACAGGCGGCAGCCACATCTGCATTCACATTGTACAAATTAGAGTCTGCTCCTTTGGCTACTGGTGAAATCACTGGCGTGTACCCGTCTCTGATCGCCTTTTTGATGATCTTGGACTTTACGGCCAGCACATTGCCGACAAAACCCAAATCAACCGCATTGCCCTGACTATCTTCGGTATACTTTTCCCCTTCGAGTACCGTAGGGCCCGGAATTCCGAGTGGGCGATCGTTCCGAATTTGCAACATTTCGCACACATCGCTGTTTACTTGGTAGCTGAGGACTTCGTCTACCACTTTAATCGTGTTTTCATCCGTATACCGAAGACCATTAACGAACTTAGCTTCGAGACCCTTTTCATCGAGAGCCCGGCTGATCGCTTTGCCGCCCCCATGAACGACTACTGCATGAATTCCGACAGCTGAGAGAAAGGCTATATCTCCCGCAACACTAGCTCGAATCTCAGGATTTGGATCATCCATAAAACTCCCGCCGTATTTTATTACAAATACAGAATTACGAAACTCCTGGACGTAAGGTAGGGCTTCGACCAATACCGCAGCCTTGGAGATAATATCATCCATCTTTTTCTGTCTAATATTCGCCATCGCTCGCGCTATTCGCTCTTGTTAAAATCAACGTAACCTTCTGTCAGGTCACTAGCCCTCAATCTGAAATTACCATCACCTTGGTGCATGTTTATGCGAATCGTAAACCTCGGTTTCGAAACGACCTTTTTCCACTTAGGTTTATTTTCCGGTACGGGATCTCCCCCAACGAGAGCTGGTACGTCGTCATAACTGATATCAATAACGTACTGGTCAATCTGAGCATTCGCATAGCCAAGTGCGTCCATCAATCGGCCCCAGTTAGGATCGTTGCCATACCATGATGTTTTCACGAGCAATGAATTGCCAATTGAGCGAGTGATGTTCTCAGCGTCCTGATTAGTTGCAGCTCCCTCAACTAGTATTTCAACAACCTTTGTAATTCGCTCGCCATCTGCCACGATCTTGTCGGCCAGGCAATCACACACCTGGAACAACGCTTCCTGGAAGCGTTTCATCGAAGTTTCATCGAGCGATACCCCTGATTGTCCGTTCGCCAGAAGCAGTACCGTATCGTTGGTGCTCATATCACCGTCAACCGTGATCGCATTGAAGGAATGTTTGACCGACTCTTTTAATAGATTCTGGAGAACCGTTGAGTCCGCAGCGATATCAGTAGTGATAAAAGCTAGCATCGTTGCCATATTAGGCTGGATCATCCCCGCACCCTTGGCAGCCCCTCCAATGGTCACTGTATTGCCTTCTACTTTAAAGTTTGCTGTGCATGTCTTCTTCCTTGTATCTGATGTTAAGATACACTCAGAAAATTTTGTCCCTTCCTTCTCCCCAGCAAGAGCCTTCGAAGCTACAGACTTAACTGTGGGAGTAATTTTATCCATTGGCAACAAATCGCCGATTCTTCCGGTGGAGCAGACAAGAAAGCTGTCCTTCGGGCTACCACTCGCTGACTCTGCTGTCTGGAGCATCGACAGTGAGTCTGAAATTCCCTGGTTTCCTGTACAAGCATTCGCATTCCCACTATTAGTAACAAGGCCAAAAACGGGCCCCCCAACTCGTAAGACTCTCTCGCAGTCGAGAACCGGTGCAGCTTTCACTGCGTTCTTTGTAAAAACTCCCGCAGCGGCACAGGGCGCAATCGAGTACAAGACCCCGATATCCAATCTTTCGTCACCCTTGCCACGAATATCCGCCGAGTCTGCAGAAGCAAAGAATCCCTCTGGATCCGAAACACCGTCCGTGTCCGTTTTGAATGTGATAGAACTAGACATGGAGCAATCCCGTTGTTTCGTCCCAACCTTGCCATAGGTTCATGATTTGTACTGCCTGTCCAGCTAGACCTTTCATAAGGTTATCTTCCGCAGACGTAATCACGAAATTCCCAGTTCTTTCATCCTTGGTGGCAGACATATCGACCCGATTAGTTCCAACCGTGTACTTCGTCTCAGGTCTAGTATCCGCTGAAAGGATATAAACAAACGGACGTCCACCGTAGGCTTCCTCCCAAGCACCATAGAGATCCTCGATAGTCGACTGCCCAGCCGGTACCGTAATCGTAGTTAGAATCCCACGATTCATGGGTGCAAGGTGAGGATTGAACTGGAGCACCACCGGTCCCTGTCCGGCGAGCCCAAGTTGCTCTTCGATTTCTGAAAGATGCCGATGCTTGGGAATTCCATACGCTTTTGCACTTTCATTTAATTCACAATAGGAGAATACCTGACTAGACTGCTTCCCTGCACCGCTGGTACCACTAAAAGAGTTCACCACGATGTGTTTCGTTCCAATCACTTGCTTTTTCAAAAGAGGGTAAAGCGGAATTAGAATACTCGTCGGATAACAACCTGGGCAGGCAAAGAGCTTTTTCTCAGCCCATCCGTCTTCAGCAATTTCAGGCAATACATACTGAGAGTCCTTTAGGAGCACTTCATCTGGATGGCGCTGCCCATAATACTCTTCGTAAATAGCCGGATCAGAAATCCTAAAATCCGCACTACAGTCTATTACCTTTTTTCCCGATTTTGAAATTACTCCAGCATACTCTGCAGCTACTCCGTGCGGGACCGCCAAGAAAACGCAATCGATATCCGTTCTGGCTGCCAAGGCGTAAGGATCAGAGTTTTCAAACTTCAATGAATCGAGGACACCTCGCAATTCAGGCATCACTGAGCCAACGCTCTTACCCGCTTCGCTTCTCGAGGTAATAGCCACGAGATTAGCTTTCGGATGAGCCGCTAGTAGTTTGACGAGAATCTCTCCGCCATATCCGGATGCGCCTACAATTGCCGTGTTCATTGAATATTTCGCTTAAATTGTCTATCTTGGAAATTAGTTCCAACGGGTTTGGTCGCTGGATAGAAGAGGTAATATAAAATTGATGATGTATGAAAACAAAAAGACCCCCTGAGGTAGTGAAACCAGAGAGGGCCTTGTCGAAAAAGTATTTTGAGTTGGCTTAGCGCTTTGAGAACTGGAATTTCTTACGCGCCCCTGGTTGTCCTGCCTTCTTGCGTTCCTTCATTCGGGGGTCGCGAGTAAGGTGACCGGCTTGCTTCAACTGTATTCGAAGTTCTGAATCAAACTTGAGCAGTGCACGTGCAATACCGAGTGCCAAAGCACCCGCTTGGCCACTATTTCCACCGCCTTGTACCTTGGCAACTAGATCGAATTTGTCTTTCGCTTCGATTGTGGTGAACGGAAGCAGAGCGAAGCGGGAGAAATTCTCGTGAGAAAAGAAATCGGAAGCGGCTTTGCCGTTGATCTTAACCTGACCTGAGCCTTCCGTTAGCCGAATGCGAGCGACCGCCGTTTTCCGGCGTCCGGTTCCAAGGTATTCACTGTTCGTGTCTGCCATTTTCTGAGAGTGTTATTAGACTGATACCGCTTTCGGCTGTTGTGCTTCGTGAGGATGTTCCTCACCTGCGAATACCCTGAGCTTGGTGAGCATCTTACTGGCCAGCCGGTTTTTAGGAAGCATTCCTTTGACGGCGTGCTTCACGACGAAATCGGGGCGTCTTTCCTGCATCTGAGCGACACTGAGATATTTTTCACCACCCACGTAGCCGCTGTAGAACATATACTTCTTCTGCTCATTTTTCTTTCCCGTAAGTACGATTTTGTCGGCATTGATCACAACTACGAAATTTCCGGTGTCAACGTGCGGCGTGTAGGTGGGCTTGTCTCGACCACGAAGTAAATTCGCGACTTTTACGGCGAGGCGACCTAGGACTTGGTCCTTGGCGTCGACTATAACCCAGTCGCGTTTCGTGGTTTCCTTTTTGGCGAGAAATGTTTTCATCGGATTTCGAGAAAAAAGAGAAAAACTCCTACCCCCTCGCGAAGGCATGTCAATGATTTTGCGAGTTTTTTTGATTGGTCTACCAAAGGGGGTTGGAGTCCTTCTCCGACTAGAATCTCATCGTTAGCGAGGTAGAGCCATGAAAGTGCGCTTCCGGAGTCGGTGACCCCTCTTCACTGTCCGAGTAATGGACCCCTATCGAGAGAACGGCGTTTTCTTTGAGGTGGACCGGAAAAATCACGTCCGCTCCGTAATAAAGGTACTTACCAATATCGTCTACATTTAGGAGCCCAAGGTGCGCCCCAAGGTCGACAGAAGTCTTCGCGCCCAGAGGAACGCTGTACCGAGCGAACCCTTCGGAGGTGGTGGCATCGATATCCAAATCGCGGTAGAGGTAGAATGAAGCAACCACTCCCAAAATCTCACGTGTCACTCCCAAGTAGGGCTCCAGCCGGCTATCACCGGTAGGGAAATAATAGTAGGCTGCTCCAAAATCGACACTGGTCTTTTCGTCGATCGCCCAACCTTGGCCGACATAAAAATCCACTTCGTCGTCCCAACTTTCTGGCAATCCACGATTTTCGATGGGCTGCGATGCCCAGATTCCCGCATAGAAATCGTCTTTCCCAAACTCAATCGAAGGGTGAAATACATTGTCCGCCAGCTGGGCTCCACGAAAAACGTACTTGGTGTCAAAGGTCAGGTCTAGACTGAGTGTATACTCCTCACTTTGCGAAATTGAAGCAGTAACCAGCACAAAAAGCCCTGCTGTGGCATATCGAATGTTCATTTTAAGTTTGGTTTAATTCAAGAGGCAAGTCTGACAATAGAACCCATCATTAGTTGCTCATTTGCAGCGTGCGAGCGGGGAATTCTAACAGTTTTGCCCTATTTCCGAAAATTTCGCTTAGGCTTCCCAAGTCATGGGCGTCATCGCAACATTTTCCAAAGGTAGGCGTAAGACAAGGCTGACGTGTAAGCTCGCTGATTTGGGGTAGTGCCGCCACCATGACCTCCTTCCGTGTTTTCGTAGTAATATACCAGCTTACCAAATTCCTGCAAACGTGCAACCATTTTGCGGGCATGGGCAGGATGAACTCGATCGTCTCGAGTGTTGGTCCAGTAATAGACTTTCGGATATTCTTTGTCGGGACTCAGGTTTTGATAGGGAGACCAAAGCTTCATATACTCCCAATCCTCAGTATCAGGATTTCCATACTCAGCCATCCAACTGGCACCCGCCAGCAATTTATTGTAGCGTTTCATATCCGCTAAAGGGACCGCGCTTACAACTGCGTTGAATAGGTCAGGCCGTTGAGTAAAGGCTCCGCTCACTAACAGGCCCCCTTGCGAGCCGCCCTGTATTCCCAGGTGTTCAGGCGACGTGATTTTTCGCACGATTAGGTCTTCAGCTACCGCAATCAGATCATCAAAGTTTGTCTGGTGCTTTTCCTTTATAGCCGCGGTATGCCACTTCGGGCCAAACTCTCCCCCTCCACGAATATTCGCTAAAACATAAACGCCCCCACGCTCAAGCCAGGCAGAACCCACCGAACTTGAGTAGCGGGGCTTTTGGGAGATCTCGAATCCTCCATACGCATAGACAAGGGTCGGATTTTTGCTATCCGCCTGAAAACCCCTTGGCATCACCAGAAAATATGGGATTTTCGTGCCGTCTTTGCTCGTAGCTTCGTATTGCACAACGCGCATCCCCGTCGGGTCAAACCAAGCAGGGGACGTTTTAACCTTTCTAGGAAGCTTACCATCGTCTACATGGAAGAGACTCGACGGTGTCAGAAAATCAGAGAAGAAAAAGAAGAAGCTGTTATCTCGCTCACTACTACTAGCCAGTGCAACCGTACCCAATCCAGGCAGGCCTATCTCTTCTTTTAACCATAAGTCGTTAGACAGTCTCAATCGCCAAAGGCGACTGGAGACATTATCCAGAGTGGAGTAGATCAGGTGATCGCGCGTGTGCGCAAGGCTGTTAAAGGCGATCCTTTCCTCTGGAGAAAAGAGAATTTCAAAGTCTCGTTTACCCTGCAGGAAATCATCTAAACCAATAGCCAGTAGTGCATCACCTGGGTAATTACTACCGTCGATCGCCCAGTCTGATCGCAGGTAAATCAATAGCCTTTCCTTGAAAATGAATTTCAGCTCAGCGTCATCTGGCAGATCCAGCTTAACCAGATGCTCTCCAATTTTCAGATAACTAGTGTTCTTAAAAAATTCTGGTGAAACGGATACTATTTCGTAGTGGTTCTCGGGTCTATGAAAAACGTGGGTACCGGCGGATATATCTTCAGTCCGCCCTTCGAAAATAGCGGTAGCCTCGGACAATGTTTGGCCACGGCTCCACCGTTTGGATATACGAGGATATCCAGAATCCGTTAGCGTTTCGCTGCCAAAATCGGTTCCCACGTAGAGGGTGTTTTCATCGAGCCAAGAGACGCGGGACTTCGCTTCGGGCAGGAAGAATCCATTTTCAACAAACCGTTTTTCCTGAGTATCAAATTCCCTCTGGACCGTGGCATCTGCTCCACCTCGAGAAAGCCGAATCATAGCAAATCTGTCTTCGGTAGGCAAAAAAGTAACTCCCTTCCATACCCAGTTCTCACCCTCAGTGGCTGCAAGCGAGTCCACATCAAGCACGATTTCCCAATCTGTCTCGTCCTCAAAGTAACTTTTCACTCTTGTACGCCGCCAAATTCCCCGCACGTGATCTGGATCCTGCCAGAAATTGTAAAGCATCCCCCCACCATATGTAGGACCTGGAATTCGGTCCTTGGAATTGTAGATTTCCACAAACTTGGCGTGAATGCCTTCGAACTCGGGAACCCCCTCAAACTCAGTTGTCGTCTTTTCGCTAATCTCCTTGGCCCAGGCGAGGGCCTTTTCGCTTTCGACCTCCTCCATCCACTCGTAGGGATCATCTTCATTAGCGGCGAAAACCAAAAGGGCGGCAACAAGCGAGCAGGCGATTGCTAAAATGAATTGGGGTTTTCGGCCGAAGTGCATAGGAGAACTATAGTGACTCAATCTAAATTGGGAAGGCAAAGTTCACGTCGGATAAAGAGGGCGGATTGATGAGTTAAATAGACGATTGAACAGCGGATGAATGGTGCTGTGCGAAAATTTGGCTAGATTAAGACACCGCTCCGATTGATTCTTGTCCCATGAACTTTAAAAATGTCGGTGCCCTATCGTCCGCACTCGCAATCAGCCTTGGAGCGTTGGGAGCTCACAAACTTGAAGCCCAATTAGTGGCTAATGGAACACTCGAAGCCTGGAAGACCGCAGCGCTGTACCATTTGGTGCACTCAGTAGCTCTGTACTTCCTAGCCACTTTAGAATCGCAAGATCTCGACCGATTAGCCCGAGTCGCTATGTGGCTTTGGTTTGGCGGTATTCTTTTGTTTTCCGGATCGCTTTACGCACTGGCTCTCACTCGATGGCCGGTACTGGGACCCATTACACCTTTGGGAGGATTGAGTTTAATCGCCGGCTGGATAGTTTTACTCTTTTCAAGGAGCAAATCGTTATGAGGCATTCATGACAGCACACCCGACAATAATACCCTTCGAAATCCGGATCCCTCGAGGACTGAAGGAGGCCATTGCTCTTTTAAATGAGATAGGGGGGGAAAGCCGCCTTGTCGGTGGCTGTGTCCGGGATGCCTTGCTGGGTAATGAACCGTCTGATTTCG
>PBMN01000072.1:0-15063 GCA_002722675.1 Opitutaceae bacterium
AAGCCTTTTGAGCTGCAAGAGGTGCCTCTCATTTTGGCTCGATGTGCGAAGGCGAAGCGAAGCCGGCGTTCTCAAGAGCACCGTGTTGAAATGGAGGCGGGAACGGTCTCAGGTGAAGGGCTTTTTTTTGGGGATTCCTTGGCCGCCTTGAAGGAACGCCTAGATCGGATACTCGCATCGGATCGTCGTCTAGCCAAGAAACTGCCCCCGATATTGCTCGAAGGTGAAACAGGAACCGGAAAGACCACGTTTGCCCGTTGGTTGCACGCAAATGGTACGCGGCGGGATGCTGAGCTTGTCGTTGTGAATTGTGCGGCCCTCCCTGAAAATCTTGCTGAGTCTGAGTTGTTCGGTCACGAGAAAGGGGCGTTCACAGATGCGAAGGCGAAGAGAATCGGATTATTCGAAGCGGCCGAAGGAGGGACCCTTTTTCTGGATGAGATCGCGAGCCTGTCACCGGCCCTTCAAGCCAAAGTCCTTGTGGCAATAGAAGAGGGAAAGATTCGGAGGGTCGGTGGAGTTAGTGAGATCCTTGTCGATGCCCGTGTCATTGCAGCCTCAAATCGAGATCTAGATGCCCTGGCCCGCGAAGGAGCATTTCGGGAAGACCTCTTTCATCGGTTGAATCTGCTCCATATTCGAATTCCGCCGCTGCGTGAAAGAAAAGAGGATCTGATGCACCTAGTTGAGCATTTGGGAAGGGGTTTGTCTCTCCGCTATCAGATTGATCGCTTCACAATATCGGAAGAGGGAAAAAAGCAGATTCTTTCACACGATTGGCCGGGAAACGTTAGAGAGCTGGCCCACGAAGTGGAGCGAGCGATCATTCTGGGAGACCCGAGCAATGCGGAGTTTCCCTTATTGAGCTCAGTCGCTGCTAATGGAATTTCATTGGACGAATCTTACGATTCGGACTGGCTTAATCCGTACTGGGATCTTGCTAAAGAAGGAATCGATTTAGAGATGGCGATCGATCGCCTGGTTGACATGGCGATTGAAAAATCTGCGGGCAACGTGTCACAAGCAGCCCGTTTTCTTAAAGTACCAAGGGACTACATTCGGTACAGGAAAAAGAAGAAGAGTAGTTGAGGGGCTAGGATATGGGAAATATTCCCCATATCCGTTCGAAAAATAAGGGTTACCTTGGTAATGAGTCCCCAATTTCATCAAAATCTGAGAAAAGCTTGCCGAGCAAAATAGACATAAGTAGTTGATCACCATAAAGTAAACAGAAGATAGAAATATTGGCACAGATTCTGCAAAGCTCTGGTCGGACCAATTGGGATAAAAGCCCATCAAAAATAAAAGTAAAAACTATGAAATTCCTATCCGCAATACTCGTAATTGCCGCAATCTCAACCTCGGCTTTTGCGAAAAAAGAGCGCCCTGAGCGCCCTGAGCGCCCAAGAGCTGGGGCAGTGATCGAACGCATCAAAAATGCCCTGGAAGGAGACCTTTCAGATCGAAAAAAGGCGTACTTGGAGCACCGTCTAGCTTACTTAGAGCTTAATGTAGACATGCGACAAGCATTGAGAGATGCAATCGGTGATTTGGCAGAAGATGCGACTGACGAAGAGCGTAAGGCGGCTCGCAATTCTGTTCGTGATCAATTCTCAGATCAGCTTAAATCGGTCAAAGACCAACGCAGAGAGATCAGCAAAAAACGCCGTACGAATCGGGGAGATGCAACTTCGGCCGATGGTTAAGGTTTAGACCACAAATTTTGATCAGCCAGGAGCGGGTCGCATGAGGAAACCCATGCGGCTTTTTTCTGTGCAATTTTACAAGGTAGAGACATGAGGGTGTTGATAACATCGCTAATTGGCATTTTTTTGGCCGCAGCATGGGGGAAGGAAGTAGAGGATTCCTTCAAAGTGGGTGCTGGGGAGTGGTCCGCAAGCACCGGTTACGGATATAAAGGGAATGTGCTGTTTAGTGAGATCGCGCCGGTAGATTCGCCGTTTATTTTTGCGGGTGTTGAGGGAATCACGAGTCACGAGTTCATTGAAACGAGTGCGGAATGGACCACAATGCTGCTACTGGACAACTACCATTTTACAAAAGCGAGTGACTTGCCCGACGAGACCTTTGGTCTGCTTTTGTCGGAGTACGGTCGTTACGTCACAATTGACGGTCGTTTGTCGAGCGGCTTACAATATGTTTATTTCAAACAGGCCTTCGATGCGACCTTTGATGTCTTAGACCCGTATCAAATTGTACTGACAGGGCAGGAGCCGAAGCTGTATGTCGATTGGAAGGCATTTTTCTGGCAATTCGAGTATCAGGCAACGGTTGGGGGCTCGCGAATGTACTTTAAAAACCCAACCAACGACTACGAAACGATCGATTGGGAGCTGGCACTGGACTACCTTCTGGGTGAGGATTCGAGAGTTCTCCTAGCGGCTAATGGACATGCTCGAGATTATACGGATCGACTGGCTAGGACACTCTCGGGTGCGAGGGTAGATTCGATCGTGCTAGGGGAGGACCAACTGGGAATCGAATTAGCGTATGAACGCCCCTTCGGTTTTTTAGGAGTGAAGGGTGAGCTTGAGTTGGGAATAGACTTTGAAGCCCGGCGGGATCGACATTTCGGGTACTACGACCGTGATAGTTTAAAGTATGGTTTGGAATGGTCGGGAGGGCGCGACAGATGGGATTTTTGCCTAGACCTAGGGTACGCCCAACGAGACTATCTATTTCAAACCGTGGACGATGGGTCGCTCCGCATTTCGGACGAGTGGATTTGGACGTTTGATCTGGAACGGGAATTAAGTGATCATTTGGGGCTTTTCCTGAGATTAAATCGTGACCAATCCGATTCTAATGAAACTTTTTTTAGTTACGATGCGAATAGTGTGATGTTAGGACTCAGATTGAAATAGAGCTAGTCGACAAAGAGGTCGTTTCCTCGCGACATTATGACTGATCAGCATGGTAATCTTTCCCACTTCCGAGGATCCGCCCGAGTGCAGTTCGCGGCTCTGTGGATGGTAGTCTTTATCTTTGGCGGGATCATCGGTTTTTCGAGCCTCCAACTGCGGAAGGATTTGAGGGTAAAAGTTGTACAGCGCTACGCTGATATTTGGGGTCCGGTATCAAAGTTTCAAGTTGAGCAAGGTGTCTCAGACGAACTGTCTGGGATTCTCGACTTTGATGATGCAATCATTTTCTCTTTGATGTCTGCTCAGGAAGTAGACGGAGCTTTAGGCATCCAAGTTTTTGATGCGGCTGGCCAATATTTGGCAGGGGTGCCTGCTGAAATCGAAGAATTGGAATTGAGTCTAGACTCAGTCGAGCGAATGCAGACCGCATCACCATGGGCAGTCTATTTGCCAGAAGGTAATTACGTTGAGCCCGGATCGAGTCCTCAGCCTGAAATTGAACTGAGCATTCCGATTCTCGGCAGGGACGGGGTACGAATTGAGTACCTGGCCCGATATCTCATGGATGGGTATGATGTTCGGGATGAGTTAAGGATTATTGACGCCAACCTGACCAAGCAAGCTTCGCTGGCGTTTTTTAGCGGCATTTTGCTCGTTTCAGTAGTCTTTATCTGGTCTTTTTGGGGGTTACGTAATGCCAATAAGGAAGTGGCTGAGAGAGCAGCCAGATTGGCTAAGGCGAACGCGGAATTAGCGATGGTCGCGAAAACGTCAGCGATTGGGGCGGTTGCATCCCACCTGATACACGGTTTAAATAATCCACTTGCGGGGATCCGAGAGCACTTAAGATCAAACGGAGAGGATTTAGAGCAGGATGACTGGGCGGATGCTCGGAAAGCGACAAGCCGTATGCAAGCGATGATAAACGAAGTCGTTGACGTTCTCAAAAACGAAGATTTTGACGAAATGGAAACCCTTAGTGGAGAAGGGATCGCTCAGTACTTGAGAAATAAGTTCGAACTCAAGGCCCAGGAAAAAGAGCTGGATTTTGGCGTTAGAAGTGAAGCTAGGATATTATTGTCGGCTCGTGATGCCAATATTGCGAAATTGATCCTTTCCAACTTGTTAGACAATGCAATCGAAGCGGTCTCAGAAGGAGGAGAAGTCGAGACCCGGATAGCCTCGCTAAACGAGGAGGTTGTATTCACGATAATAGATACAGGACCTGGATTTTCGGAGATAGCGAAAAGCAACCTTTTCTCCCCTATTCAAAGCAGTAAAACTGCGGGAGCCGGAATCGGGCTTGCTATCAGCCAGCAACTGGCAAGGCACTTGGGTGCAACGCTGGAGTTAACTCGTTCCTCTTCTTCGGGAAGCGAAATTCAATTAACCTTGTCCTCAGCCCAAGAAGTTGCGAATCAGAGCTAATAACGAGATGCATTTTGCAATTCTGAAAATCGCGTTTCTAATTTTAGCCCCATTTTTTCTGGTATCTTTATCGAGTGCGAAGATAGGAGGTCAGTTATGGGCCTTCCAGACGGGTGACGCTATCTTCAGCTCCCCAACGATAGATAATGCCGGAAATCTGTATTTTGGCTCGATTGATGGAAAAGTGTATTCGATTGATAAGGATGGAAGTGAAAGATGGTCTGTTCAAACGGGCGACTGGGTCGAGTCTAGTGCAGCGCTTAGCCCTGACGAATCAACTATCTATATAGGATCGTGGGATAATAATTTATACGCATTGGCAACTGCTGACGGTACTGTACAGTGGTCCTTTGAAACGGATAGCCTTGTGTTCTCATCGCCAGCGGTTTCGAACAGTGGTGAGATCTACTTTGGGGGTGCCGATGGATTTCTGTACGCATTAAGTCCAGTGGGTGAATTGCTTTGGGATGTCTTTATTGAAGGTGAACTGGATTCATCGGTTGTTATCGGACCTTCAGGAAACCTATATCTCGCGTCGAGCACCGGAACTGTGTTTTCAATTGATAGGAGCACCGGGGCCGAGATTTGGACTTTTGAAGTTCCCACCGAAAACGGTGCCTTGGGGCGAGAAGCTAAAATAACATCCAGCTGTATGCTAGATGGAAAGGGAGCATTGTATTTTGGGTCCAACAATTTCTTTGTCTACGCTTTGGATTCAGACAACGGCTCTTTCCTGTGGGAATATGAGACTGGAGGCGTCATTGATGCATCTCCGACATTGAGTATCGATGGCAACGTGCTGATCTCGTCACGGGATGGGTTTCTTTACTCTCTGGATACAAATGGGAATTTTGTTTGGAGGACGAGTATTGGAGCGAACTACTTTACTTCCGCAGTTGTGGATGAAGTGGGTAGAATTTACGCCAGTTCCTTCATTGATAATACTTTGAGCTATCTGAATCTGGTTTCGCCAGATGGGACAATTCTACAACAGATAGGCTTCGCTGGAATTATTGATTCTTCCGTAGCCCTTGGTTCAGACGGTGCTTTGTATTTTGGAAACAACGATGGGAAGTTGTATGCGTATTCAAACGGAGCTCGATTGTCGAATTCCGTATGGCCAAAATTTCGAGGCGGACAGGCAGGAAGAGGTAACTTAGAAGGGTATGTACCGCCCGTTGCCAACAAGGAACGATTGTTCAATATAGCCCTGCGGGGGGTTCCATTGAGCGGAGAGGAAGTAATCATTGCAGGGTTTTCGGTCGTGGGTTCAGGTGAGAAAAATCTGTTGATCCGAGCGGTCGGGCCAGGATTGCTGGATCAAGGGGTGTCAGATTTCCTTGAAGATCCATCGGTGTCATTTTTTGGGCAAGCAGGCCAGTTTGGAGGTAACGACGACTGGGGTCAAAGCGCTTATGCCGGAATTCTTCTGAAGGAGATGGCGAGAGTGGGGGCGTTTGCACTAGACGAAGGATCAACCGACAGCGTGGACATTGTGTCTCTTACCAGTGGTGTTTATACTGCGATTGTCGCCAATGATGGAGGAGAATCGGGTATCGCTCTTGTTGAGGTTTACAACGCTGATGCTGATGACACGGAAGTATCGCTTGCGAATGTGTCGATGCGTGGTCGAGTAGGCACTGGATCGGAAGTGCTCATTGCCGGATTTGTGATTGAAGGCAACCTCCCAAAGAGAATTCTGATTCGTGCTATAGGGACGGGTATCGTTCCGCAAGGCGTTAACAATGTAGTTTCGGACCCAACCTTAAGCTTGTACAGAGGCTTCAGCGTGATCGATTCGAATGACGATTGGGATGTCCAACCTGAGAAGGAGCAACTTGCTTCGTTGATGTCGTCGGCAGGAGCCTTTGACTTAACTGAGGGGAGTGGTGATAGTGCTTTCTTTTTATGGCTCGAGCCCGGTTTGTATACGGCTATCGTAGCCGGGAACAATGATGAAACGGGTGTGGCTTTGATTGAAATTTACGATCTCACCGGTCTTTAGACAAGGTTGACTGATCGTGTTTGGCCAGGCAAGTTGTCGTCTGATTTGGATAGGGCTCCCAAAGTTGTTTTCGAAGACGAAGATTTGCTGATTCTAGACAAACCGCAAGGTGTGCTCGTCGAAGGCTTCAATTCGGGCGAAGGCACCTTGACGGACTGGGTCAAAGATTACGCGGGGAATCATTCCAGACCACTTCATCGCCTGGATAGAGACACAAGCGGTCTAGTGCTTTTTGCGAAAAACCAGAAGTGGAATCGTGAGCTGTCGGAGCTGTTTGAGAAGAAGAAGATTAGAAAGGAATACTGGATGATAGTCGTTGGGAGTTGGGATAAACGGACGAATAAGGTGGAGACGAAGATCAGGCCATTGTCGGAGGGCAGGTGGGCAAACAGCATTGATATAGGGAAGCCATCAAAAACCACTTTTCGTGTTCTTGGAAGTGACAGGGAGTATTCATGGATCCAAGCCCTACCTAAGACGGGCAGAACGCATCAGATACGTCTACACTGTCTTGAGGCTGGCCATCCAATCGTAGGAGACCGTTTTTATTCCTCGGATCGCGCAAACGCCTTTATGCTTCACGCGTATTCGCTCGGTTTTCGCCACCCAAATGGTTCAGGCGACGTTCGAGTTTCAGTGGATCCACCTGAGTTCTGGCATCATTGGCTGAATAGATTATCATTTAGGAGCTATTCGAAATGACCATCGATTTCTAGGTTGCTGGGATTGAAAAACACCTTGATCATAAGAGTATGTTACGTTTGTATTCATACAAAGGATGCGATTCATGCCGGAAGGCTCTTAAGTGGCTTAAAGAGCGGAATATCGAATTCGAAAACCTAGCGATTCGCGAAACCCCTCCGAAGCGGGATGAGCTTGCCAAGATGCTTAGCTATTACCAAGGTGATATGAGACGCCTTTTTAATGTATCCGGGGGTGATTACCGAGCCCTCAACCTCAAAGACAAGATTTCATCCCTTAGCGAAAAGGAAGCGTTCGATTTACTGGGAAAAAATGGAAACTTGGTAAAGCGCCCCTTCGCAATTTGGGCTACGGGAGGAGTTGTCGGGTTCAAAGAAACTGAGTGGATTGAGAGCTGGGGGTTTCAGCAACAATAGCCGTTTTTAAGGTTTCCGGTCGCTGTGGCCTAGATCTCTCTGGGGAGCGATTCGATCGCGAATCAGCTGTTTAACCTCTTTTGCCTCCGGAAACCGGCCCTCTGTCTTTCTTGAATAGAGGAGATCTCCATTTAACCGGATCTCCAAGACGCCATCCGTTCCCGGCTGAAGGGCAACTTCACCGATTTCTTCGGAGAAAGTGGTGAGAACTTCCTGGGCGAGCCAAGCAGCTCGCATCATCCAGCGACACTGCCGGCAATAAAGAATCGAAATACGAGGCGATCTAATGTCAGTCATTACGCCTCTAGCCCAATCGCTGAGAAGCTGAATCGCAATGGCAAAGATCTGAACCTTTGTTAGCGGGCAGTACTCTCTAGTTGAGCTCTGCCTGTTCGATCAGATTCTGGATGCGAGACTCTGGTTTACGAGCTAGCCTCTCAGCGTGCTTGGTGATGATGTTTAGAGCTGCGATACGGTAAGCTTCGCGAAGAGTTGGAAAGTTCATTACGTTTTCCAAAAATACTCGAACGTCGTTGTTGTTCAGAATCGCCATTTCCCCGACATGTATCAAGTCGGTTGCGCCCTCTGCGACAACATGAACTCCTAGGATCTTCAACGTTTTGGAGTCGGCGATCATTTTGAGAAGCCCATCTTTGAAACCCGCAATTTGACCGCGAGCAACTTCATCAAAACTTGCGCGTCCGATTATGATATCGTTACCGTATTTTTCCCGGGCCTGATCCTCCGAGAGCCCCACGCTAGAAAGTTCAGGAACCGCGTTGATGCCAATGGGGACCAGTTCAAATTTGCTGCCTGGATCAGTTCCGAGGGCGTGGCATATGGCTCTCCGGCCTTGTTCCATGGATACGGAAGCGATAGAAGGAGGTCCAATGACGTCCCCGACTGCGTACAGGCCTTCGATAGATGTCTGATAGTTATCATCAACGGAGATGGTCCCGTTTCTTCCAAGCTCGATACCGAGATCTTCGAGGCCAAGCCCGTGTGTGTTTGCGATACGGCCTTGAGCAACAAGCATTTTGTCGCTAGAGACTACGGTACCGTTGTCCAGTTTGGTGATTACCTGTGAAACCGAGTCCCACTTAATGCTCTCGTACTTTGCCTTGCCGATATACTCACCACCATTTGTTGTGAAGTGGTTCAGGAACTTTTCAGTACACTCTGGCTCCATGAACATGAGCGGACGGGACGTTCGGTCAAACATCGTAACTTTGACTCCTAGTAAGGAGAAAATGGATGCGTACTCAGAAGCAATGACGCCCCCACCCACAACAGTAAGCGAACGAGGAAGGTAGATCATACTGAGTATGGAGTCGCTATCGAGGATGTTCTCGTGATCGACTTCGATGTCTGCGGGCGTTCTAGGCTTCGATCCGGTTGCAATCACGATATATTTAGTGCTAAGAAGACTAGAGGATCCTTTGAGCGTTGTGAGGCAGACCGTATTAGCGTCTGAGATGGACGCCCGACCGTGAAAGTAGGAGATCCCTTGGCTTGTCAGGTACTCAGAAATGAAATCGGTGTAGGAACCAAGGACTGAATCGAGACGTTTCATCAAGGTCGAAACCTCCATGTCGTCTTTCAGCTTGAAATCAAATACGTCTGCGTTGCGGCGTAGAGTTGTAATTGTCAGAGCCGCTTCGCGAAGCGTCTTGCTCGGAATGGTTCCATGGTGGACGCAGGTACCGCCCACTTTTCGCTCGCGATCGATAAGCGCGACCTTCAGGCCGGCATTGGCGCCCTCGATCGCTGTTTTTTGTCCACCGGGGCCAGAACCAATAACGATTAGGTCGAATTCCTCCTCTATGCTCATATCTCCATCGCCGATACCATGGTCTTTACATCGTCTTTTTTATCGAGGAGGTCCTCAGCATCATCTGGATAGAAATTTAGAAATCCGAAAACTGGGTCCATGATGAGTTCGTTCACTTTAAAATTGGTGGGATTGATTATCCAACTTGCCAACAGTTGCGAGAGATAAGTAGCTGCGGACTCCTCCCTGAAGCTGGGAGCGGATTCATAGCGTCTGTAGTAGATCGTCGTAACTTGCAGCTGTTCGGGCAGTTTCCAGTCAACTGCAACTTTGGTTGCGATCTTCCGATGGAAAGCTCCGACGAGCTGGGCAACGCTTTTCTTATCGAGCTCGAGATCCTTTTCCTTTGTGATCTTCGCGATTAGTTGAACCGCAATCGGTTTTCCCACTGAATGGAGAAGGCCGCAAAGAAACTGTCCTTCAACATTGCGACGGCGCTTGCGCGAAATCTCTTTCCCGTAGGAAGCAGAAGCAAGAGCGTGACGGAGAAGTTGGGTGATTTGTGCTTCAAAACCCGGAGCCTTAAATAAGTCGCTCTGTATTGATACAGCGATCGCGACTTCTCCGAGAAGATTCATGCCAAGGCGGGTAACTGCTTGCTGGAGCGACACGATTTGTTCGCCTCCTCCATAAGCGGCAGAGTTTGCTATTCTCAAAACGTGAGAGGCGATAGACTGATCGCTATGGATTAGCTTTGATAGATCGCTGACCTCCGACTTTGGGTCGTTCGTCAGCGTGAAAACTTTGCTGGCAACTCTGGGCATTACAGGAAGCTCGAGATTGGAAGAATTCAGCCTTTCCTCGAGCTCAGCTGCAACTATGCGCTTTGGCGACTTGGTGGTTGAATGAGACTCCCGTATCATAAATCTTCAGGTAAAAAAATCGATTCAGCTCTGCTTTTATTGGTCCCTCGCAACGCTCAAATATAGATCGTCATGCAAAGGGGATTGTTAAATAGTTTCCCCCTCGAGAAGAAGAGAATCTCCGTCACTGCAGAAGAGTGTTCTCTGAATCGTTTTAAAAACGGTAGCTTTTCCTTAAAATATAGATAAATATACGGACAACTATCGATTGTATACGCTAGATGAAAACGCGTGTGAAATTTAGATGAATTTCACCATGATTGATTGGCGAATAATAATTCTCTCTGAAAATCGAATGCTGCTTTCGTGGCAGGCAAGCGAATCTTCCTTTGGTCTAAACAATCAAATGGGTAAGTTTGTGGCTGCTGTCTCAAGTTTGTTTTTGTTTTGCTCCCAAAGTAAGATTCGGCCAACTGTACGATTTTGGTTGGTTTGACCCATTATCTGTGTTGATAGCGTAAATAATGTCAGGATTTGTCTCGGGACAACGTTACATCAGTGAGCCAGAACCGGAATTGGGTTTGGGAACGGTAGTCAGTGTAAGTAATTTTCAGGTAGGAATTGCTTTCCCGGCCTCGGGGGTGGAGCGATTGTACGCATCTGATACGATTGTCCTCAAGCGGGCTCGTTTCCGAGAAGGGGAAAAAATCACTTCTCACGAAGGAAAGACTTATACTGTCGAAGTTGTTGAAGAAAGATCGGGTCTGCTCTACTACGACGCCAGTGGGTTTGAAATCTGTGAAAGCGATCTTTCGAATTCAGCGAGTTTTAGTTCGCCTCATGATAGATTGATGAGTGGTTTGGCGGATCCGGGAGAGGTTTTTGATTTACGTTACAAAACCTTGAGGGTGCAGAATGAGCTGCGAAGGTCTCCAATGCGGGGCTTCACTGGGGGCAGGGTTGATTTGATTCCCCATCAAATGTACATTCTGCACGAGGTTTCAAAACGGCAATCACCACGTGTGCTCCTGGCGGATGAAGTAGGGCTGGGTAAGACCATTGAAGCTTGCTTGATCATTCAGCGTTTAAGATCCATCGGGAAAGCGGAGCGTATTATAATCCTTGTACCAGAATCATTGATACATCAATGGTTCGTAGAACTGCTTCGCAGATTTAACTTATGGTTCAGCATTTTTGATGAAGAGCGATGCCTTGCCGCGGAGGGAAGCAATACGGGGATGAACCCATTTTTGGATGAGCAACTGGTTTTGTGCAGCATCGATTTTCTAACGGGGAACGCCATCCGGTCCGGCCAGGCGATTGAGGCAGGCTGGGAACTCGTAGTTGTTGATGAGGCCCATCATTTGGAATGGGCTCCCGATTCCCAGAGCTCTGAATACGAGCTTGTAGACTTGCTGGGACGGGAAAGCCCTGGGCTTCTTTTGTTGACAGCTACGCCTACACAGTTGGGTCTCGAGGGTCACTTTGCCCGCCTTCGTTTGCTGGATCCGAATCGTTACAGTGACTTGGAAGCCTTTAAGAACGAGATGGAAGGTTTTGAGTCGGTGGCGAGAGTGGCTGGAAAGATCGTTGACGAGGTCGCACTGTCTACGGCGGATCGATCTGCCTTGAAACTGATTTTCGTTAAGGACCTAGGCGGCCTCGAAAAGCGGTTGGCAGACTTTGAAAGCGGAAAGCTAGGAGCCAAGGACGTTTTATTGAAAGCATTGCTGGACGAACATGGAACGGGTCGGGTTGTGTTTCGGAATTCCCGGGTAAACATGACAGGGTTTCCCAAAAGAATGTACTGCCCAGCTCCTCTTGATCCCACTGGTGACTCAAACGCGCTACTCAGCAGATTGGCGAAGGAATTTGAAGCGGAGTTCAATGAAAACGAACATGAAATTCGGTACCAGTTTAAGGGTGACCCTCGGCTGGAATGGCTGGTGTCTTTTTTAAAGGGGAAACGTAACGCCAAGATACTGTTGATATGCAAGTCGAAGCGGAAAGTGCTAGCGATCGAATCCGCGTTGCAGGAAAGGCTTAACGTTAAAATTGCGTTGTTTCATGAGGAGCTGCCGCTGGTTCAACGAGACCGGAATGCGGCCTGGTTTGCGGAACCAGAAGGCGCGAGGATTCTGCTTTGCTCGGAGATTGGCAGCGAAGGGAGAAATTTCCAGTTCGCTCATGATCTCGTCTTATTTGATGTACCAGCCAACCCAGGACTTCTTGAACAGCGCATAGGAAGGTTGGACCGTATCGGCCAAACAGCTACAATTCAGATTCATTTGCCTTACATTGTGGGGAGCCCGCAAGAGTTTGTCGCAGACTGGTTTCATCAAGGTTTGGACGCTTTCGAAGTTTGCGCTCACGGCAGCGTTGAGTACAAGGATGCGTTCAGTACTCGGTTACTAGAGGGAGCCTTGAAATATGGCCGTGGCCAGAAAAAAGGCAACCGAGAAGCGCTTGAGGCCTTTGTTGAGGAAACGATCGCTTTTCGCGAGGAGCTCACGAAAAGGTTGCGTCTTGGCAGAGACCGTTTGTTAGAATTGAATTCATTTGATCAGACAGTGGCCACAAAGGTGGTGGACAATATCCGTCGAACGGAGAACGATTCTACGAGTCGCACCATGTTGTTCGACCTGCTGGACCACTATGGGGTGCGGATTGAAGAACACGAAGCGGGCGAAGTTTTTTTTGACAGCCGACATGCCTACGTGGAGTCTTTTCCAAGGATACCTTGCGGGGGGGTTTTGGCGACTTTTGATCGAGAGCGGGCAATTGTGCGTGAAGACATCGAATTCATATCGCAGGACCACCCGCTTGTCCTTGAGTCAATGGCATTGCTTATCAATTCCGAGGTAGGTGTTTCGGCCTTTAGCATCAGGGAATCAGACCAATCTAACATTCTGCTGGAAGCTATTTTTGTTCTGGAACCAGTGACTCAGGCCCATCTGCATGTGGATCGGTTTATGGCACCTACACCGATAAGAATTCTGGTGGATATTCGTGGAGACGACCTGACTCATGAACACGATCCGGCTTGGGAACAAACTCAGTTAATCGATGGATCACTGAATCGATTTTTGGAAAATCCCGGTTTCAATCGAGATATTCTTCAATCGATGCTAAATGGAGCTGAGGAAATTGCCCGAAAGGAGTCCACCAACATAAAGCAGTCCGCAAAGTCGGAAATGAAATCGGTGCTGGGAGCCGAGCTTCGGCGGCTAGTTGATCTGCGTAAGATTAATGAAAATGTCAGAAAAGAGGAAGTTGAGCTAGCTAAAGGCGAAATTAAGGGAATCGCGGAAGGAATTGATGCGGCCCGTCTTAGGCTCGACTCTACAAGACTGATCGTGGAAGGAGAAGTCGTTGACCTGGAGATTTGATAGCCAAGCGGGAGAAGGTGATACGAGGCGAATCCCAGAAACCTCATTTAATAGGTCCATTTTGCTGATCCCCCGCCATTTAAAAGCCATCTACTTTTGATAGATGGCTTCGTCTTTGGAATGTGACTCCTCCCTTTTTGGCGTCAATTTCGCGACGGTCGCCCCTTTGGAACGACCGCCGGTTTGTTTTCTGTTTCAGAATAATCGTTTCATGGTTCTCTGATCCCATTCAAAAATCTAGAATCGATAGAATTCTTCTTAGGCCCGCGTCCGCGGTCCCCGCTTGAAGCTAGAATAAGCTCGCTGCTCAAGATCCATAACTCCGAGACCAACGAGGGCTGCAGTGATTGCAACTCCCGCGATGAGCTCTCCAGCGGGTATTTGAAACCCGAAAAGCCCAAATGGCACTAGAGCCAGGATAGTTGAAGCGATTATGTTACACTTGGTTTTTGTGTTCATTTTTTTAGTCAGTTTTGGCTGACGAGTGGAGTATCGCACACTTTCATTATAACTTGAAATACTTATAACTTATACTATCCATAGTTTAAAACTATGGAAATGCATCAACTCAGGTATTTCTTAGCCATATCGGAGGAGCAAAACTTCACTCGTGCCGCTGAAAAGTCCTTTGTATCCCAGCCATCGCTGAGCGCTCAGATCATTAAGCTGGAGGATGAATTGGGGAACCGCCTTTTCAATCGCTTGGGAAGGCGAGTGGAGCTAACCTCAGCGGGAAAGCAGTTCGAGAAGCGGGCCCGCTCGATTCTAATGGAAGCGGATAACGCGGTCCGGGAAATCCGTGAAAGTGCGAGTGACTTCAATGGGAACCTTCGCATTGGAGTAACTCCGACGGTAGCCCCGTTTCTTTTACCCCCTGTACTCAAAGCCTGTTGCGAACGATTTCCTGAGCTTCGGATTAGGGTCGACGAAAATCTAAGGCGGGCGCTTCTAGAGAATTTGGTTTGTGGGAACCTTGATGTCGTAATCTCTTCCTATGCCGGTGGCGTTTCACAGGTAGATGCGGAGCCCATTATCCAAGAAAAACTCAATCTTGTCGTTCCTCGAGGGCATGTTTTGGCGAAAAGAGAGGATATTTCCATCGAGGACTTCAAAGATGAGCCGTTGATCGTTTTGGGAGAATCTGCCGCCCTAGGGGCAAAGGTTATGGAGTTTTTCGAAAGAAACGACTTCGAGCCAAAAACCGCGGCTTACTGTTCGCAGGTGAGCACTGCAGTCGCCCTAGTGCACAGCGGTCTCGGTTTAGCGATCTTACCAGAAATGGCTCGTGAGTCGATTTCGCCCTGCGATGTGGTTTTCAAGTCGATGAAATCGCTTAAGATGTCTCGTCTGCTCTTTGCCCTCACCCACGAGCGACGATATTTATCTTCTGGGGCTCTTGGTTTTCTCGACGTTGTCCGTGAATTTGTTGATGGAAAAGGGTGATTTAAGATTAAAGAAAAAGGCAAACCCTCACGGATTGGCCTTTTAGTAAAGTTTTGGGAGACCCCCTATTTCAGCATCTTAGTCCACTTTGATTTGCTGTTGGAGCTCTTAACTGCGGTTGCGATAAACGCCATACCTCGTATGCCGTCTTCGACAGTCGG